>JAHBUB010000033.1 GCA_019638285.1 Cyclobacteriaceae bacterium | reverse complement strand
AGCCAAAACAGTATCTTCACTTACCTGCAAATCTGTAAGTCCGGCATCTATCAATTCTAACTCCAACTCTTCGGCATTAAACTTACCTAGTGCAAATTTAAAAAGAGCCAATTTTTTAAACATATAGCTTACCGAGCCCTGTGTGCCCAAAGATCCATTTAGTTTATTGAAATAGGAACGCACGTTGGCAACTGTTCTGGTGGGGTTATCGGTTTGCGTATCTACAACCACAGCCACTCCGTGGGCTGCGTAGCCTTCGTAAGTAACTTCTTCGTAACTGGCGGTGTCTTTTGCCGATGCTTTTTTAATGGCATTTTCTACACGGTCTTTAGGCATGTTAGCACCTTTGGCATTTTGCATGGCCATTCTAAGCCGGGGATTATTTTCCGGCAATGGACCAGCCATTTTTACAGCGATTGAAATTTCTTTCCCTATTCTAGAAAATGCTTTGGCCATTCGGTCAAAGCGTGCGAACATTTTATGCTTTCTCGTTTCAAAAATACGTCCCATGGCTTAAAATTCTTTCGGTTTTGAGTGCTGTAAAATTAAGTGTCTGAATTGAAACAGAAAATATACGAGCCCCTGTTTGTAACCTTTCGGAAGATAAGGCACTCTATACTGATCGTAACCAAAATTTAAGACTATGTTATATATAACTATTGCTCTATTTGCCATTGCGGCTGTATTAGGGCTTATTATCCTCCTGAAGTGGCTTTCAAAGAATGATGCACCAAAAGGTGTAATCTATAGTCATGGGATTATTGCGGCAATTGCTCTGGTGTTGATTACTGTGTATGCACTTCAAAATCCTACAAATTACCCCCAATTCAGCATTATTTTATTTGTTTTAGGAGCCTTGGGTGGATTTTATCTTTTCTTTACTAATCTAAAATCAAAGACCCGGCCGTTGGGTATAGCATTTGTGCATGCACTGGTGGCAGTGGCTGCATTTGTCGCTTTACTCATATTTACCTTTGTATAGATAGAAGATTTGGAAATGAAAATTTTCGGCCATCCTATCCATATGATGCTACTGCATTTTCCTGCGGCCCTTTTTCCTGTGGAATGTTTACTCTATGGGCTTTTGATATACACGCACAATGTAAGCTTTGCTTTTGCTTCTTTTTGGATATTGGTATGTGGAGTTGGGATAGGATGGGTGGCTGCAATTTTTGGAGCCTTGGATATTACATCGATTGCAGCGGAAAAGGAAGACGTCATGAAGAAGGCTTTGCTTCATGGTAGTATAAACGGAGTTGTACTGATTGGATATACGGTAATGGCTTATTCGATGTATCTGTCCTATCCGTCTTTCCATGAAGGAAGTGTTGCGGTACTAGGAATTAAAGTATTTCTTGTTCTTCTTTTGATGGTAGGGAATTTTATTGGCGGAAGCCTTGTATTAGATGATAAAGTAGGAATTAAGTTAATACAATAATGGAAGCTTCGATAACAAAACGAATTGCCCAATTAAGTGATCAGGAAATTATTGATCGGATATTAATAGGAGAGGAGACACTTTATGAAATTATAATAAGGAGGTATAATCCTTACTTATATAAGGTGGCCCGATCCTACGGTTATGATCATGCGGATGCGCAAGATTTGATGCAGGATACACTTGTAAGCACTTATTTCAGTTTGTCTAAATTTGAGAACAGGTCAACCTTCAAAACTTGGATCGTCCGAATCATGCTAAATAATTGCTACAAAAAGGCACAAAAGGCGAGTTATAAAAATGAGAGAATGAGTCTAGAGAACACCAATGAAAAAATGAAGCCGATGTTTTCGAATAATAGCGACAATGATCCCGGCCAATCAATGGCAAACCATGAGCTTGGTCAGGTTATAGAAAAAGCGATAACCTCTCTACCAGTAGAATATCGAATGGTATTCTCGTTGCGAGAAATTACTGGGATGAATACATCTGAAACAGCTGCAGCACTCGACATAACCGAGTCAAATGTAAAGGTGAGGTTGAATAGGGCCAAGAAAATGTTGAGATCAGAAATTGAAAAAATGTACGCAGCGGAAGAAATATTTGAATTCAATTTGGTTTATTGTGACCCAATGGTCGAGCGGGTGATGCAAAAAATAGCATCTTTAAAGTAAGCCCTCCGGATTTTTGGTGGCAATTTCTTGTTTTCAAGGTGCATACCCGATGAGTTGTTAATTATATTTTCCCTCGAGCTTTACCGTTGACAAAGTAATTTCCGTCCTTATCAAAATTGATCACAATGCGACTTACCTCCTTTTTGTTATTATCATAAAACGAGATGATATGATAGTGACCAGGTAATTGATCCACAAGGTCATCCGTATATCCCGCGTCAATCTTAAACTCTAATTTTTTATTTAACTTTTTACTGAGCACCATTTTTTCATCACCCTGAAAAATCTTTAATCTTGTTTCGTTCTCATTTACTTTGTTTATAGAAATGGATAAGATCACATAGGGGGTAGCGCCAGGCATGGTTCGTTTTTGATACTCTCTGCTGGTTTCATCAAAATTGTAATTATAATTAGAAGCTGGTGGTCTTTGCTTGAAAGATAAATCGAGCGCTATGGTAAACTCTTCATCAGGCTTATAGGGCACTTCCTGGTGATTTATAATACTTGCCAGAAATATTAACGCGATATACATAATTGCTAACTTAAACTAACTGATAACTCGAAGTTAAGAAAAAACAAATAAGGAATTACATTCTATTGATCGTCTCTACCGTTAACAGGGGTATGAAAGTAACAACAAATTCGTCACAGGTAATTAACAACTCATAACATTCACCTAGGTATAGTTTTTCGGGCCTTTTTTCTAATATGGTATTTTGCTAGATTGCTCCTCTAAATAGCCAACCCTATGCTTAAGAATTATCTAAAAATTGCATTTCGGTCGTTGCTTCGGAGTAAGACCCATTCCATTATTAATATCCTAGGATTGAGCATCGGTATTGCATGCTGTATTCTCATTGTTCTTTTTGTGAAAGATGAGTGGACATTTGACACCTTTCATTCTAAGGCGGATAGGATTTACAGGGTTTGGGCACGTGAAGATTATGGAAAGGATGAAGTTTTCTTTTATACCGTAACCCCATTTCCTATGGGTCCAACACTGAAAGATAATTTTGAGGAAGTCGAATATCAGGTGAGAATAAATAATATTGGGCCGCAAGTTAAAGTAGGTGACGATTTATTTTCAGAGCAAGTTACTATTGGTGGACAAAATTTTTTCAAAGTTTTTGACTTTCCAACTGAAGAGGGAAACACAGAAACTGCTTTGTCTGGCGCAAATAGCGTGGTGATAACAAAACGGATGGCCTTAAAATATTTTGGTGATAATGATCCCATCAACAAAGTTATTTCCATTCAGTTTAACGATGTTTTTCAGGATTTTGCTGTAAAAGCGGTGGTTAAAAATGTACCCACCAACTCAAGCATTCAGTTTGATATTTTGATTTCTGATCTAAACTATCCCAAGCTGTATGGCGAACGGACTTTGACTTCTGCCTGGTTTAGCATTACTCCGGAAACCTACGTGTTGTTGAGGGATGATGTGGATGTGCCGCAATTAGAAAGTAAGATGCAAACTTTTATGAAAGGAGTATTGGGCCCAGACTTTGATGCCAAATACGAATTGGGACTTCAGCCACTCACAGATATTCACCTGGATACTTACTATCCCGTTGGCATTGCCCCAGTGAGCAATCCAAAGTATGCAGCAATTTTGGCAACTATCGCTTTGCTTATTCTTTTAGTTGCTTGTATCAACTTTGTTACGCTTTCTGTTGGAAGGTCGATAAGAAGAGCAAAGGAGGTGGGAATAAGGAAGGTGGTAGGTGCGGAGCGAAAGCATTTGATTTTTCAATTCATTGGGGAGGCGGTTATCGTCACCATTATTGCCCTGGTGATAGGTGTATTGTTGGCCTATTTGAATTTATCATTGTTTAACGATCTGTCGGGTAAGCAGTTGGTGATGGAACCCAACAGGTTTATGTTGTTGGTTACCCTAAGTACTATTTTGATTATTGGGTTATTTGCTGGGAGCTACCCGGCTTTTGTATTGTCGGGATTTAGGCCGGTTTCAGTTTTGAAAGGAAATCTTACGACAGGAAGTAGCAAACAAGGACTAAGGAAAGTGCTTGTTGGGGTTCAATTGGTGTTGTCGATATTATTAATTTCCAGTACGCTCATCATGAGGAGTCAATTGACCTACCTGCAAAACAAAGACCTTGGTTTCAATAAGGAGCAGTTGATGGTAATTCAACTGAATGTGCCCGGAAATTTCCGTTTGGTAGAGCGAGTACAAAAAGGATTTGAAAAAGCCCAACCCTTTAAAAATGAATTAGCTAAAGTCAGTGGTGTGTCCGGGGTATTTGCAGCTTCTCATGATTTTGGCAACGGAGGCTGGACCAACATCGGTTTTACAGACGAGCAGGGAAGCTATCGTACTTTTAATTTGAATGTAGTAGACGCAGATTATATTCCGGAAATGAATATGGAGATGGTGGCGGGCAGGAATTTTTCGGAAGAAAACACTGCTGATCCTCGCAGGTCAATTATTGTGAATGAAGCTCTGGTTAAAAGCTATTCATTAACAGACCCCATTGGAAAAAGATTGCCTGGTAAAAATTTTGGAGATCATGAAATAATAGGCGTTGTGAAAGATTTTAATTATTCATCACTATACACAGCTGTTGAACCTTTGGTGTTAGTAATGGATGCGGGAGTGATTGCTTCTGGAATAGAAAACATAAACGTAGATAATAATCCAACACCAAAACTATTTGTTCGCCTTCAGGCGGGAAATATGGCAAATACCATTGATGCTGTTAAGAATATTTGGGATCGATTGACCAATAGCGAAGAGTTTGCCTTTACGTTTGTGGATCAGGCCATGGCAGCACAATATAGAAATGACCAGAACCTGGGTAAGATTATTAGCATTGCCACTTTTCTTGCCATTCTTATAGGAAGTCTGGGGCTTTATGCCTTGGCTTCGTTGGCCATGCAAAACAGGACGAAAGAAATAAGCATCCGCAAAGTTATGGGTGCCACCGAACAATCTCTGTTGGTGTTGTTATCAAAAGATTACTTGTTTCTAATTGGTGTCAGCTTATTAATTTCAATTCCTATCACCTATTATACTATGACAGCCTGGCTGCAATCCTTTGAATACCGGGTGGGTATAGGATGGCAGGTGTTCGTATTTGCTGGCGGTATTTCGTTGCTTATCGCAGCAATTACCATTAGTTACCAAACGATAAAAACGGCTTGGTCACAGCCAGCGAAAACACTTAAGTACGAGTGATCACTCATCCAGATGAAGTACAGTGTGAAGTAACACATTGGCTCCTTTTTCAATTTGCTCAGGACTGCTGTATTCATCCACGTCATGGCTTACTCCGTTTTTTGATGGGATAAAAATCATAGCGGCTGGAAATTGGGTTGCCAGAATTTGTGCATCATGGCCAGCGCCACTATGCATCTTGTACGATGAATACCCAAGCTGTTGACAACTTTTGTCGATGGCATTTACCACGTTTTCATTGAAGGGTATGGCGGGTACATTTACTAATACTTCTTTGCTTACTTTGATGTGAGCAAACGATTCATCAGTAGCAATAAAGTTTTCGATTTGATTAATCGCAAGCTTCAATTTATCATCACTAAGATTTCGCATGTCCAGTGTCACTACTACTTCTTCAGGTACTACATTTATTACATTGGGTTTCACTTCGATAGTGCCAATGGTAATGAGCTGGTCTTTAATTTTATAACAAAGCTCTCTTGCAAAACAGGATAGCTTGCTCAAAGCGTAGAAGGCATCATTTCGTGCATGGATGGGGGTTGTACCCGCATGCGCACTCTTACCAATCAAAGTAAGTTTTAGCCAATGAATGGCCTGTACGCTTTGCACTATACCAATATCAATTTTCCTTTCCTCCAAGATTGAACCTTGTTCAATATGGATTTCTATAAAATGATTGTAGCGAAGAGTTCCACATTTCATACCTCCGTTGTACCCAATCTCTTTAAGTGCATCATCAATAGTAATTCCGTTTTTATCTTTGGCCTTTAAATAGTTTGGCACTTCTTCTGGTTTGACGTGAGCAAGGCTTCCCATCATATCTGGGAAAAAACGAACCCCTTCTTCGTTGGTGTAATTCGCTACGACCAGCGTGCTATTAAGTTGCACGTTATTTTCGATTAGCGTTTGCGCCACCTCCAGTGCGCCAAGGGCACCTACTGGGCCATCATATCTTCCTCCGGTTGGCACGCTGTCCAGATGAGAACCAATTCCGATACATCGATCAGCATTTTTGCCTTTTAATATACCGAACATATTTCCGATCTCATCAATTGCTATTTCAAGCCCCAGTTCTTCCATCCATTGCTTGAACAAATCTCTGGCTGCTTTATCTTGAGGAGAGAGCGTTAAACGCTTCACTCCTCCAGATGCAAGTGCTCCAAATTGAGCCATTTCCTGAATGCGATCATTCAGCCGTTTTGAATTGATTCTAATTGATTCAGCTTTCAATTTTTTAATATTTAGTTCTTAGTCCTTAGTCCAACTTTGTTACATTCGAAAATCGATTTGGTTTTTTCGCCTTTTCCCTTCAGGGCTTAGGGCAAAAAAGGCGAACATGACAAAGTAGTATTGGGTGAACGGATACTCAATACTAAGGACTAAGGACTAAATACTCAAGACTATTTCTTTCTGAAGCTTAAATAAAATGAAGTTCCTTTTTCATGGGTAGACTTTACCTTAATGGTTCCTCCATGAAGACTCATAATTTGTTTTGACAGACTTAAACCAATTCCTGATCCTTCCTTTTTGGTAGAGAAGAACGGAACAAAAATTTCACTTAATTCTTTTTCTGGTATTCCTTTTCCATTGTCAGCTACTTCAATAATGATCCGGTTGTTTTCTTTATACCCTTTTAAAGTGATCATTCCGGCTTTTTTACTGTCTATGGCTTGTATGCTATTGGTGACCAAATTGATAATTACTTGCTCAATGAGTTTGGGATCAGCACGGACAATAAGATCAATCGGATTTACATCCACTATAAAATCAATTGATTTTAATTCAGAAGCTTGTTGTTGCATCAGCCGAATAATTTCATCCAACATTTCCTTTACTACAATGGATTCAATAGAAGGGTGAGGTACCTTGGTCAGTTTTCTATAGGCGTCAACAAAGCTGAGAAGACCTTCGCTGCGCTTGTGAATAGTCTTTAATGAAAAGCGAATGTCTGTAATGGTTTCTTCTTCAATTTCATTTATTTGCTTCTGCTCTCCTTCTTTGTCTTCGAGCATAGTTTGCATGGTTTCAGTAAGCGAAGCAATGGGAGTGACCGAGTTCATGATCTCATGGGTTAGAATCCGAATCAATTTATGCCATGCTTCAATTTCCTTTTGCTCAATTTCAGAATTGATGTCTTGAAATGTAATGAGCTTGTGTGGCTTATCCAGAATAATGGGAGTGCGGATATCCACCGCGAATGTCTTCTTCTCTCCATTGACTGTAAACTGCATCAAGCTTCGGGCATTGTCACCAAGTTCATCCATCCGTTCCGCAAATTCCGGATTTAACTGTTTCACTATCTTCCAATTCTTTGCTCCAGGTATTCCTGCCAACTGCTCTGCCATTGGATTGATGATGGTGATAGTGCTTTCACTTTCAAGTGATATGATTCCAAACTGGAGTTGCTTGACAAGCGTTTGCAGGAAATGATATTGCGCCTCTTTTTCTATTTTCACGTCCTTATAGGCTTGAATAATTTCCATCATACTATGCTGGAGTTCTTTAAAAGATTTACCCAAAGGAGGCTCTCGGAATGTAATGGAGAAGTCGGAATAACGGATGGCCAGAAAAAGTCTTGCAAGCTCCCGATTGGTATGGTTCACAAACCGGATCAATTCCCCTATTTGAATGGTCAGCAGAACAAATAAAATAATTTGATTAAAAAAAAGTCGGGTATCACCGAAAATAATGGAAAGTATCAATACGTTAACTGTCAGCAACGCAATCCTTAGAACAATTAAGAAGGTGAATTTTTTATAGAACATGTGTTAAGTTTCACGCAAAGATTATCATATTCATTGATTTCTTCGATGATTTGCAAAGTGAGGGTCAAAAAAATAAATTGACAGTTGACAAAGATCAGTTGACAACTATTCAGTGCAACCATGTTTATTGTCAATTGTTTTTATCAACTGTCAACAGTTCATTGATCAAAATTATATCTTATACTTTTTCATTCTTCTATACAAAGCGGTACGCGTCATCCCAAGCGAACGCGCTGTCTTGCTTACATTTCCTTCATGTTTGTCTAATGATTCTATAACAAAAGACTTTTCCATTTCGTCCATCGTAAGCTGCTGCCTAGGCTCTTGCGACTTAGCCGGAATGCTGTTAATAAGTAAGTCAGCAGAGTGAATCACTTTCCCATCCGTTAAGATCACAGCCCTTTCAATCGCATGTTGAAGTTCTCTGATGTTGCCTGGCCAAGGATACTTTTTTAATTTCGTGAAAATAGCTTTATCCATCTTTATTCCCTGACGTTTATATTTCTTGCCATACATCTCCAGGAAATGCTGAACGAGCAAATCCATATCTTCTTGTCTTTCCCTAAGCGGTGGCACTCTGATTTCCACTGTATTAATTCTATACAATAAGTCTTGACGAAACTTTTTTTCGTAGATCATTTCGTACAGCGGCATGTTGGTGGCGCATATTAGCCTAAAGTCTACACTGATCTCTTTGTTGGATCCCACCCGTTGAATCTTTCGCTGCTGGAGAACGGTTAGCAATTTGGATTGAAGTGAAGGGGAGAGATTACCAATTTCATCCAGGAACAATGTTCCTCCTGAGGCGATTTCAAACCTTCCTGGCTTATCTTGTTTGGCATCGGTAAAGGCACCCTTCACATGACCGAATAGCTCACTTTCAAAAAGCGATTCTGTGATTCCACCCAGGTCTACACTGATAAAGACTTTGTCTTTTCTAAGGGACTGACGATGGATGGCGCGTGCTACCAGCTCTTTGCCAGTTCCGTTTTCACCAAGGATTAGCACGTCCGCATCCGTACTTGCAACACGATCTATTAATTCATGCACCCGTTGTATGGCGTTGGAACTACCAACAAAATCAGTAAAGCCAATGTCCAGATCGCTACTCAATTTTTCCTGGGTCAACTTTACTTTTTCAAGCTCTTTTTTGGATTTCCTCAGTTGAAAGGCAGACAAGATGGTGCCTAATAGCTTTTGATTTTTCCAGGGTTTGAGTACAAAATCTGTTGCTCCGCATTTCATCGCCTTTACAGCAAGGTCTACCTCACCGTATGCTGTGATAAGAATAACAACGGCTTGGGTGTCTAGTTTTAGAATTTGATCGAGCCATTGAAACCCTTCCGCTCCATCGTTAATTCCCTTGCTGAAATTCATATCCAAAAGGATAACATCAAAATCCTGCTGATTTAACAGAGGTAGGATATTTTCAGGATCTTCTTCAATTACGACATTTGAAAACTCCTGCTTGAGGAACATTTTAGCTGTTTCCAATACATCCCGGTCGTCATCTACAATAAGAATATTTCCTTTGGTCATTGCTTCTCAAATGATTGGAGGATCAAGGTAGCAAATTGTAACAATATCACACATTTATGTGTATCGTTTCTGTTACTCTTTTTTACAAGAGCGAACACCTATTCTAAGTAATTAATTGATTATAAAGTATTTACATTATTGGCATGTTTATGGTCTGGGTAAATCATAATAAGCGGAAATCAACCAACAGATTATGCTGAAGAACTACCTCAAAATAACTTTTAGAAATCTAACTAGGAACAAGGTTTCGACCATCATCAACTTGTTGGGTCTGAGTCTGGGTATAAGCATTTGTTTGATCTTGTTTCTGTTGATTGACTATGAACTCAACTTTGATGAGTTCCATACTAAGAAAGATCGCATCTTCAGGGTCACCCGAGAAGAATCAGGCGGATCATTGACAAAGCGTACTTCTTCCACTCCATTTCCGTTGCGGGCAGCCTTAATAAACGATTTCCCGGAGCTGAAGGCAGTTACACAAATCTATCCACCAGAAGAACATCAGTTGAAGGTGGGAGAAAAAATGTGGATAGAGCCAAATGTAATGTTTGCTGACTCCTCGTTTTTCAAAGTTTTTGATTTCCCAGCAATAGAAGGAAACCCACTTCAATCATTTAAGAATAGAAATGTAGCGGTAGTCACTGAGTCTATGGCGCGAAATCGATTTGGTTCGAAATCACCCATTGGACAGATAGTAAATATTTCTGAGGTAGTCGATGTAGAAATCGTTGGTGTTATTAAGGATCCTCCAAAAAACTCTCACCTTACTTTTTCGATGATTGTGTCGATTGACTCGTTTAATAATGAATTTATTGGTGCGTTTAAATATGATTCATGGAATGTGACAATTGAATTTACCAACTATATCCTGCTTCCTGATGGCATTTCTGAAGCTGATTTTGAGGAAAAAATGGTTTCACTTCCAAAGAAATACTTATCCGAAGAGAGCGCAACAAAAACAAGATATGAGTTACAACCACTGAACGAAATTCATTTTGATAAAGCGTATGCGCAATCTAATTCGGGTTATACTATTGACACTACGTATTTGTGGGTGTTAGGTATGGTTGGGATTTTTATTTTACTCCTTGCATGCATCAATTTTATTAATTTAAGTACAGCGGTTGCGATCAAGAAAGCAAAAGAAGTAGGAGTGAGAAAAGTGATGGGGGCTTCGCGTACGCAACTTGTGAGCCAATACATGGGTGAGGCGTTTGTGCTGACATTTATATCGGCATTGATTGCATTGGGCATAGCAGAACGTGTACTTCCTTTCTTAAATACCTTTTTGGATACAGGTATGTCCATGCTTACGTTAAGCAATCCATCCTCTGTTTGGATATTTGCGAGTGGTATTTTATTGGTTTCGTTATTGTCTGGCTTGTATCCTGCCTGGATTTTATCTGGGTACAAACCTGTGGCCGCATTGAAAGCCAGATTGAGTAGCCACAATAGCTCCTCACTTTTTCTCAGAAGTGGATTGGTCACCTTTCAGTTTGTGATTAGTCAGGTATTAATTATTGGAACAATTGTAGTGGCGAGTCAGATGAACTTTTTTAGAAACAAACCGCTCGGATTTGATAAAGAACAGATTGTAACTTTTTCTTTAAAGGATAATGACCCTACATTACTTCACACACTGAAAACTGAATTGCTATCGAATAGCAATGTACAAAACGTTTCTTTTGGTGTAGGAGCTCCCACATCTGATAATGACATCAATTCTGAAGTAAAAGTGACCGGACTTGAAGGAGATTTTGAGGTATCGTTTAAAACTGTGGACTTCGATTATTTGAAAACATACGATCTGCGGCTTACTTCCGGAAGGTGGTATTTAAAGGAGAACCAGAATGGGGAAGAAATTGAATTTGTAATTAACGAAACTGCCGCTCGCGAGTTGGGGTACTCTTCAGAAGAAGTTCTTGGCAAAGAGATTTCGTTTGGCATGAATGATATTAAGGGAAATGTGGTAGGAGTGGTGAAAGATTTTCATGTCAAGTCACTTCGGGAGGCGATTAAACCCATTGTCATGTTTCAATACCCTGTGCTGTACTTTGAGGGAGGTGTTAAGATTTCCAATAGCAATGTTCCAGAAACAATCGAACATATAAAAAGTGTATGGGAGATGGCTTATCCTGGTTATTTGTTTACCTATGAGTTTCTTGATGATGCTATGGCGAAGAATTACAGTAGGGAAGAACAGCTCTTTTCTATCTTTAAAATATTTGCAGGAATATCGATTGGTATAGGATGTCTTGGGTTATTTGGATTGATCTCCTTTATGGTGGTGCAAAAAACGAAAGAGGTGGGGGTAAGAAAAGTATTAGGGGCTTCTGTGGCAGGAATTGTTCTTCTTTTCTCCACGGATTTTATGAAGCTTCTGTTGATAGCATTCCTGATAGCAGCACCTGTAAGCTGGTATGCGATGGAGCAATGGTTAAGTGGATTTGCATACAAAATAGATTTATCACCTTATTATTTTTTGCTGGGTGGACTTATCAATGTGGTCATTGCATTCCTTACCATTGGATATCAGGCCAGAAAGGCTGGGGTTGCCAATCCTGTTGATTCATTAAGGGATGAATAAATAGATAAGATAATCAACTAGACGGATTAAAATTATTAATTAAGAGTATGCTTAAAAACTATTTCACCATCGCCATTCGCAATTTAAAAAGGAATTTAAGTTATTCCCTCATTAATATTTTTGGCCTTGCATTGGGTATTACCTGCAGCTTGGTGCTTTTTCTGATGATCACCTTCTACACGAGTTTTGATAATTTTCATAACAACAAGGATAGAATTTATCGGATAGTATCTTCATCACAGAACAACGGTAGGGAAGATTTTTTTGCTGGTGTGCCTGTCCCTCTCCCTGAGGCTGTAGCCAGTGAATTTACTGGTATCCAGCATGTCTTGTTTATTTCAGGCGATAACAACGCACTGTTTACTATTGTTGACAGTGGTATTTCAAAGATTTTTGAACAGGAAGACGGAGTCGCATACACTGACTCTACCTACTTTACTTTTTTCAAGAGAGACTTCCTGATGGGAAGCTACAAATCAGCGCTTCAGCAACCCAATCAAGTTATTCTTTCAAAAAATATAGCAAAGAAATTTTTCGGAGACGCCAACCCTATGGGTCAGCTTATCAAATTGAATAATAAGACAGATCTGAAGGTGACCGGTGTCATGGAGGATCATCCTGATAATACCAGTTTTCCTTTTGAAATTCTTATTTCCTACCTCACCATCCAAAAAGAGAAGGAAGAAGATGGAGACTGGGGCAGTGTTTATAGCGATGATCAATGTTATGTCATGTTGGAAGCAGGAACATCTCCTGATGCCATCAACAATCAATTTCCTTCATTTGTCAAAAAACATGAGACCGATAGGGAGGAAGTAAGTTTAAAAAGATGGTTACAGCCACTTCAGGATATGAATTATGATACGCGCTTCGGTAACTATCGTTATGCTACAGTTAGTAAAACATCCATCCTTGCCATGGGAGTAGTAGCATTGTTCTTATTGATTACGGCCTGCATCAACTTTATCAACCTCTCTACTGCAGTGGCCGTGAAACGCTCAAAGGAAGTAGGCATTCGCAAAGTGTTGGGAAGCCAAAGGCTCCAGTTAATAAGTCAGTATCTGGCTGAAACCGGACTAATTACGTTGGCGGCATTGTTATTATCTGTGGGCCTATCAGAGTTGGCATTGATCCGGTTGAATTCTTTCCTGAACCTTAACCTGCACGTAGATTTTACTAATATACAACTCATCTTATTCTTGTTCATCGTATGGATAGTAGTTAGTTTAGCCTCCGGCTTTTATCCTGCCCTGTTACTGTCTGGCTTCAGCCCCGCACAGGCGCTAAAAAATAAAATTACCAACCGGAGCACAGGAGGCTTTTCTTTGCGCAGAAGTTTGGTGGTATTTCAATTTGTGATCTCCCAATTGTTGATTGTAGGAACTGTAATACTATTATCGCAGATGAATTTTCTGGAAAACAAAGATCTAGGATTTTCTAAAGATGCAGTTATTAATCTACCCATTCCGGACAATGCACCATTGAACAATAAGAAGGTGCTGAAGTCTGAGTTGTTGAGGTTGGGTGGAGTAGAAAGTGTAAGCCTATGCAACACACCACCATCCAGCGGATCGGTGTCCATGACGATTTTTACCATTGAAGGGATAGCAGATAACCACCTTACACAGGTTAAATTGGTAGATGAAAATTATGTGAATTTGTTTAAGATAGAGTTTCTGGCAGGAAATAACCTGGTGGGTTTGGATACAGCCAATTCTTGCTTGGTGAACGAGCGGCTCCTGAAATCGCTAGGACTCAAAAACCCGGAAGATATATTAGGAAGGGTCATTACTATTTGGGGATTGAAGTTGGCGGTGGCAGGTGTGGTGAAAGATTTTCATACCATGTCACTCACACGTGAGATTGATCCTACTATCCTTTTCAATGAGCTCGACAGTTACCGCACAGCATCCGTTAAATTAAAAGCTGGATCAGGGAAACAAACTCTAAGTGAAATAGAGAAGGCATGGACAACACAGTACCCCGACTTTTTATTCAGCTATGAGTTTTTGGACAATGAGATTAAGGAATTCTATGAATCAGAACAAAAAATGTCCACTCTACTGATTCTCTTTTCAGGGATCGCCATTACCATTGGTTGTTTGGGGTTATATGGCTTGATCTCTTTTATGGCCAATGAAAAGGAAAAGGAAATAGGTGTGCGCAAAGTATTGGGGGCATCTACTGGAAACATCCTCATTATTTTTTCAAAGGAATTTATTATTCTGATCGTTGTCGCTTTTGTTATTGCCTCCCCTTTGGCGGCCTATGTGATGGGTAATTGGCTCGATAATTTTGCTTATCGTGTACCGCTCAATAGCTTCATGTTTGTGACGGGTATTGGCATTACACTACTCATTGCCTTGGCTACGGTGGGCTATCGATCAGTGAGAGCATCCATAGCCAATCCGGTGGAGGCGTTAAGAAATGAATAGACTGTATTCTTATTATATACTACTTACTACTAGATCTAATGTTAAGAAACTTTTTTAAATCATCGATCCGAAACATACTTAGAGAGCGTTACTTCTCTCTTATCAATATAGTGGGATTGGCATTGGGCATATCTGTTTGCCTTTTGATTTGGAGCTATGTGAAATTTGAAATGAGCTATGACAATTTTCACAAAGATCTGGACAGACTTTATAGAGTAAATCAAACCTTGATATGGGCGCCTAATGGTGGCATGATGGGCTCAACTGGGCCCCAACTGGCGTTGGTTTTACGCGAAGACTTTCCAGAGGTGGAGCAATCAATGAGGGTGAATACTGCGGGTAGTTATTTAGTTCGCTATCAACAGCCGAACGGTCAGATTGAGGCTTTCAATGAGGATAATGTGTTGGCTGCTGATTCTAACTTCTTTAATTTTTTCTCCATCCCATTGAAAGAAGGTAATTCAATAACCGCACTACAAGGAGTGGACAAAGTGGTGATCTCAGATAAGATCGCTAAGAAGTTTTTCGGTGATGAGCCAGCCTTAGGAAAGATTCTGCAATTTGGAGAAGACAAGCGTGCTGTTGAGATTACCGGGGTAACGACACATCAACCTGACAACATGCATTTTCATTTTGATTATTTGATTTCAATGTACACCAATCCAAACATCAAACGATTTGAATGGAGTTGGGTTTGGACGCAAACAGCCACTTATGTAAAGTTAAAACCAGGAGCTGATGTTGCAGCTTTGGAAAGCAAAATGAAAAGTATGGTCACCCAGTACGTTATCCCAAGTTTTGGGAGGTTGGGGATAAATTATGAAGAATTTATGAAAGGTAAGGGTGATTGGACGTTTGCCCTTCAGCCTGTTAGAAGTATTCACTTATATTCGGATAAAGTTGACAATCGCATTGGACCAACTGGAGATATTAAATATGTGCAAATATTTTCACTGGTAGCATTTTTTGTGCTGGTGTTGGCCATCATCAATTTTGTTAACCTGTCCACAGCTCGTGGCGCCTCAAGGGCCAAGGAGGTTGGTGTTAAAAAAGTTTTGGGTGCATTCAGGCAGTCATTGATATTTCAATTTCAATTAGAATCAATTTTGATGACTTCGTTAGCTACGTTGGTGGGATTGGGGCTGTTGGAACTTTTCAGGATAGTAATCTCTAATGTATTGAGCATTGAAATGCCATTTTCGATATGGGATGGAGGTAACAATTTGTGGTTGCTGATTGCGCTTCCTATTGTAGTTGGATTCGTAGCTGGTATTTACCCAGCTTTTTATCTCACGGCTTTCAAACCAGCGAATGTGTTGAAGGGAAAAATTGCTTCTGGATTCAAATCAGGTTTGCGCAATGGCCTGGTGACTCTTCAGTTTGTTGTTTCTATCGTTTTTATTATTGCTACCATCATTGTACAAAAGCAACTTGATTATTTTCAATCAAAGAACCTGGGCTTTAACAAAGAAAATATTTTAGTATTAAATAATGCTGAACGACTCGGTGAAAGCGTGAAAGCTTTCCGTGAAGAGGTGGGTTCGCTGCCGGGTGTAGTTGATGCAAGTATTGCCATGACAGTACCAGGTCGTGGTTCATTTGAAGATGTTTTCAAGAAGGAGGGAGGTGATATTGAACTCTCTATTTCACAAACTAAAATTGATGAACATTATTTCGAGACGATGGGATTGTCTTTGGTTGCTGGTAGAGCCTTCGATTTGAACAGATCGGGTGATAAAAACAAAGTAATCCCTAACGAAACAGCCGTTCGGTTATTTGGCTGGACCCCTGATGAAGCAATAGGTAAGAGAATTATTTATTCCGAGTTGGGTGATGATGTGGGGGAAATTATTGGAGTGGTTAAGGATTTTCATTTTGCTTCGCTGCACAGAGAAATTGCACCTTCTATTTTCTATCATATAGATTCAGATATTTGGGAGATTGGGAAAGTGATTGCCATTAAAATTCAAAGCAATTACGCTAGCGACATTATTGCAGCTTTGAAAGAAAAGTGGGAGGCCCGCATTAACGATGCTCCTTTTGAATACTCGTTTTTAGATCAGATGTGGGCAAGTCAATACGAAAGAGAACAACGGTTGGGGGGATTGTTTAGTGTATTTGCAGGGCTATCGCTTTTAATTGCTATGATAGGTCTGGTAGGTTTGGTTACTTACTCTGCTGAACAAAGAAAGAAAGAAATTGGAGTGAGGAAAGTAATGGGTGCATCGGTCAATCAGGTTGTGTTCCTTCTCAATAAAAACTTTACAATGCTGGTATTGATAGCGTTTGTTATTGCAGTTCCGCTAGGCTGGTACGCCATGAATGATTGGCTAAGTCAATTTCCCTATCCGGTGGATATTACCATTAGTGAATTTGTATGGGCGGGGCTTTCCATGTTAGCCATTACCTGGGTTACCGTTGCTTATCAATCCATAAAGGCTGGTTTAAGGAATCCAATCGAAGTATTGAAAGAAGAATAATTTAGAATATATGATCAAAAGTTTTTTCAAAATAGCGATCAGGAATTTTACCCGCCAATTCACCTATTCGGCTATTAATGTAACAGGGCTGGCAATTGGCATTGCTTGTAGTCTTGTCATTCTTATTTATGTTTTTCGTGAATTGAGTTACGAAAAGCATTTTAAGGATTCCGATAACGTATATAGGATAGCCACCAAATTTATGACCATGGGTGAGTTCGCCAATGGTCCGTTGATTCTTTTGGACGTATTACCCAAAGAATATCCCTGGGTAGAAAATACTTGCCGGGTGAAAAATTATGGAGATGTAGAAGTAAACATTGGCACTTTTACCACCAAAGAGCCTGGCCTTTTCGTTGAGCCAAGTTTCTTTGAACTTTTTCCATACCAGTTTGAAAACGGAAGTGGAAACATTGATGGTAATGGAATAGTACTTGATTTGAAACTGGCAGGTAAGCTTTTTAAAGATGATCCACTTGGTAAAACTATAGAACTGAAATTAGAGGATGGGGTTCATTTGTACACAGTAAAAGGTGTAGTGGATACAGAATCTGTCAATTCTCACTTAAATGCATCTTTTTGGGCTGTCTCTACTCCGCTTACTCAACTGGACCCTAACTGGTTTATGATTGATAGGTACAATTATATAAAAGTAAAACCCGGAACAGATTTGGCAACCATTCAGGCAGCCACGGATAAACTCATGGAGACAAAAGTATTTCCTAATCTGGGAAGTAGCTTATCGTTTGAAGAGTGGTTTGCCAGGGACGATGCGTTTCGATTGATTGTTCAACCTTTGCAAGACATTTACCTTAAAGGCACGCTAAGGTTTGACCTAACCACTGGTGGTAATCAAACGATGGTGTACCTGTTGATGGTCGTTGCTTTGTTAATATTAATCACAGCCTCCATAAATTTCATTAATCTTTCAACAGCAAGAGCGATAAATCGCGGCAAAGAAGTAGGGATTAAAAAAGTAGTTGGTTTAACACGCTCTCAATTAACCTTTCAGTTTCTGGGTGAATCCATCCTTATCAGTTTATTAGCACTTGTGTTGGCTTTGGGACTTGCTGAGATTATTCTTATCAGCGTTGAAAATCTTACTGGTTTAGAACTTTTAAATTCTATTTTTTCAAACCCATTTCACCTTGGCCTCACGTTTTTACTTTCATTGTTGCTAGGCGTTTTATCTGGTATTTACCCAGCACTTGCCCTTTCTGCATTTAAGCCGGTTGATGTTTTGAAATCCAGTTTTAAAGGAAGATCAAATGCAATATTCCGTAATGTATTGGTAGTTTTTCAATTTGGCTTGACCACATTATTGATAATAGGAACATTGGTAATCTTTCGCCAGTTGCATTACATAAGCAATAAAGATCTTGGCTTTCAGCAAGATAATATTTTGATTATTGAAAATGCTGATTTGCTTGAACATCGCATCCATGAATTTAAACGATCGTTAAGTTCGCATCCTGGGGTTATAAGTGCTAGCGTTGTCAATAGGGTGCCAGCAGCACCTAATAGTTTTTCGATAAGTAGTGTGAGTTCCATCTATGTAGACGAACCTCTTAGAATTAACCGGTTTCAGGGCGATTTTGATTACCCTTCTACACTTGGATTTCAATTGGTATCTGGAAGATTTTACAATCCTTTATTATCCTCAGATTCAAACGCTGTAATACTGAATGAAGCTGCCGTGAGGGCTTTACAACTGAATGATCCTATTGGGGAAGTGCTTAATAAAAAATATGAAGTTATTGGAGTCGTTAAGGATTTCAACTTTGAAACACTTCGCAATACAATTGCACCTTCTATGATTTCCTTCTCCGATGAAGGATTTCAAATTGCTGTGCGATTGGAAAGCAACGAAGCAGAAGAAGTAATTAAATACCTGGAGGTGGAATGGACTAACTTATCGTTGAATGAACCTTTGCGCTATCATTTTTTGGATCAGAATTTTGCTAACCTGATGAAGGATGACAGGGTTATGGGCGAGGTATTGGCGTTGTTTACATTGCTGGCCATTTTTGTTGCCTGTCTTGGATTGTTTGGATTGTCCGCCTACATGGCCACGCAGCGAAAAAAGGAAATTGGTATTCGTAAAGTATTAGGAGCATCCATTCAGAGTGTACTTACTTTATTTGGAAGAGAATACTCCAAACTAATCTTAATCAGTTTTGCGCTCGCCATTCCGCTTGCTGTGTTTATCATGCAAAAGTGGTTGTCCGGATTTACTTATCGGGTGGAAATAGAAACATGGTTAATAACCTGTACCTGCCTCGCAGTACTTTCTATTTCGTGGATTACGGTGGGCTACCATTCGCTCAAGGCCTCCTTGGTCAACCCTGCGGAGACACTCAGAAACGAGTAAATAAGCACATTTAAGCGTCTAAATTAAATTCCCCCTACATTTCTTTAACAAAATTTATACTAATCCGTATATTTGTTTTACAAACTATATACAAATGAATAAATCCTACCTGGGAGAATTTGAAGAACTCATCCTAACGATAGTGGGAATTCTTCAAGAAGAAGCCTACGGCAACGCCATTGTTACAGAAATCAAACACCGTGTGGACAGGGATGTAAACCTTAGTGCCGTGCATGTAACCTTATATCGATTGGAAGATAAAGGATATGTAAAATCAAGCATGGGAGGCGCAACCAATTCGAGAGGGGGGCGCAGAAAAAGAATCTTTACCATCACCAATGCGGGTATTGCCGTGTTGCGCGCCATGAAAGAATCAAGAACAGAGTTGTGGAAGTTAATTCCTCAGTTGAAAATAAGTTATGGGCAGGGGTAACTACTAAATCTACCTGTTGATGTACTGAAAAATGAATAACAACACTACACCTTCTGCTTCTGTATTGCGCTTACTCCGGTGGTTTTGCCCGGAGGCCTTGTACGAAAGTATTGAAGGGGACTTAAGGGAACAATTTGAAATTGACCTGAGTGTCAGGGGCAAGGGCTATGCTAAAAGAAGGTTGCTATGGAATGTACTGCGTTTTTTTCATCCTGAAATTGTTTTGCGAAATCGATTTTCTATCACCTTAATAAATACGATTATGATTGGAAATTATGTGAAAGTAACCTGGAGGAATATTCAGAAAAGAAAAGTTTACTCAATTATAAATGCAGTAGGCCTCAGTATCGGCATTGCATTTTGTATGTTGATTTTCCTTTTTATCAGGGACGAACAAAGTTTTGATCAATTTCATACGAATAAGAACAACATCTATCGCATTGATGTGCATGAATATGCCTACTGGGATGTAAATGTAGAGGAAAAAGACAGGAATGACTCACATGCTTATATGCAATTAGGATTAAAACAGGTACTTAAGGAGGAGGCTCCTATGGTGGAGTATGCCACCCGGTATTCAAACAGCTTTAAAGGAATTGTAAAATACGATGATAAAGTTTTTACCGAAGACCTAACTTATGTGGATGCCGATTTCTTTAACATGTTTTCCTTTAAACTGATTTCAGGAAACCGCGAAAAGTTATTCGCAACGAATTCCGAAGTTGCAATAACAGAAGGAGTGGCGCACAAGTATTTTGGTGACGAAAATCCCATCGGCAAAACGATGCAAATTGACAGCGAAGGTGAAAAATCTTTTTTGGTATCGGGTATTATAGAAACACCACCGTCCAACTCCAGCATCAATTTTAAAATTTTACTTCCTATTGAAAACAGACCTTACTATGAAAAACAACTTGATCGATGGGGAAGTTTTAGCACACCCACTTTTGTACAATTAAAAGCTGGAAGCGACCTCACTGCGTTTAATTATAACCTCGAGAAAATTACAGAAAAGCACATGGGTGACAGGCTGAAGAATAGGCGCAAAGAAGGAAACGTACCCGATAATATCGACATTTTTCACTACGGTTATACCGCCTTGCCTGACATCCACCTCAAAAAGGAAATTGACTGGGAAAAGGTAAGCGACCCTCAGTATTCTTTTATTTTGGGAGGTATTGCATTGTTGATCTTGTTGATTGCTTGCATCAATTACATTTCGCTGGCGCTTACATCATCTGCCTCGCGAAGAAAGGAAGTAGGAGTAAGAAAGGTGCTGGGTGCGTTCAGAAAACAATTGATTTTCCAATTTGGATTTGAGTCGTTGGTGCTGGCTTGCATATCATTAATAATTGGCTTTGGACTGGCTATTTTGTTTTTACCTTTCTTCAACGAGTTTACGGATAAAGCTATTCCCATATCAAATGAAAATCTACTTATCCTTTTAGGTTCTGGGGTAATGATAACGTTATTAGTAGGGCTATTGGCAGGAAGCTACCCGTCATTGGTGCTTTCAGGGTTTAAACCGGTTCTGGTATTAAAAAATTCGTACGGGACCAAGGTAAACACTGCCTTTACCAAACCATTGGTGGTGCTTCAATTTGCATTGTCGGCATTCTTAATCATCAGTTCGGTGATCATGTATAAGCAGATGTATTTTATAACCACCAAGAACCTGGGATATAATAGTGACCAAGTATTGGTAATTCCTACACAAACGGGCTGGAACAATGAGGCGGAAAAAGTGGTTGCGCGGTTTCGCACGCGTATGCAACATGATGGGGATGTGGTTGCTGTCTCCGGTACCAGTTCTTCTTTTAACAGAGGTTGGTCAAAAAACGGGTACAAAATTGATGGCATTAATCGGTCAGCCTTTGTGTATGCTGTCGATCCGTATTATGTGCCGTTGCTGAATTTGGAATTGGAATCGGGCAGAAACTTTGATGTCAACATTCCTTCCGATACCAATGCCGTAGTAGTGAATGAAGCACTTGTAAAAGACATGGGTTGGACAGACCCACTAAATGAATACTTAAATTACAACGAAGATTCGGTAGGGCCAGGTGCTCGTGTTATTGGAGTATTAAAAGATTATCACTACCGTTCTCTTGAGGCGCCCATTGACCCCATGTTTTTAAGTATGGACAAAGAATTTGTAGGTCACCTGGCTACTATGTTGGTAAAGGTGTCATCCCGGAATATTCCTGAGACCATAGAAAAATTAACCAAGGCATGGATAGCATTATATCCTGATAAACCTTTTGACTATACTTTTATGGATCAGGATGTGGCCAGGCAGTACGAGTCGCATCAGCGTTGGATGAGTATTGTTGGGTTGTCCACTGGCTTTGCCATTCTTATTTCATGTCTGGGTTTGTTTGGGTTGGCTGGAATCAATGCTGTGAACAGAACGAAAGAAATTGGCATTCGCAAAGTAATGGGAGCGGAGCTTAGCAATATTTTTGTATTAATGAACAAACAATTTATCTGGCTTTCTATTATTGCTTTTATTATTGCTATTCCATTTTCGTGGTATGTCATGCGCCAATGGTTAACCAAATTTGAATTTCGGATAGACATGGACTGGACTTTGCTTGCTGGAAGCATATTATGCGGTGTAGTTATTGCATTGCTCACAGTGAGTTACCATTCCCTAAAGGCAGCGCATACTAATCCTGCTGAGACATTGAAATACGAATGATTTAAATTCTATCCTGTAGCCTGTGATTTGCACTGTTTCAGCTACGAATCGAACCTGCTTAAGAACTGCGAGAATTATTAATTAAACGCTTGTTTAAAACTTAAACAAGCGTTTAATTTGCGCCCTGTTTTCAGAAAACCATGACAAAAGTGAAGATTTTGGCAGCCGCCAAAGAACTTTTTGAGGAAAAGGGATTTGATAGGACTACTGTGAGAGAAGTGGCCACGAAAGCCGAAGCGAACGTAGCTTTAATAAATTACCATTTTGGTTCCAAGGAAAATCTACTGGCTTCCATAGTGAAGGAAATGACGGATCAAACTCGCCTGAGATTAACAGATATTAGTAACACCACTTCGGATCCCATCCAAAAATTGAATCAAGTAATTGATTTGTATGTGGAAAGATTGCATTCAAATCGCAATTACTATCAGATGATTCACCGCGAAATGTCTACGCGATTGCTGCGACCTGAACTCCATGATTTGTTATCTAAAATCATAAGGCGCAATAAAGATGAAATTAAAAAGATATTGGAGAATGGGCAGCATAAAAAGGTTTTCAGGAAAGACATCGATCTGGATCTTGTAATAAGTACAATTTTTGGTCTTATGTATCAAACTACTCATTCGGGATTTAGGGAAAAGATAATTGGAGCCAAAGAAGATGCTGAGGCCTTTAAGGAGAGAGTAAAGAAGCATCTCAAGGAAATGTTGAAAAGCTATATCGTTAAGTAAGTCATATGACAAAAATAAGATTCGTAATATTATCCTTTGTGTGCGGCTGCATTTCCATAGGCCATACGCAACATATTCAAAAAATTACGCTCCAATCGGCTGTGACAATGGGAGTGGAGAACAGCACGCAACTGATGACCTCTCATGCAAAGCTGACAGAAGCACAGGCCAGGGTGAGAGAAGCCAAGGATCGATTTTTACCCGATGTGGGTGTGAGTGGGTCTTATATAAGGGTAAATACTCCCAACATAAAAATGTCCGAACCTTCTGATAATAACAATGGATCAGACCCCTCGCCTTTGTCTGCATTTTCCAATTTGCATTCTCTTGGATTGCTTCAGGTTACAGCTTCTGAACCCATTTTTAATGGATTTAAACTTCGTCATAACAAAACCATGACGCAGTACCTGGAAGAAGCGGCTCGTTATGATGTAGAGACTACTAAAAATGCAGTAGCACTTAATACCATGAAAGCAGTGTATCAATACTATGAACTGCTGGAGACTAGAAATGTGGTTGAAGAAAACCTGAAACAAGCTGAACAGCGTGCGGAAGAATTCAGGAACCTGGAACGGAATGGTGTTCTTCCTCGCAATGATAGATTGCGGGCTGAACTACAAGCTAACTCCATCGAACTTGGATTGACGGAAGTGAATAATAATGTGCAAATGGCTGAATACAACCTGATCATTTTATTGGGTATGCCTGAAGACACACAGATAGTGTTGGATACAGCGGGGATATTTGAAGTATCCGGAAACAGCACATGGGAGGAATGTCTTCAACAAGGTTTAGAGAATAGAAATGAATTAAAATCAGTAGCCTATAAAGTAAAGGCGAGCGAGATGAGTTATAAAATGGTGAAGGCCGACCGACTTCCCTCTTTGGGATTGAGTGCAGGGTTAGTCAATGCCTACCTGCCTAATGTAGTTACTATTAATAATGCATTGAATGCCGGACTATCCTTAAGGTATAGCATTACAGGCGCTCTTCATGCGTCCCACAAAATGCGTGAGGTACGTGCCCAAATGGATCAGGTAGATGCTGCTCAGAAGGAGATGGGTAACAATATCAGAATGGAGATAAAGCAAAAGTTTTTAAAGTACAGGCAAATGCAGGATAAGCTGGAGATTACTGACCGGGCGATAGCGCAAGCACAAGAAAACTTTACAATCAGTGAAAACAAATACAAAAATGGATTGCTTCTTTTATCTGACTACCTGGATGCAAATACATTGTTACTTGAAAGCAAACTTAATTATGCAACCACCCATGCCAATGCGATGGTAGCCTATTATGAATTGCAGCAATCAATCGGAAATCTTAAATAATAAAACTCAGTTGTTTTAAATAGTATGGAATCGAATTCAAATAAAAATCGTAAAAATAAAGCCTTCGCTGTTGTACTGATCGTACTGGTTACACTGGGTTTGATATTTGGTATAACCAAATACATTCATGGATTATCACACGAAGAAACTGAAGATGCACAAGTAGAAGCAGACATTAGCCCGATTATACCCAAAGTATCTGGGTATATCGATAAGCTTTATGTAGATGATAATCAGTTGGTAAAAAAGGGAGATACACTGGTGGTGTTGGATGACAGAGATTTAAAATTGAAGGTAATGCAGGCACAGGCTGCCTTAGATAATGCCAAGGCGAGTTTGGCGGGAGCAGAAGCAGGCTTCACTACTTCTTATGAGAATGTACTGGGAGCCCAATCTAACCTTGCTGCCTATCAGGCAAATATTGAAATAGCTGAAGTCAGAAAAAGACGCGCTGAACAGGACTTTAAAAGATACGAGGATCTAATTACATCTCACTCCATTACGCAGCAGCAATTTGAACAAGCGCAGGCTGAGATGGAATCAGCTGTGAAACAATTAGAAGTAGCAAAAAAACAAAAGGAATCTATATTCAGAGAAACCTCATCGCGTAAGTCCCAAAGTAATGTGAGTGAAAAGAACATTGCACTTGCCCGCACGATTATCAAGGAGCGGGAGACAAATCTTGAGTTTGCTCAATTGCAATTGTCTTATGCCTATGTGTTGGCACCCGCAGCAGGAATAATTTCCCGTAAGTCTGTACAACAGGGTCAATTGGTTCAGGCAGGTCAATCATTATTTGCGCTTGTAAGTGAAAATCAAAAATGGATCGTGGCCAACTTTAAGGAGACCCAGTTAGAGAAGATGAAACCGGGCCAATCGGTGGAGATTGAGGTAGATGCTTACCCCAGTGATAAATTTATGGGAAGAGTGGAGTCGATATCTCCGGCTACGGGGGCAAAGTTTGCCTTACTTCCTGCTGACAATGCATCGGGCAACTTCGTAAAAGTGGTGCAACGCATACCTGTAAAGATTGTGCTCACCGATGAAATTGAAAAGTCGAAAAAGTTGAGAGCGGGAATGAATGTAATCGTAGACGTGCAGGTAGATTAATATGCTTCAAGAGGATTCTTTAGTAGAGTACGGGTTTACGCGTGCGATTATTACCATCACCGCCATATTTTGTGCGTTGCTGGAGATCATCGATACGACCATTGTAAACGTGGCACTCAATGACATGAAGGGTAACCTGGGAGCCACGCTCAGTGACGTGAGTTGGGTCATTACGGCTTATGCTATTGCAAACGTAATTATCATTCCCCTTACCAGTTGGCTTTCACAGCAGTTTGGAAGACGCAATTACTTTGCTGCTTCTATTATTCTTTTTACAGCTGCCTCTTTTTTATGTGGTAATGCTACCAATATCTGGGAGCTTGTGTTTTTTAGATTTGTTCAAGGTCTTGGTGGGGGTGCCCTTCTGGTAACCTCACAAACAATCATTACAGAGGTGTACCCAGCCGAAAAGCGAGGCATGGCGCAGGCATTATATGGGATGGGTGTAATTGTGGGGCCTACCTTAGGGCCGCCTCTGGGCGGATACATTGTCGACAACTTTAGTTGGCCCTATATATTTTATATTAATATACCTATTGGAATAATTGCCACGCTGCTTACGCTCACTTATGTGAAAAAGCCCAAACTATGGAGGGAAACGTTCGGCTGGAGAAATCGATTGGTGGGGAATTTTCTTTCTCATCATAGCGGTGGGTTCATTGCAGTTTGTATTGGAAAAAGGACAGGAGCATGATTGGTTTGAAGATGGAAGAATCATTGCCTTTTCCGTCATGTCCTTCATAGGTGCTTACCTCTTTATTTGGAGGCAATTGGTGTCTAGAAATCCCGTGGTTGATTTACGCGTATTGAAAAATCGCAACTTGGCGATAGGTACGGTATTGTCGTTTATTCTAGGTTTTGGTTTGTACGGCTCTACGTTTATCATTCCATTGTTCACGCAGAACTCTCTAGGGTGGACTGCCCTGCAGGCTGGACTTTTGTTGGTGCCTAGTTCGATAGCTACAGGTATGATGATGCCCATAGTGGGGCGGCTGATTCAAGGGGGCATTCCACAGAAATATTTGATCGCACTCGGCTTCTCTATTTTCTTTGGTTATAGCCTGTGGGCATACACTATCATCACCCCGTATTCCGGAGAGAGTGACTTTTTTGTTTTGTTAATGGTGCGAGGCGTGGGCTTAGGACTTTTATTTGTTCCCGTTACTACATTGGCATTGTCCACTTTAAACGGAAAAGAGATTGGGCAAGGGGCAGCCTTTACAGGTATGGTGAGGCAGTTAGGTGGTTCTTTTGGTATCGCATTGATAAGTACTTTTATTAGCCGGGCCAACGTGCAGCATCGGGGTGATATGATTAGTCATATATCACCTTATGACCTCGATGTACAACAGCGTCTTGCCGCAATGAAGGCCGGTTTTATGTCTCAAGGATTTGGTGTTGAGGAAGCCACTATGAAGGCCAATAAAATGTTGGATGTGATTGTGACCAGGCAGGCTGCGTTGCTTACCTATATGGACGTGTTTTTATACATTGGCATTTTCTTTTTATGCTGCATCCCTTTGGTGCTTATTTTGAAGCCTTCTAAACGGAAAGTTGACCCTTCTCATGCGCTTCATTAGCCATTGCTAGTAACTAATCAAATACCAAGAGATCATTCTGCTATTATTAGAGGCTTCTGAATATCGGATAAAATTAATTGAGCGCGCAATCGATAGTGTTTGTCATTTAAAAATTGGAATGGTTATCTTTAGCATAGCTAACCAACTTTCTAATGATAAGAAAACTACTCTCCGTGTCCCTCTTTGTAATAACGGCACATTGTTTATCTGCGCAAATCACACCAGCTGCTGAAAACGCCATTAAAGAGATAAAGCCCAGTCACATCAAAGCAGACATGACTTATCTGGCGGATGATTTGTTGCTGGGTAGGAAACCAGGCACCCCCGGGTTTGCGTTGGCATCAAAATATGTAGAAGCCCAATTTATCAGCATAGGCTTACTGCCCGGTGTAGAGGGTAAATCGTACGTTCAGCCTGTGACCCTGAAGAGTGGGGTTGTAGACAATTCTAAAAGCAGTTTAAGTATAATTAAAAAGGGGAATAAGGAAGTACAGACCTTTGGTAAGGATTACGTACTGCAACCCAACCTGGTACTCAATGCTTCTGAAGTTTCAGCACCATTGGTCTTTGTGGGGTATGGTGTTCATGCCCCGGAGCTGGGGTATGATGATTATAATAAGATAGATGTAAAAGGAAAGATTGTAGTTTACTTCGATCAGGCTCCGGAATCATTTCCATCCAATGAACGCGCCTATTTTTCTTCGGCCTCCACTAAATATGAAGAAGCAGTGCAGCGCGGTGCGGTAGGTGCAATCTCTATGCAGTTGCCCGGAGATTCACGAAGAACCTGGGAGTCTACAGTGAACAGATCTAAATCCGGAACTATACGTTGGGCGGACAAGCAAGGCAAAGCACAAAATACTTTTGAAGAACTAAAAGTGATAGGCGTGTTCAATACAGCGCAGGCCGACAAACTATTTTCGAATTCAAATAAGAAAATGGAAGCTGTCATTGAAAGCATTAAAGCCAATAAGCCCATGTCATTTGCGCTCAACCTGGATGCGGAAATGAAAGTAGCCACCACCACTACCACCATTCAATCTTCCAACCTGATTGGGGTAATTCCTGGAAGTGATCCAGTATTAAGAAATGAATACGTGGTGTATGCTGCCCATGTGGATCATGTAGGAGTGGGCGCGCCTATGAAAGGAGACTCAATATATAATGGGGCACACGACAATGCTTCGGGCACTTCTATTTTATTAGAGATAGCACGTACCTACATGCGATTGCCGGAGCCTACCAAACGTTCCATTATTATAGCCATCGTGACGGGTGAGGAGATGGGTTTGTTGGGGTCAGATTATTTTGCCAATAACCCAACGGTACCGAAGGAGAGTATTGTCGCTAACTTTTCTATCGATATGCCTTTCTTCTTTCACCCGATTTTAGACATTGTTCCTTATGGAGCGCAGCATTCGAGTCTATCGAAGCCTTTGGGTGTTACTGCCAAATACCTCCACATTGACATTGCGCCCGATCCCTTTCCTGAGCAAGTAGTTTTTATTCGAAGTGATCATTATAGTTTCATCAAGAAAGGAATCCCCGCTTTATTTATAAAGAGTGGTTTCAAAACGGTTCCAGAAGATAAGATAGATAGAAGTGTATCCGATTTGGCATGGCGAAGTACTACCTACCACAGACCCAATGACGACATGAGTCAGGATTTTGATTTTGACGCTGCGGGCACCCATGTGAAGGTTAATTTTCTTACCGGATATCAGGTGGCCAACGATCCACAGCGGCCCACATGGAACAAAGGTGATTTTTTTGGTGGGAAGTTTGGACAAACACCTGTGAAGATTGAAAAGAGGTGATGCTGGATGCTAGATACTGGATACTAGATAATGGTTGATGATTACTGGAAACTTGTAACCTGTAACTGGAAACGTCTATAAACAAACTTTGCCGCTTATCAATACAAACCACATGGGCGTAAGGGTATTTGCTACTTTTCGTATTCTAGAAAAACAGACCATTCCCATGCAAAAACACTACATTCTATTTGCCTGCCTAGCGTTAATCCTCAGCGGCACTTCCTTATTTGCTCAGCAAATTGACGAAGAGTACAATAAGAAGATAAAAGAGTATACCACCGATACCCGGTTCTTACCAGAGTCGGTGCTTAATCTGGTAACAGATGCCAAGGTGCCTTCGCCATTAAAATATTTTGGTAAAATCATTGGCGCTCCAGGCGAAATGCACACCACTACTGAAATCTATGGTTACTATGCGGCACTGGCTAAGGCTTCTCCCAAAGTTTCCATGCAACAAGTGGGTACTTCAGAAGAGGGAAGACCTATACAACTTGTGGTGATCGCCAATGAAGACGTAATGAAACGCATAGACCACTACCGCAGCCAACTGGCGCTGCTGGCAGATCCGCGCAAACTGGAAGGTAAAGATGTGGAGGCTATTATTGCGGACAGCAAGCCCGTCTACTACCTTAATGCCGGACTGCATTCTCCTGAAATGGGTTCTCCTGAGATGATGATGGAGTTAACCTATCGGTTAGTCACTAGCAGCAGCAAAGAGATTAAAAATATCATGGACAACGTGATCATCATTGTGAATCCTGCTGCTGAAGTAGACGGACGTGATAAACAGGTGGATTGGTACCATCGCTACACTAAATTTCATGATGATTACGAAGATGGGTTCATGCATTCACCTCCTTACTGGGGTAAGTATGTTTACCACGATAATAACCGCGATGGATTGCAGATATCTCAAGAACTTACCAAAGCAGTCTACAAGATCTATTACGACTGGCACCCTACGGTGATGCACGACTTGCACGAGTCGGTGCCACTTATATATATGTCTACCGGAACAGGCCCCTATAATGAGACCATCGATCCTATTTTAGTAGGCGAGTGGCAGGTAATGGCCAATCACGATGTAACTGCATTGGCGACTCAGGGATTGCCAGGTGCCTTTACCTGGGCTTTCTACGATGGCTGGTATCCCGGTTATTTATTTTGGATCGCCAATAATCATAATTCCATTGGCCGCTTCTATGAAACCTTTGGAAACGCAGGGGCCAATACGTATGTGCGCGACTTATCTAAATCCAGTTTTGCGGGAGACCCTGTCACCAGCAGAGAATGGTACCGTCCTGACCCGGCTACAGAAAAAGTAAATTGGTCTTCAAGAAATAATGTGAACTACATGCAAGCCGGTGTGATCGCTGCGTTGGGATATACTGCCACCAATGCCGATTTATTGCTTAATAACTATTACAAGAAAGGACTAAACAATATTAAGCGCGGTAAGGAGGGGTCTCTTCGTGCTTATGTAATTCCAAAAGCGCAGCGCGACCCGAACATGGCTGCTTACTTAGTGAACCAGTTGATTAAGCAAAACATTGAAGTGCATCAATCAGGATCAGGCGATTACGTGGTGCTGCTGGATCAGCCTTATCGGAATCTCGCTGTGTCGTTGCTGTCTAAACAAGATTATCCTAAGGAGGCAAAGTTTCCTCCCTATGACGATATCGCCTGGACGATGGGCTACCTCTATGGTGTAGATGTGAAAACGGAGGACAAAGTGAGTTACAACGCCAGTGACCTGAAGATGGTGACCAGCGAAGTGAGGTATGAAGGAAAAGTAGAAGGAAATGGAGGAACGTATGTACTTAATTACAAAGCACAAAATGCAGTACTGCCTGCCATGTATTGGATTAAATCACAAAATAAGAAAGCAAAAATTAGTGTGCTGGAGGCCAGTGCTTCTATAGGTGGAACCAATATGGAAGCGGGATCTGTCGTGTTCTCCGGCATCACTTCCGATCAGGCGAAAAAGATCGGTACTCAATTTGGACTTGACCTTACTGCAGTAAGTACCGCACCCACAGCAAAACAACACGAAGTTACCTTGCCACGCATAGCCATCTACCACAGTTGGTTCAATACGCAGGATGAAGGCTGGTCGAGATTCACTTTCGACAGCTATGGGATTCCTTATACCTCCATTGATAAAGATGACCTGCGGGCCGGAGCTCTTAACACTAAGTTTGATGTGATTCTGGTGCCACGCATGCGCGGTGATGGTAATAATTTTGTGAATGGGATTGATAAAAAATGGGGACCATTACCTTATACCAAAACAAAAGAGTTTCCTTCCCACGGATTTCCTGATGCTACCAATGACATGACCGGAGGTCCCGGCTTCGAGGGTGTAAGTCAACTGCGTCAATTTGTAGATGGAGGAGGCGTGATCGTGGCACTTGATAATTCATCCAAGATGTTGGTAGATGCCGGTATTATTCCCGGGCTAAGTGCATACAACGCTCCTTCACTTTTCCATCCAGGGTCTGTGGTTAATGTGAAGATCAAGAAAAAAGACAGTCCTGTAACCTATGGATACCCTGAGGTGTTTCCAATTTTCAGGGGCATTGCACCTTTGTTTCAAACACCCAAGTACAATAGGGACATGATGGTGTTGCAATATGGCACCAAGCCATTAAAAGATGATGTGGAATATACTGGACCCATCATGGGCTTGCCTGATAAGAAATCAGAAGCTCCATCAGACACAAAAACAAAAGAGAAAGATGTACCCTATGTATTGTCTGGTATGGTAAGAAATGAACAAGCCATTATCGGACAGGGCACCATCTTTAACGTACCGGTGGGCAAAGGTAGAGCAGTAGCTTTTACGTTTGATCCATTGCATCGCTATCTCAATTTGAGTGATGCACCTTTGGTGTGGAATGTATTGATCAACTGGAATCATTTGTAGGAGATTGGGTATTAGGTATTGGGACTTAGGTATTGGGACTTAGGTATTGGGACTTGGGACTTAGGTCTTGGGATTTAGTTACAAATTCCTAAGTTCTAATACTCAATACCTAAGAAATACAAACCCAACCGTTTATCAGTGCCATTGAGGGTTACAATAAGCGTATTACTATATTAGTAGCCTCAAATAAACCCTTTCCGATGCGTAAACACTATTTATTGTTTTTCTGCCTGGCACTTATGTTGGGTAGCACTTCTTCATTTGCCCAGCAAATTGATGAAGAATACAACAAAAAAATAAAGGAATACACTACCGATCCGCAGTTTCTCCCTCCTTCGGTATTGAACCTCCTGGACGATCCCAATGTGCCTTCACCAAGGAAACATTTTGGACAGATCATAGGGGCACCGGGTGTAATGCATCGTACCTCGGAAATCTATGCCTACTATGACGTGCTTGCCAAGGCTTCTCCTTTGATAAGAGTAGAGCAGCTGGGTACAACGGAAGAGGGCAGAGCAATCAAGCTGGTGGTGATTGGCAATGAGGAATCCATGAAACGCATTGATCATTACAAGCAGCAACTCGGGAAGTTGTCGGATCCAAGAAAAACTTCCAGCATGGAAGCTGGTAAAATTATCAGCGACAGCAAACCAATTTATTACCTCAATGGTGGCCTGCATTCTACAGAAATGGGATCCCCAGAGATGCTGATGGAACTCGCGTATCGGCTGGTAACAAGTCAATCAGAAGACATTCAAAACATTCTTGATAATGTAATTATACTCATCAACCCTGCATCTGAACCTGACGGACGCGACAAGCAGGTTGACTGGTACTATCGCTATACCAAATCCAGAAAGGATTATGATGATGGCTTTCCCCGGAGTACACCTTATTGGGGCAAGTACGTATTTCACGACAACAACCGCGATGGTATACAAGTGTCGCAGGAATTGAGCAAAGCAATTTTTAAAATGTACTACGAATGGCATCCGTCAGTGATGCTGGACTTGCATGAATCTGTGCCGTTGTTGTACATCTCTACCGGTACCGGACCTTATAACGATTATATGGATCCAATTACCATAGGGGAGTGGCAGACCATGGCCAACCATGACATCACCTCAATGGCAGCACAAGGACTACCCGGTACTTTTACCTGGGCCTTCTTTGATGGCTGGTGGCCGGGATACGCCATGTGGGTGGCCAACAACCACAACAGTATTGGCAGATTCTATGAAACCTTTGGTAATGCAGGAGCCAACACCTATCTGCGTGATCTGTCGGATCAAAAATATGCTGGCGACCCCGCTACCAGCAGAGAGTGGTACCGTCCTGCGCCCCCCACACAGGAGGTGTTCTGGTCATCCCGAAATAACACTAATTATATGCAGGCAGGAGTGCTGGCGTCATTGACTTATACGGCCAACAACAGCAAATTATTGCTTCATAATTTCTATCAAAAAGGAGTGAATGCCCTGGAAAAAGGAAAGACAGATTCACCCAAAGCGTTTGTCATCCCTAAAGAACAAAGAGACCCTGCGATGGTCGCTTATTTAGTGAACCAATTGCGCGTACAAGGCATAGAGGTACATGAAACAAAATCGGGCAGCAAGCAAGGTGAGTACGTGGTGCTCATGGATCAGCCTTATCGCAATCTGGCCATCACGTTGCTAACCAATCAGAGCTATCCCAAAGAGGCAAAGTTTCCTCCTTATGACGATATCGCCTGGACACTTGGTCTTGTGTATGGGGTAGATGTGAAAACGGAGGAGGAAGTGAAATTCAGTGCCAGTGACCTGAAGATGGTTACTGCGGATGTGAAGTACAACGGAGCAGTGGAAGGCAGTGGAGGTAATTATATTTTGAATTATAAAGCACAAAATACGGTGCTGCCCGCCATGTATTGGGCCAAATCGCAAAACAAGAAAGCGACCCTGTCGGTACTGGACGAACAGCAAATAATAGGAAGAGATACGTTGCTTCCCGGATCGGTAATATTCAAAGGTCTTAGCAAAGAGCAGGCCGGTAAGATAGGCAGTGACTATCAGCTAGACCTGAAAGCCGTGGCGAGTGCACCCAGTGGAAAACAACATGAGGTAACCCTGCCGCGGGTTGCTATCTATCACAGCTGGTTCAGCACACAAGATGAAGGCTGGTCGCGCTACACGTTTGAGCAGAGAGGCATTCCTTATACTTCTATTGACAAAGACGATCTGAAAGCAGGAGACCTGCGCAAGAAATTTGATGTGATATTGGTACCTCGTATGAGAGGCAACGTGAGTGACTTTATCTATGGTGTGGATGCGAAATTCGGACCGATGCCATTTACCAAAACTGCTGAGTACCCATCGCATGGCGTGCCCGATGCCACCAATGATATGACCGGTGGCCCTGGAATGGATGGGATGAACCAACTGAAAGTATTTATAGACGCGGGTGGGGTAGTGATAACCCTCGATAACTCTACTAAGATGGTAGCGGAGACGGGCATAGCCCGTGCACTGGCGCCTTACAATGCACAAGGATTGTTTCATCCGGGCTCTGTGGTAACCGTGAAAGCGCGCAAGTCCAACAGCCCGATGTTGTACGGCTACCCTGAGACCTTCCATGTGTTCAGGGGCAATGGTCCACTTTACCAGGTTGAAAAATACGACCGGGATATGATGGTGCTGCAATACGGTACCAAGCCATTAAAAGATGAAGTTCCTTACACCGGTCTTATTATGGGTATGCCAGACAGGAAGGTAGAGAAGGAGAAAAAAGACGAGGGAAAGAAGGATTCACCTTATGTGCTATCGGGTATGGTGCGCAACGAGCAGACCATCATCGGCCATGGCGGTATATTTAATGTGCCACAGGGAGCAGGGCGTGTGATCGCGTTTACGTTTGATCCGCTGCACCGCTACCTGAACCACCACGATGCACCGCTGGTATGGAATGTACTAATTAACTGGAATCATTTAGAGAATTAATAAGAGACCATGAAGATTGAAATTGAACCAAGGCCCTACTTTCGAGCGTTGTTATTATGTCAATTTCAATCTTCGTATGGCTGCATACCGTATAATGAACCAGAAGTGTGTGTTGGGTTAAGTATTTTAACGATCTCTGATTTTGAAAGGTAAATTATTCAGCATTTTCCTTTTCCTCTGTTTTGTGGTCCCTTTGACCGCTACCTTTATTCACTTTAAAATTCAAAAATATAAAGTGAGAAGAGAGGTGATGGGGAGGATAGTGGCCGGGCTGGATAAAAAAGAATTGGTTTTGCTCAAGTTTACTGAGAAAGAAAAGCAAGAGCATTTAGATTGGGAGCATGATTTGGAATTTGAGTTTAAGGGTGTGATGTATGATGTAGTGGATACGAAGGTAAAAGGAGACACAACTTATTACTGGTGTTGGGAGGATGAAGCAGAGACAATCATAAATAACCAACTTGATGACCTGGTTGCTATGGCTTTGGGAGATGATCCTCAGCACAAAAAGAATATCAATAAACTGCATTCATTTTTTCAATCGTTATATTTCTCACCCATTCCTAAAAATGAATATTCTCCCTGGAGAGAGATGATTAGCACCAACCTATTCATAGGTGTCGGTTATCAATCCCTGGCCTCATCCCCCTCTGTTCCCCCTCCCGAAAACATCGTCTAAGATTTCGATTGCTATGTACATAGCCTCTCCTTCGGCAAACACTGAAATGGAGAGACGAACTTAATTTAATAATATAAAATATTTATAATGAAAAGAATTCTAACCATGTCATGGTTATTGATGGGAGTGGTGTTTTTTGCCCAGTCTCAGGTAATAACCATTACCGACAGTGAGTCAGGTGAGCCATTGGAAATGGTAACCCTGGCAAGTGCATCGTCCAAGGCATATGTGACCACCAATGCAGAAGGGCAAGCTGATATATCAGCGCTTAAGGATGCAGAAAAAATCCAAATCCGTTTGTTGGGTTATGCAACGCAAACTAAAAGCTATGGTCAGCTTCAAGAGTCTGACTTCAGCCTTCAATTGATCAGAACGAATATCCTTCTCGATCAGGTGGTGGTTTCTGCTACAAGATGGCAACAGAACACCTCTGATATTCCGGCACATATTGCTACTATTTCTGCCAAAGACGTGGCGTTTTTAAATCCACAAACAGCAGCCGATCTATTGAGTCTTTCTGGCAAGGTGTATATGCAAAAAAGCCAGCAGGGTGGTGGGAGCCCTATGATTAGGGGTTTTGCTACCAACAGGCTACTTTATTCAGTGGATGGCGTACGGATGAATTCCGCGATTTTTAGAGAAGGAAACTTACAAAACGTGATCAACCTGGACCCCTTTGCCATTGAAAAAACAGAAGTATTATTTGGGCCCGGATCTGTAATCTATGGTAGCGATGCCATTGGTGGCGTGATGAGTTTCCAGACGCTTACACCTCAGTTGTCATTAAATGACAAACCCCTGATAACAGGCAAGGCGGTGAGCCGGTATTCCTCTGCGAACCAGGAAAAAACAGGTCACTTTGATGTGAACATTGGTTGGAAGAAGTGGGCATCGGTTACCAGCTTCAGCACCTGGGACTATGCCGACCTCAAACAAGGCAGCCATGGCCCGGAAGATTACATCAAGTCCATCCACGTACAACGGCAGGACAGTGTGGATCGCGTGATCACACAGGTGGACCCATTGCTTCAGATACCTTCGGCCTACTCGCAGGTAAATATGATGCAGAAGATCAGATTTAAGCCAAATGAGAATTGGGATTTCCAATATGCTTTTCATTATTCAGAAACCTCCCCTTACGGCAGATATGATAGGAACAACCGTTTTAAAAATGGTACGCTCCGATATGCAGAATGGTATTACGGGCCACAAAAATGGATGATGAACAATCTGACCATCAACCATAAAGGAGAAAATGCGATATACGATGAGATGACTTTGCGCCTGGCGCAGCAATCGTTTGAAGAAAGCAGAATGGATCGCTCCCTAAATAAGAAGGATCGCACGGTTAACGTTGAAAATGTAGAAGCCTATTCCATTAACCTGGATTTCACGAAATCCTTGAGTGACCGGCAAAATCTTTATTATGGTGTTGAATACGTCTACGATGATGTAAAATCAACGGGCGCCATTACAAACATTTCTACGGGCGTGACCGCTGCGGGACCTTCACGGTATCCCATTGCGAATTGGAGTTCTTCGGCTATTTATTTGAATGATGAATTTATAGTCTCAGATAAGTTTACCGCCATGGCAGGTATACGCTACAATAAAGTAGGTATTGATGCGGACTTTACTCAAAACCTTCCTTATTATCCTTTCCCTTTTACTACTGCAAAGGTGGATAATGGTTCGTTGACGGGTAGCATCGGTGGCGTGTATCGCCCTACGGATGAATGGGTAATAAGTGCAAACTTTGGAACTGCCTTCCGTTCTCCAAATTTGGATGATTTAGGTAAAGTCTTTGATTCTGAATTGGGTGGTGTGACAGTTCCCAACCCTGGTTTGGAAGCGGAATATGCCTATAATTTTGACTTTGGTGTGGCAAAAGTATTTGGAGAGTCAGTGAAAATTGACCTTGCGGGCTACTACACTATTTTGGAAAATGCCATGGTGAAAAGAGATTTTCAATTGGGCGGACAAGATAGCATCATGTACTCAGGTACTTTGAGTAAAGTACAAGCCGTACAAAATGCAGCAGTGGCCAATGTATATGGACTGCAGGCAGGATTGGAAATTAAGCTTCCAGCAGGCTTTAGTATATCATCTGATTTTAACTATCAGGTGGGCGAAGAAGAGTTGGACGATGGAACCAAGAGTCCATCCAGACATGCAGCACCGGCATTTGGAATTACCCGTCTAAACTACAGGGCCAATAAATTGCAATTGCAGTTTTATGCCAATTATATGGCCGAGACCAAATTTGATGATTTGCCATTTGGTGAAAAATCGAAGGTTGAGTTGTATGCCAAGGATGCCAATGGAAAAAACTATGCTCCGGCATGGTATACTTTTAATGTGAAGGCAATGTATAATTTGTCAGAGACCTTTACCCTCAATGCGGGTATTGAAAATCTGGCCGACCAACGTTACCGTCCTTATAGCTCCGGTATCTCTGCCCCTGGAAGAAACTTTGTTTTATCCCTCAGGGCTAATTTTTAAATAGTAAAGTGAATAGCCAGTCGTTTCCTATTGGGGAGCGACTGGCTTTTTTATTGGTACCCACCAAGGCAGGGCATTCGCGAAGAGCCGGCCGACCCACCCAAACCTGACTAAGCACCGATGAAGGTCATCCCGGTTTTCCTACTAACGCGGAAGTTACTTCTTTGCATCCTCCGATTTTTGTTGGTGAAGAACATTCAGAAAGGCTAGC
>JAHBUB010000032.1 GCA_019638285.1 Cyclobacteriaceae bacterium | reverse complement strand
TACAACCGTGGGGTAATTTTGCAATGGGGTTTGAAATGAATGACATCAAGCTTGGAGATCCTTATGGAAGCGCGAGACTATGGCTGATCAATCCAAAGTTTGAGTTGAACTTTACCAATAACTTATTCTGGACAACCTTTTTGCAATACAACACACAGGCCGACAACTTTAACATCAATAGCAGAATACAGTGGCGCTATCGTCCGATGAGTGATGTGTTTCTCGTGTACACAGATAATTATCTTACGGAAGGAAATTTTGGGCCTAAGAATAGAGCAATTGTTCTCAAGTTCAATTACTTCTTTCAGTTATAATTTTGCCACGGTGCGACTTAGTAACTGAGAGTCAATCGCTCTTTGAATTATTAAGGACGATTCTTTCTTACGTCCTACAACAGCAACAGTCACATCATCAAATAAACCCTGAACTTAACCTTCAGAGTAGCAGTTAATCTTATCTTTGAGCTTGCATTAATTCATGAAGCGAAGGAAGTATTACTTTTTCACCATCCTTATCTTGGGTGGGCTGGCCACAATTAGTCCGTTTTCTATAGACATGTATTTGCCCGGGTTTACGGCCATTGCCAAAGATCTGAACACCAGCATCGATAAGGTGCAATTGTCACTCACCAGTTATATTTTAGGTATCTCTATCGGACAATTGTTTTATGGGCCTTTGCTCGACAGGTTTGGGAGAAGAAAACCGCTATATGTTGGGCTTATTATTTATATTCTGGCATCTATCGGCTGCGCATTTACTTATTCGGTAGAATCTCTGATTTTGATGCGGCTGTTTCAAGCTATTGGCGGATGTGTGGGTATGGTGGCTGCGCAAGCGTTGGTAAGAGATCTGTTTCCTGTAAACAAATCGGCCCAAGTATTTTCTTTGATTATATTAGTGATTGCAGTATCACCCATGATTGCGCCTACCCTGGGCGGTTATGTAACAGCTTCTATAGGCTGGCATTGGGTGTTCATTATATTGGCCGTTATCGCATTGATTATGGTGGTGGCTGTGTATTTCTTTTTGCCCACTGGTAAAAAGCCCGACCCCTCCATTTCCTTAAGACCAAAAGCAGTGCTTGCTAATTACTTTGAGGTGTCTAAACAACCACAATTTCTAATTTATACCCTGGCCGGGGGCATCGCCATGGCAGGGCCTTTTGCCTATATCGTAGGGTCTTCGGATGTATACATGAATATATACCATCTTTCAGAAAAACAATATGGGTGGGCTTTTGCCTTTGTGGCCTTTGGTATGATAGGAACAACCCAATTAAATCATTTATTATTAAAACGTTATCACAGTGAGCAGCTTATCAAAGTAGCGCTAGTACATCAGAGTATAGTGGGTTTGGTCTTGTTGATTGGCACGTGGTACAACTGGTATGGCCTGTATGGTTTTACAGCTCTTATTTTTTTGTTTGTGGCTGGGCATGGTATTATGTCTCCTAATACTACCGCCTTATCGATGGCGCCATTTACCAAACATGCAGGCAGTGCATCCGCCTTGTTAGGAAGTTTTCGATTAGGGGTAGGAGCTTTTGTTTCGGCCCTTGTTAGTATTTTGCACGATGGCACCAGTTTTCCCATGGCCGCCATCATGCTGGTGTGTGCGCTTACCGGGTTGGTATTATTAAACTCTGGGATGGCTGTGGTGAAATACCGTGCACGCAAAGCCGATGCGGAAAAAGAAGTGGCCGGATTGATATAATATTTAATGAATATTTTTTTGCTTCCGCTGTAAGAATCGGTGTATTCTTAGGTACTAATGGTGTAAATGACAGATAAAGCGCAAAACGAAATTTTTAAGGAGTGGCTGGACAGTTACAAAGCATTGCTCTTTAAGATTGTGCGTGCGTACACCTTTACAGAGGATGAGCGAGACGATCTATTTCAGGAAATCTCTATTCAGATTTGGCGATCCATCCCCAATTTCAGGAATGAATCAACTGTTACAACATGGATTTATCGAATTGCCCTCAATACATCAATAAAATGGAGGAGCAAAGAACAAAAAGTAATTATCGGAAATGGATTGAACTATCAAATGGTAATGACTAAAACAGATGAGACCGATGAACGTGTTGAATGGCTATATGAACAAATAAGCAAATTAAACGAGATAGACCGATCGCTCTGCCTGTTGTTGTTGGATGACTTTAGTTATAAAGAGATGGGGGACATGCTAGGTATAACGGAAGGCAATGTAGCTGTTAAAATTCACCGTATTAAAAAATACTTTACTGAACAATCAAAAAATAACTTAACATGAAATTTGAAGACATGAAAAAGATATGGAATGAACAAGAACAACAACATCAATATGTTATTGATGAACAGATGTTGCAAGAAAACATACAGTTAAAGAAGCGTAAGGGCAGTCGAATCGTTTCCAAGATGGAGTGGATGATGATACTTTCGAATCTACTGGCGGGTAGTGCCATTCTTGTCATCAATTATATCAAACCGCCCCATAACATTTATGTCACCATCCTGGGAGGGATGATGGTAGCTACTACGGTTTTGATTTTTATCAAACGACAGCACCGTTTAAAAAATGATAATCAATTTAATCGCACTATGTTGGGTGACCTCGATCATGCGATCAAGAATGCTAACTATCGGGCGCACTTATCTTTCAGCATGTTGGTCTATTTTATTTTTGTGTCGTTGCTGATGATCGGCAGTGCCTTTTATGAAGGCAAGTCGATGATGCAATTGATAGCGATAACAGCATTCTGTATTGTCGTTTTGTTCTTAGGCAGGTGGGAACATCGAAGCTGGCACATGGCCAATAAGAAGAGACTGGAGGCCTTTAGGGGTAAATTACTGGCGGCAGAATAAGAAGTTTATGTGGTGCTTAAACAACCCCATTCTCACTTTTGCTCTTACGATCGTTTGTTAGGTTAGGTATTTACTTTTGAATTGTGACCCAAGTCATATTTGTATTTTGCCAAGTGTCTTATCTTTGTGTGTCGATAAATGATCCAATCTGTTATCATCGGAACGGGAAGTTACATCCCTGAGGTAAAAGTAGCTAATGCTGCTTTTTCGGATCATTTGTTTCTCGATAAAACGGGTACACCGATCAGGCATGACAATAGCCTCATTATCAAAAAATTTCAAGACATTACTGGCATCGCAGAGAGAAGGTATGCCAAACCCGATCAGTTGGCATCTGATTTAGGTGTGTTATCGGCACAGGAAGCTATTACTGCGGCCGGTATTGATCGAGAAACACTCGACTATATCATTGTAGCACATAACTTCGGTAATGTAGCTTATGAATCCAATCGGTCCAACCTGTTGCCCTCCATGGCATCACGCATCAAAGCCAGGTTACAAATCGAAAATCCAGATTGTGTTGGATATGATCTGCCTTTTGGCTGTCCGGGATGGGTGCAGGGGGTAATACAAAGCCACTTGTATATCAAAGCCGGAGCCGCCAAACGTTGCTTGGTCATAGGAACTGAAACTTTATCACGATTGGTAGATCCACATGACAGGGACTCCATGATTTACGGTGATGGAAGTGGAGCAGTCGTGATGGAGGCACAGGAGGGGGAGCGAGGTGTTGTCGAATACAAAACACAAACACATGCATTCCATCATTCGGAGCTGCTAAACATGGGATTATCTTATACAGGAAAAGATAATGAAAGCCTGTTTATTAAAATGAATGGTCGTAAAGTATATGAGTTTGCGCTTAACCAAGTACCCCTTCTTGTGAAAAGTGTATTGGACAAGGCAGGTGTTCACATCAGTGAAATCAAAAAAGTGCTGATACACCAGGCCAATGAAAAAATGGATGAGGCAATTGTGGAAAGACTATATAAACTATACGATATTGATACCGTACCTTCAGGAGTGATGCCTATGATTATCTCATGGCTAGGCAATAGCTCCGTGGCCACAGTGCCTACTTTGTTAGATCTTATTACAAAAGGAAAACTGGAAGGCCATCACATTGATCGTGGTGATAAAGTAGTCATGGCTTCGGTGGGCGCGGGCATGAACATCAATGCAATCCTCTATCAGTTTTAGGTACTCACATAATATTACATTTCTGACTTCATCTGAGATTGGGAGTCTATTGATGAATAAGTCAATAATTCTCTCACAGATAACACAGATATCCACAGAAAAACTGTGACATGGTGTTAAAATTAGAGATGTAATATTTGCTGTTTTTAATGATATGCTCCAATTATCTGTGCGAATCTGTGCCATCTGTGAGACAAAAAATGGACTAGCGGAAGAGTTTTTTTTATTTGAAGGATAATTTAGAACGTCTTGGGTGTCCCTGTATCCTATTTTCACTTTGAAATATCTTATAGGGTAATATATATCAGCGAAAAAATAGATATAAACAACCACAAAGAGACCGCCAGCACCAGGGGTTTATAACCTGTAACTTTTAAGTCGCTCAGAGAGAAAGTAGAGCCCACCAAAAAAAGAGTAGTGACCAATAGCCTCTTGGAAACCAGTACAATAAAGCTTGTAATAGATGCTGGTAATAAATGATTGCTGTTGATGACGATCGCGACTATGAACAATAAAATGAAATAGGGTATTTTGATTTTTTCACCTTTGGTTTTAAAAAGGAACATGGAAAAAATAGAAAGGGGAATGATCCACAACGTTCTTGACAGTTTTACAGTAGTAGCAATGCGCAATGCCTCTTCGCCATAGCCCAAGGCAGCACCTACTACAGAACTGGTGTCGTGTATGGCGATGGCACACCAGAGCCCAAACTGATTTTGGCTTAAATTTAGATAGTGCCCTACGGCCGGAAAAACAAACAAGGCCACAGAGTTGAGGAGAAAAACAATGGCCAACGCGATGCTGATTGTTTTGCTGTCTGCTTTGATCACGGGTGATATCGCAGCAATGGCACTACCGCCACAAATAGAGGTGCCTGATGTGATCAGATGACCTAATTTCCTATCCATTTTTAACAATTTCACCAAGAGCAGACCTATTCCTACTGTTAAAAAAATAGAGAATACTGTCAGGCTAAAGCCTTCGAGACTCGTCTCCCATGTTTCTTTCATTAACATCCCGAAGCCCAATCCTACTACCGCAATTTTCAATAAATAGTGTATCGCTTTATGGCTGTAGGCTGTAAAAGGATTTTGAAAAGTGAGGGCAAAAGCGAACCCTAATAGCAAGGCAACGGGACTATTGATGAATCCCCCAAGAGCAATAATGATGATTAGAAAATAGACGGCTTTTGTGGCTAAAACTTTCATACCTCTCTGTATTTGATACAAAAGTAGCACTTACCTACATTCCTTCTGCAAAGTAATATTGAATACCAAATAACTAAAAGTTATGATTAGGCTCGGCAAAATTTTTGAAACAGATCCATCACTTTGGACTGATAACCTGTTCGAGATACAAAATAGAACCACCGCTCAATGGATAAGTTCTTGATGTCTATTATTTTGAGTTTGTTGTGTATCAAATCTTCATTGACTGCATGAATGGAGACCAGCGCATAACTGTTGGAATAGTAAAGGAAGTGTTTGATGGCCTCGGTGCTGTTGAGCGTCACTACCGTGTTCAGTTTCTTTATTTTACTCTTTTTCAAAAACTCATAAATCATTTCTCTAGTACCAGACCCCGATTCCCTTTCAATAAATGGAAGGGTGGATAAAGTTTTTATATCTATGGTATCATTTTTAATAGAAACGTTGTTGGCGTTCGTCACTAGCACAATCTCATCCTTAATGAATTTTTTAAATTGTAATTTTCGATTAGTGTTATTTCCTTCGGTGATACCAAAGTCCAGTTGCTGATTTAATATTAGATTTTCTATTTCCTCTGAATTTCCACTTTTAATCTCAAAATTGATTTTGGGGTATTGTAATCTAAAATTGGCTATAATTTTTGGAATGATATAGTTGGCCAGCGTGGTACTTACTCCAAAGCTTATGGCTGTAGGAAGGGCTTCTTTTTGATTGATGAATTGCTCCTCCATTTCAGCGAATATGCTCAGTATGCGATCTACATAAACAAGAAAAGCTTTACCATCTTCGGTTAATTCAATGGAGCTTCTCTTCCTCAGAAAGAAAGTCCTTTTGTATTCATCCTCTAAGTTTCTAATAGCTTTGGAAACGGCAGGTTGGGATATGTATAATTGTTCCGCTGCTTTGGTGAAACTGGCGTGATAGGCCACGATTTTGAATATCAATAACTTATTTCTCATCCGTCATACTTGTACTTCTCTATTCTGTGATTCAATATATGTGTTATGCGTAAATATTTCTTGAGTAAAAGATTACGCAGCAAAGCCACATCCATTATCGTTCCCAGAAAGGAGGGGGCTCAATGCCCAGTGACCGCAAGTACACATAGCCTTGACCGCGATGGTGAACTTCGTTATCAATAAAGTAAAACAAAGTCCAGTAATTGGGTGCTTCATACATGTTGAGCGCTTTTTCTACTTGTTGCAATCGTTCAATTTTCAATTGAGGCCAACTCTGGTTAATGAGTGAAGTGGTTTCATCCCATTTCGCCAACAGTTCTTTTTTCGTTGGAGGTGTTTTTTCTGAACCAATGTTATCCCACTTTCCAGAAACTAGGCCTTTGATGCCAGGTGTGGCCACATTGATCATCTCCATGGCCAGATCTGCAAACGACCGCATACCACCAACGCTATAGGTAAAGAGTTTCTCTTCTGGAAAAGCTTCAATCACTTTGCGGGTGAGTCTGCGGTGACCCTGCCAAAGTTCAAGCAGTTGTGAAGGAGTTACTATTTCTTTTGTATTCATTGAATATCATTGCTTTATCTGCATGGAAAGGTAAAAATAATTATAGATATAAGACGATCGTATGATCCTCATTTTATGTCTGAAGTATGTCTCAGAATCACTAAATCAAGCCTTTTAAAATGCCCCAATGCTTTCCCAAAAGCGTGCTTTATACACTATCTTTATAAGTAGAGCAAGCAACAATCATGAGCAGAGGATTTGTAAAAGAGGGTGATCAGGAAGAGGTGCCATTGGTTCCCCCCAGGGCCGATTTGCCCCCAGGTGAGACGAACTATGTAACACAAGTTGGCTTCGATGCGCTGCTGGCCGAAAAGGAAGAACTGCTCCAGAATATCAGACTTCTGGACACCATCAACGAAAATGAACATCGGATAGCGCTCAACCATATCAACGCCAAATTACTCTTGCTCACAGACAGAATTGCTACGGCCAAAATAGTTGACTTAAGTGAATCTCCCCGGGATGAAATCAGGTTTGGGGCAACGGTAACCCTTCAAATTGACAAGAGTAACATAAATCAAAAATTTCAAATTGTGGGAGTGGATGAAGCGGATATCACTGAAGGAAAAATAGCCTTTGTGGCTCCGCTTGCCCGTTTGTTGATGGAAAAGAAAGTGGGGGAGGAGGCCATTTTAAAATTGGCAAAAGGCAACAGAGTTTTTAAGATTGTGGCGATTGAGTATTGCTAAGATTTGGTTATTGTAACGAATGACTCAATTGATCTGTGGTTCCCTCAAACCAATGGGAATACCTCCAGAATAAAGTAATATAAATTGAAAGTTGTTAAGCTCTGTAAAGGAGTTAATTGATAAGAAGGCCGCTCTAAAGCATTCATAGTAACACAGACTATTTTGCAATAATTTACCACTGCCGAAAACATCACAATAAAATACAGTTTAAGGATAAACCATATATTTGAACCTTATGAGCATCAATTGGATATTGTTGATTATTGGCGGCCTGTTTGAGACGGGTTTCGCTGTAAGTTTGGGAAAGGCACAACATACTTCAGGAAAAGAACAGTGGTGGTGGCTTGCCGCCTTTGCCATTAGCGTGAGCTTGAGTATGTATTTGCTTTTTAAAGCCATGGGAGGTGACAAAGCCATCCCCGTGGGCACTGCTTATGCGGTATGGGGAGCTATCGGTGCCATTGGAACAGTGATAGCAGGAATTGTTTTATTTAAAGAACCTGTGACGTTCTGGAGAATGTTTTTTCTCTCCACCCTCGTTATTTCTGTTATTGGCTTGCAGATAGTGAGCAGTAAGTGATAAAATCTAACCGATCTTTGTTTGTAACAAAGACTATCCGAAAGTGTAAGCCCTTAACAGACATTGGGCATTTTTGTGTTTATTGAAGTAAATTTCAAAATAGATATTCAATCTTATGAATAACAGAATCACATTGGCATTGATCATTTTCATTACGTCATTCTTGTCGTGCACCGAGAGCCCCACCATGACTTCCACCATCGATAAATATTTCGAATTGGTGCGCCCTGAGTTTAAAGGAGATGTAGCATTTGAAACTACTTCATTCGTAGAAAAGTATTGGAGGGTGGCAGGTAATACCGGTTTCAATGAAAGTGTTTACCGTATTGTGGCCAAATTGGAAGAAGCTGGCTATGTATTAGAGTCGAAAGCAACTGCCACCGACCGACTCACCTATCGGATTGAAACACGAAAAATGGATAAGCCTACATGGGAACCCGTGGATGGAAACCTTTCGATTGTGGGTGCGAAAGAAAAGCTATTGGATCAATCGACCAACCGAAATATGGTTTTCTTGAATTCAGCTTCAACTCCAGAAGGCGGGGTAACAGCAGATGTAGTGTATATTCAAAATATGGATGAGTTAAAATCAAAAAAGGTAAAAGGGAAAATTGTTTTTGCTGAGATGAGCCCAAGAAAATTATATAATGACGCTATCGAAGCAGGAGCCATAGGGATCATCACCTATGACAATCCTGCCTATTTGCAACCAGAGAAGAACAAGACATCGATTCAGTTTAGAAGCTTGCCCTACGATGAAAAAATTAAGGCATGGGGAATTGCCCTTTCGTATGAGGCAAACGAAAAATTAAAGAAGGCGATAACAGCTGGTCCTATAAAATTAAAGGTGGACATCACTACAAAGATTTATCCCTCTGAAGAATTAACAGTTGTTGCGAATGTAACGGGATCATCTTTGCCTAAAGAGAGTCTTGTATTTAGTGCCCATATTCAAGAGCCGGGTGCCGGTGATAATGCGACAGGAGTGGGAACGCAATTAGAAATGGCAATGATCACCGCAAAATTATTAAAGGCAAACAAGCTTGAAGCAAAGCGTACGCTTACTTTTTTGTGGGGTGATGAAATCATTTCAACCCATCGCTATATTACTGAAAAGGAAAAGCGCACATCAGAAATAAACTGGGGAATCAGTTTGGATATGGTAGGTGAAAACACAGCCGTTACGGGTGGGTCTTTTCTGATTGAGAAAATGCCGGACCCAAGCGCCATCTGGACACGCGGTGATGATAAGCACTCAGAGTGGGGTGGGCAAAAACTAGCACTGGATGACATGAGACCGCATTATCTTAATGATTTTATTATTCATGTTTTTGAGACTCAGGGAGCTTATGCGAATTGGGAAGTAAATACCAATCCGTTTGAAGGAGGTAGCGATCATACGCCCTTTTTGAAAGCAAATATTCCCGGATTGCTGTTATGGCATTTTACGGATCAGTTTTACCACACTGACAATGATCGTATTGATAAAGTATCAAAGGAGTCCATGATAAATGTAGGAACGGCTGCGCTTGTAAGCGCCTACACATTGATTAATGCAGATGAAGGAACCGCAAAAGAATTACTTACCCTACTAATTGCTTCAGCAGAAACTCGGTTGAAAAAGGAGTTTGAGCTAAGCAAAGCTGCGGTAGCAGTAGGGGATTCCATTGGCGAGGACGAAGAGATCTTAAATGCTTGGACCGATTGGTATCAAAAATCATTTGGCACCGTGGTGGATGTAATTCCGCCTTCTGATAAATCCTTGTCAGATGAAATATCAAAAGCACAAGCCGGACTAAAGAAATTGAAAGATACTTATGTGGAGGAATTAGAGGCCGCGACATCGTTGCGCAAACGTTAGTAACACTTTGTTATATAGTTAATATATATTGTGAAGTGCATAAATATTTTTCTAAGTTTTATCATTGGACAAAACTGAGTGTATCTGTTGTGAAAGTGAATGCGTAGGAACTGGATTTTAGTTGCGCTGATGCTGGCCATGTCGTTGGCCGCTATGGACAGTACCATTGTGGCTACGGCCATTCCTCAAATAGTAGGGGATCTCGGTGGGTTTTCCCTGTTTAGTTGGTTGTTTTCAATCTATTTATTAATTCAAACGATTACCATTCCTGTCTATGGAAAACTGGCTGACATCTATGGTCGAAAGCCTATTTTGATATTTGGGATTATTATTTTCTTGGTAGGTTCGGCCGCTTGTGGCGGAGCCTGGAATATGGATTCTTTGATTTTTTTTAGAGGACTTCAGGCTGTTGGTGCAGGTGCTATCATGGCCACCGCAAACACCATTGCCGGTGATATTTACACCATTAAAGAACGGGCTAAGATTCAAGGCTGGTTGTCCAGTGTTTGGGGTATTTCTGCAATTTTAGGTCCGGGGCTCGGAGGCACTTTGGCTGAGTATGCTTCATGGCGATGGATTTTTTTTATCAATATACCTCTGGGGATCGGTTCGATCATTCTACTAAGTATCTTCCTTAACGAAAGCAAAACAGAGAAAAGACCTAAAATCGACTGGACAGGTGCAGCGGCAATGCTTGTCACTGGTGCAGTCATTATGTTTGGGTTATTACAAGGCGGACAATCCTGGCCTTGGTTTTCTTTTAGTACCCTGGCGGTAATTACAATCGGTGCTTTAATGGTTTTTATCACTTTGCGTATCGAGCGAAAATCGGAAGAGCCTATTCTACCAAAATGGGTATGGACCAAGCGCGTACTTCTTGGTGCCAATTTGGCGACTATCGGCTTAGGTATTATGATGATGGGTCCAAACATGTACTTACCGTTGTTTGCACAGTCGGTTACAGGTGTTAACGCCATAGCCGCTGGTTTTATCCTGGCAAGTATGAGTTTAACGTGGCCACTTTCGTCTTCACTATCTGGAAGCCTATACCTGCGTATTGGATTTAGGAATACGGCCCTTTGCGGAGCTATTATTGTTATTGTCGGTGCATCCAGCTTCTTATTCATGAAATTCCCAGGGCCTATATGGGTTTTGGTAGCCATTCAAATGATGTTAGGAGCAGGCTTTGGCTTGATATCAACGCCACTATTAGTGGGTGTACAATCCACAGTGGCGTGGGGCCAAAGAGGAGTGGTTACTGGGACCAATATGTTTTCAAGGTATTTTGGGCAGAGCATAGGCGCAGCCGTATTTGCAGCAATTTTTAATGGAGCACTTACCAGTAAAGTAGAGAATGCACCACCTCAACTTAGGTCTGAACTGCCCGGTGTGAATAAGGTGGTAGAAGTGCTGCAATCTCATGGCGCAGATTCTGAGGTGAGTTTGTATTTACGAGGAGCTTTTTTTGATGCAACTCATGATGTGTACATAGGTTTAGTGGTAACGGGTCTTATCATTTTGATTATTCTATTGCTTACGCCAGCAAAGTTTCAGACAGTTGATGATTAGTGTTAATCCAAGCAGCGTCAAAAGAACAAAAACGAGATGGCATATGTTGTAAGGTGTCAGGATGTTGCCAGCTAAAGAATGATCATGTCCATTTGGTATCGTTGAGGATTAGAAACTAAAGAATAGAGAAAATGAAAACAGTTAAGTTATTTCTGCGACTTGCCATTTCGGTGAGTTTTCTGTCGGCTGCTGCTGATCGATTTGGATGGTGGGGTGCCGATGTTTCTGCTTGGGGAAACTGGACTAATTTCTTAGAATACACTCAAAAGATTAACCCATGGTTTCCTAGTAGTCTGATTCCTGCCGTGGGAGGAATTGCCACGGGCGCTGAAATAATTTTCGCGTTTTTCTTGCTAATCGGATATAAAACGGAATTGTTTGCCAGATTGAGTGGGTTCTTGTTGCTTGCATTCGGCTTGGCAATGGCTTTTTCATTGGGGATAAAGGGGCCACTTGACTACTCGGTTTTCAGTGCCTCGGCAGGAGCTTTTGCATTGAGTTTAATGAAAGAAAAGTACTATGAGGTAGATTCTTTGCTCCTTAAGCAAAAGTGACATCAGACACATATACTAAGATCACTAAAGATGGAGATAAATTTCGCTAAATTAAAAATGCTTTTGGAGGGGGAATGGAAAGGAGAAGGCATGTCCAAATTCCCAACGATTGAAGACACGCAATATACGGAGGTATGCATATTCTCGCCAGATGAGGACAAGGATTCAATCCACTATAGTCAAAAGACTTTATACAAGAACAATACAGAGAAGAATGGAAAAACTGTTTTCTGGGACACCGGTTTTATTTTGCTAAAGGAGAACAAAATAGTGTGGGTGAGTGCCCAAGTGGGCGGCCGAACAGAAACGTATGTCATGGAAAGCTATTCAGAAGGCGAGACAACAAAAATTATATTTAACAGCACACATATTGACAACGATCCAAAAACCATCCGCGCTCAACGAATACTAAACATCAGCAAGAGCGAATTGAATTATGAATTGAACATGAGCACACATCAAGCTCCGGAATTTCAAAATCATTTATTCGCTTCCTTGAGAAAGAGTAATACAAAAACATATATTTTATAGGATTAGTGAGGAATGTTAAAGAAATAATGTGACCTGCTTTTGATATTGGAATAGAATGAAATCAACATTACAAGAAAACTTAACGCAAATTAATAACCGAATCCGTGAGGCTTGTCAAAGAGCCAGTCGAAATAGAAATGAAGTTCGCCTACTTTTGGCAACCAAAACAGTGGAAGCAGAGCGGGTGCAACAAGTGCTGGATTTAGGTGAAAGTTTGATTGGTGAAAACAAGGTTCAAGAATTAAAAGAGAAATGCTCACTTTATAAAAACCCAACTCCTGAAGTCCATTTTATTGGCCATCTTCAAAGCAACAAAATTAAAGAAGTGATAAAATGGGCAAATTGTATTGAGTCCATTGACCGTCTATCATTGGCAGAAAAGCTAAATAATCGCCTTGAATTTGAACAAAGGAAAATAGACATTTTCATTCAGGTAAACACATCCTATGAGGAAAGTAAGTTTGGTGTAGCCCCTGAAAAGGCAATTGACTTGATCCGGTCGGTGTCTGCTCTAAAGAACCTGAACATAAAAGGATTGATGACAATAGGCCTCTTCAGTGCCGAGCCTGAGAAGGTAAGAAAGTGCTTTCAACTGTTAAAGAAAATTCAAGTGGAAGCGAAGGCCTTGCAGATTCCGGGAGTAGCGCTGGATGAACTATCCATGGGAATGAGTGGCGACCTGGAGATTGCCATTGAGGAAGGGGCCACAATCGTGCGGGTGGGCACTGCCATATTTGGTAAGAGAATTCATCCTGATAGCTATTATTGGAATGAGGCATAAGCACCCGAGACTTGTGATACCAATTTATCATTATAATATTACTGCCCACTGACGGACAGTACCTGTCTATTGGCGGACACTTATCACCTTCACAGGGCGCAATTCGCTCTGAATTTCATCCTGTAATCATTTTTGTCACATTGGCACGGTGATAGCAACTGCAGCCTGTAAAATAGAACTCCAAATAAAATATGATAAGGAACTACTTTAAAGTGGCCTTCCGCTCGCTCAGCAGAAACAGCACTTTCACCTTAGTAAATGTACTCGGTTTGGTAATTGGGATATCATTCAGTTGTATGCTCTATATCTATGTGAGCAATGAATTGTCATACGATACTTTTCACTCCAAGTCAGACAGAACATATAGAATCATTACCAATGATCTCCGTGATCCTAACAACCCAAGGCAATACGGTGTTACATCACCTCAAGTGGGAAAGGCACTGTTAGAAGATTTTCCTGAAGTGGAGGAGATGGTGCGGCTTCATCAGTACTCAGGACAGGTTGTGTTTGAAGTCAATGGAGAAAAATTTCAAGAGCGGAATTGGTTTACTGCCGATTCAAACTTTTTTAATGTATTTGATTTTGAGTTTGTGGCAGGAGATAAGTCCAAGGCGCTTTCAAAACCTTATTCATTAGTGATTACGGAGTCTACTAAGGTGAAATATTTTGGAAATGAAAATCCAATTGGTAAAGTTTTAGAGATTGACGAAGCTCCGGTTACGATTACAGGGGTCATTAAGGATCAACCAGATAATTCACATTTACAATTTGAATTTCTTTTCTCGGATATAAGAAATGACGACAACTGGAAAGCTTACATGAACAGTTGGGATCGCTTTGGTGCTTATACCTACATCGTTCTTAGTCCCAACAGCTCAATTGATGACCTTAAAACCAAAATGCCGGCTTTGCTACAAAAGAACTTGGGATCATATGCCGGCTTGTTCTCTATGGATTTTCAACCCCTTGAAGATATTTATCTGCACTCCGGGAACATTGAAAGTGGAACGGAAAAAGAGCATGGTCAAATGTCATATATCTACATCTTCTCGAGCATGGGTATATTTCTTTTGATCATCGCATGCATTAATTACATCAATCTTTCTACATCGAAAGCTTTGGCGCGCTCCAAAGAGGTGGGAGTACGAAAAGTGGTGGGAGCGCATAAAAGCCAACTCATACTTCAATTTCTTACTGAATCATTTATTGTGACTTTTATCTCTATGTTTCTTGCGATAGGAGTCATGGATTTATTGTTTCCTTATTTCAATATGATTACAGGCAAGTCATTTGATGTTTCATTGAGTACACTGAAATATTACAGTCTTCCCCTTATTGTGATTACGCTTGTCGTTGGATTGATTTCTGGTGGGTATCCCGCATTCTACATGGCAAAGCTTCGGCCTGTTTCTTCTCTCAAGGCAAAGAACCAGGGAGAAGGCGGGGCCATGAGGTTGAGAAAGGGCTTGGTGGTATTTCAATTTGCACTTACCGTTGTAATGATTTTCTCTACCATCGTAATAGGAAGGCAACTCAATTTTATTCAAAACAAAGACATTGGATTTGATGATGAAAAACTTGTTGTAATTGATATTAATAGCGGTAACGTGAGGAGAAACTTTCAGACGTTGAAAGAGGAATACGCAAAAGTACCTGGTGTGCAAAGTGTGGCTGTTTCATCAAGAGTTCCTGGTGAATGGAAGAGCATATCGGAAGCCTACGTGAAAAGCCCTGAGAGCAGTGCGGCTGGTATTGATTCCGTTCGCACTTATTTTATGGGTTTTGATGAAGATATGTTGACTACCTATGGGCTGACAATGAAGAGTGGACGATTCTTTCAGGCCAATGGTCTTGTAGACTCAACCACAGTCTTGCTTAATGAATCGGCAGTACAGGCTTTGGGTTTGACTGATCCTGTTGGATCATCTCTGCATCTTGAGAATGACGGTGAGCAATTCGACATGACAGTGATAGGAGTATTGAAAGATTTTAATTTTCAATCCTTACATCAAAAAGTAGCTCCTATTGTGATCGGTTCATGGAACAATCCTGTACAGTCCATCGATTACTTTTCACTTAAAGTAACTGGTGATGTGAAAAAAGCAATTCAGGGAGCAACAAAGGTTCATAATATGTTTGATGAATATTCACCCATTGAATATCATTTCTTAGATCAGCAGTTGAATTTGTTCTATAAAGCAGAGGAGAGAGCAGGAATGATTTTCAAAATGGGAGGGGGGCTTAGTGTTTTGGTCGCTTGTCTTGGTTTATTTGGATTGGCAACCTACAATATTGAAAGAAGAACAAAGGAGTTGGGAATAAGGAAAGTATTAGGTGCCAGCAGTATCAACATATTCATGTTACTTTCTTCTGCATTTACCAAGCAAGTAGGTGTTGCCTTTATTATTGCCAGCCCTATTGCTTATTATTTAATGAAGGAATGGCTGAATGGATTTGCATATAAGATATCACTCGATGTCTGGATATTTCTTGCATCAGGTCTGGCTGCATTTACCATAGCATTGGCTACTGTAAGTTATCGTTCGATTAAAGCAGCTCATAGCAATCCATTGGATGCGTTGAAGCAGGAATAGAGATACTTTATGTGTCTATTTGAAAATTTTTGCATAGGAAAGGCTTGCCTTTAAAACAATAATTTTTTATCCGTTTGGACGGAATTTGCAACATCAAGGAGTGCATTCAATTAATATTTGGCTCGGGAAGCAACGGTAGGAGTCCTGTGGTGTCTTTATCTCTGAATTAGCATTCTTGATCATGATCAAACACAGTTTGTTACTTATCTACCGAAATTTTGTTCGAAACAAAACCTATTTCTTTATTAATCTCATTGGTCTTGCCACAGGGTTGACATGTACACTTCTTATTTATTTGTGGGTACGGAATGAACTGAGCATTAATAAGTTTCATGTTCTCGACAACCGTTTATATGAAGTAATGGAGCATCAAAGTTATGCGGATGCGATCATGTCGACCACCTCAACTCCCGGGATATTAGCGGAAATGTTAAAACAAGAATTTCCGGAAGTAGAATATGCTGCCACTACTACTTGGATAGAGCCTTTTACTTTATCAATTGAAGACCATAATGTAAAGGCAAAAGGGTACTACGTAGGAAGCGATTTTTTCAATATATTTTCTTTTCCATTATTGCAAGGTCAGGCAAATCAAGTTTTAAAAGATAAGCTCTCTATTGTCATCTCTCGCGATCTTGCCATAAAACTATTTGGTGGCATGGAGAAAGCAGTGGGCAAGACAGTTGAATTACAACATGATAAAAGTTTTACAGTTACTGGAATTTTTGAGAATCTCTCTAAGAGTTCTTCAGATCAATTTGATTTCGTCTTGACTTTCGAGTTTTTTAAAGATGCTAATGAGTGGGTGTTAAGCTGGGGTAACAACGGGCCTTCTACATTTATTGTATTGCAGGAGGGGAGCGATGTCACGGCTTTTTCAGAAAAAATTAGGGACTTTGTAAAAAATAAAAATGAACAGTCAAACGTCATCTTATTTTTACAAAAATACTCTGAAAGATACCTTCATGGTCGTTTTGAGAATGGGGTACAATCTGGCGGGCGAATAGAATACGTTCAGCTATTTTCAATCATAGCCATTTTTATATTAGTAATAGCCTGTATCAATTTCATGAACCTCTCTACTGCGAGAGCCTCAAGAAAAGCAAAAGAAGTTGGGATTAAAAAATCAGTAGGAGCGGCCCGCTCTTCGATTGCCATGCAATACATGAGTGAGTCGCTTCTTATGAGTGTGTCTTCCGCTATTTTGGCATTGGGATTTGTTTGGCTTTTTCTTCCTCAGTTTAATTTGATAACTGAAAAGAAGATTGTGCTAACACTTTTGGATCCGCAATTAATAAGTTGGCTTTTGGGAATTGTATTATTCACGGGTTTACTGGCAGGTAGTTACCCGGCCACTTATATGTCCGGATTTAAACCAGCGGCAGTATTGAAAGGTGAAATGCACGGCACCTGGGGAGAGCTATGGGCGAGAAAGGGATTGGTGATTTTTCAGTTTGCACTTTCTGTTATTTTGATTGTGTCTGTGTTGGTTGTTTATAAACAGATTGAATATGTACAAACTCAAAACCTGGGATATGAAAAGGAGAAACTCATTAAGTTCCCGACAGAGGGCACCACAGAAACCAATAAAGAAACGTTTTTAAAAGAGGTGCGAAGAATTCCCGGAGTGGTAAGTGCCGCTAGTCTTGGCCATTCCTTAATTGGCCGCAACAGCAATACCAGTGGCCTGTCCTGGAAAGGCAAAAATCCCGATGATGTGATTCTTTTTGAGAATATGGCGTGTGACTATGGACTGATTGAAACTTTGGGAATAGAAATGGTTGAGGGTCGTACTTTTTCTGAGGAATATGGAGCAGACAGCACAAAGATTATTTTGAATGAGGCCGCCATAAGAGCAATGAACATGGAGGATCCGATAGGTAAAACGGTTAAACTTTGGGATACTTACGATTTGGAAATCATTGGTGTAGTAAAAGATTTTCACTTTCAATCGTTGCATGACGTGGTGAATCCATTATTTTTTAGGCTTAGTCCCAAAAATGCTTGGAGCATTATGATTCGCCTTGAAGGCGGAAAGGAAAAAGAAGCCTTGGCAGCATTGGGTAAATTTTATAGTGAATTTAACCCTGGCTTTACCTTTGAATATCAGTTTCAGGACAAGGAGTATGCGCTTCAATATGCGGCTGAACAACGTGTGGCCAGATTATCGTTTTACTTTGCTTTGATGGCAATATTAATTTCCTGCCTTGGCCTGTTTGGGCTGGCCGCATTTACAGCTGAAAGGAGAACAAAAGAAATGGGCATTCGCAAAGTGATGGGATCATCAGCCACCAATATTGTACTGTTACTTTCTGGCGACTTTACCAAAATGGTATTGCTTTCAATAGGTTTAGCATTGCCCATTAGTTATTGGTTGCTCAGTCATTGGCTGGAGCGGTTTGCGTTTCATATCAAACTCGGGGTGGTCTATTTTATAGTGGCTAGCGCAATTGCACTGGTTACTGCCTGGCTCACTGTGGCATCACAAGCTATCAAAGCGGCCAATATTAACCCAGTCAAATGCCTGAGAGATCAATAGGAAGAAATTATGAATTCTATTTCGCCAGTATTTAAATAATTGGCAATCTAATAAATAAGGGTTATGATTGAATAATAGTTGAGCTGCCAATAAAATGCTTAAACTATTAATAATTTTTATAAACCCTAATCAGTATCTATGCGCGCATCATTAGTTGTTATTGTACTTTTTATAAGTGTTATCTCCGGCATTTCACAATGCAATGAATACTACCAATTGTCCAATGGCAGTGAATGGGAGATGGAAAGTTATAATGCCAAAGGAAAGCTAACTGGAAAGCAATCACAAAAAGTAATTGACTTTACTTCGGGAGCAAATTCATTCTCTGCCACTGTTAATTCTGTAGTTTTCGACCAAAAGAATAAAGAGTTAATGCAGGGCGACCTGAAGTTTGAGTGCAAAGATGGAACGATGGTAGTGGACATGCGCAATTTTATCAATGAAGAGCAAATGAAAGCTTTTCAGAGTTATGAGATGCAAATAGAATCCGATAACCTTGAAATCCCCAACAACCTCACTGTGGGGCAAACCTTAAAAGATGGCACTATCACCATTACAACTGCCAACTCACCGATACCTATGACGATGTCTGTAAAAATCACAAATAGGAAAGTAGTGGGCAAAGAATCAATCACAACACCCGCTGGCACATTTGAATGCTACAAGATCACTAGTAAATCCACCGTGAATACAAAGATGGGTATAGGAATGACCTTCAACTATACGACAGTAGAATGGCTTGCACCGAAGGTGGCAGTAGTTAAATCTGAATCATACAGAAATGACAAACTCCAAGGGTATAGCCTGCTGACAAAGAGAAATTAAGGGTTCCTTGTTAGGGGCTTGGTTAGAAACAGAATTATTTTGCACCTCTTTGTGAAACTTTGATCTCCTCAGAGTGCTTTTTGTGCAATGGTTTCAGATCAATGATTGATCATTTTATGAAGGGCCCATATTTGTGACGCGCTTCACTCCAATTGTCATTAAAGGGGCCAAAAGGAAGATCGATGGGTTTTTTTGATATGTCAGGCCAATCATTCGAAATGTCTTTAGAAGGACGCGGCATTGAGTTGACATAAGCGGCCACATCCCATGCCTCTTCATCCGTTAGTATGGGTGCATCAAAAGTAGTGCCTAGCGGCATGTTATATTTTACAAAGGAGGCAAACTTGCTCAATTGATATAATCCAGCTCCCATATTATAACTACCATCTCCAAAGATGGGTGGATATAACCATTCTTGCCCATTGGCCTCCATTTCCCCTTCACTGTTAACGCCATGGCATACGATGCAATGCTTGTTAAAAGCAACTTTGCCAAGATTAGGATCAGCTGGCCTGTCTAAAAAAGCTACTTTTTTCATTCCTGAACCTTTCGGTATTGTTCCCTGAAGTACATCCTTTCCCACCCATTTTAAATAAGCAACCATCGCCTTCAACTCTTTGTCGTCCTTATTAAAGCGAGTGCCATTTAAGCTGCGCTCCATACATTCATTCACGCGGTCTTCCACATCTACCATCGTTCCGGATCGCTCTCGCCATTGGGGGTAACCGGTTGCAACAGCCGCATAGTTGAGCCCAAAAGTTTTTGTGCCTCCATCCAGGTGGCAGTTTCTGCAATTCATCCCGTTGCTAATGGTCTTTACTGTTCCTTTAGGGCCCAGGTAAACGGAGGTATGTATAATCAATTCGTGCCCATAGCGAATAAGGTCACCTTCCTCATTGGATGGAATTAAGCTCAAAGATGGCGCTCTCCAGTAATCACCTTCGGACTCTTCAACTAATAGTGGTTTAACCAATACCGAGGGGGTATTGAAATAGCGACTCGTGAGAAAAACGAATGTGCCTATGCCCAGGCAGATGGAGATACCCCAGAGTGCAATCTTACCCGATAATGCCTTATTCTTGATCAATCAAGTGTGATATTGAAAGGAACAAGAATACAGATGAGTTTAACAAAATACAAGTGGGCTTACATCTACGGGTACTTACTTAGCCCTTTAACTTGGCTAAGCGGTTTCCTTCTGGTCTTTAACAGACAGAACAGGATTCATAATTACCTTGGATTTTATTGAATTAGAAATAAGGCAATGTTTTTCTGTCTTTTCTAAAACCCTCAATGCCCGGTCACGGTCTTTCTCATGAAGTAAGGTTACCCGTGGTTCAATAGATACTTCTGTCATTTCAAAACCATTTTCGGTTTTCTCCAGTTTGCCTTTGGCATTGCATCCAAATTGTGAGAACTCAAGCTTTGAGTTTTCGGCTATGGATAGAAAGGTGGTCATAATACAACTGACAACAGAAGCGGTGAACAGATGTTCTGGTGACCAAATTCCTGGTACTCCTTTTGGGAATTCGGGGGGAGTGGCTACCTCAATACAACCATTTTCCCCCACTGAGGAATTTAGCTCCGGAGAGCACATCATGCCTTTGCGGTCCTGGCTCCAATTTATGTTTACGTTGTAATAGTGTGCATCCATTATTCTAAAATTTACCTATCAAAGCTATGAAGCTGAGGAAAGTATTGGTATGATATTCGTCATCTTCCAGAATGAGCATAGTCTAATTTCGATCATTAATTTTTAACAATATTTACCTTTTGATAGTAATAGTTCAGATCATCTATGAATCTCTTTTTTGATTTATCTCTAATGATAGCAGGCATCGGCCTGTTTCTTTTGGGAACCACTTTTTTGGAGGAGGCACTGAGCAAGCTGGCGGGTAGATCATTCAAGGTATTCCTAAAAGAGCAGACGAATAACAAGTTGAAGGCAGTGGCATCGGGTGCCATTGTTACAGCCGTATTACAGAGCAGTTCGGTAGTTGGTCTAATGGTACTTGCCTTCGTGGGATCTGGGGTGTTGGCTATGCAAAATGCGCTATCGGTTATTCTTGGAGCCAACATTGGAACCACACTTACCAGTTGGATTGTGGCCACCCTCGGATTCAAAATCAATATTGAAAGTTTAGCTTACCCTATAGTAGGGATTTTTGGTATTGCGATGACTCTTTTTCCTTCTGAACATAAAGGATTTCATTGGAGTAAGTTTATGTTGGGGTTTGGACTGCTTTTCATCGGTTTAAGTTTTATGAAAAGCGGCTTTGAAGAAGTAGCCAATGGGTTTGACTTCGCAGTACTTAATAATTACTCAATCATTGTGTTTGTGCTGGCGGGATTTGTTCTTACTTCGCTTATTCAATCTAGTTCAGCCACTGTGGCTATTATACTCACCGCACTAAACAGCGATGCGATTACCCTACTGGCTGCTATGGCAATGGTGTTAGGATCCGAGGTAGGTACAACGATTAAACTTTTGATCGCCTCAGTAAAGGGGATCGCTGCTAAAAAGAGAGTGGCCTTTGGTAATTTTATCTACAATACATTCATCATTGTGGTCGTATTGATTGCGCTAAAGCCCATCAATACTTTTATTATAAAAGTGTTAGCGATCCAAGACGATTTATTGGCCTTGGTAATGTTCCAAAGTGGAATTAATATCCTAGGTGTAATTGTGTTCTTTCCTTTTATCACCGCATTTGGAAAGCTATTGAACAATATGTTTACGGAGGATAGTGAATATGTAAAATATATTGCTTCGGTACCTTCCTTAGCAGGTGGAGGGCTTGCCCTTGATGCACTGGAGAAGGAAACACGCAGGTTCATGCTGATTGTTATCGATTTTATAACAAGTTCATTTAGCGACTCAGCGAGCCCTCCTGTAGGTCGAAAAGAAAGTGATTATAAGTTCAAATCAGTAAGGGAAAAATATGATTATTTAAAACAGGTTCATGGTGAAATGCACGCTTATGCGATAAAGCTTAATTCAGTAGGATTGAATACGAATGAGCAAGAGCGTTTAGATAGAATCAATTCCTCCATTAGGAATAGCATGTTTGCTGCCAAAAGCGTAAAGGATACGCATCATGATATAGATCAATTTAAAAACTCATCCAATGATGTCAAATACCAAATCTACCAACATCGGAGTGAGGAGTTGGGAAAGTTTTATGAAAGACTTTCTGGGTTGCTTACAAAAGACGATGAGTACAATGCATTTGAGGATATGGTAGATCTATACAATACCATTCAAAAGGGCTATACGGAAGAACTCAATAATCTCTATAAAGAGGGGATAGGCCACCAATTGAGTGATATGGAGATATCAACACTAATCAATTTCAATCGAGAGGTTTACAATTCATATAAGGCCATCGTTTGGGCCGCGAAAGATATTCTTCTTACTAAAAATCAAGCTCAATATTTTGGGGAATTGCCAGGCTTTATTCGTTGATTCTGGCTTCAATAATGAGGCGTAGGTATTTAATGGATAAATATCTAATTTTCACCATACAATAAACAAGGCGACAATGAACGCATTTACAAGAAGTTGGAAAATCACCCAATTGACATTCAAGGTGATTAATCAGGATCGCGAACTTATTTGGTTTGCGCTGCTATCCTTTATTTTCTCTTCCTTGTTTGCAGTGGCTATGATCGTTCCATCGGTGGTACCCACACTGATGGCGGAGGGTATCTCGCAAGATTCGCTTCAGGTTTTTCAATATATAATTATATTTCTCACCTATTTAGGATTGGCTTTTATTGCCACCTTCTTTAATGTGTGTGTGGTATACACTACTAAGATTAGATTCGAAGGAGGCAATGCTACCTTTGGGGATAGCATGAATTTTGCCTTCACTAAACTAGGTCTAATTTTTAAATGGAGTTTATTATCGGCCACCGTAGGTCTATTATTGAAGATACTGGATAATCTTGCCTCGCGACTGGGCAAGGGAGGGCAAATGATAGCACGTATACTTATAGGTTTGTTGGGAATGGCATGGAGTATCGTCAGCATTTTTGTCGTTCCTGTTTTGGTCTATGAAGGACTTGGGCCGATTGATGCAGTAAAAAAATCAACGCAAGTAATAAAGAAAACCTGGGGAGAAAGTTTGATCAGGCATTTTGGATTGGGACTGATTCAATTCTTTGTGTTTGTAATCATTATTGCATTGAGCTTTGGATTGACATACGTGCTGACCAATGCTTTTGATGTTATAGGGCTCGCAATAGGGATAGGATTGGGTGTTTTACTAATGCTACTGGCTGGACTCATATTTAGTGTAGCCAACACTATTTTTAACACTGCCCTGTATGTATATGCCAATAAGAGTTTGGTGCCTACTGGATTTGATGAAGAAACGGTGAAAGATGCTTTTACCCAGAAGCGTTGATCCGCTTCTTTGGCTTTGGGTAGTTCACACGATGGGGTCGGCCCTGCCTCATAGCAGTTGTTATTAATACTGAAACAGGGTCACATTGTTAACCTATCAAGACTATTCACTGTTGCCCAGATTATAAATTTCCTGTATCCCTTTTAATTTTTCAACAAAATTTATCTTGAGGTCAATTAACTCACCATTTTTCACGTTAAATACCCAACCGTGCACCAAGGGATAGCCAGTTGTTAAATAGGTCTTTTGCACAGCGGCTGTTTTGATGGCATTGATACATTGTTCCTCTACATTTAATTCTACCAGTCGCATGTATCTTTTTTCTTCATCTTTGATGTTGTTCAACTCTTCTTTGTGAAGCCTATAAACATCTCTCACGTTTCGAAGCCAGGGATTTAGGAGTCCCAAATCCTGAGGTTGCATGGCGGCCTTCACGCCACCACAAAAGTAGTGTCCGCAAACCACAATATGCTTTACCTTGAGATGGTTAACAGCATATACGATAACACTCATCACGTTGAGGTCTACATTGCTGATGATGTTGGCGATATTCCTGTGAACGAATACATCGCCCGGATTTGCCCCCATGAGCTCTTCTGCAGTGGCCCGGCTGTCACTGCATCCTATGTAAAGATAGTTTGGGTTTTGCCCTTCGGCCAGATGGGTGAAAAAGTCTTTATCAGTAGCTTTCTTCTGTGCAATCCACTTTTTGTTGTATTCAAATATTTCCTCGTAGCTGTGCATATCTGTGTTTTATTAACATTTACAAGATAGGCCTTTTCTCATTTATCGGGAAAATTAGAAATGAAATCATTACCTATTTTTCTGTATACGGTTGATTTCTTTGTTTAAGATTTTAAGGACGTAAGCAAACAAAATATGAGTCAATGTGGCCGCAATGTAATTGGTATAGGAGCGATTGGAGATATAGTATTTTTGGAATGGGGTTTACACAGAATCTTGTGAAGAAAAGATATCAGAATCTTTATTTGTTGGTATTACTTGGCCACGCTCAAACAAAAAATTCTCTGTAGAAATCCTTCTTATTTTATTGACATGGGGCTGGTGAGTGTAGCATATCCTTCCAGATTATTTATTCCCCAATTTTGAAGTTCTTCGTGTGACCATAATTTGGGAAAGAATATCCTGCGCTGGTATTTTGGATGCATGTATTTTTTCCAGTCACTACCTCCCGTGGCCTCTGCTTTCTTCTTTCCACTCTCAAGATATTTGCTTGCCGCATTGAGATGCGCCATTACCCATGATACGTTGACAGTGTGGTCATAATGGCGCATGGCATTTTGAAGGCTTAGGTCTTGTTGGTCGGCTTCAGGTAGTGACTTGAATCTACTCCACATGTTTGTGGTATTGTATTTTTGCATGAAGACGATGAAGTCATCCATGTATCGCTCTTCAAACAGTTTTATAAGTGTAGATTTTTTTCCTGTCTTATGATCTTTTCCTGCGGCCTGCCAATAGAGGTGATCATAAGCATGCTCAAAAGGTGTATTCCTATCAATCGTCTCTCTGAACCTGGCATCAATTAAATTGATGAGCTCAGTTGAGGCAAATTCAATCAATCGATATTGTGCACTTTGAAAGCCGCTGGCAGGAGCGAGTGCGTTTCTGAATTTCATGTATTGTTCTATCTCCATGCCGTCACCCATTATTTCAAAAGAGGAGGTGAGCATATCGAAATACCTGCTGATGCGGCCCAGTCGGGCAGCAAAAAACTCCGTAGACAGGTTCTCTTTGGTCGCTACCTGATCTATTTCCCACAAGATCATTTTAAATAATAACTCGTTCACCTGATGATACAAGATAAAAACCATCTCATCGGGCTGGGTTGTTCTTTGGGTTTGCAGATTTAGGAGTGCATCGGTTTGTATGTAATCCCAGTAGGTGAGGGGTTTTGCATAAAGCAATCCTTGCAGGGGCACATTGATGTCTTGCCCCAGGGCATCAAACTTTTCTTTAAGCTGATCAATTGGTAATTCATTCGCCATAATTAGTTTGTAAACATGAGAGTTGACTGTAATTTCTGGTCTACAAATTAATGAAATCTGACATTTTCATAGCAACAAAAATGCAATTGTAGGCGATACTTATCTACCGCTAAGGCGAATCTGAAAAATGGGTGTTACACCTTCACTGTCCGCTCAATTTCTTTGAGGTTCTCCATCTTCTTGTTGCGAAGGAAGCCATTGATATCCTCGAAATGCTCCTTTACCCGTTTGTTACCAAATTCGAAAACTTTATTGGCAAGGCCATCTAGAAAGTCACGATCGTGGGAAACCAGGATGAGGGTGCCATCAAATGCCTTTAATGCATCTTTTAATATTTCCTTGGTTTTGATATCCAGGTGATTGGTAGGCTCATCAAGAATCAGCAGGTTGACAGGCTGTAACAACAATTTGATCATGGCCAATCTCGTCCTTTCTCCGCCTGATAACACTTTCACTTTTTTGTCAATGGCATCGCCTCCAAACATAAAAGCACCTAATATGTCTTTGATCTTACTGCGAATATCACCCTGTGCAATCTGATCGATGGTCTCAAACACGGTCATGCTTTCATCCAATAGTGAGGCTTGGTTTTGTGCGAAGTAGCCAATCATGGAGTTATGCCCCAATTGCATGGTCCCATCATGGTCAATCTCTCCCATAATCGCCTTCACGAGTGTAGACTTACCTTCCCCATTCTTCCCTACGAAGGCCACCTTTTCCCCTCTCGCTATTGTCATAGAGACATCTTTGAATACGGTATGGTCACCATATTTCTTGGTCAGATCAGTTACGATTACCGGATAATTACCCGACCGTGGGGCAGGAGGGAACTTGAGATTTAGCGCAGAGGTATCTACTTCATCCACTTCCACAATCTCTATTTTCTCCAGCATTTTTACCCTGGATTGCACTTGAAGGGTCTTCGAGTAAGTTCCTTTGAAACGATCAATAAACTGTTGAATATCAGCTATTTGCTTTGCTTGATCGTCAAATTGCTTTTGCTGTTGTTCTCGCCTCTCCTTGCGCAATTGCAGGTAGTGCGAGTAGTTGGTCTTATAGTCGTAAATACGGCCCTGGGTGATTTCTATGGTTCTGTTGGTAAGGTTGTCTACAAACATCTTATCGTGACTGATCACTATCACCGCCTTGGCGTTGTTCTTCAAAAAATCCTCCAACCATTGTACAGATTCAATGTCCAGGTGATTGGTGGGCTCATCCAGAAGTATGAGATCAGGCTTTTGAAGGAGAATTTTTGCAAGTTCTATACGCATGCGCCATCCACCGCTAAATTCGCTGGTCGATCGGGTAAAGTCACTGCGTACAAAACCCAATCCCATCAAGGTTTTCTCTACTTCGGCATCAAAATTTACCTCTTCGATACTGTAATACTTCTCACTCAACTCTGAAACTTGTTCTATAATCTTGGAATAGGCATCTGATTCGTAGTCGGTCCGGGTTTCTAATTGCACGTTAAGTTCTTCCATTTGCTTCTTCATGTCCAGTATTTTGGAAAAGGCTTTGGATGCCTCTTCAAACACTGTGCATTTGTCCTCAGTAAGGAGGTGCTGAGGTAGGTAGGCAATGATAGCATCTTTTGGAGCAGATACTTTTCCACTGGTGGGTTTGTTCAATCCTGCCATTATTTTGAGCAGGGTAGATTTCCCAGCTCCGTTTTTACCCATCAAGGCAATACGGTCGTTCTCATTGATGTTAAAAGTGATGTTGCTAAATAGGGTAGTCCCACTAAATCCAACTCCTACTGCATCTACTGAAATCATATCGTTTGTAAAATAAGCGGCAAAGATATTAATTTTCACAGTTTCTCATTAAATAGAACTCATCCAGGATCACCTTTTAAAGAGGATTGAAAACAGCATAAGGAAATCTTTCCCCACTATTTGGTAAATGAATGTGGAACTTATTCCACACTTTAGTTTTATGCCCCTCTAATCCATGCAAATTGTAAGGCATTGGTAAGGATTAAAGAGTGGCATAGTTCTTCCATGAGGTTTTAAAACCAAAATCAAATCATTGTTATGAAAACATACATTTTAGCTGCTTTAATAGTTGTCACGCTCTTTAGTTGCGATACAAAGGAGAAGGAAAGATTACAAGTAAAAGTAGACTCCCTGAGTCAAGAGCTTACTGCCAGTAAAAAGGTAGAGGCACAAATGAATGAAGTAGGTATTCTTATCGACTCAATTGATGCCAGCCGCAAAGCAATGGAAGTGCAGATGATAGAAGGTAAGACTACTTATGCAGATTATATAAGCCGATTGAAAACCATCAACAACTACGTAAAACAAACGGAAGCCAAACTGGCGCAATTAGAAACAGCCAGCAATACCTCCAGAAAAGCATCGGCAGCAACCATTAGGCGTTTGAAAAATGACCTTGAAAAAAGTACGAAGGAGATAGTGGCTTTACAACTGCAACTGGCCACGGTACGCAATGAAAATAATTCCCTCTGGCAAAAGGTAAATAGCAAGGACTCTATTCTTTCTATAAATGATCAGGTGATTAAATTGCAAAAGAGTGACATCGCTTCTATGGAAAAGGCAATTGAAGATACCAACGTAGAAAACAAAAACACGGTAGCAAACCTTTATTATGCACAGGCAGAGGCTTTGGAGGAGGCAGCCAATCGTACACACTTCGCTCCGCGTAAAAAGAAGGAAACTATTAACGAAGCACTGGAGTTGTACAGACTCTCTTTAACCCTTGGAAAGGACGAAGCAAAATCAAAAATTGCTGAGCTCGAAAAGAAGGTGAGCTAAATAAGTATTCAGTCTTTTAAAGACAGAAAGCCTGCTGAATGAGTCAGGCTTTCTGTATTTTAGTAGATAAATGTAAGTGTCTCAGTAAGTTTTACCTATTAAATAAAATATAATGAAAGTATTAAAGGTTGTTGAATTGTTGTCCAACTCTGATAAGAGCTGGGAAGATGCTGCTGCCAAAGCAATAAAAAAAGCATCTAAAAGTGTACGTGGTATCAGTTCTATTAATATTAAGAACATGAGTGCGCGTGTGGAGAACGATAAGATTGTAGAATATAGAATCAATGCCAAGATCAGCTTTGAGCTGGATGAGAAGTAGGTCAATTGTTTCTTTTACTGGTTTATTGATGGGAGCCACTTAGCAGAAATGCTCAGTGGCTTTTTTTATGAGACGCTTATAGTGACTCTTCCTTTCATGTCATTAGAAGCGATTTGAATAGAAATTAATGATTCATAAGATTATTTATACGCTTCGCTTACGCCTGCCTTTGCCGAAGCGGCTACGCTTAGGCTGGCTCTGAGTGACGAGTGCTTTGGGCTGAGAATCATAGAAGATCATTCAATCTCTCCCAACGTCATCCAGCGTGCCCGCCAACTGGCGGGAGTAATAGAGGAGTGGCTGGTGAGTGGAATGACGTGGCAACCTCCCCCTACGTCATTCAGAGGGAGGAACGACCGAGGAATCTCATTGAACAGTCTATCGCTATTGTTATTCGTAGATAGAGACTCCTCGCTTACGCCTGCCTTTGCCGAAGCGGCTACGCGCAGGCGGGCTCTGAGGACGAGTGCTTTAGACTGAGAATCTTTCACCTGCGTCATTCAAAGTGCCCACCACCTGGCGGGAGGAACGATCACCTGCCTTGCCGCAAACAGCATCTCATGCTTAACCCACTGCTAGTAGATACATTAGAATCCTCGCTAACCTCTTTATTAATTATTAAAATAAATCCTCACACCACGTAACCTAAAGCCATTATCATGCGTTACTTTACCCATTACTTACAATTTTGTATATTATACATTGTATAACACATTATGAAAAACAAGGGATTGGGGGAATTTGAAGAATTAGTCTTACTGGCAGTATGCATTCTCAATGGGGAAGCCTACGGTATTTCGGTAAAAGAGGAAGTGGAGAAGCATACCGGTAGGTCTATCCTATTGGGGGCGGTACACATCACACTTTATCGCCTTCAGGACAAGGGACTGCTCAAATCAAAAATGGGAGGAAATACAGAAAAGCGAGGCGATCGCAGAAAACGACTCTTCAAAATCACAGAAATTGGTATGCGCCAACTTCGCGCGTCTCAGGAAGTTAAGCAGGAGATGTGGAAACTCATCCCACAATTAAAGTTCAGTGTGTCATGAGCACCCAACGAAATTCGCCACCTGCTTTCCCCCGCTGGTTGGTATCTAAATTCATTAGCGATAATTTTCTGGAAGAATTCTTCGGGGACCTGCAGGAAATCTATGCAGACAGAATAGAGGCAAGAGGCAAACGCTATGCAGTGCTCATGTACTGGGTGGATAGTATCCATCTTTTAATAGGTTTTTCATCTTCTCGTATATTTAAAACAAGCCACACCATGATGTTGAGTAACATGTTCAAAATAGCCTGGCGCAATGCCTTTAGGCAAAAACAATTTACATTCCTCAATGTGCTGGGCCTTACCATTGGTATTGCCACCTGCTTTATCATTGGTGTATTCGTGCACAACGAAATGACCTATGACACTTTTCACACGAAAGGAGACAGGATCTATCGTATCAACCAACCAATGATTTGGGGCAACTGGGAAGACCAATTTGCATCCACGGGTCCCAATGTAGCCATCGCTCTTCAGGAGGATGCTCCGGAGTTCGAGCAGGTCACGCGGTTGCTCAGCCTGGGAGAACAAATTGTAAATGCATCCGGTAACAACAGAGAATTTAACCTGATTACCGAAGACCAGTGTTATGCTGCTGATCCTAACTTTTTTGAGGTGTTTTCTTTCGATTTTATTGAAGGTAATTCAGTCACCGCTTTACAAGCCCCTAATACCATGGTGGTAACCAAAGAAACGGCACAGCGTTACTTTGGAGAGAAAGATCCTATAGGAAAAACGTTGGATATAAAACAAAATGACAACACGTGGATTAGCTACACCATCACAGGCGTGCTGGACAACGTACCGGCACAGTCTCATATACAATTTGATATGTTGGTGTCGATGTCTAGTTTCAAGAAGGATTTGGATACAGGTGACTGGAAATGGATATGGACTGCTTTCTCCACCTACGGCCTGGTCAAAGAAGGTACAGATATTCAAGCCCTTGCGCATCGGATACAATCCATACCTCCTAAGTGGGCAGCGGCTACGACCGAACGGATATTCAATCAGGCTTTCGAAGAGTACACCAGAGGCAAGCCGTGGACATTATATTTACAACCACTGCGCAGTATCTATTTGTCCGACTTCCCCGATAACCACCGGTTTGGCCCTACAGGAAATCCGCAAATCGTAAAGATATTTAGTGCTATCGGTTTTCTCGTGCTGTTGCTGTGCAGTATCAACTTTATGAATCTCTCCACCGCACGCTCCTCCACCAGGGCCAAAGAGGTGGGAATTAGAAAGGTGATGGGGTCGCAACGAGGTGCCATTGTGAGGCAGTTTGTTTTTGAATCGGTGCTTTTTATTTTGGTGGGTACAATCAGTGGCTTATTATTGGCCCAACTGCTACTACCCAGTTTCAATATCATTGCGATGAAACAACTTTCATTGATTCCATACCTTACCAATTCATTATTCATTGCGTGTTTATTTTTATTTGTGTTGACGTTGGGCACATTAGCAGGTAGTTACCCCGCCTGGTACTTGTCCGCATTCCAACCCATTGAAACACTCAAAGGGAAAATGAGTGCAGGGCTTAAAGGAAAGGGGATAAGAAACGGGTTGGTAGTCTTTCAATTCACCATTTCAATAACTCTTATTATTTGTGCGTTTTTTGTTCAAAAACAATTGTCGTATACCTCTTCACTGGATTTGGGTTTTGATAAGGATAACATACTTCAAATTTACAACATTGAACAATTCGACATCGATACAGAAGTACTTAAAACGAAGCTGGCCTCCATTCCAGCTGTTACCCAGGTTGGTAAATCCTACGGGCTTCCTCCTAATTTCTGGGATGGTGATAGGTATCGACCGGATGGCCCATCCAGTGATGCAATTTATGTATCCAACGTACGTGCCGATGAAGACTATCTGAACTTATTGGAATTGAAATTTGTGGCTGGCCATAATTTTAACAAAGCAAGTGGTGCAGACAAACATGGAGTAATCCTCAACGAGTCTGCTGTTAAAGCATTGGGCTGGGGCACCCCTGATACCTATGCCTCGAATTCACCCATAGGAAAAACTGTTATTCAGGCATTTGCCCCAGAGGCATCGTTGGTAGTGATCGGAGTAGTAAAAGATTTCAACTTTCACAGTACGAAACTCAATATAGAGCCGCTTATGATCATACATCCTGATAACGATTTGTTTTGGTACTACGGATTTGGTTCTTCCTATTTGTCCATGCGTCTCAATCCAGGTACCGTTAAAAACAATAGCGATTTGAAAAGAGTAATAGGAGATGTAAAAGCAACCCTTGCAGGCATCGATGAATCCGTTCCCTTTAAATATAGTTTTATGGATGAGGAGTTTGAGAAAACATTTCAGACGGAAAGTAGAATGAGCATCATCCTCAACATCTTTACAGGCATGGCGTTAATCATTGCGTGTCTGGGCTTATTCGGACTGGCGGTTTTCTCTGCAGAGCAACGTACCAAAGAACTAGGCATCAGAAAAGTGTTGGGCGCTAAAGTTTCGCAACTGGTATTGTTATTCTCAGCAGAGTTCACCAAACTTATTATTCTATCCATACTGATAGCATCACCCATTGCCTATTGGTTGGTAGATGTCTGGCTGCAGGATTTCGCTTATCGCACATCCATTGATTGGTGGGTGTTTGTAGTCGCCACCGCTAGCGCACTAACTATTGCGATTGCTACCATTGGTTACCAGGCCCTTACGGCAGCCCATAAGAATCCTACGGAGACATTGAGGGATGCATAGCACTTCGTTATTGTAACCACCTTCCTTGCCACAAGCAGAATCTCGTTACCGAATCTTTAAACTTATAATAGGCCTGCCCTTACCTCACACAGAATCTAATATCCGATTTATTAATTAACTTCATGGAAAGAATTCACGTATCAAAATTTGTTTGACCTTCATATATGGTAAGAGGAGGAAGTGTTTATATAGTAACAAACAAAAACAAAACTACGCTGTATACTGGAGTGACATCGGATCTGCAAGCCAGAATTTCAGAACACAAAGACAAAGTATACCAGACAAGTTTTACTGCTAGGTATAATCTAACAATACTGGTATACCACGAAGGATTTCATTCTATTGAAGAAGCAATAGCACGGGAAAAATACATTAAGGGGAAAAGTAGGAAGTGGAAGAATGAACTTATAGGAAAATTAAATCCTTCATGGAAGGACTTGTACTCAGAAATCATAAATTGGTGAGACTCCTCGCTTACGCCTGCCTTTGCCGAAGCGGCTACGCTTAGGCTGGCTCTGAGTGACGTGTGCTTCGGGTTAAGTTTCTTTCCTCAACGTCATTCAGCGTACCCGCCAACTGGAGAAGGAATAGAGAAGTGGCTGGTGAGTGGAATAACGTGGCAATCTCCCCCTACGTCATTCAGAGGGAGGAACGACCGAGGAATCTCATTGAGTATTCTGTCACCATTTCATTCGTAGATAGAGACTCCACGCTTACGCCTGCCTTTGCCGAAGCGGCTACGCGCAGGCTGGCTCTGAGTGACGAGTGCTTCGGGCTAAGTTTCTTTCCTTAACGTCATTCAGCGTGCCCGCCAACTGGCGGGAGGAACGACCGAGGAATCCCCAACCAGCGCAAGTGTCTCGCTTGCACTCTAAAGCAACATTCCACCTACTTTGCGGAAGAGTCCTATGGTTTTTTGGTAGTTTCTATCCGCCATACGGAAGAAGGTAATGGGTTTGCGCTATCTTCCAATAGCCTGGCGGTAGTTTCCAATTGAGTGTAGATATTATCCAATGAGCAGGAGGCTATTCCCAATGAGCTAACAGAAGATTGCAATGGGCTGATGATTGAGTCCACCTGCATGAAGTAATCTTCCAATAAGCAGAAGGAAGAGACCACGGGATTTTCAGTATTTAACAATCTTTTTACAAATTTTTCCATAATTCATAAGGAAATACTAATTTAACAGAGTAAAACCCTATTACATCATGCTGAAATTTGAATTACAGTCCCTCATGGAGAGCCGGGAGGTGCAGGATCCATTGCGTTTCCTGATAAAGGCAGGCTTCAATTATCATACAGCCCATCGGTTGTTGCGCACCAATTCCCGCTCCATCCGCATGGATCATGTGGAGCAACTATGCATCGCCCTCAATTGTACACCCGATGACCTGCTGGTATGGGAAGTACCGAGGACCATGGGGAACCTGAGTAAACATCCTTTAAAGAAACTCACCAACCGACAACGCAAAGGCAGTATCCTCCCAAAGATCAAGAGCCTCCCTCAGGATAAGTTGGATGAGCTAAGGCAATACATTGATAAGCTGTCGGAAGAATAGCCATTGTCAGGGGCAAGAGCGAGATACTTGCGCTATTATCGTCCTGTTTTGGTGCTACATACGTTGCTATGGCCTCTCTAACTGGAACCCTTCATCTACTTTAGGTCGTTCAGGATTATTGGCCACGGCCCACCCTGTGAGGTACATCCATTGTGCCACCTTCAGTAGTTTTTTATAATTGATGGTCTGGGGTTCGTCTCTGGGCGTATGATAGTCGGGATGTAACCAGGAGGTATAAAAGATTGCAGGAATTCCTACTCTGGCATAGGGCATATGATCACTTCTAAAGTAAAATCCTTCAGGATGATCTACTTTATCCCATTCCGTATCCAGTTTAAATTTAGGCCCTGCAGCGTTGGCTTCCAGTGCCATCGCCACAAGATCGGATGAGTTTTTATGTGGAGCTTGAGACCCAAGCAAGGCCATGCTGTCAATATTATTTTGCCCGATCATATCCGCATTAAGTACGGCCACAATATCCTCTTTCGGAACGGTCGGATAATTGGCAAACCAACGGGAGCCAAGCATAGACCGTTCTTCTGCACCGTGCCATACAAAAAGGCCTGATCTTTTTGCAGGCGCTTTCTTAAAGGCCCGTAAGATGGCAAGCAAAGCAACACTTCCACTGGCATTGTCATCGGCTCCATTAAAAATAGAATCTTTGCTCAGCGAGGTGCGCACTCCATCATGATCTTGATGTGCACTAAAGAGAACATATTCCTTCTTTAATTTTGAATCGGTACCGGTCACTTTTCCAACTATGTTTACTGAGGGATATTCAAAAGTTTCTAATCGCAACTGAATGTTAGCGTTTAATTTAGCGCTTTTCACATAGTCATGTTCAGAGGCGTGAAGCCAGAGAGAAGGAATGGATGCCGGTGCTGAACTTTTCTTGGCATAGGGAACGTCTACTTGATAATCTCCTCGCTGCAGATAAGGGACAATTGCTTTCCAATTGGTATCCGCCACTTCATCGGCAATAAAAATGATGGCAGCCGCACCTTTTGCAATGATGGGAGGAGCATATTTTTGATACACAAAACGATAATATCTTCTTCCGGGAATGGAAATATTTTGATGAATGCCTTCTGAAGAAATGGATACGATGGCTACTTTATTTTTTAGATCCGTATTACTAATTGCGTTAAAGTCTGCGATATAAACTGTTGGAGCGGAAACGCTTGATTCAATCGATTGCATGGGAAGTGCATCTTTAAAAAGTGCATACGATCGATTGCCGATGGTAAGGCTGCTATTTTCAGAAAGTCGGGCGCGCTGTATGTTAAAGAACTGGAAGTAAGTACCATCATCACCCGCTGGTTCCAACCCTTCCAATCGTGCCTGCTCCGCAAGCCAGACAGAAACCTTTAATTCGTCAAGGGTGCCAGACTCTCTTCCTCTAAAGTGATCATCGGCCATGGCATAGAGATCCCTTTTTAAATCAGCTTCTTTAATCGCATCGATTGCATTTGAATTTTGAGTGATTGATTCACACGAGCATAAGAGTGCGAATAACAAGGGCAGTAAGTAATTGACTTTCATGCGTTATTTTTATAGTGACAAGGCCATGATACGACTAAATATAAGGATAAAATACAATAATTGAATCCCTTATTTCAATCCCGATAAGGGGTTGGCGGCCAAAAAATAAAAAATATTTTTAAAAATAATCCATAAAAACGAAACATTATTATAGGGTTTTTCCGCATTGGGAGTATGTATCACAATTTAACATTTTAGGTGATGTTCTACGTGAAAACCATGCAAGCCTTTGGGAGGCTCAAGGGCGTCTGCATCGGGTTAGGAGGAGCCTACAACCCCGGACAACAAAACCTTCAGTTGAGAGCGTTGACCACCCTTCAGTGTACCGCCCCGTGGTGGAAGCACTGACCGTGGAGTGCCTTGCGCAAAGGGTATTGGAGTTGAGAAGCCTCAACGAGTTGGTGATGAAAGTCGAGTTGAGACTAAGGCAGTTGTACAAACAGCGCAAAGCAGTGACGTGCGAAGGCCAGGAGCGCCTGGTAAACACGGGCAGAGCGGTGAAGAACTACATCAGAGCCGTCTTTGGCTTTAGAAGTGACGAGTTGATAAATGTAAGTTTAACCAAACGCTACCAATGATGAAATCCATCGTAAACTAAAACCCCTGTATGATATCGCCTATATATGTGGTCGCTTGCCGCCTTTAATAAGTCACTACTAAAATAGCACCTTTTGTGGTTCCCTCTAAGGTCGGAAAAACTTAGCGAAGAACTTATTGCAATCTCAGATGCCAAGCTTGCCTGCGGCAGGCAGGTCTGCTCGAGGCCAGATAAGTAAGAGAACTTCCGGCAAGACCTCGCATCCTATCTATCCTGAAAAACACAAAAGGCGCGGTAAGACGCACATTCTTTCAAGTAGGCAGTGAAGCACATGACACAAACATATTGTTGTCGGCTGGCCACTTTGGGTCTTAAATCAAATCTTTATTGAGAGCTCAAGTTGTCCACCGAGTCCTGGTTCAATAATCTTTTGCAGAGTGGAAATACATGCCTCTTTTATATTATTCTCAATTTTTGAAATATACGACTTTGTAGTTCCAACTTTTTCGGTGGAATTGTTTTTGGAATTGAGTGGCTTGCCGGCAACTACAGGTTTTTGTATTTATAGGGGGTACATACTTTTTCATATCATCCTGCCAGTTCACCAGTAGGTAGTTTTCCTTTTTTCTTTGCTTGCCCCAAGCCGGGCAGGCGCGCTAATGGTACGGAGGCTATTTTGACTCTTCTTAGCAAGAGGCCATCTACTTTTCTTTCATATAATCTTGCCAGGTCACCAACAGATATTTTTCTTTTCCGTTTTCCTGAAGTGACAGAAATCCATACTCGTAGCAGAATAAATAGACTTGTCCTTTTTGGTTTTTCCAATAGTGGGTAAAGAACTTGGGGTTGAAACCCTCTTCCATTAGTTTTTCTTTTCGCAGTGTGGTGAAGCCACTTTTGTTGTATTGTTTAAGGATTTTGCGGTTTGTTTTCAATTGCCTGTCCACCTGTAAGTAGAATTGCTCTTTGAGCAAACGGTTTTCATATTGCGCTGCAGACCGACAGGTGGGTGAGCAATAGATTTTATCTTTTCTCCCTTTTATGGTTTCTCCGCAGGTAGGACAAACATTCATGACCAAAAGTTATAAGTTGAATATACGTATATTATACGCTTAGTATCGCATTCCATGTCGCTTCTTTATTAAGATTTGTCCTCATGGAAAAGTTATACAACATCACTCTGCGCCATTATATCATTAATAATGAAAAATGCATTGGTATTTTGTTTTACCCCAACAAGGTCATTCAGGCACTTGCCAAGCAATTGCCCCAGGTAAAATGGAGTGAGGAATACCAGGTGGTTTACATAAAAAACACCCATCAAAACTTGGATGCCATCTATTCCACGTTTCGCGGGGTCGCCTGGATAAATACCCGATATTTCTTTAAAAACAGACCTGTAAATATACAGGGGAACAGCAATGGCGACATTCGCTGGGCAGAGGATCGCATTTTGAAGGTGGATTATAAACGCTGTCCTAAGGAGTACCTCCAAAAGCTTGAATTGAAGAAATATTCTAACAACACCATTCGCTCTTATGTGAGGTGTTTTGAGCAGTATCTCAATCACTACAAAGATGCGGATCCCACTGAATTGAACGAGTTGCACATCAAGGAGTACCTGTCCACACTGATAAAAAAGAAGGTTTCGAACTCTTACATCAATCAGGCGATAAATGCCATTAAGTTCTACTATGAAATTGTGCTGGACATGCCCAACCGCTTCTATGACATGGAGCGGCCAATAAAAGAGCACAAACTCCCCAAGGTAATCAGCAAAAAGGAGGTATTGGCGATCATTAATAATACCGCTAACATTAAGCATAAATGCATTGTAGCGCTGTTGTACTCTGCGGGTTTAAGAAGGGCCGAGTTGTTGAATTTGAAGCTTACCGACATCGACAGCGAGCGTATGGTGATAAGGATTGAGAGTGCAAAGGGTAATAAAGACAGGTATTCGCTATTGTCTCATAATGTATTGGAAGATTTGCGGATATATTTTAAGCAGTGGCGCCCCCAAAAGTATTTATTTGAAGGGCCAGGAGGCACCCCGTACACAGGGACCAGTGTGGAGAAAATTGTAAAAAGCGCAGCCAGGAAAGCGGGTATTTTCAAACCAGTAAGTCCCCACATGCTCAGGCACAGTTTTGCGACCCATTTGCTGGAAAGTGGCACAGATTTAAGGAATATACAGGTGCTATTAGGGCATAATTCGCTTAAGACCACCGAAATTTATGCACACGTTGCCACCAATGCTTTTAACACTATCAAAAACTTACTAGATTAACATGGGAAAAAGTAAAAGGGATTTATCACACATACAACGCATACCCAATTGTTGTAGGCAATTGCCGTTTAACGCATGACAATTCTAGAAAAAATACGAGAATTTCTAAGGAGCAATTCGGAGGTCTCTATAGGATATAATGAAATAGTTTTTTTTCCAGCAGACGAGCTTGACGGAGGACAAGTTGGATTTAGCGTAGATGATAAGAATAACTCATTGATAACAGGGCACGAAGGTGATTGGAAAGAGGAATGGCTGGTAATTGGTGTAGATAGCTTACTTGGTGATCCAATTTTTGTTGACACTAGCTCCAAACAATTACAGGTATTGACAGCAGTTCATGGAGAGGATGAATGGGAGGCAATACTTATTGCGGACAGTTTAGATTCTTTTTCAGAAATAATTGTGGAATTGAAAAAACTATCAGCAGATAGAACAACTCTAACTGACTTTGAGCAAAATCCAATTTCAAACAAAG
>JAHBUB010000031.1 GCA_019638285.1 Cyclobacteriaceae bacterium | reverse complement strand
ATAATGAGCCAGTCGATTGACCAAATGTTGAGGGGTTAGGTGTGCATCTCCAGGAAAGTAAACCCCACCCCTCACATCTACTCTCACATCAGGTTCTAACGCTTGCACTTGTTCAGGGGTCAACACCCGTGCCTCCACACCGTTATGATTGGCTATTTCTGCTGTTTCCCTCTCCTCTTTTTCTATTTCTTCAGTTTGATATAACATCAATAGTCCTCTTTCATGGTAATCAAAATCAAATGGCAATTCTTTCACCAATTGTTGATACAATGACTTACTGAAGTGACTCAACTCCTTCAAGGCAGGTATAGCTTTGTTTACATTTGTTTGATTCGAACTCTTGTAAAAAAGGTATCCCCATTTTAAAAGATCTGGATTAAGACTCGGTTTTACATAAAAAGGACTCTTCGAATTAAACATCCAACGAATACCTTTGGAAATCATTCCTGGTGCCGCCAAAGGAATAAAATGGCTGGGAACGATCATCCCTGCATTGCCAAAAGAGCAACCATTTTGAAGATTGCCCTTTTCAATAACAGTAACCTTATGACCAGTTTTGTGTAGATAGTATGCGGAAGAAAGTCCGATAATTCCACCGCCAATGATGCCAATTTTACCCATATAGAATAGTACTAGATTACCTGAAAACCATGTGCGTAAGGATCATCATCATCAATGATGATGTTGTTGTACCCTGTAACCATCGCCCAGCCTTCAATGCTGGGAATAATGGCCGGCTTACCATCCAACTCAGTCACTTCCTCCACCCTACCAATGAATTTAGAACCAATAATACTTTCATGAATAAAAGGCTCTCCTTGTTTTAATTTCCCTTTGGTATACCATTGGGCAAGTCTGCCAGAAGTGCCTGTGCCACAGGGCGAACGATCTATCGCCTTGTCTCCATAAAACACTGCATTGCGAGCAGTGGCCTCTGGATCAATAGTAGCGCCAGTCCACAAGATATGACTGCATCCGTTTATTGTTGGGTTTTCCGGATGTACAAATTCATATTTTGCATTAATATTTTTACGAAGTGTTCGGCTCCAACTGATCAGTTGATCGGCTGTGTAATGTTCTATTCCTTTAAAGTTTGGTTGGACATCAACGATCGCATAAAAATTTCCACCATAAGAAACGTCAAAAGTAAGCTCACCAAGATCAGGACACTCGGCTGTAATGTTTTCAGCAGCGAGGTAAGACTTGACATTTCTAAGTTTTACTGACTTCACTTTCTTTCCCTCTTGTTTATACTCTATGAGCACCAGTCCTGCAGGTGTTTCCAATCTTAACTTACCGGGTATTTTCGGTATAACAAGTCCTTCCTCAATGGCAATGGTTACCGTGCCAATAGTTCCGTGACCACACATTGGCAGACAGCCGCTGGTTTCAATAAACAAAACACCAATATCATTTTGAGGATCAGAGGGTGGATATAGAATACTGCCACTCATCATATCATGACCTCGTGGCTCAAACATGAGTCCTTTTCTGATCCAATCAAATTCCTTCAAAAAGTGTTGACGTTTCTCACTCATGTTCGCACCTTTCAATAGGGGCCCTCCTCCAGCTACCAGTCTAACTGGGTTGCCACATGTATGTGCATCTATACAAAAAAATGTTTTCTTCATAAAACTTCAGTCAATGCTGACCGCTTATGTGGTTTATTTATTGACAACTACTATCGTTTTTCGTAAGCATCAAAAACCAGTTTGGCCCCCGCCAAGTCTTCCAGGGCATGTCCTACTGATTTAAAACAAGTGATTTCCTTATCGTCCTTTCTTCCTACTTTCTCTGATCGACACAGTTCAAATAACTCGGAAAGAATATGATCTCTGGTGATTACACCTTCTCTTAGAGGAATTGCCAGATCACCTGTCTCTGTAGTAGCACCCTCATAGTTATCCACATGAATGCTCACCGATGAAATAAATTCATCATCCGCTTCGCGCATATCTGGTTTGTAGGCACCCACTAAATCATAGTGCTGCCCTGCTTTAATGTGCTTACCAAAAATCAACGGTGTCGGACTCAAAGTGGCACAGGAAATAATATCAGCTTCCCCCAGATAAGGGATATAGTCCTTTATCGGGATAATCTCTACTCCCAATTTGCTCAACTGTTGAGACACGGATTCAGATTTTTCAAAGTTCCTTCCCCATAGGTATACTTTTGTAATGGGACGTGTCACTGTATGTGCCTTAATCAACTCAGGAGCCAACGCTCCATTTCCAATCATTAAAAGGCAACTGGCATCCTCTCGGGAAAGAAACCCTGATGCCAAAGCGGATGCCGCAGCCGTTCTCTTATTGGTCAGTGACTTAGCATCTAAAATAGCCTTCGGGGTGCCTGTTTGCAAATCAAAAAGCAGGTACTTCCCTTGAATGGTAGGTAAATTATGCTTGCTGTTGTTGGGAGATACGTTCACTACTTTAACTCCCAAATTCTCTCCATCATCCCAGGCCGGCATCAATAATAAAGTAGACTCCACACCCTCCTTTGGATTGGGATATTGATGATGGTGTCTTTTTGGTATTTTATATTGTTTTTGAAATGCATCCCTCAACATTTCAATCAACATAGGGTAATCCGTATATTTTTCTATGTCCTCAGAATCAATAAAATGCATTTTTACAAATTTTTACGTGTCATCTCGCCATTCACTTCTCTCCAAATTCCCAAAGGATTATTATTCTTAAGTTCATCAGGCAAAAGCGAATCGGGGAAATTTTGAAATGAAAGAGGCCGCGCAAATCTTTTTATTGCATCAGTACCTACCGCTGTAAATCTAGAATCAGTTGTAGCCGGAAAAGGCCCGCCATGATTCTGAGATGGACATACCTCAACTCCTGTTGGCACATTATTAATAATTAAACGCCCCGCCTTCTCCGTCAACATATTAATCAGACTGGTGTGCTTGGCTATCTCTTCCACCTCACCAATAATACTGGAGGTGAGTTGCCCATGAATACGACCTACTACACTATTGAGTTCGTTCATATCCTTGCATCGAACAATTAATGAGAATGGCCCAAACACTTCCTCGGCCAAAGACGGATTTTCCAAAAACGTAGCCGCTTGAACAGAAGCCACGGTAGGTCTACCTTGATCCTTGTCACCCGTCTTAGATTCTGTTTCTGCCTGCACTTCTAACTTTACTCCTTTTTGTGAGAGGGTTTCAGACAGTCTCTTCACATAATTTTTTGCTATACCTTCATGCAGCATTTCAGCTGGTAGAGACTTGCTAATTCCTGCGGATAAATACTTAATAAATTGTTCCAAACCATCTCCTTCTACCGCAAATAGAAGTCCTGGATTAGTACAAAACTGTCCTACCCCAAGCACTATGGAAGACGACAGCGTGTTTGCTGTCTTTTCAAAATCTTTTTTAAGCGAATCTGGTAGGAGTACAACCGGATTAGTACTGCTCATTTCTGCAAATACAGGAATGGGTGTGGGCCGTTGATTGGCCAAATCAAATAAGGCTTTCCCTCCCAAAAACGAACCAGTAAAACCTACCGCACAAGTACGAGGATGCTTCACCAGCGCTTGTCCTACCTCAAACCCAGAGCCATGCAAATGCTGGAAAACACCAGCAGGCATACCTGTTTTATTCATTGCTTTCTTAATCGCTCCAGCTACCAGCTCAGAAGTTTTGGCATGAGCTGGATGTGCTTTTACAATCACAGGACACCCGGCTGCCAATGCAGACGCAGTATCTCCTCCCGCAGTAGAATACGCCAATGGAAAGTTGGCTGCCCCAAAGACTACCACTGGACCTATTGGTATCAATTTTTTTCTAATGTCTGGTTTGGGAGCAGGAGTCCGATCAGGAATGGCAGTATCAATTCGACCTTCTACCCAAGAACCCTCCTCTATATAATCAGCAAACATGCGACATTGACCTGTTGTTCTGCCACGCTCTCCAATAATTCTGGCTTCAGGAAGAGCCGTTTCACTCATTGCGGTTTTCACCAGCTCATCACCCAAAGCTTCCATTTCGTCTGAAATCGCACGCAAAAACGCTGCTCTTTTCTTTCCGCTAAAATTCTTGTAAGAGAGAAAAGCAACATGTGCTTCATTCATGGCGGCATCAACTTCGGTCAGGGTAGCATCTTTGAATGACATAATCGGTTTATTTAAATTCCAAGTATACTTAATAGCAACAAAAGTTGATCTGCTGCCGGATCTCAAAATCCAGCAACAAGATCAACTAACAACTAAACTAATTACAATTTTGGTCTGTTTTTAATTCCATCACGAATGGTCTTTAAAACTCGCTCGCGTTCTTCTCCTATCAAAGGAAGACGTGGAGGTCTTACATGCTCAGAACCAATACCCTCTTCTGCTTCTGCCAATTTAATGTACTGAACCAATTTTGGGTGAATATCCAATTCCAATATGGGAAGGAACCATCTATAAATTTTAACTGCTTCTTCTATTTTACCTGCTTTTACAAGGTTATAAATAGCCATGGTTTCCCAGGGGAATGCACAAACAAGCCCAGCCACTAATCCGTCAGCACCCAACGCCAATTCTTCCAGTGTCAATGTATCTACTCCACACAAAATCTTGTAACGGGTACCAAATTTATTAATCATTCGGGTAACATTAGAAACATCTCTGGTTGACTCCTTCACAGCTTGAACGTTGTCATACTTTGTAAGATCCTCGAACATCTCCAAAGTTATTCCTGTCTTATAATCAATAGGATTATTATAAATCATGATAGGTAGAGAAGTGGATTTAGCTACCTCTCCAAAAAATGTAACGGTTTCCCTATGGTCAGATTTATACCTCATTGGAGGTAATAACATCAAACCCTTGGCTCCATTTTTCTCTGCATCATTTGCAGCTTTTATAGCTTCCGCAGTACTACCTTCAGCAATATTCATCACTACAGGAACCTTACCAGCCACCTTTTCTACTGTAAATTTTACAAGATCAAGTTTTTCTCTATTCTCAAGAACACTGGACTCTCCGAGTGTCCCTCCCAGAATAACTCCACTAACGCCTGCTTCAAGTTGAACCTTTAGGTTTTTTTCAAATAGATCATAGTCCAGTTGAAAGTCATTCGTGAATTTCGTGGTAAGTGCCGGGAAAACTCCGGTCCATTGAATACTCATAATAGATAGATATTTAAAGTTTAACATTACAAAGATAACTCCTCCTCATATGGCCAGGGCTATCGAAAGTAATGCATTATAATATTATATTGACCATTTATTCGTATGTTTACTAATATTGTCAATCATAATATGTCATGAAGGTTGTTCCGTTTCAAGTTCCGCACACAACAAAAGAAGCATTCAGAATCCAATTGGATAGAATGCCTAACTTCTATGACAAGTTGCACCAACACAACGAAATTCAAATCATGTGGATAGAAAAAAGCCAAGGCACCCTAGTTGCTGGTGATTATGTGGGGCGCTTTGGTTCCGGTGACCTTTATGTACTTGGCAGCCATCAAGCCCATGTATTCAAGAATGATCAGGCCTATTTCAGTGATGAAAGCACCCTTGAAGCCGCATCCCTTTCCATATTTTTTTCAGAGAAATACCTTAGTAGTGAATTTTGGCATTTAGAGGAAATGGAGCGGATTAGGAAGTGGGCAGAAAAGGCTGCTCGAGGGTTCAAAATCCTGGGGACTACCAAAGAAAATATAATCCTACTTCTAAAGAAGGTGGTAAACCAGAAAGGCATAGACAAACTCATTACTTTTTTCAACATTATTAAATTACTCTCAGAGACTACAGAAATTGAAACACTGAGTGTAATGGCTTCCATACAAAACTATGGAAGTAGTGAGGGCAAGCGCATGGATGATATTCTGCAATTTACCCTTCGGGAGAGTCATCGAAAGGTTTATATAGATGAGGTAGCAAAAGTAGCCAACCTCACAGAAGAAGCGTTTTGTAGGTATTTTAAAACCAGAACGGGGAAGACATATACTAACTTCTTAAATGAAGTCAGGGTGAGTCATGCTTGTAAGTTGCTTATTGACAAGGATCTTTCCATTGAGGATATCTGCTATCAATCGGGATTCACCAACCTGTCTAACTTCAACAGAACTTTTAAAAAAGTAACTGGAAAGACGCCTTCGAAATATCTTGATTAGGTCAGCTCCTCTTTAGGGTAATAACTGTAATCTCCGGAGGAATACCCACACGGCCTGGATATCCTAAATAACCAAACCCACGGTTGACATAGAGGTATTGCTCTTCTTCTTTATAAAGCCCTGCCCATTGTTTATAAATATACTGTGATGGGCTCCATTTAAAACCACCTACTTCTACACCAAACTGAAAGCCATGGGTATGGCCGGCAAACATTATGTCGATATCCTTATAGTGCTGGCGCACCTGCGCATCCCAATGGCTTGGATCATGGCTAAGCAAAAGTTTCACAGGTGCCTCTTCCGTTCCGCGATAAGCCTCATCTAATTTTCCGTACTTTGCAAAGCGACCTGCCCCCCAATTATCGTTACCGATAATTGCAATCTTTTCACTACCTACTTCCAACCACCTGTGCTCGTTTTGCAGCAAATCGAATCCCAGTTCCTTATGAGCCTGAATCAGGTCCAGAAAATTTTGTGCCTTGGCCTTGGCATTCGCCCATTTATGATAGTCGCCATAATCGTGATTCCCTGTAACTGAAAATACTCCAAGCGGGGCCTTCACTTTATTAAACACATCAAAATAATCTTTCAATTCAGATGTTTGGTTGTTCACCAGGTCGCCAGTGAAAAATACTGCATCAGGTTTTTCCTTTAGTAGCATTTCAACACCACCTACCACAGCCCTCTTATTAAAAAAGCTGCCCGAGTGTATGTCGGATAACTGGGCAATACTAATCCCATCAAACGCTTTCGGTAAATTGGGAAGGTAAACTGTTTGTCGCCTAATCCTATAGTCATGTGCTCCGGAAATGATTCCATAGGTAAGCGCTCCAAAGGGGACCGTGGCAGCTACTAAAGCTGCCTTAGATAAAAATTCAGAACGAGGCATTACCTCTCCTGGTAAACTTGTAGAGGATTCTTTATAAAAGAAAGAAGTAAAGTATCGCATACCACGCTGAAAATCATCAGCAAACAAAACCAACACTGCAAATATCTTTGAAATGTAAACGGTAAAAATCCCTGTTATCATCCAGTTGCGAAAACTAGCAGTGTGTGCATATGGGTCACCCAGTGCCCACCAAAGCATGGCTGAAAAGCAGATTACTGAAGGAGCCCAAAAGCCATATCTGAAAATTCCTTTCCATATAAGTGACCAATTCTTGCTTGCCGACAGCACACCCTGAAAAACATATATATCAATGAGCAGGAATAGTATGGCAATAATCAGGATAGTCATGATTCGGTTCCTCATAATGGAAAAGTCGTCCTCACTTATAAAAAGTAAAGACGACTTTTAGCTCAATTTATTTTAATGCGCAGCTACACTTGTCTCTAACTGTTCTGCTTTTCTACTTTTAAATAGACGCTGTTTCAATTTAAATACCAATAGATATAATACGGGCACTAACACAAGGGTGAGTATTGTTCCAAATATCAACCCAAAAATCATCGTCCAGGAAAGTGGTCCCCAGAAAGCTACGTTGTCGCCTCCAAAGAAAATATGTGGATTGAGATCGGTAAACATCGTTACGAAATCGATGTTGAAACCAACTGCTAAAGGAATAAGTCCTGCAGTGGCAGCAAGGGCTGTAAGAATAACAGGTGTCATACGGGTCTTCGATGCCTCAATGATGGCTTCGCGTATCTCAACTCCCTGTGCTACTAAAAGATCGGTGAATTCTACCAACAATATTCCATTTCGAACGACAATACCAGCCAGCGCTAAAAGCCCTACCCCAGACATCACCACAGAAACCTCCATCTTAAACAAGGAGAAACCTATTAGTACCCCTATCAAACTAAAGAAAATCTCAGAAAGGATGATAATCGGTTTGCTGGTAGAGTTAAATTGAATCACCAATATCATGAATATAAGCATACCCGCAATACCAAAAGCCTTCCCCATAAAGGCAGTTGTCTCCGCTAAATCCTCTTGTTCTCCCGTCATTTTATATTCTACTCCATCAGGAATAGATAACTTATTTAAGTGTTCCTTTACCTCTTGAACAATTTCGTTGGCATTGTATCCGCTCAATACATTGGACGATATGGTGATAACACGCTTCTGATCTATACGTTTAATCCCTGCATAACTATTAGAATAATCTACTGTAGCTACAGCAGACAAAGGTACTTGACGAACTTGTCCTCCACTGCTCATATCCCGGAAGGTAACCGGAATATTCATGAGGGCGTTGATGTCATTGCGTTGACTGCTTGCTACCCTCAATTGAATGGGGTAATCATCATTTTGGTCGCGAAACTTTGAAATTTCTACTCCATAAATAGCAGTACGTAAAATCATACCAATCTGAGCAGTAGAAATCCCTTCACGATTGGCTTTCTCTCTGTCAATATTAATAATGATTTCCGGCTTGTCACTTTGAAAATCAGATTTCAATTCCTCAACACCGGCTATCTGCAATGAGTCTAAATATTTTTTAGCGCGTTCAGAAGTAACGACTAAATCACCAAAGTTATCGGAAGTAAATTCAATATTAATTGGTTTACCTGTAGGAGGACCATTTTGCTCTTGACCTACAGTAACTTCTGCGCCTACAATTCCCTTTATAGCTGAACGAATACTATCTAAATAAATTCGCGTATTCGCTCCACCTCGCTTAGAAAACTCTACAAAAGCCACAGAAACTTTACCCAAATGTGGGCTCGCCTGCACCCCACCTCCTTCAAATGGATCCTCACTTGCACCAATGGCCACGTTAGCAATGATCGATTTCACTACTGGATTATTCTTACCCATTGTGTTTGTTACCCTTTCTTCCACAATACGCGTTACTGAATCTGTTACATTTTGATCTGTACCAATCGGCATACGCACATAGGCATAAATAAAATTGGGATCACCCTGAGGAAATGGAACTACAGGAGGTTTGCGTATGGCAAAGAAAACAACTGAAAGTGCAAATAAAACAAACATGCTCAGCACTACACCAATGGGACGGTAGCCCTTCAGGAACCAAGTGATTCTTCTTTGATACCACCCTTGTACACGTGGCCAATAATTAGTTTGAAAACCTGAAATCGCACGTACCAGCACAAAGTGATACAAACAATAAACTCCAAACATAAATACAACAAAGTTGCCAAATCCATAGGAACCTATCAGGTAAGATACCAATGCCATCGACCCCATCACTACGGCAGTCACCTTAAATCCTCTTGTTATTTTTGATTTCGCATGATCATGTTCATGCTCAGACATAAAATCCACCGCGAAAACAGGATTCATAATATACGCTACAATCAATGAAGCTACCAGCGCAACAATCAAGGTCACTGGGAGATAGAACATGAAGCTACCAATCACACCAGGCCAAAAAATAAGCGGAGTGAAAGGCGCCAACACAACGAGAGTTCCTGATAGTACGGGGAGGAATACCTCTCCGGCAGCAATCTTGGCTGCCTTCTTAATAGGCACTTTACCATTGTCATATATGCGGTGCGTGTTCTCTATTACCACAATGGCATCATCCACAACAATACCCAACGCCAACAAGAATGAGAACAGCGTCATCATGTTTAATGTAAACCCGAACGCATCAATAACAATGAAGGTAATGAAGCTTGAAATAGGAACTGACAACGCTACAAAGATCGCATTCGTAGCCCCCATAAAAAACATAAGAATAATCGTTACCAAAATAAAACCTATAATAATTGTATTAATCAAATCATGCAAAGTAAGACGTGTATTGTCCGATTGATCTGCAGTAATACTAATGATGACACCGTCTGGAAGTATCTTTTCAAAACTTTTTACGATAAGATTGATCTTATCAGACGCCTCAATCAAATTTTCTCCTCCCCTTTTAATAACGTTGAGTGTAATTACATTCTTCCCATCCAAACGGGCAAAACTCTCCTGTTCTTTGTGACTATCAACCACTTCCGCCACATCGCGCAGATAAATTTTAGCTCCTTTAATAGAAGTAATAACCAACCCACCCAGCTGTTCTGCTGAAGTGAATTCACCATTAACACCCAGCGAGCGTTTCATGCCACCAACCGTAATCTGTCCGCTAGGAATAATTCTATTTTCATAACCAACAGCATTTTGAATGTCGTCCAAACTCACACCTGCCAGTGCAAGTTTATACATATCAACATTAATCTGTAGTTCACGATCAAGGGCTCCCACAATATCTACACGTCTGATTTCAGTCAATCCCTCAATTTTGTCTTGCATATCATCGGCATACTCTTTCAATGCTTCAAGGCTTAAGTCTCCTGAAATATTAATGTTCATAATGGGGACTTCTGAAATATCTACTTCTATGATTCGTGGATCATTTTCCAAGTCACTTGGTAATTTTTGTTTTGCCCGGTCTACTGCATCAGTAACATCCTGCTTGGCTTTGGCTACATCCACATCGGTTTGAAATTCCACAATTACGCTGGAGAAGTCCTGAACTGAACTACTGGATAGTTTCTTAATACCAGAAATAGATTTTATCTCTTTTTCAATTTCCTTGGTAATAAGGTTTTCAACATCTTCAGGTGGACCAGGGTAAAATGTGGATACGAATATTTGTGGAAACACAACCTCCGGAAACTGTTCTTTGGGCATCGAGAAGTAACTGATAATACCCGCCAGCGAAATAATTACAGTTGCCACGTAGATACTCACCTTGTTGTCGATCGCCCAACTGGTAGGTTTAAATTCTTTTTCTATATCTTGCATGATAGTGTCTTATAATTTTTAAAGAGAATTCACATTCATCTTTCTGTATTAAATTATTTGGAAACGGAAATGAATTGACCGTCCACTAAACCTTGGTAGCCTGCAGAGATAACTTTTGTTCCTGCTTCCAAACCATTTATTTGTGCAATGCCATCAAAGACACCATTCATAGTCACTACCACTCTTTTTGCTACCATGTTATTCCCATCTTGTTTCGCTATAAAAACGACTTTTTCTCCTTTAATATCTTGTATCATGTTAACAGGCAGGGTAATGGCTGTCGGATAAGACTCATAAATAATCTTTACGATTGCCGTCATATTAGGTCGAAGCTTAGGGCTACTCTGAAGATCGGCCTCTAATAGGAATGTGCGGGATAATTGATCGATGTTTCTTCCAACAAATGTTACCTTGGCCTCTATCTCCTTCTTCAAATCAGGAATTGTAACCATTACCCTATCTCCCTTTTTTACCTTGGTCACGTAAGCTTCAGAAACGTTTGCGGTAATCTTTAGATCCGAGTCATTAATTACTCGAACTGCAGGCATACCCGGAACGATATTTTGCCCAGCCTTCACATTTACTTCATCTACTATGCCATTAATAGGGCTCTTAACACGCATCATGTCATTCTGCTCTTGCAGAACTGCTATCTGTTTTTCGAGATTCTCTTTGTTAGTCTTTGCTTGTAGGAATTGAACCTCAGTCCCAATATTTTGATCCCAAAGATTTTTCTGACGATTATAAACAGATGTGACTAATTCCAATTGAGACTTCATGCCTTCTATGTTGCGAAGCACTAAGTTGTTATCAATTTGAGCAAGTGTCTGACCTTTGGTCACGTGGTCACCTTCACGAACAAACACTTTTGTAATGACACCAGCTCCCTGCGAACTTACAAGGATATTATCTTCTGCTTCTACTGCACCTTGTGTTTGTACATAGTGATTGAAGGGCTTAGGTGTCACTGTCATCACCAATACCTCTTTTGATCTTACGGTTAAACTGTCTTTGCCAGTAGAGACCAGCTCCATTTTCAATGCAGTAATCTGCTTGGTTATTTCCGCTTGTTTAGCTTGTAGTTCTTTAAGTTGTGTTTCTTTATCCGGAGCACTACAGCCAACTGCTATAAACAATGCAATGGCTACCGAAAGCACGGTAATGGAAGAGATTGATTTCATATTGAGAGAAAATTGAGGGTTGTTATATTTAGTTTTCATGAGTAGATGCAGGTAAAAGTTTTCCGAATGCTTTATCTAAATCAATTTTTGAAATCGAGGCATCGAATAGGGCATTGTAATAATTTACCTGGGTCTCTTTTAATGATGATTCCGCATCAATCACTTCCAGGTTGGATCCAACACCTTGTTCATATTTAATCTTAGTAACCCGGGCCACATTTGCAGCCAGGTCCATGTTTTGCTCTTGTGATCGTAAAGCCTCCATGCTATTCTGATAATTAATAGTGGCTTGTTTTATTTCCAAATCAATGGCCTTCTCAATAGATTTAAACCCATTTTCAATTTTTTGCAACTGGAGTTTCTCTTGTTGCACTTTATAGGTTCTTTGAAGTCCAGAGAACAATGGAATATTAAGATTTACACCAAATGAACTAAAGGAGTACCACCTATCGGGGCCAATACCTCCATTATCTGAGATTCCGCTATTGGTCTTAAAAAGACCGCCAATATCTGGAGATTGTGTAGAGTAACCTAAGTTGGCATTGGCAGAAAGGCTCGGTAAGGCTGCTGCATAGTTGTTTTTAATATTCAGGTTCTGCAGTTTCCAATTGGTTTCCAACAACTGGTAATCTGGTCGATTTTTATAATCCCAGTCTCTTAAGTATTCATCCAAACTCACATCAATTATCTCTTCATTCAATTCGCCCAGCACCTCAATAGGTTGCCCCAACGGGAAATTCATCTGAAACTTTAATAACTCAACACTCAGTTGCTGAAGTTTTTCGAATTTAGATTTTTCTGTTTTTAGATTATTTAATGTAACCTGAATCCTATCTACGTCAATACTTTCTGCAAAACCATTCTCGTTCATGGCTTTTGTGATGATGAGTAGTGAGTCTACCCTGTTGATGTTACTATCAAAGAGTTTCATTCTTTCTCTATTTACCAACACAGAGTAATATGCTTTGGTCACCTGCACTACTACCTGCTCATTGGTTTGGGTGGTTGTTTTAACAGATAGTTCCTTATATGCATTAGCGGCCTGAAGGCCTACCAAATAGCTACCATTAAAAATAATTTGATTAACAGATAGCGATGCCATTCCGCTGCTTTTCAATTGAAAAAAGTTTTGAGCAGCGACTACATCTCCGGGTTGTATTCCAGGTACACCGCTTAAATCAATGAACCCCCCATTTGGATCATAGGTTGTAAAAAATCGCGATAATTTCTGGTTGTGTGTCACTCCGGCAGATCCCGAAATTTGCGGAAGTCCAATTCCTATCGTTTCCTTCACTTTAGCAACTGCTATTTGCTCATCGATTTTGGCATTAGCAATGTTATAAGAATTTTCTAAAGCATATTTCACACATTGATCCAGGGTAAACGTATTGGGTGCATTTTCCTGGGCCACGGCAGCTCCTGAGATAAAAAAGATAGATAAAAAAGATAGTATATAAACCCGACTCATAATTGAATTGTTGTGTTTTCTTTATTGGCTAATTTCTGTTTGTATTTCTCATACACTTTTTTTCCCTTATCGGTGAAAAGACCATGTATAAAGTGATCAAAAGTTTGAATCTGTACTTCTGTTATTGAGTAAGTGTCTCTGGGGAAAAGAGTAGGGTCAAAAGCTATCTGAATTGTCTCCAGCCGTATTATGGCAATCACTTTTGTGTTAATTTCCGGACGGAAATAGCCTTCTTTTTTTCCTTGTTCAATAGAACGCTCAATCTGCTCCCGAATAAACTGGTTCTTAAATTCCAACCAAAGATTCCAGGCCTGATGGTGATATTTTTGAAGGTCAAAGAGCAATGATGGGTTCATGTCTCTGAAATTTTCCTTCAGGCATCCTGAAAGTTCCACAAGCTCCTCCACGGCATTTTTAGCGTCAATCGCAACCTTCTCAAGCTGGTCTCTGTCACGAAGCACATGAGCTTCAGTTACAGATAACACCATTTCATCCTTATCCCTAAAATATTGATAGATAGTTTTTTTTGAGACCCCTAAGTGATTGGCAATGTTATCCATAGATACACTGCGAATGCCGTATCGTAAAAAAAGCTCGGAGGCTCCCTTTAAAATCTTAATTTTTGTATCAACTTCTTCCATATGGGGCGCAAAACTATGGAAACTTTGGTATTACCCAAAGTTTCCTCGGTTTTTTGCTTTTAAACGGCAATGGTTCCGTTTTGTTTAAAAAAATCAATTATTTATTTACAGAATAGGGTAAAATCCTACTAATCAGTAGGTTTTGTTTGTTGAAATGAGCTCCCCCATCTACACTTTTCTTTCATCTTATTACGAAACTGAGTTTTTTCTTCTTCTGTCATTCCACCCCACCTTTCCCTCCAATAGCTCCCATTATAACTACTTCTATAGTGGCGCTTCCCTATAGGCCATAAAAGTATTTTAGATAATAATAAAAGCCCCAATGCTTGCCAAATGGTGATCATTGTACCTCCAAAAAGGATTGGCACCAGCCAGTTCCATAACAATTGAGTTAATAATCCCAGTACACCTAGTGCGATCGCTCCCAAGAGCACCATTTTCAAAATCCAACTTCCTCGTTTCATATTTTTATAAGTTAATTTCTATAATCTTTCGGCATCTCTCCATCGCTGCCATTACTAATTTCTTCCCAAAATTTCCTACCCATCGCTCATCACATCATCATAAAAGCGTTGGAGACGTTTGCGCAAACTCATAATAGCATATCGCTTCCTCGACAGCAGGGTATTGATGGACACTCCCTCTTCTTCTGCCAATTCCCTAAAGCTTTTTTCCTCGATTTCATTTTGAATAAAGATTTCTCTCTGGGCCCTTGGTAGTTCATTCAAGGCTTCTGTTATCTCATCCCAGATGGCTTCTTTCAGCAACATGGATTCCGGAGAATTATCTAAATCAGGCAAAATCTCCTGTAACGTGAGCGGACCATCCTCATTCGAATTACTCACAAAAGTGAAATTCGTACGCTTAGGCCGCGATGCATCCCTCCTATATCGATCTATGATTTTATTTCTTGCTACCGAATAAAGCCACGAAGTCACTCTTTCCAATGATTCTATGGTCTCGAAACCCGCGATATACTGATAGAACACATCCTGAAGGATATCTTCAGCCTCCTCCAGATTAGATACCCTGCCCCGGATAAATCCAAGCAATTTATCTTTCTCCTTCAGAAATGTGTTCTGCTTGAGTTGTTGCATTGTCAATTCCACCACCTTAGCCTTCATGTTGCTCATACTACAACAGGATAGTCGGGGTATAGGATCAATTTATTGTAAATCTGAATCAAACTTTGGTATTACATACTCCTGTTTTATCATATTTGTTCATCCATGGCTGTCAATTACCATCATTTTCAATATCAGGGAGCTGTACTGGGTTATTCACAAACAGGCAATGGGCCCGAACCGATGCTTGTTTTTCATGGTTTCGGACAGGATCACAATGCGTTCAACAACCTGATTGAGGAATTAGGCGATAAATTCACTTTTTATTCGTTTGATTTGTTCTTCCACGGAAAAAGTCAGTGGCCTCACAACGAAACTCCTCTTTCAAAGGTTTATTGGAAAGAGTTACTAGGTCACTTCCTTCACGAAAAAGCAATCAGAAATTTCAGCTTATTGGGGTTTAGCCTTGGAGGAAAGTTTGTTTTGGCCAGCATAGAAGCATTTCCATCCAGGGTTTCGTCTGTCTACCTTCTGGCTCCGGATGGTATCAAAACAAATTTTTGGTACAGCCTGGCCACCTATCCTGTGGTATTAAGGCGGTTGTTTAAAAGCATGATTCTAAAGCCTGGTCGATTTCTCTATATTGTCAAATGGGCTAAAAAATTCAACCTGGTTGATCGGGGGGTAATCAAGTTTGCTGAATCACAAATGGGTACTGAGGAGCAAAGAAAAAGAGTGTACTATTCCTGGGTAGTTTTTCGGCAATTCAAATTTGATTCTAATTCTATCGCTGCCTTAATAAACTCAAATAAAATAGAACTATACATTTTTATTGGCCGATTCGACAAAATCATTACTGCCAATAACATGGACCTTTTACTAAAATGCGTACCCAATCATCACTTTCAAATTCTAGATACAGGTCATCATGGTTTGATCGATAAATCCATTGAAGTGTTAAGAAATATAAGCACAAAAAGTCCCTAAAATCCTGTAATCGTAGTATTTTTGCCTCTTCAATATAAGCTAGCAAATGATTTTATTTTTCCGCACGCCATCCGCAACCACTTATGCGGTAGAGGCTGTTCATTCTCTTACGAAGGAAGATATTGAAAAACTTACGTGGCTCTTTAGTGGAGCCATTTTTAATAGCAGCCCTTCCCTTTCAGGATATTTTATAGGTCCACGAAAAGAGATGGTTAGCCCCTGGAGTACCAATGCGGTAGAAATAACCCAAACCATGGGTATCCATGGCATTATCAGAATTGAAGAATTTATTCAGACTGTAGATAGTGATGCCAGTCATGATCCAATGTTGCAGCGTATTTACAATGGATTAGATCAGGAAATTTTCGCTATCCACCACCAGCCTGAGCCCATTATAGAAATTGATGACTTGGCAAGCTACAACGCGAAGGAAGGTTTGGCATTGAGCCAGGAGGAAATAGACTACCTCAACGAAATTAGTAAACAACTAGGAAGAAAATTGACCGATAGTGAGGTCTTTGGTTTCTCTCAGGTGAATTCTGAGCACTGTCGCCACAAGATTTTTAACGGCACTTTTATTATTGATGGCAAAGAAATGCCCGAAACGCTCTTCCAACTCATCAAAAAAACATCAAAAGTAAATCCTAATTATATTGTTTCGGCTTACAGTGACAATGTAGCTTTTATTAAAGGGCCAAAAATTGAACAATTTGCTCCCGGCCGTCAGGATATTCCCGATTACTTTCAGGTGGAGGACATTGACTCTGTCATTTCCCTTAAGGCAGAAACCCACAACTTTCCCACTACTGTGGAACCATTCAATGGAGCTGCCACCGGTTCAGGAGGGGAAATTAGAGATCGACTGGCCGGAGGAAAAGGTTCGTTGCCATTAGCAGGTACTGCAGTGTACATTACCTCCTATCCAAGATTGGAAAACGGAAGGTCGTGGGAAAATAAATTTGAAGCACGTAAGTGGTTGTACCAATCACCCGCTCAAATTTTGATCAAAGCCTCTGATGGCGCCAGCGATTTTGGTAATAAGTTCGGTCAGCCTTTAATTGGTGGCAGCGTTCTCACCTTCGAACATTTTGAAAATGATAAAAAATACGGTTTCGATAAGGTGATCATGCTGGCGGGGGGTGTCGGGTACGGAAAAGAAAAAGACAGTAAAAAAGAAAAACTCAAGGCGGGAGATAAAATTGTGATGATGGGGGGAGATAATTATCGAATAGGCATGGGGGGTGGAGCAGTCTCCTCTGTAGCCACAGGGGAGTTTGGCAACGCCATAGAACTCAATGCCATCCAACGATCGAATCCTGAAATGCAAAAGAGGGTGATGAATGCCATACGTGCGATGGTAGAGATGAAAGATAATCCCATCATATCCATCCACGATCATGGAGCAGGTGGTCATTTGAATTGCTTTTCTGAATTACTGGAAGATACGGGTGGGACGATCGAAATTAATGAACTGCCAGTAGGCGACCCTACCCTTTCTGATAAGGAAATAATAAGCAATGAATCACAAGAACGGATGGGTATTGCCATCAGTGAAAAAGATATAGAAATTTTAAAACAAGTATCCGCCAGAGAGCGTGCACCCATGTACGTTGTGGGTACCGCCACGGGTGACAACGAACTGAAATTTATCAACAACAAGAAAAAAACATTGCCGTTTGATTTGATGGTGATACACCTATTTGGTTCATCCCCAAAAACGATCCTGATTGACCAAACACCAGAAACCAATTACCCAGCATTAAGTTATGACACTTCTCTTTTTAGAGAATATCTTAATTCAGTCCTTCAATTGGAAAGTGTAGCCTGCAAAGATTGGCTGACTAATAAAGTAGACCGCTGCGTGACCGGAAGGGTAGCCACCCAACAAACTTGTGGCGCTATTCAACTTCCATTGAATAATGTTTCGGTAATGGGCCTTGATTTTCTTAGCAACAAAGGGATAGCTACCGGAATTGGACATGCTCCATCAGCCTCTTTAGTGAATGCTGCAGCAGGGAGCCAGCTTGCTATTGCAGAAGCCCTGACTAATATCGTGTGGGCTCCCTTATCGAAGGGACTTAAAGGGGTTTCGCTAAGCGCCAATTGGATGTGGCCCGCAAAAAATAAAGGAGAAGATGCTCGTCTTTATGAAGCAGTCGCTTCTGTGAGTAATTTTTCTTTGGCGTTGGGCATCAACGTGCCTACAGGAAAAGATTCTCTTTCCATGACACAAAAATATCCAAATGGTGATGTCGTCTATTCACCAGGCACTGTAATTATATCGGCTGTGGCCGAAGTAGAGGATATAACAAAAACTGTCTCTCCTGCGCTACAAAACATTGAGGGTTCCAAAATACTTTATGTTGATTTTTCAAAGAGTGTTTTGGCACTGGGTGGTAGTAGTTTCGCACAAGTGATCAATCAATTAGGTAATCAGGTGCCTGGTATTAGCAATCCGAAATACTTTGCTCAATCCTTCGAGGCCATTCAGCAACTGATAAAACAAAACCTAATTCTTGCGGGCCATGACATCTCTGCAGGAGGAATAGTAACAGCCTTATTAGAAATGTGTTTCCCAACTCCTCATGTGGGACTTGACATCAATATCCAATCGCTTGGAAACGACTCTATCAATATTCTTTTTAGTGAAAATCCCGGTGTGCTAATTCAAGTAAGCAACGATGGAAAGGCTGAAGAAGAATTGAAAAAGCTTGAAATCAATTATTTGACCTTAGGTACGGTTACATTCAAGCGACTTCTTTCGATAAAGGCTCGGACTGATTCGTATCCATTAGAAATAGATGCACTAAGGGAGGCATGGTTCAAGACCTCTTTTTTAATGGATCAGATACAGCGACCTGAAAAACATGCAGCACAAAGAAAGGCCAACTACGCTAAACAAGAATTGTCCTATCAATTTCAACCTCGATTTGATGGTAAGTTCTCTACCTACCATATTGACCCCAAGAGAAGGAAATCAACAGGAGTAAAAGCAGCTATCATCAGAGAAAAAGGAGTGAATGGTGACCGAGAAATGGCTTACTCCCTCTATCTCGCTGGCTTTGATGTAAAAGATGTACACATGACCGATTTGGTCTCCGGAAGAGAAGACTTATCTGATGTGAACATGATCGCGTTTGTAGGTGGTTTTTCTAACTCAGATGTATTAGGATCTGCCAAAGGATGGGCGGGGGCATTCCTTTACAACCCAAAAGCAAAAGCTTCTCTTGATAATTTCTATGCACGTAAAAACACCCTTAGCCTGGGTGTTTGTAATGGTTGCCAATTAATGATGGAGCTGGGCTTGGTTTACCCGGAATGGAAAGACCATCCCAAGATGCACCACAATGGATCAGGAAAATTCGAATCGACCTTTCTAAACCTCACAATACCCAAAACGAACTCAGTGATGTTGCAGTCATTCGAAGGCGCAAGGCTTGGAATATGGGTGGCACACGGAGAAGGTCGTTTTCAATTACCCACTGACTCATCCAAATACCAAATTGCAGCTACCTATTCACATACTGAGTATCCTGGCAATCCCAATGACTCAGATTTTTCTGTTGCTGCGCTTACCTCACAGGATGGAAGGCATTTGGCCATAATGCCTCACCTGGAGCGATCCCTATTTCCATGGAATTGGCCCTACTACCCTAACGACAGAAAGGAAGATCAAATTTCACCTTGGATGGAAGCATTTACCAATGCATTGGACTGGGTAAAAGAAAAACAGAAATAGAAATGTTGGTAAGCAAATGACGCCTGCACAATATGTCGTCAAGGCATCTTGTGAGATCGTAGGATTTGTGGTAGCTTTTCGTATGAATTGAATTGTCATTGGCCTATGAAGTACATTTACCTTCTTCTCATTGTTCCGGCCTTTTTATCCTCCTGCTTGGGGTACAAAGAATTACCCGTAGAGTATGATTATAGTTATTCTGGCACATTCAAGAAATATCGCACATTTGATATAATGCGTCCGATAGGTATGACAGATTCTACTATGACCAACAGCCTGATTGAAAAAAGTATTTTGTCCAGAATGAAATTTTTGGGGTACCGGCAAACAAATAGAAGACCCCATCTTATTGTAGGATTCAAAATGTTTACCGACAGTCTTAATTTCAATGGTTATATCCAACCGGATATCGAAGAATGGGTAAAAAGACAAGATCAGTCACTCAAATATGATAAATTAAAATACACGATGGGCTCCGGTACACTTCTTATCCAGTTTTTCGACAGAAGACAAAATAGGTCCATTTGGCAAGGCTATGCCACCACACTTTATGGTGGGATTGACTTTCAGAATCAAAGGCATCTCAAAAATGCGGTAATCTCGATTTTGGATAAATACCGTTTTTGGGCCGATGGTTTTGTAGAAGGACGTACCGTCATATCAGATGGAGATCTTAACTAACGCCTTATCTCCCAAAATATGGCTTTTTGATTTAAAATGATTTAAAAGTCGGTTTTACCTTTTTAAAAAAAGTTCTACCTTTGCCCACCCAAAAAGGGGGTTAAAGTGCCCGATGGTGTAACTGGCAACACGCTTGATTTTGATTCAAGAAAGTCTAGGTTCGAGCCCTAGTCGGGCAACAATATCCCGATTCCTTAAAAGGGGGTCGGGATTAACATTTATAAGGTTCAAAAATGGCAGTAAAAATTTTTTCCGGACAAGCATCTACCTACCTGGCTGAAAAAATTGCACATGCCTATGGAGAACCGCTTGGAGAAGTAAAATATCAGCAGTTTAGTGATGGGGAAATGTCCCCATTCATCATGGAATCAGTAAGAGGGCATGATGTTTTTATCGTGCAGTCTACATTTGCTCCCGCTGACAACTTCATGGAACTGCTCTTAATGATCGATGCTTCAAAAAGGGCCAGTGCAGAAAACGTAAATGTCATTATCCCCTATTTTGGCTACGCAAGGCAAGACCGAAAAGATAAACCCCGGGTCTCAATTGCCGCAAAACTTATTGCCAACCTCCTTTCTGCAGCTGGTGCAAGTCGTGTAATGACTTTTGACCTCCATGCTGACCAAATTCAAGGCTTTTTTGATATTCCTGTTGATCACTTGGATGGCAACTATATCTTCGTTCCTTACCTCAAATCGCTCAATTTGAAAAACATTATGTTTGCCTCCCCTGACGTTGGGGGTATCAAAAGAGCAAGAAGCTTCGCGAAGTTTTTTGATGCAGAATTGGCCGTATGTGATAAATATCGAAAAGAAGCCAACAAAGTAGAGTCGATGAGGCTCATCGGGGAAGTAGAGGGTAAAGATGTGGTGTTGGTTGACGACTTGGTGGATACCGCTGGCACAATATGTAAAGCTGCTGCTTTGCTAAAAGAGAAAGGTGCAAGATCGGTGCGGGCAGTATGCACCCACCCCGTGCTGTCAGGTGGTGCTTATGAAACCATTGAAAATTCTGTGTTGGACGAAATTGCTGTCACAGACACGATTCCGCTTAAAAAGAAATCTAAAAAAATTAAAGTCTTAACCGTTTCTGATTTATTTGCCAAAGCCATCAGAAAAATTCACGACCATGAGTCGGTAAGTTCTTTATTCATCCGTTTGTAACTATTTAACTTAAACAATAATTTTTTATGAAAACTATCGAGATTATAGGGTATAAAAGAGCAAATCTCGGCAAAGTAGGTGCACAGCGCGCTCGTGAAGAGGGCAACGTTCCAGCCGTATTATACGGTGGCGAAAACCAAGTGCATTTTGTGGCGCCAATGATTTTGTTCCGTGACCTAGTTTATACAAATGAGGCTCACTTCGTACACCTCAACATTGAAGGAGAAGAGCATCAAGCTGTCCTTCAGGAAGTTCAATTTCACCCAGTAAGTGAAATTATCCTCCATGCCGATTTTCTTCAAATCAATGAAGGAAGAAAAATTAAAATGGACATTCCAATACGGATACAGGGACAAGCCGCTGGTGTGTCCAAAGGGGGTACCCTTGTGCGCAAGAAAGCATCCCTAAAGGTATATGGTTACGCTAAAGATATGCCCGATCATATTGATGTGGATGTAAGCACTCTTGATTTTCACCATGCTATTAAAGTAATGGACATGAAAATGCCAAACCTGGAGTTTCTTGATCCTAAACGTGCTTCTATTGCTGTTGTAGAGGTACCTCGTGCCGCTAAAATGGCGGATGAAGCCGCTGCTGCTGTAGCAGCTGCCCCTGCTGCTGAAGCTGCTGCTCCTGCTGCAGCTGCTACCCCTGCTGAACCGAAAAAGGACGCTGGTAAAAAGTAAGTAATTCTTATTCACAAAATCCCGTTTCGGCATGTTCGAAACGGGATTTTTGTTTTATTGCCTGGTGAAGCAACAAGGTTTAAATTTTAATCCATGAAATATCTAATCGCTGGTTTGGGGAATATAGGTGTCGAATATGAGTTGACACGCCACAATATAGGTTTTCTGATTCTTGATCGAATTGCTGATAATAAGAATGTCACTTTCTCAACGGGACGTTATGCGGACAAAGCAGAATGGAAACACAAAGGGCGCCAAATCCACTTTATCAAACCCAATACCTATATGAACCTAAGTGGAAAGGCCATTGCCTATTGGCTACAGGAGTTAAAAATTCCTAAAGAAAACTTATTGGTGGTGGTTGATGATCTGGCATTGCCATTTGGGACGTTAAGAATGCGAGCCAAAGGAAGTGCCGCTGGCCACAATGGTCTCACCAACATAGAACAACTTACAGGAGGCCAGAACTATTCACGACTCAGATTTGGGGTGGGTAACAACTTCGGTAAAGGTCAACAAGTTGATTATGTGCTTAGCAACTTCAACAAAGAGGAGATAGAGACATTGCCTGAGCTCATGGACAAAGCAGAAGAAATGATCCTATCTTTTTGTACCATCGGAGTTGACAGAACAATGAGTCTCTTTAATAGGACTTAGGGCAATGGGATCCGGGACTTAGTGAATACCCATCTAATCCCTAAAACCTAAGTCCCAATTCCTAACTAATAGGAGAACCTGGTGCTACCGGATCAGAAGTGTTAATTAACTTAAGAGAACCGTCTTTGTCTTCAGCCATCAATATCATGCCTTGAGATTCAAACCCCATAATTTTCCTTGGTGCCAGGTTGACGAGAATTGTTACCTGCTTGCCCACCATTTCTTCAGGAGTATAGTGCTCGGCAATTCCACTCAAGACTGTTCGAGTGTCAATACCTGTATCAATCTGCATTTTCAGTAGCTTTTTTGACTTCTCTACCTTCTCAGCAGAAATCACCTTTCCAATCCGCATATCCATTTTAGAGAATTCATCATAGGTAATCTCTGCTTTAGCGGGGTTCACTGGCTGATTTTGTAATTCCATCCTTTTCTTATTTTCATTAAGGCGGGTGATCTGCCTAGCAATCACCTCATCTTCTATTTTTTCGAATAATAATTCCGCTGCACTTAACTGGTGGGAGTCTTCCAGTAAAACTACAGTACCCGTTTCTTCCCAGCTGAAAGACTTAAGTTTCAGTATTCCTTTTAGTTTTTCAGCACTGAAAGGAAGAAATGGGGCTGATAGCACCGCCAGATTGGCTGCAATTTGAAGAGAAAGATTGAGAATGGTTCCCACCCTGTTCATATCCGTTTTGGCCAACTTCCATGGTTCTGTATCCGCCAGATACTTATTTCCCAAACGAGCGAGGTCCATAAGATGGGCTGTAGCTTCTCTGAACTTATAGTTTTCGATAGCGCCTCCTATTTTAGAAGGAAATTCACTCAATGCTTCAATTACATTTTTATCCAATTCATCCAGTATGCCCTTGGCCGGCACCTTTCCTTCATAGTATTTGTGCGTAAGCACCATGGCCCTATTCACAAAGTTTCCAAAAATGGCTACCAGCTCGTTGTTGTTTTTACTTTGGAAATCTTTCCAGGTAAACTCACTGTCTTTGGTCTCGGGTAAATTGGTAAGTAACGCATAGCGCAACACGTCTGGTTTATCAGGAAAGTCTTCCAGGTATTCATGCATCTCAATTGACCAACCCCTACTCGTGGACATTTTGTCTCCTTCCAGATTCATGAATTCGTTGGCCGGTACATTTTGAGGAACGATATATTTCTCAGAGCTGTGCAACATGATCGGGAAAATAATGCAATGGAAGACAATATTGTCCTTCCCAATAAAATGAACAAGTTTCGTTTCTTCATCTTGCCAGTACGACTTCCAATCGTCTTCGTGCACTGTCCCGAAATTTCGTTGTGGAGTGGCATAATTATTTTTTCCAGATGACAACTCTTGAAAAAGTGCGCGCGTGGCAGAGATATAACCAATGGGCGCATCAAACCAAACATAAAGCACTTTGCCCTCTGCATTAGGCAATGGCACCTTAATACCCCAATCCAAATCTCGTGTCATGGCTCTGGACTGCAATCCTGCATCAATCCAGGATTTACATTGGCCATATACATTGGCTTTCCAGTCTTTTTTATGGTCCTTCAAAATCCATTGACTAAGCCACCCCTCATATTTATCGAGCGGCAGGTACCAATGCTTGGTGGGCTTTAGTATAGGTTCTTTACCCGATAGTGTTGATCTTGGATTGATCAGTTCCCTAGGACTCAAAGAGGATCCGCATTTTTCGCACTGATCTCCATAGGCTTCCGTATAGCCGCACTTCGGGCAAGTTCCAATAATATATCGGTCAGCAAGAAATACTTTGGCATCATCATCATAATATTGTTCCGAGGTTTCCTCCTTGAGCAACCCTTTGTTGAACAGGGTGAGGAAAAATTCTTGTGAGGTTTGATGATGCAATGGATCGCTGGTACGATGGTACACATCAAAAGAGATCCCTAACTTATAGAGACAATCCCGGATGAGCGCATGGTATTTATCAATGATCGCTTTGGAGGTAGTATGCTCCTTTAGCGCCTGATTGGGTATCGCGGTACCGTGTTCATCGCTACCACACACAAAGATTACATCTTTATTATTGAGCCTCAGATACCTCGAATACACATCAGATGGAATGTATGCTCCAGCCAAATGCCCAATATGCTTGGGACCGTTGGCATAAGGTAATGCAGCCGTTATTGTATATCTTTTGAAAACTTTATCTTTTTCCATGGATACTTACACTTCCAATTTTCCAATTGCAAAGATGGCGATAGAAGGGAATGTTATGGCGTATTTTGTACTTTTTGTTTCTGCTTTTCTCGCATTGTCTCCTCTGCATTACGCCTTTCAATGACGGGCACCAGGTCCGGAGGAAACAACACTTTAAAAATGGTATATCCTTCTTCTGATTTATCAACAACAATATCACCCCCCAGTTTAAGTGTGGCAAGCTTTGACAGATACAATCCGATGCCACCTGTTTCAGAACGCTCAGTGGCCCTCACAAACAACTGAAATATCTTGTCTTTGCTTTCCTTGTCTATGCCAATTCCATTATCAATCACTTTTACAGAAACACACCCCCCCTCAGAAGCTATCTCTACTCTCACAAAAGGATCTACCCGTTGAGAATAATTATGAAATTTTATAGCATTGTCAATAAGGTTCTCCAGAATAATTTTCGCCATTTCCTTATCCGATCTGAATTGCAAACCAGGTTCCACATCATAGGAAATATCAATTCTTTCAGGCAATCCTTTCTTTCTTTCCAACTCCAGGATTTCCTCTATCTGTGTAGTGAAATCAATATATTCAGCGGTAAGTATAGAGTGATTAATCTGATTGATGATCAAAAGTCGACTTAAGATAGCATTGAGTTTGGCCGCAGAAGCATCCAACTTATTGAAGTAGTCCAGCGCAGTCTCATCCTTTACATCCATCATGGCTACATTGCAAATGCCTTTGAGACTGGCTAGTGGCCCCCGGATATCATGAGAAGTTTTATAAATAAAATTATCCATTTCATCATTCACTTTCACCAAAGATTCATTGGACTTCACCAGTTCTCTAGTACGTTCCTTTACCTCACTTTCCAATTGGAGATTGGCACCACTTAACATTTCATTTTGTTTTTGTATGGTCGCCTTCGCAGCAGCCAGCTCCCGATTGATTTTGCGCTGTGTTCGATTGGCGCGGTACATCATGAAAGCAAAACCCAGCGTGAGAAAGGTGATGGTGATAATAAAAGCATATTGTGTCTTCTGGCGAGCAATGACTTCTTTCTGCAACGCCAGCACCTGATCTTTGGCTGCAATGGTTTTTATGTTTTCCCTTTCCTCATGCTCTGTCTGAATCCTCGAAATATTCTTAATCAGGTCTCCGCTAAAAATCTTCTGGTTCAATTCAATATATTTTTGTTGGTACTCGGAAGCAGCCTTATAGTTACCCATACTATTATATATAGAGACATACAGCAAATAATTATTCAGGATTTGGTCACGCAGGTTGGTACCGACCAGTACCAATTGACTTTCATCCAGGTAAGCTAAGGCCTTATCGGGTTTATGCTCATCCAGTTGTATCAATGCGCGCAAATGGAACGCTTGTGATTCAAACATCTTAGACCCTAATCTTTTGGCAATTTCAATGGTCTTATTCAATTCATCTTCGGCTTGGTTGATCTCTCCCTTTTTTTGCAATATTTTAGCCAATGCAAAATGCGCCTCTACCGAAATCTCATCAGCACATCCCTTTTCGCATATTTTCAAAACTACAGATATATTTCTCAACGCTTCATCATAATTCTTCAAATTGAAATAAGCCAGAGCAATATTCGTATAGGCCCTGTCCAGATCGTGGGTAATTCCATTGTCTTCTTTTAAATCTTTTGATTTTTGAAAATAAATCAGTGCATTTTCATAATCAAAAAGATTGGAGTAGACTAGACCAATGTTGTTCAGTGCAATACTCACATCTAATGCATTTCCCTCCAATTGCCGCAACTGAAGAGACTGAAAGTGATACTCCAGCGCTTTGTCATAGTTCGCAAAATCATTGTGAGAAATAGCCAAATTGTTCAGTAAAAACTTGATCTGATCGTGGTAACCATTTCTCCTGGCAATTGAAAGAGCATATTCAAAATCTGGGATGCAAAGTGAACTGCCCAATTTCATGCGAGCCCAACCTTGAGTGTTATAGGCTTTCACGATGGAAAGGCTGTCATTCATTTGTCTTGCTTGCGTTGTTGCGAGCGATGCGTAATGCAAGGCAGAATCATAATTGATGCTTAAATTCTCTTTAAACAATTCAATGAGAATTCTAAAACGCTCCTGTCCTTGTGACAAGGGCAAACGCTCATGAAGCGAATCAATGGTTTGCGATTGGGGGTATGACCAATAACTACAGGCTACAAGAATCACGATCCCTATTGATTTGATCCATTTCATTTGTAACTAATTGATTTTTAGGTACATAGGTGTCTGTGAAAATTCATTTACACTTTAGGTAATATCCAATATGCTCATCTTTGCCTTGTTGATATTAAACTTATAGAGACAAAAACATTAACCAATTCTAACTTTTAAAACCATTTAAACTTTTAAATCTATGAAAAAATTATTCTACACCCTGGTATTTGCTGTTGTAACTTCATTTGCCATTTCTTCATGCACCGATGAAAACATTCGTCCACAAGATGGTGGTGGAAGTTCCGGTGATCCATGCCAATTTGGTTGTAAGTAAAAACTAAAATATTTAAGACCATGAAAATAAAACTTCTGTTCCTGTTACTTCTCATCGCTTCGCTGTTTTCTTTTGTACTGCACACCGGCACTCCAAAAGTGGATGCAAAAAAACATGCGGTATCCACGCAAAGCTTACAAGATGAAAAAGCACCCATGCAACCGTTTGCCATGACAGACATAAACCAGTTTGATTAATCGAGGTCATTTCTAATTCAAAACCCTTTCAGCATTTGTTGAAAGGGTTTTTTTATTTGCGTCCTTACCCGTTACAAAATTCTTCTTTCTATCTCCGCAACCATAAGCTGCAAGGCGTGGTTCTTAATTCTCACATTGGCCCAAGATACAATCATTATTAAAATAATTCGGAATAGATACCCGCAAATGTTTGGTTAGGGTGAAGCAAAGAAAAAGACAGGTCGTAACTCACACAATACTTTTATAGAAGCCGTAAGAAGGCATGCAATAAAAAATACCAAAATGTCAAAAAACATGAAAATATGACAAAACGAATACTGTTTCTTACATGCTAATGGGTAAGGGTTGAGTTATTTTTAAAATCTAAGAATTAGGCTAACGCTATCTCCGGAAAGGAACATCAAATTATCAAAAAATTAACCCACCAAAGTCATCACAGGCCTTTCTTCGAGTTCTTTTTTGGCCAGATTGGTTGAGATGATGAGTTTAAAAATAGTAGGGCCTGCAGAGCGCGCCAGTATAATTCTTCCACCCAATCTATTGGCGGCCATTTGTGCCAAAAATAATCCCAAGCCAGTACCATGAATATCGCTGGCCACATAAAACAATTGAAATATCTTCTCCCTCGCCAGATCATCAATCCCTAATCCGTTGTCTTCCACTGCAATGGTAGTAGTGTCATTCGTTTGAGACCATGACACTTTGATGTACTTCTCCTGTTTGTGTGAAGCAAAATAATGAAATGCATTATCCAATAATTTGGTAAGCACAAAACCGATCAGGTTTTTGTCAGATTGTAATGGTTTTTTCCAATCACCCCTCTCTATGCGCAATGATATAAGCGGAAAGTGATTAAGGTTTTTAAAAGAACTGTACACCTCCTCCACCAACACACCCATATCTACCTCTTCAATACAAATAGGAAGATTGCGGATGCGATTGGTCTCCATCAGCTGACTTAAAGTTTGGTTTAACCCCAGTGCCGTGGATTCAATTTTTCCAAGATAATCTCGCACGCGCAGTGGTTCTTCGTAATCCTGTTTGGCAATGTTGGTAAGCCCCATCAAGGTAGCCAGCGGACCCCGTATATCATGGGAGGCGCGGTACACCAACTGATCGTACTCCTGGGTCATTTGTGTGAGGTCAGCATTACTTTTTACCAACTCTCCAGTACGATTTTTTATCTCCTTCTCAAGCATTTTTTTCATGCGATGACTGGCGCGGTAGCTTCGGTAGATCAGAATGGAAACAACCACCAATAATACAGAGATGACACCTATAAGGGTGGTGATTAATCGCACTCTTTTAATCTCTGTGTCCTTCTGAAGAATGATAACCTCCGATTGCTTGCGCTGGACATCCAATTGAATTTCTTTTAAGTTGGTAGCCATTTGCTCATTAAAGATGTCATCCTTTATTGAAATATATTTATTTTGGAATTCAACTACCAACTCCAAATTCTTCGTTTTTTCATACAATCTTATGTAGGCCAAATAAATATCTCTCTTCAGTCGTCTAAGGTTCATCTCATTAGCAAGTTTCAATGCCTCATCCAAATAATCTCTTGTCTGATTATAATCCGACTTATCAAATTGGTATAAACCAAAATGGTATAAGGTGTGCGCCATCACCTTCTTGTTCCCAGATTTTTGAGCCCAGTCGTATCCAGTCACTAGATAATCGTAGGCAAGGGATAATTGGTTTTTCTCAAAATAGGCATATCCCAGATCGTAGTACAAATCAGCTAAAAGATAGTCTCCACAACCTTCTGAACATTTGGCCTCTACTTCTTTGAGAAGTTGAATTGCTTGATCATATCTTCCTTGCTCATTATAGATCAATGCAATATTCATTAAACTTATGTCTAAGGATTTAATACCTAACTTTCGTTTAATATCAACTGCAGCATTAAGGTTTTCAAGAGCTTCTGTGTTGTTTCCTATATAATAAAAAACAAGGCCGATATTATTTAAGGCAAAGGCCTCATCTTCCTTGGAACCAATTTTTACAGCTTTTTCCAGGGACAAGTTATAATACCTAAGTGCACTGTCGTAAACATCAAGATTTTCATATAATCGTCCGAAATCATTGGCCAAATACACTAATAACTTGTTTTGAGATGCCCTTGACGCTACTTCAATACCCTTGTAATAATAAAATTTTGAAGAGTCAAAATTCTCCAGCTTATGATACACCAATCCAAGTGCACGACACGACTTAGCTGTAATGTTCAGGTGCTTATATTTTTCGCTAAGCAAAAGTGACTTATGGGCGTACGTCTTGGCTTTTTCCAGATCACTATTGTGGTAACTAATTCTGAACAATTCATAATAAAGACTATCATGAATTACTTCATTATTGGCCTTTAGATCAGCCAATAAGTCTTCATCTGCTGATTGGGCCCACGCGTTAATTGCTCCCAGGAACAATACAAAAAAAAAGAAAGAATAACGTACGTAGTCAATGTACGCTTTCCTACCTAGGAAGATACGGCTAATACTATAGTTTTGACTAATTAGCAAAGCGCAGAAATTATGGTAAAACTTAAAATCAATAGCTTTATTAGTAAAAGTAGTAGTTTAAATATAACATTCAATAAACCCTAAAACGATCAAAATCTATGAAAAAGTTAATTTATGTTACCCTCTTCATTATCATCACAGGCTTGGCTACCTCATGCACTGACGAGAACATTAGGCCTCAAACTGGAAATGGAACCCAAGACTCTGCCGAAGTCTAGGTCTTTAATTATCCCATAAATAGAAATTTTACAAACCATTTAAAAACCAATCTCATGAAAAAATTAATCTACGTAACCCTTTTCATTATCATCACAGGCCTGGCTACCTCATGCACTGACGAGAACATCAGGCCTCAAACTGGAAATGGAACCCAAGACTCTGCCGAAGTTTAAACAACATTGATTATGAAAAAATTAACTTTAATACTTGTATCCGCAGCTGCAATTACAGCTTTTGGTTTTATCTCTTATGATGCCCATTCAGAAAAGAGCAAGGATGAAAATTCTCAAGTTATAGTTATCAAGGGATTTGAGAAATCAGGATATAGTGAATCAAATACGGGTAGCATCTAACCAAATCCTTCATTAATGCCGTAGCAAAAGGCAACTCTAAACGGGTTGCCTTTTTATTATCCCCATCTACCTTACCTCTAATTCATAAGGAAACCGTGCCTGCACACCTTGATAGCGTTTTATTTTTTCCCATTTTTGATAAAAATGATAGGTCTCTCCCATTTCAGCTTTTAAAGCATGTGCTTTTATTTCACCTTCCCAGTCGCTGGTGAGCTGTTCTAAAAAACTTTTTGGTTGCGGATAGTAGCGTATTCTGTAGTCATCCTTTACATTGGCTTTGGTTGCTGCCAGTGCAACCGCATCATTGAAAGTACCCAAGACATCTACCAGTCCATTCTCCTTTGCCTGGGCACCCGTCCATACTCTGCCCGATGCTATTTTCTTAATTTCATCCTCATTCATGTTCCTTCCTTCGGCTGCCTTGTGAATAAAAATTTCATAAATCTCATCGGTCTGTTTTTGCCAAATGCTCTTTTCCAAATCGGTAAGTGGGCGCGTTACAGTGAGTCCCCCTACCTCTCCAGTTTTCACCTCTTCGGTAGTGACCCCAAGTTTGTTTTCTAGAAAACTACTAAGATCGAATAGGACACTAAACACCCCTATCGATCCGGTAATCGTGGTGGGTTGCGCTACGATGGTATCGCACGCCATTGCCATATAATATCCTCCTGAAGCCGCATAGTCAGCCATGGAGGCGATTACCGGCTTCACTTTTGTAGTCAATACAATTTCCCTCCACATATCATCTCCCGCCTGATACACACCACCTGGGCTATTCACTCGCAGCACAATGGCTTTAACCTTGTTATTGGTACGTGCCCTCCTAAGTTCCTTCACTATGGTGGCTGCACCCACAACACCACTTTCCGCTTTGCCTGGCATAATTTCACCATCTGCAATAATTACAGCAATTTCATTACTGGCAGTGGATGGAGCCACACTCTTTCGATAAGATTTGTAGGGTATAAATTCAATATCTTCATCCTTACCAAGGCTCAACCGATCCCGAATTGCATCTCTCACCTGATCATCATAAAAAAGAGAATCAACGAGTCCGTAAGTAACCGCTTCCTCCGCTGAGCGAATTGTCATTTTATCTGATAACTCCTTCAGTTTTGTTTTGGGTATGTTTCGTTCAAGGGATATTTCTTGCAACATCTCATCATAAATTCCATTAATCAAGGAATTCAATTGCAAACGATTTTCATCACTCAGGTCTTTCCTGATGAATGGTTCCACTGCACTTTTAAAATCTCCTACCCTAAATACCTGTGGCTTTACTTCAAGCCTATCTAAAAGTCCTTTATAAAACATCACATCCATTGCCAATCCATTTAATTCCAGTTGACCAGAAGGATTCATATATACTTTATCTGCAACACTGGCCAGGTAATAAGAACCTTCAGTGTAAGCCGGAGCGTTGGCAATCACCCATTTCCCCGACCCCTTAAAATCTATAAGCGATTGTCTTATCTCCGCAATGCTGGCAGTTCCGACAGACAGAAAGCTTAAATTCAGGTATATCCCTTTCACCTTAGCATCATTTTTCGCAAAAGCGATGGCTTCTTTTAGTTGAAGTAATCCTATGGGTTGTTGCCCTCCAGGAATTATTTGGGCCAATGGATCATCTACGGCCTGCTCCACTATTGGTGCTTGTAAATCCAGGTATAACACAGTATTGTCATTTACCGATACTGCATTTTCACTTGAAATGACATAGGAGAAAATCATTCCCCCCAACAGGATAACTAGAATGAGGGCTACAATCGACCCCAGGCAGGAAGCAAAAAAACTTTTTAAAAATCCCATAAAATATTTTTTTTGGGTTACAAACTTAGTTAAACTGAATCAGTATCTGCTTATCTATGCTCAGGAGAATCTTTGCACAGAAGCCTGATTGGATCATCGGAATAATGACATTATTTTACTTCATTCTATAAAGTGCTTAAAACTACTTACATCCTTTTGGGAACTAACCTGGGCAAACGGGACATCAACCTGTCAATGGCCAGAGCGCATTTAGGCGAAAAAACCGGAACCATACTTTATGCTTCCAAAATCTATGAAACCGCAGCATGGGGAAAAGAAGACCAACCAGACTTTCTCAATCAGGTGATTATGCTTAAAACACATCTTAACCCACGTACACTCTTGAAAAATTTACAAGAGATTGAGTCCATCATGGGAAGACAGCGGAAGATAAAATGGGGAGAGCGTATTATAGATTTGGATATTTTATTTTATGAAGACGAAGTGATCCATGATGAGTTTATCACCATTCCTCATACTGGTATTCCGTTTCGAAAATTTACACTGCTTCCTTTACAGGAAATTGCGCCAAAATTTGTTCATCCTGTTTTAAAAAAAACGATTAATCAATTGCTCACTGAATGCCCAGATGAATTAGAAGTTTGGCCATATTTGCCCTCATAGGCACAATACCTATAGACTTCTTGCCTCCACCTCAGGAGAGATTTTCTTTACTAGCCCTTGCAACACCTTTCCAGGTCCGCATTCAATAAATGTCTTAGCTCCGTCTTTCACCATATTTTGAATGGATTGGGTAAAGCGAACTGGGGCAGTCAACTGACTATTTAAATTATTTTTGATGGTAGTAACATCTATTGATGGCATTGCATTCACATTTTGATAAACAGGACAAATCGGTTTACTAAAAGTAGTGGCGCCAATTGCTTCCGCCAATTCTTCACGCGCGGGTTCCATCAACGGTGAGTGAAATGCACCCCCTACTTGCAAGGGCAAAGCGCGCTTCGCTCCAGCTGCTTTCAGTTTTTCACAAGCAATCTCTATTCCTTTCATGGAACCGGATATCACTAGCTGTCCTGGGCAATTATAGTTTGCAGCTACTACCACCTCATCAATACCTGCACATATCTCCTCCACTATATTATCATCGAGGCCCAGAATGGCCGCCATCGTAGAGGGGTTGATTTCACAAGCCTTTTGCATAGCCAATGCTCGTTTTGATACCAATCTCAGACCATCTTCAAAAGAAAGCGCTTGATTGGCCACCAATGCAGAGAATTCACCCAAGGAGTGGCCAGCTACCATATCAGGACTGAAGTCTTGTGCCGCCTTCACCACAGCAACCGAGTGAATGAAAATAGCAGGTTGCGTCACTTTCGTTTGCTTCAATTCATCGGCAGTACCTCCGAACATAATGTTGGTAATATTGAAACCAAGAATTTTGTTAGCATCATCAAAAATATTCTTGACAGACGGGTTTTCATATAGATCTTTACCCATACCTACAAATTGTGCTCCCTGACCTGGAAATATATATGCTTTCATTTTCTCAATTATGCTTTTTGGTTATTGGCAACTAGCGTCAAGGTAAAAATAATTTCAAAATTAAGAAACCAGTGACTAATCTAAGAAACGCGCTTTGAGTTCAGGTGTTGGAATCATACATTGTTCTTGCTTCCCGAACCACCGGTATCGTTTTTTGGCAATCCCATTATATATCCAATCGCGAAAAAAAGTGGGTACGATCTTTAGAATATAAAATACAAGCCAAAACCCTCCCAACATTCTGGCTATTTCAAGAACTGCATTGCTTCGTTGATAAAACCGATTGTCCTTTATAAGAACAATACTTTGAAGGGAAGAGGGCGCAAGTCCAAGTCGAGATAACTGAGCTTGTCCGTATTGTGACTGAAGAGCAGCAAATTGGAGTTTACTGGCTTTGTCTCTTTTAATGATGAATTGAACTGATCCATTACAAAGATTGCATACTCCATCAAACAATACGACAGGCTTCACTACCGTATCAGATGCACCCATCCTTTGTAGTTTTTGTTTTTTTGCGAGGGGTCTACCACGTCAAATATTACATTAGCTGAGTAAAAATAAACACCCCCTGGCACCTCCACTCCAGAGTTATTCTTTCCATCCCAGTTAATGTAGATGGTTCGTTTCCCACCTGAGGTATAGGTATAAAGCTCTTTTCCCCATCGATCGAATACAATAAAGCTAACTTTTTCAACAAACCGAGCACACTTACTTCTTATATCAAGAATATCCCGTTTTTGCCCGCAAGGGTCAAAAGAGTTTTCGTCCAAAGTAACGTTCCCGAACGCCTTAAAATCAGCGTTGTAGCAATCACCATTGGGTGAGAAGACATTAGGCAGTTCATAGTATGGACAGTTGTCAAAACAAAATTGTTCACTCAATTCACTTTCGTTACCTGATCGATCCACCGCAGAAATTTTATAACAACGCGCAAAAGAGGGTAAGTTAGAGTCCACAAAGAAAGTGTCTTTCACATTGGTTACATATTGTTCAAAAGGATCCCCTATCCTATTGGCGATATAAATATTATAGCTGCGAATGTCTGCGCGACAGGCGGGATCTTCTGGTCTTTTCCATTGGAGGGTATTGGAGAAAGTTTGTGGTTCGCATGAATTACTGGCAAAAAACTCATCACAGTTGCGTGCAATGATCGCCAACTCAGGAGTACAGGGTGGTTCATCGTCATTGGGTTGCGCACAAATAATTTGAGAGAAATTTAAAAGTGGCTCCTCTATTTCCGGATTGCCATATGCTCCTCTGGTAAGCACCCGGTAGCAATACACCTGGGTATTATCCAGGGGAACTCCATTGAACTGGCCTGCATCCACATAACTAAATTGCTTTTCATTCACATTCACACTATCAATCAATACCAGTTGACTTTCAGTAGCACCAGCAGGGCCACGGTAAATTAAGTGCATGGGGTAATCTTGTGTTTGAATACTCCAAGGAACATCAGCAGCCCACGCCAGGGATATTTGTTCAAATTCGGAACCCGCTTCCAGTCTCACGGAGGAAGCAGTTGCCGAAGTGTCGACCCGGGTATTATTGGCATCGAAAGCAATAACCCGGTAGTTGTAAATCGTCTCCTCCGTATTCAGTGAGGTATCCACAAAAGTAGAATCACTCAAACGGCCAGGATGTGGCTTCAATATTTGCAATGCACTAGAGAAACCTTGTGCACGCATTACCTCGTATGAGTAAGGAGGTGGAAATTGTACCTTATCGACATCAAAAGGAGATCTCCATTTCACGGTAATTTGTCCGTCCGTAGTGGAAGTTCTGTCGACAGTAACGTTTGTGATTACTGGTGCATCTGCCAAAATGGGCGGTATACATATCTCATCTGACACATAGCTTTCTCCTCCGCCCGGGAAAGGAAAAGTTGCGACCAGTCGATAACAGTAAGCAGCACCAGGAGCCAATCCTTTACCTCCATTGGTATCGCGATAGGTAGTTACAGTGGAGCCCACCTCTGCGATTTTGGTATACCCAAGAAAGTCCGGCATTCCTGTTACACATTCCGGGGGTGTAAAGGCAAACTGATCTATCCTTCTCCATATCTGAATTTTTTCGGCATTGGTGCAAGCATATGAATTCCAGGTAAGGTCTGTTGCTCGATTACCCAGGTCTACTTGTGCATCTACCCAGGTGGGTGCTGGTGCTACTACTGTGATATTCCAGGTTTGAAATGAAACCAGGCTTGGATTATTCTTATCAGAAATCTTAAATACCACCTGATAGGGTTGATCTTTAATATGCTCACACTGGGTTTCCCAATGAAAATTAAGCTTGGCCTGATTGGGTGCAGAGGTTGACTGAAATGAGGGTGGGTTGGGTGTGAAGGTGGCCGGAGAAGGTGTGATACCAAACAATTGCGAGAATGCTTCTATTTTCACACTGTCTAAATCCGGATCGAAGCCTAAAATCTCTTCATTAATTACGGTACCCGCCTCCACACAAATGTCTGGCGGCACCTGCAGCTCAGGGCGTTGATTGTTACAATCCTCAACAATAATTTGCATATCGCGGGTTACATATCCCAACAATATCCATGCACCACGGATTTTTCTCCATTCTTTAATAAGAAATGCAATGTTATACTCTCCAGGGGCACCAGGTGAATCCCACGTAATCGTTCCTGTTTGACTGTCAATATTAAATGTTGGCGGTCCCGTTTGAGTCTCATTAGCTGTACCGTAATTGATTCCTGTAAGGCTGTAAAACTCCTGTGCATTAGGATCACGGTAACCGTTTACAAACTGCCCTTTTTCTTTTTTAGGAATGGCAAATTCAAATGATATACTATCGCCATCCGGATCATACGCACCAGGATTATGAAACCATGCGGCACCTGTACATGCTTTATCTATTGGAGGCACTAACAAGAGCGGGGTGTTGCTGCATCCAAGAAACGGATCAATATTAATTACAGTTTCCAGGTAGAACCTTGTCTCCACCGAATTAATCATATTTAAAATACCTGCATTTCGGTTGGGCTCAAGGTAGCTAATCACATATTTTCCGGGCCCAGCAAAGGTGTGATCAATGGAGTAAGAAACGGTTGCTATCTGAGGACCAAGATCAGGCCGGAGGGTGTTCTCCACAATAGGGGTCGTATGGGGTTTACTACCATCTCCATAATCCAAAATACCTTCTCCAAATTTTATATCAGAGCCAGTATTGGTATACGCTGTTATCGTAATTCTAAAAGTAAGCCCTGTACAGCTCAATCGATGAACTGTAATCTCACCCGCCCGCAAGTGTGTTGCCTTTACCGATGTCGACAGAAGCAAGGCACCCAACATGGAGAAGATAAAAAAAAGAGATTTTTTGCTCGTTACACCCATTCAGTCAAAATCGCATTAAATTTACAACAATAATGCGGGAGAATAGGTCACCCCAACCGCAAAATACCGCAACTTGTCCTTCATAGAACGTACAATAGAGGTGTTTTTTTATGTGATGCCAAACATTTTATTTAATTGTTATGCCATTCGCAACCTTTTGATCCAAACGTCAAATGATAGTGATGCATTGCTGTGAGTTATACCCCACTAAAATTGATACAAAAATTTACACTATGAGAGTTATAGGAAATATGGTACATGAAAATTGTAACATCACCTTTTTTCATTGGAACAATCGCTACCTTATCAAATTGGAGGCCGGCCCCTTTGAACAAACATTCAAAATTCAGGAGTATGATCTGGCTTCCGAAGATGAATTAAAAAAAATAGTTAATGAAGAGTTCATCGCTCAAAGCATCGCCCGATTTGAAGATATGGCTCATTCCCTTGGGCAGGCTTTGGAGAACATTTAGTGAAGGTCTATTATGGTAAAGGCTTGTATTTCGCGCATTTATCAATTTTTAATTACGCGCCATTTTAGTCTAATCCCTAATCTGGTTTATCTTTGGGGTTCACCTGTCCTGATAGTTGATGGAGATTGTTGAAAAGAAGAACAAAAATATAGGATATAAGCCGATCCTTGATGGAATACCTAACTGGCCTGTTTATCAGCTCAGCAAAAACCGAAAGGAATTTCTAGAGGAGGTGACTGAAAAATCAATCGCTAGGATTAAGGAGTTACGTCCCACACGCAAACAGCTTATCGATGAACTTGAGGCAACGGTATACCGCGAACAAAATCGCATGAAGCGAAACAGGTGGCGGGTTGATCCACGCGATGAAAATGCTTTTTGGGCTGAAATAAAAAAAGATCTCGTTGCATTAAATAGCAAAAGCGAAAATGAAGCTCCTGACGAAATCTTAAGAAAAATTACTCATCGCTATGCCAATGAGATTGCAGGTAGCTTCAAAGCCAGTTCCTATAAGGTTGCCCGGGCAGTAATAAAATTTGGATTCCGAAGATTATTGAATGGTGCCCGGGTTAAAAAATTCGGGGCTATTTTCAGGAGTAAATACACACTAAGGGATAAGATTCATATTGTGGGCAAGGCAAAAATGATTCGCAATCTCGCAAGGCGTGGCACCGTGGTAATGGTACCTACCCATTTTAGCAACCTCGATTCAGTGTTAATAGGTTGGGTCATTCACTCCTTAGGATTACCCGCATTTCTATATGGAGCAGGTCTTAATCTTTTCAACATCAAGATCATTGCCTATTTTATGAATAGCCTGGGGGCATACAAAGTAGACCGAAGAAAAAAGAATTTACCCTATCTGGAAACGCTGAAAATGTATTCCAACATTGCCCTCCAAAAAGGAGCTCATAGTCTTTTCTTTCCAGGTGGTACCCGGTCGCGCTCTGGTGCTATAGAAACCCGATTGCGATTCGGACTTCTAAGCACTTCAGTGGAGGCCCAACGAAATCTCTATCTGGAAAAACCCAATCCTGGAGAAGAGGTAAGGAAGATTTTTGTCATTCCCGTAACACTTAATTATCATTTTGTTTTGGAGGCTCCTGATCTCATAGAGGATTATCTTCATGTAAAGGGACGAGATAGATATTTTCCCGAACAAGACAATTATGGCAGCATGCAACTGCTAAAATTTCTATTCAAATTTTTTACCAAAGGATCAAATATTTCAGTTTCCATCGGTCCTGGCTTAGATGTACTTGGCAATTACGTAGACAATGAGGGTAATAGTCTGGATGCACAAGGACGCATTATTGATACCAGGGATTATTTTATCTCTAATGGTAAAGTAAGCGTGGATTTGCAACGAGAAGATGAATATACCCGCATGTTGGGTAATAAAATAGCAAAAGAATACCATCGGATAAACAGAGCTTTCGCAAGTCATTTAGTAGCTTTTGTGGCTTTTGAAATGTGGATGAAGCAATTTCCAAAGCTCGACCTGTTTAGTATACTCAGATTGCCTGAAGAGGATTTAGAAATAGAGTATGCAGCGTTTAAAGAAACTTTCAAGCGCGTAAGGAAAGAAATATACAGGCTTAAAAAGGAAAACAAAATTAACTACGCTACTCATTTCAAAGGCAAGGCAGACCCGGTCATTCAACACGGGCTTGACAATGTGGGCACCTTTCATCTGAAGCGGCCGCTGCTGATGAACAAAAAGGGTAATATTATTACCCATGATCTTACCGTATTATACTACTATCACAATCGCCTGACAGGTTATGACCTTGAGAAATTTATCTGAAAAGCCTGTTGGGGTAATAGGCGCAGGAAATTTCGGTTCGGCCATTGCCAACATCTTGTCTCTTCAAACCAAAGTGCTTTTATATGCCCGTGATCCCAACGTGGTAGCGCACATCCAACAGCATAGGGAAAACCGTGGCCATATTTTCAATGAACAGGTAACCGCCACCAACGATATGGCTTATATGGCCAAGGAGTGTGATGTGCTTTTTCCTATCGTGCCGGCAGCGCACTTTCGTGAAATGATGAAAATTCTCTCCCCTTATCTTCGTCCCTATCACATCATGATCCATGGCACCAAGGGCTTTGACATAATATTGCCCGAAGGAAAAACCCTGGAGACAATGAAAGTGCTTAGCAGAGAGCATGTAAAAACCATGAGTGAAGTAATCAAAGAAGAAAGTGTGGTAGTACGGGTGGGTTGTCTTGCAGGGCCCAATCTATCCAAAGAATTAGCACAACGTCAACCCAGTGCGACCGTAGTTGCGAGTCCTTTTCAGGAGGTAATTCAAATTGGAAAAAAACTTCTAAGAAACGATCGTTTTCAAGTATATGGAAATAACGACCTAACTGGTGTAGAAATAGCAGGTGTGCTTAAAAACATTATAGCCATTGCATCAGGTGCTCTCAGTGGACTCGGATATGGGGAAAATGCAAAAGGGCTGCTTATTAGTCGCGGAGCAGTGGAAATGATCTATTTAGGGAGAGCGCTTGGTGGAAACATAAAAGCCTTTCTTGGACTTGCAGGGATTGGGGATCTAGTAACTACTTGTAACAGCCCTATGAGTAGAAACTTTACTGTCGGCTATAGACTGGCAAAAGGAGAAACCCTTACACAAATACTGGGTGATATGCATGAAGTTGCTGAGGGCGTAAATACCATCCGCATTGTAAAAAAATGTGCAGATTTTTATAAAGTGCGCGCACCAATTACCGACCGATTGTACAAAGTACTGTTTGAGGGAATGACTGTACCCGAAGCATTAGGGCACCTCATGCGCTATCCACTGGATGTGGATATAGATTTTATTCAGGATGAGGCTAATTTGGATATCCGCTCCCCTTTCAACGTTACATAACTCCCCATTGCATCTGCCGTAAGGCAAGAATGAATGGGTAGAACTCCCAAAAGATCCCCAGGCTTAATATTATTGATGTCCTCCTCTGAGGCGTGGATGATACCGTGTTCTTGCGATAATGCCTTCACAAACATTTTAGTAGGAGGTAATTCCCAACCATTACTATTCATTCGCACTACGGCTCCATAACTAGTAGAGTCATCCTCATTTTTTAGAGAATCTTTAGAGAAGTGCACTCCTCCCCCATAAATTATTATCTCCTTCCGTTCCGGATAAGTGGCCACCACTGGGCAGACCAATGCTATTGCTATTTGATCTAAACTACAAGAACCGATAATGGATTGAGTAAGATCGTAAAACACAAAGTTTCCTGCACGTAGTTCATCTACTCCAGAAAAGTGGTCCATCATGCTTACAGATGGTGTATCTCCTATCGAAAGTTTCAGACCAGGATATTTAGATTTATACTTATCCTTCAAGCCATTCAATATCCTCACCTCTTCCAAATGAATGTCCTCTACATCTGATTTTGAACTATAATTATAGGTATGGCCTGCATGGCTTAAAAAGCCTTCCAATTTGAGCAGAGGTGATAGCGCAATTTCTTCCATTATACATTCAAGCGCAACATCATCCGTTGGGTCAACACCAGTGCGATGATAGCCTGTGTCGATTTCCATAAAAATACCAACCTGGTATTTTAATTTTTTTAAAAGCTTGGGTAGTACTCCAGGTACTGAAACCAACAGATTAAGGTTAATTTTTGATGCAAGGGTATTGATTCGATCTGCTTCAAGGTAATTTAAAGGAAACGCCACTGTTATGTCGTTCCAGCCATCTTCAGAAAAGTATTGTGCCATCCTGAGCGATGACACCGTACAACAAGTTATTCCATATTCCTTAAACCACGTCCCTATCTCATGCGACTGGTGCGTTTTAAAATGAGGACGAAGGTTTATATTACTTTTCTTTGCCTTCCCTACGAGTTGCTTAATATTTTGAACACACTTTTGCTTATCCAGCAAAAGTGTAGGTTCCTCAATTTCAAATTGAAATGGGTAAGTTGACATATGCTTCCGCTATTTTTTTGGCTGTGCTAGTCAATTCTTCAGGGGTGGGTTTCAATTTGGGCCTCATAAAATTGATGTCATCCATGGTATTCATAGGAACCAGATGTACATGGGTATGGGGTACCTCAAGGCCAATTACAGCCACTCCTACCCGCTTACAGGGAATGGTTTTCTTGATAGCCAAAGCCACTTTTTTGGCAAATACGATCAAAGCCTCAAGTGTGGCATTGTCATGATCAAAAATATAATCCAATTCCTTTTTTGGTACCACCAACGTGTGGCCGTTTACCAAAGGCATTATATCCAAAAAAGCGATAAACTGATCATCCTCCGCTACAATGTGCCCTGGAATTTCCCGATTAATAATTTTGGTAAAAAGAGTGGACATACCGTGTTGGGCTATATTTCAATTTCAACAATCTCAAATTCAATTTCCCCTGCGGGAGTTTTTATTTTCGCAGAATCTCCTTTTTTCCTTCCTAACAAACCTCTCCCAATAGGAGATTGTGTAGAAATTTTACTCTGCTTCAAATCAGCCTCCTCTTCAGACACTAGGGTATAGGTAAAAACAGCTCCATTCTTCTTGTTTTTGATCGTCACCTTTGACAGAATTGACACCACAGAAGAATCCAACTTGCTTTCGTCAATTTCTCGGGCATTACCCACAGCTTCCTCCAGCTTTGCAATTCGTGCTTCCAAATGACCTTGTGCATCTTTCGCTGCATCATATTCTGCATTTTCACTCAAATCCCCCTTGTCTCTCGCCTCTGCAATTTGTCGTGCAATGTCAGCTCTACCTTTTGATTTTAACTGGCTTAATTCATTTTTCAATTTCTCCAGCCCTTCCTTCGTGTAATAAGAAATTTTTGCACTCATAATCACTTGTTTACTTATCTATTTTCCTTAGGTATCTTAAAAAAAGAAACAACGGCTTCATTGCGGAAACCGTTGTCATATGTTATATGCAAAAGTAAGTGATTATTTCACTATTATCAAATGTCAAGAATAATCCGATCAGTTTCCGACCAATTCAGGGATATTCATTTTTATTTCATCAAAAAGAGCATCATCAAACTTAGCTAGGTACAGCGTTTTCGCTTTGGAAAGTTGGTCAATGGTGAGTCCTTTTGCCCCTCTTAGATCAGCTTTATACAAACTTGCATTTTCAAAGTCGGCTCCCATCAGGTAGCTGTTTTGAAGGTTGGCTTCCATAAGGAAGGCATTTCTAAAACTTGTTTTGATGAGAAACGCCCCTTCCAATTGTGCTTTGATTAAAAATGCGTCATTAAAATTTGATCCGCTGGCATAGGCTCCTCTCAAATTCACCTGATTCAAATTGGTGTTTTCCAGATTTGTTTGATTCAACCGTGTATTCTCCAGGTTGGATTCAATTAATGAAGAATTCGAAATGTTTGCAGAGTTAAGATTGGAGCCCTTTAAATTCACATAATTTAAATTGGTTCGTGCTAAGTAACAATTCACCAAATTAATCTCACAGATGCCATGTCGGTTTAGCCTTTTCAGGTTACCCACCGTACGGAAGGCTGCTTCGTCTGATTCCCATAGACGAAAATCGTCAATTTCATCCTTATAGGTTCTTATGCGTTGTCGGGTTTCACCATTTTGATTTAACCAGAACAATAGAATACCAATGATTGCAATGTCAAAAATCATACCATGTGCTTCCGCCAAAATATTTGGCCAAAACGAATCAAAGTCATTGATATAATATTTGAGACTAAGTGATAAAACGATTATCGTTACCAGGATCAAGACAATAGCTGATGTAAGAAGTGGCTTTTCAACAATGTTGTTGTAATGTTCTAGCAACTTCTTAATTATTTTCTTACCTAACGGCATCCTTTCAAACCATTTAATCAGTCAGTCATCCAGATACAAAAGTAAATTAATTCGATGGAGGGCATTATTCAATTTTAAAAACAATATTACATGACCCCAAAAGAAATTCTAACACTAAGTGGGGGTTAAAAGGGCCAATTATAGAAATAAATGAATGGTAAGAAAGTAAACCCCCAAACCCAGCAAATCATTGGTGGTTGTAATAAAGGGACCAGAGGCAAGCGCAGGGTTAAATCCAAACTTATTCAAAATCAGTGGAGTGAGAGTGCCTACCAGTGATGCAATCAACACTACGGTAAAGAGTGCGATAGAGACGACAATAAAAAGCCTTTGGTTTTCACCTCCTACCAACAAATTGACCAAGAACACAATTAACGATAGTAAAAATCCATTTAAAAGAGCAACAGCAAACACTCTCCTTAGTCTCCCCCATAGCCTTTCTTCAACAAATCCCGGGTTGGCCAAACTTTGAACGACTATGGTAGAAGACTGAATGCCCACATTGCCTCCGGTAGCCTGAATTAAGGGAATAAAAAAGGCAATCGCAGTAACACGCATGAGGTCAACCGCAAAGGCTCCTATAAACTGAACACTAATCAGTCCCCCCATAATTCCAATAAGCAACCAGGGCAAACGAGCCCGGGTAAGCCTCCATAGGCTATCCGCTTCCTCTACATCCTCACTGATACCAGACATCAATTGTCTTTCCTCATCCGCTTGTTCGGTAATTACATCCAGCACATCATCCACGGTAATGCGGCCCACCAATTGATTGTAAACGTTTACCACTGGCACCGACTCAAGGTCATATTTACGCATAATGCTTGCCACCTCGGTGTCCTCTAAATGAGTTTGTACTGAAATTAACTCAGGGTCATAAATGTCTTTAACCAGCGTACTGGAATCCGTAAGTATTAATTTTTGAAGATGTACTCTTCCTAATAATTTATATTGGTCATCTACCACGTAGACTGCATAAAACCTGGATACGTTTTCAACTTGTTTACGAATTTCCTCTATGCATTGAACTACCGTCCAATTGACGCGGGCAGTAATCAGTTCTTTTGCCATCAATCCACCCGCCACATTTTCGTCATAGCGCAACAGATCAATCACGCGCGAACGCAATACACTGTCCAATCCAACAAGTATTTCCTCCCGTACCTTTATGGGAAGTTCATTCAAAATATCTGCAGCGTCATCCGAATCCAATTGATCAACAATCGCAATTAATTCTTCGGGCGCATACGTTTTTAGAAATCCTCCACGTGTATCACTGTCCAGGGCGGATATAATTTCGGCACGTATGCCCAGAGAAAGCATATCCAACACATACTTCGACTCAACACTGTTGAATTCATACAATAAGGAAGTGATGTCCGCAGCATTTACACCTTCAAGGCTTTGCAGAATAAAAGTATTGTCGTGTTCATTCAGTGCCTGCTGAAAACGATCGCGAAACTCTTTATTAAGACCAAATTTTACGGCTTCAAGCATCCGACTTTTCAATTTGTTGTGTCAAAAAAACAAAATCGGCCACGGACAATTGTTCTGCCCTCAAGTCAAGCAGTTTCATAGACGAAATCGAAGGTGGCAAATTTAGCCTTTTAAGCGCGTTGCGCAATGTTTTGCGCCTGTTTTGGAATCCCTGCTTCACAATAGCTTTGAATTTTTCTTCATCACAATCCAATCGCCCGGTGTTGTTCCTTTTAAGACGAATCACAGCGGACATCACCTTGGGTGGAGGAAAAAAAACATCGGGCGGAACCTTAAATAATAATTCAATATCGTAATAGGCCTGTAGTAACACACTCATTATACCGTATACCTTATTTCCTTTATCAGATGCAATTCTCTCTGCCACCTCTTTTTGTAACATACCTACCACCTGATCCACCTTATCTCGGTGTTCCAAGACCTTGAAAAATATCTGAGAAGAAATATTGTAAGGAAAATTACCAATCACGTGAAATGGTTTTTCCGAAAAAGCATTCCAATCCATTCTCAATACATCACCCTCTATTAAGTTATCCCTTAATTTTGGAAAATGAATTTTAAGATAGGCTACTGAATCCCTGTCGATCTCTACAACCTTTAAATCCAAGTCGCGTTTTAATAAATATTGGGTAAGCACACCCGTACCAGGCCCTATCTCCACCACCTGCTTACCATCGATCTGCAATGCATCCACGATTTGCTTCGCAATACTTTGGTCTTTTAGAAAATGTTGTCCAAGAGATTTTTTTGGTCTCACCATTGGCTTTAAAAGTCAGTCGAAAACTAAACTATCCTCACAAGGATAAGATCATTAGTGGGCTTCATTCGTTAAATTATACAATAGAAAAACTTCAATTGCATAATTACGATTAAATTGCAGATATCTTTAATCTTAAAATAGATGAGCAACCATCAGGAGAAGCCTAAAATTGGAATAACACTGGGAGACCTTAATGGGATTGGCCCTGAAGTCATCATCAAGGCTTTGGCAGACCATCGCCTGCTTCAAATGATAACACCCGTAATTTATGGTTCCACCAAAGTATTGGCCTTCTACAGAAAGCAAATGAATTTGGAAGAACTTAGTTACAGCCAAGTGAAGAACAAAGGACAGTTTTTTCCTAAATCTATCAACGTAGTTAATTGTTGGGATGAAACAATTGAAATTAATCCCGGGAGGCCATCGCCCGAATCAGCCAAAGGTGCTCTTCTTTCATTACAAAAAGCTGTGGAAGAAGTTCGCGAAGGCATAATTGATGCTTTTGTAACAGGTCCGATTGATAAAAGCACCATCCATGGAGATGCCTTTCCCTTTACCGGCCACACAGAATACCTTACCCATGAATTTAAAGCTACAGAAAGCCTGATGCTAATGACGGGGCAAGAGCTTCGGGTGGGCTTAGTGACGGAACACGTACCATTAAAGGAAGTCCCTGGCTTGGTAAGCAAAGAAAGGGTAGAATTAAAAATAAGACTATTAGAGCTTTCATTGAAAAATGATTTTAACATAAGCAAGCCAAAAATTGCTGTACTGGGGCTCAATCCGCATGCAGGAGACAATGGATTGATCGGGAATGAAGAAAATGAGACTATCCGACCTGTAATTATCGACTTAAAAAACAAAGGGAAGTTGATATTTGGGCCATTTCCTGCAGATGGCTTTTTTGCTTCTGGTCAGCACAAAAAGTATGATGGTATTATTGCCATGTATCACGACCAAGGGCTTATCCCATTTAAATCACTTGCTTTTGAAACAGGAGTAAATTATACAGCAGGGCTTCCTGTAGTTAGAACTTCCCCCGATCACGGTACGGCCT
>JAHBUB010000030.1 GCA_019638285.1 Cyclobacteriaceae bacterium | reverse complement strand
AAGTTGAACTTACGGTATGTAACCCACCTTTTCATTCTTCGGCCGAAGATGCGCAAGAGGGGAGTCGGAGAAAAGTCATGAATCTATTGGGTAAAAAAGTAAAGACACCTGAACTTAATTTTGCCGGAATTAGCAACGAACTGATATGTGCTGGGGGTGAATCTAAATTCATCCAGAATATGATTAGAGAAAGCGAGAAGTTTGCCAAAAACTGCTTATGGTTTTCAACTTTAGTATCCAAGCAATCTAATCTCAAAAGTATATATAGCCAATTGGAAAACACTGAAGCGAAGCAGATCAAAACGATTCCGATGGGAACAGGTAATAAATCTAGCCGAATTGTAGCTTGGACATTCCATTCAAAAGAGGAACGAAAGGAGTGGAGGGAAAGGGTGTACCGTGGTGTGTAGATCTCGGTGGTCGCCGTTTCATTAACAAATCATCTTTAAAGGGATTCTTAGCCTTTGTTGGTGTTTAGGTTGTGTGGTTGTAAAAATTACCAACCATGGGCTAGCGCCAGACTCTTCGCTATTGCTCTGAGTGACGATAGTATTGATCAGCACGTTTTCAAGCTATACCTACGTCATTCAGAGGGAGGACGAAGGACGACCGCCTGCCTTGCCGCAGGCAGAGTCACACACCAACAGAGGCTAAGTCTTCTTGACCAACAAACTGAGATGTACAGTTCAGTCGTCCGTTGATGATGAACACCAACAGGGGCGAGAGTGACGATAGTATTGATCAGTGCGTTTTCAAGCTATAACTACGTCATTCAGAGGGAGGACGAAGGACGACCGAGGAATCTCAAATGGCACAAGCATCTCGCTCGTGCTCATCCTGTGACAACGAGGCACATCCAAAAAAAAATAGAGTCCCTTTCGAGGGACTCTAAATGGATTGAAGATTATTTTTTACTTAATAATAAGTAAGCCTTCTCACTTTGGCCACGTGCTTGGCCAGGCGTATCACCTGACGAGTGTAACCATATTCGTTGTCGTACCAAACGTAAAGCACTATGTTCTTTTTGTCGGGGTGAATAATTGTGGCAGGACTGTCAAAGACAGAGCAGCAGGAGTTACCTATGATGTCGTTGGATACCAATTCCTGATTGATGGAATAATAAATCTGACTTACCAACTCACCGTTGAGGGCTGCATCTTTGATGAGACTGTTGACTTCTTCGAGGCTGGTCTCCTTACTTACTGCAAGGTTCATGATGGCAAGTGACCCATTGGGCGTAGGTACGCGCACTGCGTTTGCAGTAAGCTTGTCTTTTAAGTTAGGGATTACTTTGGTGACCGCTTTCCCTGCTCCAGTTTCAGTAATTACCATATTAATAGCCGCTGAGCGTCCTCTTCTGTGGTGCTTGTGCATGTTGTCCAGCAAGTTTTGATCGTTGGTATAGGCATGTACGGTTTCTATATGTCCTTTTTCAATGCCCAATTTATCGTGAATCACTTTGAGAACGGGTACAATGGCATTGGTGGTACAAGAGGCAGCAGAGTATAGGTCTTCCTTATCCAAATCAAAATCGGTATGGTTGGCTCCATACACGATATTGGGGAAATCCTTCCCAGGCGCAGTGAGTAGTGCTTTGCTTACTCCTTTGGCTTTTAGATGTTTTCCAAAGGATTCGCGGTCGCGCAACGTACCAGTGTTATCGATTAGCAAAGCATTGCTAATGCCATACGCTTCATAGTCGATTTTTTCCGGACTGTCAGATTCGATCATGTGCACAATCTGCCCGTTGATGTGTAGCGTTTTGTTTTCGAGGTCTTCCACAATCACGCCTTTAAAAGGGCCGTGTACTGAGTCCGTTCTTAACAAAGCGGCTCTTTTAATGATGTTTTCATCGGAGTTGCCGCGCGAAACAATGGCCCTCAGTCGCAATTGTTGACCTTTTCCGGCATTTTGCACTAACTCACGCGCAGCAAGGCGACCAATTCGACCAAAACCAAATAAGATCACATCCCTTGGAACCAGTGGTTTCTCATGGCCATTCTCAAAACCTTTTAGCTTTTGGTTGATAAAATCGGATTTATCGCTAAAGTTGCTCTTCTCTTCTTGCCACTCATAAGCCAGTCTTCCAATGTCTATTCTTGAGGGGCTATAGTTGCCTGCAACGATGAGTTTTGCCAACTCGGCAGAGTCAAAGATGTTAATGGGTTTGTTGACTACATCTTTGGCATATTTGTGCAGGCTCAGTATGCCGGAAACGCTTTGATCGATGAGTCGGTTTTTGAATAGCATCAGTTCGATGCTCCTATCGTAGAAAAGTGCGCCAATGGACCCGATTAGGTCAATGGCAGCCATTTCTTTGCTTATCCAATTGTTGAGTTCTTGTTCGTATTGAGTGGTCTCTTTTCCTGTGTTTGTCACTTGATTTTTCATTGTTTCCTATTAATAATTACAAGTCCGCAAATATGGCAAAATTCAGATTAAGGTGCCCATGATATTACTCAAGGAGTAAATGATTTTAGTCATCAAATTCTTTTACAAAATCATCTGAAAAAACGGGTTGCATGGTGGTCAAAGTTTGCCTTTGGACCAAAGGATTTCTGATCAAATCAAGTTACGGCACTGTTTATGCATTGTTAATTCTCATACGGCAGTCTGCTATGAAAATAAGACGTTTATTGTATAACCATTCCTTTTTATGTACGTTAATTTTTCTAAAATTTGACCTTTAAACCCCTTAAATCAGATATAAAAATCTACAACTATGAAGCAAGCATATATGATCCTATTGGCCGTTGTTATGGGAAGTGCCCCTTTGTTTGCACAAGACAAAGCGCCCACTCGTCCGGCCGACATTGGAGAGAGTGAGTTTGATAATTTTAAAAACAGCTCCTTTAATATACTAGAAGAGTCCACAAAATTGAATGCGAACCTCAAGCACATAGACGAGGAAATCAAAGAATATTCGGGAGTGATGTCAACGGTGAGTGTCGAAAAGATTAAAGGACACTATAAGGCGCTTACAGGCGTTAAAGGAGAGGTGGAAACCATCAATTCCAATATTGTAGAGCTGGATAACAAAGGAAAAGACATGCTGGCCAATGCCAGTAAAATAACTCCCAAAATGAAGTCCCTCAAGGCCACTGCAAACACCAAGAAATCTGCGGAAGGATTGGATTCCTCAAAAAGCAATATGAAGTCAATTGCTCAAATGCTTCAGGACGACATGAAACTGCTGGGTGACGAACTTAAATCACGTGGCGAGCCGATAGAATAGATATATCCTTTTTATGATTCGCTTTTCTCTGGTTTTTCTATTTTTCTCCTTGACAAACTATGTCTTTGCACAGGATGTGTTGGATCTATTTGGAAAAAAACTAAGTAAAAAGCTAAGTAAGAAGGGCAGTGAACAAGTTGCCAGTCTGGACTCGGTTGATTTTCAATTTGCTATTTCTCTTAACCAGAGCGCTGGATTCTTTGATGTAGAACAAAAAGGGGAGACCTCCTCCAAACTCCTTTACCAGCTAAAGGATGAGGCGGATAAGACCAAGCTTGAATTGGCCCGTGAAAACCTGGAGACAGGCATCAGTTTGTTTGGGTTCAACAGGTACAAGATGGCGGAGTTGTATGTGTTGGAAACAAAAGGGATGCTGGAAAAGGAGGGCCTTACCAATGAGTTGGTTTACCTGCGCACGATATCAAACCTCGGCTTGATATACCTCGTACAAGGTAAAGCGCTGGCTGCTGAATCGCTTATTGTTGAATCTCTTTCTGATAGTGAGAAGGCATTGGGCAAATCCAGTGCCGCTTATATCGCCAATCTTAACAATTACGCTAAGCTTCATCAATCGCTGGGAAAATACAACGAGGCGGAAAAGGAATTTACCGAAGCGCTTCAGTTGTGTGAATCATTTTTTGGTGACGGCATGCAAAAGGCCATCATCTTAAATAATAAGGCCATGCTATTGCATGTGATGGGGCGCTATGAAGAAGCCTTTGATCAAATGAATTTGGCGATGAAGTCATCAGAGGTGGCTCCGAAAAAGTTTTTGAAATCTGGGGAGAACTCTTTTGACAACAGAAAGTTTCGCGCCAACCTGGCTACCATGTACCAGTTATCAGGTCGCTTTGAAGAGGCAGAGCAGAATTTTCTGGCCATCAAGAAAGTGTTTGAGAATAGGGGACAATCCAAAAACATTGAATATGCAGGCTTACTGAATCAACTGGGTATACTTTATATTCAAATGGGTAAGAATGATTTGGTGCATGACTTACTCGTTCAGTCCGGAGAAATTTATAGGAAAAGATTTGGCGATCAGAATGTGTATTTCGCCAAAGTGCTCAACGATCTTGGAAATTTTTATCGACAGACAGGGAAATATGAAGATGCGGAAAAGCAATTGACCCGCGCTTATGAGGTGAGGGGCAATATCCTGGAGCATCAGCATCCGGATTTCGTTCGTACGGAAGAAGATTTGGCCATTCTTTATTGGAAAACCAACCGACCTGAAGAAGCCTATAAACTGTACAAGGAAGTAATGGACAAGACGATTGATTTTATTAATCGTTATTTTCCTCCCATGAGCGAAGCGGAGAAAACCAAGTTTTGGGATATCACCGCACCACGCTTCCAGCGATTCTATAATTTCTCTTTAGAGAATATGGGTACCGTGAAAGCGTTAAAAGCTGATTTTTATAATTATCACATTGCTACCAAAGCACTATTAATCAATAGCACCAACAAGGTAAAGCAGGCTATTCTCAGTAGCAGTGATGCTGCATTGAAAACAGACTATATCAATTGGCTGGATCAGAAAGAACAACTGGCACAGATGTATGGATTCTCCAAAGAGAAACTGGCGGAGCAGAACATTAACCTGCCGGAAATGGAGCGCCAAGTGAATACAATGGAAAGATCATTGTCCGAAAGGTCTTCTCTTTTCACTGCTGGTTATGCATCAAAGCAAACCGATCACCAAGAGTTGACTAACCTATTGGGCGACAATGAAGCGATCGTAGATATTGTGCGGGTGAGGCTCTTTGATCAGGACTTTAAAGACGATGCAAAATATGTTGCCTTTGTATTGAAAAAGACGGGCGACCTTCAGGTAGTAGAATTGGATAATGGCACCCAATTGGAAACACGTTATGGAAAGTACTATCGTACTGCTATACAACAACGTGTGCCCGATGAGTATTCTTATGATCAATTCTGGGGCCGTATTGATCCCTTATTGACTGGCAAGAAGGTGCTCTATATTTCTCCTGATGGTGTGTACAGTCAAATAAACCTGAATACCCTTAAAAACGAGAAAGGGGAGTTTAATATCAATCGGTATGACATTGCCATCTTAGGAAACGCGAAGGACTTGATCGATATAAAGGCGCGCAAGCCGCATGCAGGGGCAAAGAATGCTTTTCTTTTGGGTTTCCCCGATTATGCCACGGATGCGGTGCCGCCACTGCCGGGAACCAAGGTGGAGTTAGAGAATATATCTCGTGTGCTGAAATCGGCCAACTACAGTGTAACACAGCGCATGCAGAAGGAAGCTACGGAGAAGAGCATTAAGGCCATAAAGGCACCGATGATTGTACACATTGCTACGCATGGTTATTTTCTTCAAGATGTGAAGGGTGCCCATGGTTCTGTCTATGGGGTAGATGCAGAGAATGCTTCTCATAATCCATTGCTGCGCAGTGGTTTGATTTTGGCTGATGCGAAGGGTGCCATCAACGATACAAAAGCGGTTGATATCACCCACAGTGAAAATGGAATACTTACCGCATACGAGGCCATGAACCTCGATCTCGAAGGAACAGATTTAGTAATCATGAGTGCTTGCGAAACGGGACTGGGTGATGTGAAATCAGGCGAGGGTGTATATGGTTTACAAAGAGCTTTCCAGGTGGCGGGTGCCCACGCACTTATCATGAGTTTATGGAAAGTGGATGACGAGGCCACACAACTATTGATGTCAAGCTTTTATACCAACTGGATAAAAAGCGGCAACAAGCAGAAAGCTTTTAAACAAGCCCAGGTACAGCTTCTCGCCAAATACAAAGAGCCCTATTACTGGGGTGCCTTTGTTATGATCGGAATGTAGCTAATTGGGTTGAGGGGATGGGCTACTCAGCTTCAAAGCCCCTCTGTAAAAGAATTGAGCCGCTACTGCCATGAGCACATGACTTAGGTCAATATGGTTAAACCAGATATGTGGAGAGATTTCATTCATGAAAATCAAAGCGGCAATGCTGGCAATGCCTACCCCAATAATAATATTGCTGCTTCCTGGATTGCGTGTCCTTAGATACACAAAACCATGGAATGTCAATACTACAGCAAGCAGGCCATAGCCGGAGTGAAACTCTACCCACTTAAAATTAAGGGTATAAATTGTGATGGTCATCACAATGATCAATTCGATGATATTGAGTGTGAGGAAAGATTTACCAATGCGCGGATCAATGAGCGGTCTGGCATTTTCAATAGAGGATCGCTCAATAAGGGCAATGGAAAACATGCTGAGAATCCATCCCGGAAGTTTCCATGCAAAGGAAAAGGCATACAAAAAACCGTGGCCTATTACACCACCAAAGAAGGTGGCGAGTCCCATTAATAAAAAGTACAATCGGAAGTAGCGTTGGGTTTTACCCGGCAGCTTTAGCCTTGTTAACTTATAATAAGCAATAAGGCAAACCGCAGCAACGATTAAATCGGTGAACATGTTCACCGGCTCGTCTATCCTTATACCCAATAAAGAAATGGAAGGTTGTTGCATGCGCAATAAGTTATACCTCTGTTCTTAAAGGTATGCTTAATATAACCTACTACTTAAGATCAAACTTGAATGGTTCATCTTATATCCATTCACTCACTTTTTATCGTAAAATCTCCAGGTACTTTTAAAATCACGTTTTAGGTTTTGATCGGTGAGGATCGCACGTACCATCTCTACCGGCATTGCATTTTCATGCATTACTGCATCATGGTATTGCTTGTAAGTCATCTTTCCGCTGTCTACCAGTTCTTTTTTGAGCGCATAGAACTGAAAGGCACCAGTCATATAGGCCAACTGGTACAGTGGGCCGTAGTCGGTGGTGAACGATCTCCTCACTTCGCCTTCTGCGTTGGCACGTTCATGTCCCACCTTATCTACCAGAAGGTCAATGCATTGTTGAGGGGTCCATTTTTCCATATGATAATTTAGTGAAAATATAATGCGTGCACAACGGTGCATGCGCCAGAAGAGCATACCGATACGGTCTTCGGGCGATTGTGGGAACTTCATGTCCCACAAAATGAATTCCTGGTATAAGGCCCATCCCTCACCCCAAAACGGAGTACGGTAATGACGGTAGGGTTGATAACGTTTATTCATAAAACCCTGCATATGATGTCCTGCGATTAGTTCGTGGTGAACTGTTGCCCTTGAGAAATGTGGATTATTGCCCCGCATGCTCATGAGTTTGTCTTCATGGTTCATCTCGTCCGTAGGGTAGGATATTTGTAAAGTCTCTCCACCGAGGAAGAAGGGACTCACCAGCTGCCGTTCTGGTGGAATCATATCCATGCGCCAGGTTTCTTCTGCGATGGGAGGAATGGTGATGAGGTCGTGCTGTTTAAGGAAAGCAATAGATTCATTGTATAATTTAAGCATGGCCTCCGGCTGTTGCCCTGCAGGAACAAAGGATTGCTTTACTTTTTCCTGGGCCGCTTTCCAGTTGTCGCCAAAACCCATTTCACGTGAAGCTTTCAGGAGCTCTACCTCACACCACGCAAATTCTTTATTGGCAATATTGATTAGCTCTTCCGGTGTATAGGGAATCATTTCATATTGAAGAAGCCGGATGAGTTCATCACGACCAATAGGATTTCCTATAATTCCACTGCCATCGTCTTTAGGCTGACTGGCAGGATCGATCTTTGATTTTAAAGCTTCACCATACGTGCTAAGTAAGCTATCCAACTCCTGATAAGGTTTTGGTATCCACCAGGAGAATTGAGGGTCATAACCACTATAAAAATCATACACACTTCTTAATGCGGATTGCTGTCCGCCAATGATAGAGCTCGCTCGTTTTGCAAGTAATGGCGTAAGATTGGGTTCACTATTGAGTTTGTTAAGCATGGCTGTAATTAGATCGGCCATTTCATTCATTTGCTGTGCTACCTTTTCACTTTCTAAATATTTGCCACGCCTGCGTTGCTTTTCTATTTCATACAAAGGACTGGCTAAAGTGGTATATCCTGATACGAGTGCTGCTTCCTTTTCTTCTTGGTTGAGTAAGTACAGTTCGTTTTCCAATTCACGCTTTATCAACAGATAATCCACCTTGCCACCAGTAGAAAACAATTCAAAAGAAAGTTGCTCCAGTTTCTTAGTATAGTCTTTATAAAAGGCTATCATTCGTGCCCTGCGCTCGGGCGAACCTTCAATGACATAAAAACGCTCCAAGCTCCCACGATCTGCTTCGAACTGGGTAGAAAACGGATACATTTCAGATGGAGTGAATTGCGCTTCTGTGATAAAAGGAAGGGTAAAAAGTGTAATTACTAAAAGGCGTAAACTCATATTTTATACAATTATGCTATCAAGATAAGTAGCGGATTGAAAATGGACAACCTTAATGGCAAAAATCAAAGAAGCTTACAATGCATAGATAGTTGCTAAACTCCTAATTTTTATTCCTTACTCACAAAGGTGGAGCACCATTGATACTTGTTAGTATATTTGTTATGAAAACCAAATAATAATTTAACAGGATTCTTTAATTTAAGTGAATCCTTTAAAATCAGTTTAATAGGATTTGTGCAGCTATATTTTTCAAAGCAACCGAACCAATAATATTTACTATTGATATGGAGTGCTTTTTATTTTTTGTCAACTCAATTAATAAATCATATAATGAGAAAACACACAAATCAACCCCAATAGCAGTACAGTAGATATCCATACGATGCAGAAAAACTGACACTTTTGCTTTGGATTACAAACATACTGTTTAGTTCGGTAAGTTCTTTCAACGACATAATAGATTAAAGTTTAAATGATTTTTATCTTTTAATAAATTTCATTGCACTAAATTCTATATATAACATTTCGCAAACGACAGTGAAATCCTGATTTTATTAATTCGGGGTTTCCACTTACCACACACGAATTTTGGATCTATTGCGACTCTGGATAGAGGTAATCTGGCGTGTTTGAGGGTTTGAGTATAATAAAATAAAGGGTTTACCCTGTCAGGGTGTTGCAGTTGAAAGATTGGTTCAGGAGATTGAGCGCCTGGCTAGCTTAAATTTAAGAATCTAGGCGACTTACTTTTTATTTTTCCTTAAGTAAATGGTAAACTTTGATCCTTTGCCCACCTCGCTCTCCACCTCAATACCACCGCCCAACGCTTCTGCCTGCGCCCTGATAAGATTAAGCCCCATGCCTCTTCCTGGATAGCGGTCTCCATGAAATTTTTGATAGAGATCAAAAAGTTTCTGTCTGTGTATTTTTAGATCTACCCCCAATCCATTGTCCTCAACAACAATGTAGTTACAGTCTCGGTCTTGAGATGACGTTACATTTATACGGGGGATGGTGTTTTCGGATCTAAATTTTAATGAATTTGAAATAAGATGGAACAGCATGTTAAAAACATACGTACCAACAGATGAGATGACGGGAGCATTATCAAAATTCGGATTAACGATTGCATTGCTTGTATGAATCTCTTTTTTCAGAGTCGTCATTACAGATTGATACATTAGACTCATATTCACTTCACTTAATTTCTCTACTTTAGTGTCATGCGCAGAGATAACCTGATTGATATCTTTCACTACCATATCCAGACTGATGGTCTCTTGTGCTATCCTATCAATACATATTTGTCGGTCCTCCATGTCGATATTTAGAAGGTTAGCTAATCCCAATATCCTAGCTATAGGAGCCCGCAGATTGTGGGAAGCGATGTATGAAAACTGTCTCAAGTCTCTATTGATGGATTGGAGGCGACCTATCATATTTTGAGTTTCCACTTCTGACCTTTTTCTTTCAGTGATGTCTTGTTGGATGGCCATAAAGCCGATCAGCTTTTGACGATGGTCCTTCAAGGGCATGACTTCAATGTCCAGCCAGTATTCTTTGCCCGATTTAGTATAATTAAGTATTTCCACCCTGAATTCTCTACCTTCCTGCCTACATTTTCGCATGTGCAGTATGGTAGCAGGGTCAGTATATTTTCCTTGCAGTAAATCGCCTGGTTTTTGACCAATCACTTCCTCCATCGAATATTCAGTGATGCGTTCAAATCCATTATTCACCCATGTTATTCTTCCTTCAATATCCGTGACCACCACTGCGTTTACCGTAACGCGTGCAATCAGGGCTAGTTTATGATTTTCTTCTTCTATCGCTTTCCGATCTGTAATGTCTACCAGCACATTGATAGCGCCAGTAACAACACCTGACTCGTCAAACTGAGGACTTGGGTAGGGGAGTACAATTCGCTTGGATCCATCGGGTCGCTGAATGATAATCTCTTCTCCACGAATGGCTCTTCCTTCTTTAATCGCCCTGGCCATGGGGCAATCACCGACAGGCATTGGATTGTTCTTCTGATCTAATATTTTCCAGGAACCACACCATAAATCTTTGTTTAGATCGGGATGCCTTCCCCATAAATTGACGCATGCAGGGTTGTACAAGATTATACGACCCTCTGCATCGCATGTATAGGTTGCCTTTGGTAAGTTCTCTACCAAATGCACATACTGGCGCTTACTTTCTTCTAGTTTCTTTCTGGCCAATACATGCTCAGTGGCGTCTTTGCCGATGGTAAACATTGTTTTCTCCTTCTCTTCCCATTTTGAAGACCAGATAATGGGAATTATGGTTCCGTCTTTTCTTATACATCGGTTTTCATAGGTACTCACTGACGTACCGGCTATAATTTGACGGGCTACCGTTTTGGTTGCCTCTATGTCTTCATTGCAAACCAGGTTATAGAAAGAGGTTCCGATTAGTACTTCTGGCTTGTATCCCCAAATTCTCTCGGCAGCTGCACTTACATATTTAAATTTACCTTCGCCATCAAAGCTGCATATCACATCTTCCGAATATTCAGAGATATTTTTCAGTTGTTTAATGGCATACTGTTGTTGTTGTTCTGCATCATAATTTTTTATTGCGCTGATGACTGCAGAGGGAAGCCGTTGTAAACGGTCTTTTAGGATGTAATCATCTGCCCCCTTTTTCATTGCAATGGCTGCAAATTCTTCCGAGACGGCCCCCGTGACCAGAATAAACGGAATTTTCTTTTGGTGTTTCAGTAATTCATCCATCGCCTCCAGTGAATTAAAAGTAGGCAGACTGTGGTCGCTCAATATGATTTCGGGCTGGTAGGATGTCAATGCTTCAACAAACTCCTTTCGGGTATCCACCAATTTGGATTCGAATTCAATGTTCGATTTCTTGAGAATGCGATTGATCTGATCTGCATCAGACTTCACATCTTCCAGGTGTAGTATTTTTATTTTTCTCATTTCCTCGTTCCTCTCTTCTCTACTGTTTATTTAACTTTAATAAGGCAATTGGTTTAAAAGCATCCAATACATTCCAGAATCGGTAACTGATCGGATGAAACTGTTAAAATCAACCGGTTTAACCAGGTAACTATTGGCACCCAGGTCATAGCATTTCTGTATATCTGGATTCTCTTTCGATGAGGTTAACACGACAACAGGTATCCTTTTGGTAGATTCATTTTGTTTGATTTTCTGTAGCACCTCAATGCCATCTATTTTCGGCATTTTTAGATCAAGTAATATTAGTTTGGGTTTATTATCCACATCTCTTCCTTCAAATTCGCCTAAACCAAAAAGAAAATTGAGCACCTGAGCTCCGTTTGTTAAATGAATTATGTCGTTGGCAATTTTATTTTTCTTTAAAGCACGCAAACTCATCTCTGCATCATGCGGACTATCTTCTATAAGCAAAATATCTATATTTGTATTTTTCATTATTCTACAGTTGTTTGATGAGTTGATAAGAGTTGATATACTTCTGTTTTTTCGTAGGGTAAACTGAAGTAAAATGTGGCGCCTTCTCCTTCTTTTCCTTCTGCCCACATTTTTCCATTGTGCTTATGAATTATTCTTTGAGCGATTGCCAGGCCCACACCGGTTCCTTCAAATTCAATTTCTGTATGAAGTCGCTGAAATACACCAAACAACTTATGGGTATAGTTTGGGTCGAAACCCGCTCCATTGTCTCTTACTGAAAAATGGATTTCACCTTCTTTTTCCTCAGAGGTAATCTCAATCAGTGGATTTTCTTTTTTTGATGAGTACTTTAAAGCATTCGATATCATGTTAATTATTACCTGATTCAACAGGCTTTGATCAGCATGAACATGGTGAAGAGGATGGATAACTACCTGTGCATGGTAAGGAGTAACTTCGCGCAGCTCGTGGACGATTTGCCTCACGTTTGCTTCCAGGTCTACAGTAGTCTTATTGATTTTTTTCTTTCCAAGTCTGGAAAAGGTGAGTAGGTCATCTATCAGCTTCCCCATTTTTTCTGCATTGTATTGGATGTTTTGCAATAAGCGCTTTCCCTCACTATCAATTGTATCATGATAATCTTCATACAACATTTGTGCATAACCCGCGACTGCGCGCAGTGGTGCCCTCAGGTCATGTGAAACTGAATAGGTAAAAGCTTCTAACTCCTGGATGGCAACCTCTAATTCGCTTTTCTTTTCTTTTAAGTGTTGTTCATTTTGCTTTCTGAGCGTAACATCAGATGCAAAAATGACAATAAATGGTTCTCCACCAGATTTATATTTATTGAAGCTAATTTCAATCGGAAAAAAAGATCCATTTTGATGCTTTCCTAATAATTCTTTCTTACTGTCTTTTTCTTCTTTAGAAAAATAATAGTTTATTTTCTCGGAATGAGATGAGAATGGATAATCTGTAAACCCCTGTATTATGGTATTAATGTCCTTGCCCTCTATTTCAATCTTTTGATATCCAAATAAATTCTTGGCAAAGGGATTAGCAAGTACGATTTTATATTGGTCATCAATAAGTAGAATGGCCTCTGTACCGTGCGAAAGAATTCCGGCCATAAGAGATTTTGTATTCTTATCGGTTTTATCTATTGATATACCCCTGATTGCAAATAGCGTGACTAAAAGTAATCCACCAATGGCATACAGACGATTCTGCACAATGATTTTTGAATCTACTTCTCCAGGTTGATAAAACAAGGATAGTAGGATAAGGATTGCTGAAAGGAGAGAGGCTGCGAGGGTACTGCTTTTCTTATTGTGTGGAATGGTAAGAAGAACTCCCAGTATATATCCCCAAGTAATAAACACGCCAAGTGGACTTATATATTCTAAAAAGGCAGTGACAATTACCACTAAAAACCCTAATTTGTTGAGTGCTCTGTTTGTGTGTTTGCTGGTTAGAAACATTTTGATGACATGGATTCAGTAATAACTTGAGCTACTTTGTCAAATTCCTTTGATTTATCCAAGAAATAGTGAGCTCCGCATTGATTGCAAGTGTTCCTATAGTGAGGCTCCACTTGGTTTGTTAGCATGATGATGATTAGTTGTGGATGATTTTCTTTTAACCAGGGAAGCAGTGTAATGCCATTGGCGTGCGGTGCGTCCTCTGCCAAATGAATATCTAGAATCACTACATCCGGCTGAATTGAATTTATTAGAAGTTTAGCAGAGGCGACTGTGGTCACGTTTCCCATATAATTTGCTCCATCTAAAGCACCTAGCATGGTCTTCAACCGATTTACGACAATGGTCGAATCCTCTACGGTCACTATTTTGATATTTTTGGTCATGATTACTTTGCCTTTAATCACTCTTTTGTGATACAAAGGTCAGGCAGTTAGATGTGCTGCCCTATAGGGGAAATAATGATTGTCTTGTCGTGGTTTGTACTACACTTGGGTCAGACCAAGTTGTTATCAAACGCATATCGGGTAATTTCAGCATTATTTTTCAGTGCTAATTTTTCAAGGATTCTGGTGCGGTAGGTGCTGATCGTATTGACGCTCAGCGAAATTTCTTCTGCAATATCCGATACCTGCATACCGGAGGCTATTAGTTGTAAAACCTGTATTTCTCGATCCGAAAGCCGGTTGTACAATGGCTGCATGGAAGGATCCATCAAATCAGCCAATTGTTCTGCAATTTTAGGGGTGACGTATTTCCTTCCGGCCAAGACTAATTGTATGGCGCTTGTGAGTTCTTCGGGTGTCCTGTCCTTATTCAGAAAACCAGAGGCGCCTGCTTTCAAAGCCCTGATGGCAAATGTTTCTTCCGGGTGCATACTCAACATCAGTATGGGCGCTTTGATCCCCATCGCTCTCATTTGTTTCAACACTTCGATTCCATTTTGGCCAGGCATGGAGATGTCCAACAAAATGATATCCCATATTTTTTTGTTGATTTCAGCCAACGCTTGCACCCCATTGCTCGCTTCAGTGACATTGAGGAGTGGAAACTCTTCCTTCAAAAGCTCAATGAGTCCTTTTCTTACAATAGCATGATCGTCTGCGATAAGCACCCTCATGACTTACTTAATTCTTGATCAAGGGGAATTTTGATCCAGATGGATGTACCAGCCCCTTTATTACTTTCAATGGCCAGCTCTCCCAGCACGAGGTTAGCCCTTTCCCTCATGCCAACTAAACCCAAAGAGTGTTTCTTTTTGATTTCATTCTGATCAAACCCACACCCATTGTCTTTGACCGTCAAAATAAAATGATTATCAACTTGTGTGATCAACGTTTCCACCAAGGTAGCCTGCGCATGCCGAGCGATATTTGTTAATGCCTCTTGATAAATCCTATAGATACCTAGTGCGACATTAAAACTAAAATTGACTGTGCTTATTTCTGAAACAAAATTGCTTTTGATTTGATGCCTTTTTTCAAACTCTTTGGATTGTGATTCACAGGCTACAATCAACCCGAAATATTCCAACAGTCCTGGCCTTAATTCAGAAGATATTCTTCTGGTGGTATCGATTGTATCATCAATCAGGCTCATGATTTCCCCAATCTTCTTTTTGGCATCCTCGTTATCCTCGATTTTTTTACCAAGCCAGGATGTATCAATTTTTATACCCGTTAATTTCTGCCCTAATTCATCGTGAATTTCTCGCGCAATGTGAATTCTTTCTTCTTCTCTTACAATTTGAAGCCGCCCTGTTAATTCCTTAAGCTGGTGATAAGATAATTGAAGCTCTTGCTCGGCTTTGTACTTATCAGTGATATCTGTAAAAATGGATAAATGAAGGCCAGGCAATATGTTAGCTGTTACTGAATAATTGCAGGTGATCAATTGTTTATCCTTTCGAGTCAATTCGATTGTACCGGTTTGATAACCACCCTTTTTAAAATCTTCCCACATTGCATATTTGTCATTATCATTTACATTATCTAGCATCAAATGCATGACTGTTTTGTTTAACAACTCTTCCTGAGAGTACCCAAGTATCCTGGATGCTGCAGGGCTCACCTGTACATATTTTCCAGTATCGTTGGCTACCAGAATGGCGTCATTTGTGCCGTTGAAAATGGCTTCAAATCGTCTTTTCGATTGAATGGTATCTTCTTCTATAACTCTTCTTTCTGTAATGTCTTGAGCTACTCCACTAAGTTTAACAGGGATACCGTGCTTGTCTTTAATGATCTTCCCCCGTTCATGAATATATCTTAATTGGCCATCGCTTCTAATCATACGATAAATTGCATCAAGAGGTTGCTTACCAGTCACTGCCAATTCATGTTCTTTTTGGAATCCTTGCTGATCTTCAGGGTGAATGAAACTAAAAAACAACTTATAGTCGAGAGCGACTGACTTGCTGATTCCAAAAATTCGATACACTTCATCTGACCACTTAATGCTGTCGTCTTCTAGATTTTGTTCCCAATGTCCTAATTGCCCGATGAACTCTGCGTTTTTGTATCTTTTTTGGCTTACTGATAGTTTTTTATTTGTTTTAATGAGCTTTGTTACATCTGTTAGTATGGATAGATGAACACCAGGTTGGACATTGTCTTTTGCACTGTATTGACATTCAATTAGTTTTCCATTTTTTCTCTTTAACTTAATCAGTCCTTTAGAAGTACCGTTCTCTTTAAATTCATTCCAGAGTTCCTCTGCTATAGCATCATGAGTTGATTCGATCAAGTCGTAGATTGTTAATTTTAATATTTCATCTTTGGTATAACCTAAATGCCGACAGGCTGCTTCATTGCATTGAATGTATTCGCCATTATCATTTGCCAGCAGTATGATATCGTTGGTATTATCAACAATGGCCTTGAATTGTTCTTCTAATTTTTTCTCTTTTCGCTCTGCCTTTTTTAACTCACTTACATTTCTAAGAAAAACGGATAATCCATTTTCAGAGGGGTATATACGTGTTTCTACATAGATATCCCAAGGTTCATAATAGGCTTCATGATAAACATATTGCTGCAAATCCATGGATTTATAACAGGAATGATAGAAGGAGGTGTTAACAGATTCAGGAAATTCATCCCAAACTATTTTGCCTAACAATTCTTCGGCATCTTTACCAATAAATGCAGCAGCACTTTTGTTAATATATGTAAATTGCCAATTCTTATCGAAGGCAATAAAGGCATCTGAGATTCTGCTAAAAACCTGATCCGCTTCTGATGTTTTCTTCTTCACTTCCTCCTGCAATGTCTCATTCAATTTTTTAAGGCTTAACTCTGCTACTTTTCTTTTGGAGAGCTCTTTGTTAAGTAGGTAAAACACAACTGTGAGGGAGAGCAGACTAATGGAAAAGCCAAAATAGCTAATATAGGCTGCATTAGAAGCCAGGGATTGTTGTTCAGATTCTAACGCACGTAGCTCTGATCTATTAAAACTTTCGAGGGAATTGATTAACCTGTGTACTTCACTTCGCAAATTTTCTCCATTTACGGTACCCATCAGGGTGTTTACTAATTTTGGGTCCTCTTTCTCCCTTGCTGTTACTATTTGTTGGCTGAATTTCTGGAGAGATACTATCGCAAGTGAAAGACTATCTATATAGTTATGAGTTGCTTCAGTGTCAGGCGCAAGGATTTCTTTACTGGCAGACTGTAAGGATTTGTAGGATGTATAAAAGAGAGTATTTTGACTCCTGGAGCCTGTGATGGCATACCGCAAGGAAGACGCTACCATATCCCCGGTCTTAAGTCTGACCTCCTCCAGATGGAGTAAGTTATAGTTTGTTATTTGAAGTTGCTTGCTCAGTGTATAGTATCTCTTATTAATGATCGCGGTAGTGATCGCACCGATAACGAGCAAAGCTGCGATAATCAGAAATGATGGGATGACTAAAGTTCCAGTTTTTGATTTCATCGGATTAACTGGTTTAGTTTCTGTTCCGGTGATCAATTGTATTTTATTTATTAAAGTTATAGAAACTTAATGGTCTTAATAAATAGTTGCTTTTGATTGAGAAACTTACATCAAACATACATCAAAGAGCAGAGGGGATTTTTATAGTGAAAGGAAGAATTGTATATAAAAAAAAGCTCCTTTTATGGAGCCTTTTTTGTCAGCAGCTGATAATTTTTAAAGAGAAGATAGTGCAGAAATATCTGTAGTGAGGGGAGCTGCCTTTCTATTGGGTTCGGGGAAAAGGTCTTCCATTGAGATTTTATAGAGATCGACATTGTGAACCTCGACTTGTTTTGAGAAGATAGCAAATCTTCCACAATTGGAGACACTGAAAAACTCATCATCCATGGCACCATTCACCGCAGGGCCAAGATTTTTGGGTGTACTCCAGTTAGTCCAGCTATCATCCAGGCGTTCGGTTACATAAATATCAAAGCCCCCATATCCACTGTGTCCCTTCGAAGCAAAGTATAAGGTCTTCATATCATTGGCGAGGAAAGGAGATGATTCCTCAAATTTCGTATTAATAACAGCTCCCATGTTCACAGGCTCGGTGGCGGAAACACCATCCCAAATACTGATATATAGATCGCGTTCTCCTTTGGAGTCAGCTCGCTGCACTGAAGAAATAATAACTCCACTTTTGAGGGATACATAGTAATTAGCATGGGCTGACATATTGTAATCCCCTTTAATATCGATAGACGTAGGGAAGGACCATTGTCCATCGACATTCACACTGTATGAAACACCGGCCCGCATTTTTCCTTTCTTAAGATATTCGTTGCCTAAAATAAGTGTATCTCCGGTTTGACTTACAGTATTCACAAAATTAGGACCGGCATTATTCAATTCTCCAGGCATGCGAATAGGTTCGGACCATACATTGGATTTGGTGTCAAATTTGGAATACCAGATGTCTTCGTGATCTTTTTCACCAGAAGTATTGAGGGGAGAATTAAGACGACTGAAGTAGAGTATTTTACCAGATGGATCAAGCGCTGGTTTTAATTCCTGGTAGGGGCTATTGATATTTGAATGAACTGCTTCTGCCCTGGCTTCCATATTTACATTGGTTGGGTATAGAATTTTTGTGCTTGCGTTTTTAACATTGAGTACGTTCGATTGGGCAAAGCAATCCATTAATCCTGCGAAGAGGAAAACAAGTATTAAAAAAAATGCATTTAAAATTCTGGTTATAATTCTGCTGCTGACTATCATATCCTTGTTGTTTAGTTGAATGATAGATCAAATGTCAGGAGACCTTGACTCGTTTACATCAGGGGAAATCTGATTTTGATTAAATCAGGAAAAAGGCCTATTCCGAACCAAAAAGGCCGTTATTCTTCTTTTATTCTAATTAAAATGAAAGCTGCTTTAAAGAGGCCTCGGGGTATACCCTGATATATTTAAAGGGGTTACAAGCTATCAATGGAAATGATCTTGTGTTTGATCGCATATTTGATCAATTCATTCGTATTCTTCAAGTTGAGTTTTTCCAGGATATGGGTCTTATGGGTCTCTACAGTCTTTATACTGATAAATAACATTTCTGCTAATTCCTTATTGGTTTTTCCGGAGGCTACCAAACCAAGTATTTCAAATTCTCTTTTGGTTAAGTCATTGGGTAGTTTATTGATTGGGCTTTTTAGCTTTTCATGGGTATAAAACTCTTCAAAAACGAGTTTCATGATGGCTTCATTAAAATACCGCTCCCCGCGGCTCACCTGTTTAATGGCATCCACCAGCATTTTCTTGTCGATGTCTTTGGGCAAATACCCATCGACACCGGACTTTATACCTGCAGAAACATATTCTTTGCTAATTTCCATTGTTACCAACAGTATTTTGATGCTTGGGTCTAAGTCTTTTATCCATCTGGTAGCCTCGATACCCGACATGCCACCCATTACAATATCCATCAATACTACGTCAGGTCTTTTTTCCCTTACATAATTTACGGCATCTTCTCCAGAACCCACTGAGCCGATTACTTCTATGTCGGGTGTATTGGAAAGCATGGCTTCGATACCTTCACGAATTAATTTGTGATCATCGGTTAGCAATACTTTTATCTTATTATCGGGTTTCATTTTATTGTCAAGGGAATAGTGATGGATACCTCGGTACCCAAATTTACTTGACTATCTACTTTAATACTACCTTTTAGTAAACCGATGGCTCTTTTAACAATAGATAGTCCTAATCCTGTTCCAGGAATGGAACCAGCTGATATACTCCGATTGAACGGTTCAAAAATGTTTGGGAGATCCCCCATAGGTATACCTATGCCATTATCTCGGATATCAATTTCTAATTGTTCTTCAGTTCCTTTTGCTACTAATGAAACATGATTTTTCCCGGGGGAGTACTTAATGGCATTGGTAAGGAGATTGATAAGAATATTCCTTAAAAGTTTTTCGTCAGTATTTATAAACTTTGGTAAGTTGAAGAATTCTTTTTTGATGACATGTGTTTGTTTAGTGCTTAGATAAACTTCTTCAGATGTTTTATTCAGGAACTCAGGAAGATTAATAGAATGCAAGATCAAATTTATCTTGCCAGGCTCGCTTTTATTGTAGGTGAGCACATCATCCAACAATAACGTCATCCGCTGGGCGTGCTTCTCAATTTCATTGATTCGTGCTAAAAGCCTTCTGGACTTCTGAATCGTTTTATTTTTCTTGATATCTGCTGCGTTGTATTGGATGGAATCCAATGGAGTTCGGAATTCATGAGAGGCGATTGAAATAAACCTATTTTTCATTTCGAGTACTTCCTTTTCTTTTCCGATAGACTGTTCCAAATCCTTTGTTCTTTCTTCTACTTTTCGCTCTAGTGATTGCCGGTATTGAGATAACTCTGTAATGTCCTGTCCCATTAAAGTGGCACCTATCACTTCTCCAGTGGCGGAGAGTCGTTGCGTGATACCCAAAAGAACTATTTTGTGAGATTGATCATTCGTGCAAATAGAGATTTCATAATTGCTGTTATTTTTTTTATGGATGACCCTTTCAATAATTTTATTAACCCTGCTTCTGTGCTCTTCTGGAATGAGTTTATCAACTAGCTTTAATGCATACACATCATTTTTTTTATAACCTGTGGTAACTGATGCAAATTCATTCCATTCTGTGATGTATCCACGTGTATCTACGCCAATGATAATGGCATGAGCCTTTTCAATAAAGTTACTTATGTTTTTAGCTTGGTTAACCAATTTGGTTTCAAATAGTTTCTGCTGTGTAATGTCGTTGATTATAAACTCATAGTGATCTTGTTGGTTATCCTGATTCCGGATAGGGATGATATTGAGGTCAAGGAATAATTCTCCTCCTGTGTTTGTAGCTAAATTAAAAAAAGTTCTCTCTGAGTCCTTACTTGAGGCTATTTTGGCAAGTAAGCTTTTAATATATTTTTTTTCCAGATTTTTTAATAGTGTTCGTATGTCATCCCCTTTACTCAGAGTTTTCCCTGTAACTTCTATAGCAAGATTCAACGCAACCTGATTAATCAACCTGATTTTGAAGTCAAGATCTGTGATAATGATACCTGCATCAATATTATTGATAAGTGTTCTCGCGAAATTACTGTTCATCTAGTGGATATTCTCAGGTGATACCAATAATTCTTACTAAGTTCAATAATATTTCAGATATTAAAGAATGTCAGGAAAGCATTTGTCAAACTCGGCTTATTACTCTTCCGATTAGGCCATTATTAATGTAGAAAGAGGATTATAAGGGAATTGAATAACAAAAAGGGGTCTCTCGCAAGGAAACTTTCTCAATGTTATATGCTAATTCGTGGATTGGTTCAGCCTAAATAGGATTAGAATGGAAATCCTAATTCTTATTAAATTTTCGAGTTTAAGTCTTGGTCAAACAACTTGGATTACTGTGCAACCTTTGTAACCGAAATACCAATTTGAAATTTATACATCAATCTTATAGCCTAAGACCACTTCACTTGCGACTTGCCCTCCATGCAGCCCCCAGTTTTCCGCAGAAGATTCTCTGAGAAGGACATCCACGTGGTCTTTTGGAATTCCTAAAATTTCTAAGTTATCAACAATGGTTTTGTATAGATTTCTTTTGGCCCCTATGGATCGCCCGCTAAAAGCATCTATGCTTATATACGTGTAGTATTCGGGATTATTTTTATCCAGTGGGCAAGCAAATCGGTGCGGTGGATGGACAATCAATCTAACATTTTTATCAGTTGGAAGAATTTTAAATGCTGTTTGTAATGCAGAATGTACCGCATCTATAATTTTTATTTCTTGCTCTTTACTGTACTCTTTTCGAACTTCAATTAAAACACTTGGCATACTTTTAACGATTTAAAATCTACTTCTATTTTTAAACTCAACAACAAATCCAAGAATTACCCATGTATAAGCTAACATATTATTTTGATATTGGATTTTTTAATTATAAAGAAAACACATATTATTCTAACATTTAAAATTTGCCCGATAGTGGCTGTGCGTAGCGCTGTATTTTCCTCTTAAGAGTATAAGTGAATTCTATACTGTTAATTATTTTTGAGTAGAGGCATGTCATTCTGAGGCCAATTGAAATGATAAATTACTATTCCAATTGACTTGATAAAATAGTAGAAGTCAATCAACCGGCTCATGCTCTTTTTTTATCCTCAATATCTCATATACCTGGTCGATACCTTTGGGAGTGTTGGCCAGAACAATAAGCTTGTCGTTGGCCTCAATAATGGTAGATCCGTGTGGAGTGATGTATTTTTCATTGCGTTTGATCATGGCAATGATAGCAGTTCGAGGGAAATTAAGATCTACGATTTTCTTGTTAATGGGATAACTGTTGTCCAAAATATCTATTTCTGTTAAGGTAGTTTTGGGGTGTTCTACAAGTAGCAGGTCTGTAGGATCAAGTGGTTTTACTTTTTCAGGAAGCGCTACATGCAGCCACTTGGCAAGAACGGAAAGAGTAGTGCCTTGAATCAATACGGAGGTCACGGAAATAAAAAAAACGATGTTAAAAATCATTCCTGCCTTATCAATGCCAGCCAGCAAGGGATAGGTGGCAAATACAATTGGCACAGCGCCCCGCAGTCCTACCCAGGAAATATAGAGACGATTATTCAATCTTAATTTAAACGGCAATAGACTGAGAAAAACACTCAAAGGCCTTGCCACCAAAATAAGAAATATAGAGATGAGCAGTCCTACTCCCATTACAGGGAAGATATCTTGAGGGTAGACCAGCAGTCCCAGGGTAAGGAAGAGTACAATTTGCATCAGCCAGGCCAAACCGTCAAACATTTTCAGGATAGTCTTTTTATGGATGAGGTCCTGATTGCCCAGGTATACGGCACAGATGTAGATCGCGAGAAATCCATTTCCGCCTACAGAATCGGTAGCAGAAAATGTGATGAACATAAGTGCTATCACGAGTACCGGGTATAGTCCTTCAAAGTCGAGATGAATGCGATTGATGATTAATTTACTCAGTTTGCCAAAGAGAAATCCGGCAAGCCCCCCCAATATCATTTGTTGCAGAAACATTGGAATGATGGACAACAGACTTTTGTCCTGATTGACAACCAAAGAGAGAAACGCGATGGTAAGTACGTATGCCATGGGGTCGTTACTTCCACTTTCCAGCTCCAGGGTAGGCCGCAAGTTGGTCTTGAGCGCAAGGCTTTTGGAGCGAAGTATGGAGAATACAGCGGCTGCATCTGTGGAGGAGACAATGGAGCCCAGTAACATGCTTTCGTAAATGGTAAAATCGGTAATAAACCAGACGAATGTGCCCAAAGACAAAGCAGTGAGTAGTACCCCCACCGTAGAGAGCATGAATCCTTTCTTCATGATGGGCTTTACAGTAGCCCAACTGGTATCAAGACCGCCAGAAAATAAGATAAAGTTGAGTGAGATGATGCCGATGAATTGAGCCAGCTTGGGATCGTTGAATAGGATACCCCCAATTCCTTCAGACCCTGCAAGCATCCCAATGGCTAAGAATAGGATAAGAGTGGGAACTCCAAACCTGTAGGAAGTTTTTCCTGCTACAATGCTTACAAAAAGCAAAATGGAACCAATAAGGAGTATGTTCTCGATTGTTAAGCTCATTCAGTGTTTAAAAATAATCTGTTAAAGATAACGATAAGTAATTTGTAGTGGGAGAGAAAGAAAGAGGTCGTCATCCTGGTCCTTCGTTCCTACTCACTTTCTCAGGGCTGGTGGGATTGTGTTAGCCAGAATCCGATAAGCACGCTTGTCACGGGGAATATAATGGAGGGCTAAAAAACAAAAAACCCCTCGTTTGTTGGAGGGGTTCTCTGTACCTAAACCTAAACCTATGAGAAGAATTGCTCTGCTCTAAGTATGAATACGGACGATGCTGGGTTAGGTTGCTGATTTCTTAAATAAAAATCATTTTTTTTTGAAAGGGTGTCTTAATCTTTACGCTCGGCTATGAACTTCTCACGAAATTTCTCCACTTTTGGCCTAATTACGTACTGGCAATACCCCTGGTCAGGATTAAGGGCATAGTAGTTTTGGTGGTCTTCTTCGGCTGTATAGAAATTAACCAATGGGCTAATTTCTGTAACAATAGGACCCTTATAAAGCCCTGATTTATCCAGTTGCTTTTTATATTCCTCAGCTATAATTCTCTCGTTTTCGGTGTTATAAAAGATCACAGACCGATATTGAGACCCTATATCTGCTCCTTGCTGATTGAGGGTAGTTGGGTCATGGGTATTCCAGAATATTTCCAGCATAGTTTCATAGGAAACGATAGTAGGATTGTAAGTAATCTGGGTTACTTCCGCATGGCCGGTGGCACCGGTACAAATTTCGCGGTAACATGGATTCTTTATTTTGCCTCCGGAATAACCAGAAACTACCCTTTCCACACCTTTTACACCCAGAAAAACCGCTTCGGTACACCAGAAGCACCCTGCGCCAAATGTGATCATGGCTTTGTCAGTGGTATTATTTGTTGTATCCGTCATAGTTTTTTGGGTGGCATGTATTCTGTTCTAGCAATACAATTCTTATACTAAAATGGTTTAGTGTAAATACGCATTATTGGCTGGCGACTACTAATATTTGTTGTAGAAATACCCCAACTCATTGCTCAATTTTTTGTCGAGTTCTTTTCGGGCCCTGTTCTCTATGTAGTTGCGTTCAGGGTAGGGTTCCTTTTTCTCACAGAGCCTTTTATTTCCTTCAGAGAGCGCCCTTACATCTCCTTTATAAGTGGCCCAGGAATCGTTCCAGGTTTCATCGGCTATAATATCCGAGTTTTTTAGTTCCACCCGATTGACCGCATCTGTCACAGTGAGGTTAATAGAACCTCGACCTGTGATTTTTTTGGTATAGGTAGTGAGGGTAGCTGATACTTTGCTGTAGACCGGTGTTTTTACGCCCTTCACTGTTTTTTCTCCGGTTTTTACACTGTCAGAAAAAGATTCTGACTTGGAGGTGATTACGGGGCGACTTTCCTGATATCCATTTACGATTACCTTAATATACTGATCTATTTTTTCAAGTTTTGAGTCTTCTGCCTGCTGTGGCGTATAAAACTTAACGAACTGATTAGAAGTATACCCAAAAACAACTGGTTCAAAATTCCAGTCGCGATAATTAATGAATGAGGGCTGCACTACCACCTTGAGTGTGGCGTTGAACTTTGATTGCTCAATCATTTCAATAGCCTCTCTGTAGCCGGGGGAAAATGTATTGGCTTCGTTAAACAGAAAATAGGCTTGCTTGGCATCTTCCCGTGTATTTTTTAACAAGGCCTGAATACCTGCTTCATAGGTTTCTTCCGCTGCCTTAGCTTTTACGGTGGTCAGCTCATTGTACTTGTTAACTGGGTTTGGGATTACGCGCAAAGCACCAGGGGAGGTGCGTATTTCTTCATAGAGATGATTGATTTTCTCATAATTTTCAGTGGCAGTTTTGTACTTAAAATTGGCATTCGATTCAATTTGATTTTTTGCATCTGTTTCCAGGTAATCAACAGCCAACTGATAACTTAGTTTGAGTACCTCTTTTGATTTTTTATGATCTGGTTTAGCCCTGAGCCGTTGTACTGCTGTTAAAACAGCCTGATAATAGTCTCCTTGTTTGTAGGCAACCTTGCCCGAAGAGCATGAATCGAATATCAACAGAGAGAAAAGTATGTATGAATAAAGCCTTAATTTCATCTACAAACTAGTTTACAAGGCAAATAAACAAATTCAGTGCCTTAAATCATTGCTTTAGAGCCAAAGATATCTCTTGGGTATTGTTTATCGGGTTTTTCATGTTTGCGTTGAAATTGATACTTTAAGGGACAATTAAATTGATTGATATGTCCCCTTACCTGGCAGAATTTATTGGTACCATGATTTTGATTATTTTAGGTGATGGTGTAGTGGCTGGTGTTTTGTTAAAACAATCCAAATCCGAGAATGCGGGCTGGGTTGTAATTGTAATGGGCTGGGGTCTGGCCGTTACTTTTGCCATTTATGCTGTAGGGGGATATAGCGGAGCCCATATCAATCCTGCCGTAACTTTGGCGCTGGCACTCAATGGCAGTTTTCCGTGGGCTGAGGTACCTGCCTATTGTCTTGCTCAGTTGCTTGGAGCGTTTGTTGGAGCAACCATTGTATGGCTGCATTATTTGCCCCACTGGAAAGTTACTGAAGACAAAGGTGCTAAGTTGGCTGTATTCTGCACAGCACCTGCCATCCGATCTACTGGTTCCAACTTCATCAGTGAGTTTATCGGTACCATGGTGTTGATCATGGGATTGTTGTTTATTGGTGCCAATAATTTCGCGGAAGGATTAAACCCATTGGTGGTGGGTGCCCTAATTACTGCAATTGGTTTTAGTTTGGGAGGCACTACAGGCTTTGCCATTAATCCGGCAAGGGATCTGGGGCCGCGCTTGGCTCACTTTATTTTACCTATTGCCGGCAAGGGTTCTTCTGATTGGTCGTACAGTTGGATCCCGGTAATAGGACCTCTGGCGGGAAGCATTGCCGGAGCTTTGTTATATCAGTTATTAGTTTCTTAAATGATGCACCGATGAGTAAATATATAATTGCACTGGATCAGGGGACCACAAGTTCAAGGGCTGTTTTGTTAAATGAGAAAGGAATTATTCAAGCCATTGCCCAGCAAGAGTTTACTCAGATTTTTCGCAAGCCGGGATGGGTAGAACATGATCCAAAGGAAATACTATCTACTCAGCTGGGCATGCTTCAAAAGGTACTCAGCGAAAATAAGATAAGTCCTAAGTCGGTAGCAGCTATTGGTATCACCAATCAAAGGGAAACCACGGTAGTGTGGGACAAGAAAACAGGAGAACCCATTTATAATGCCATTGTGTGGCAGGACAAAAGAACGGCTGCGCTTTGTGAAAAGTTAAAAGCCCGCAGCCTGGAGGATTATGTAAGAGAAAACACAGGGTTAGTGATCGATTCCTATTTCTCTGGCACAAAGATCAATTGGATACTGAATAATGTGCAAGGCGCTAAAGAAAGGGCAAAGAAGGGAGAGTTGCTTTTTGGTACTATTGATACGTGGTTAATATGGAACATGACCAAAGGGAAATCACACGTAACAGATTATAGCAATGCCTCCAGAACGTTGTTGTATAACATCCGGGATTTAGAATGGGATAAAAAACTGTTAGCAGAACTGGACGTACCGGAGATTATGTTGCCACAGGTAAATGCGTCTTCATCTGATTTTGGAACGTATGAAATGGATGGGGCTACTATTCCCATTGCAGGAGTGGCAGGTGATCAACAGGCTGCCTTATTTGGTCAGGCTTGCTTTGCACCTGGAATGGCTAAAAATACATATGGTACAGGTTGTTTTATGCTAATGAATACCGGTGACAAGATTCATCACTCCAAAAACGGATTGATTACGACCATTGCCTGGGGCCTGGATGGAAAAGTAGAATATGCACTGGAGGGCAGCGTGTTTATTGCAGGTGCAGCCGTACAATGGTTGCGCGATAGTCTTCACCTGATAGACCAGTCGAAAGACTCTGAATACTTTGCGGCAAAAGCGCTGGGATCAAATGAAGTATATGTGGTACCTGCCTTTGCTGGATTGGGAGCACCCTATTGGGACATGTATGCGCGTGGTGCCATCTTTGGATTGACGCGTGATACCGGTAAAGATCACCTTATCAAGGCCACGCTAGAGTCATTGGCATATCAAACAAAGGATGTACTTAATGCAATGGAAGAGGATGCGGGTGTAAAGTTGGCGAGTTTAAAAGTGGATGGAGGAGCTTGCGCTAATAACATACTCATGCAATTCCAGGCAGATATATTGAATACAGAAGTGGAGCGCCCGAAAGTCATAGAATCTACTGCAATGGGTGCTGCTTACCTCGCAGGTATTCAGGTGGGGTTATGGAAGAAGGAAACCATTACAAATGATAGGGTGATTGATAAAACATTTACGCCTGCTATGGATGAAGAGAAAAGAAACAAACTTTATAAAGGATGGCAAAAGGCAGTGAGGAGGTCAATGAAATGGATAGAATAATGAGCTTAGTGAGTTGCAAAAAAAACCAATGAATTTCTCCAGCACAGATCGAAATCGATTCATTGCATCCCTGAAGATGCATGCGTTTGATGTACTGGTAATAGGAGGAGGGATAACCGGGGTGGGCATCGCATTGGATGCAGCTTCCCGTGGGTTAAAGGTGGCTCTGGTAGAGAAGGATGACTTTGCATCCGGCACCAGTAGCCGCTCTACAAAACTGATCCACGGTGGGCTGCGCTATTTGAAACAATTTGAATTTGCACTTGTCAAAGAGGTAGGCAGTGAGCGGGCAGTAATACACAAACTCGCCCCACATCTTGTCTTGCCCGAAAAAATGTTGTTGCCATTACGAGAACACCGTGGCTTTGGTAGCGTGTTGACCTCGTTGGGTTTAAAATTGTATGATTGGCTTGCTGGTGTTACAGGCAAAGACCGAAGGTTGATGCTTACACGCAAGCAAACTTTAAGACGTGAACCGTTACTTAAAAAGGATGATGTGAAGGGGGGAGCACTTTATGCTGAATACAGGACGGACGATGCAAGACTTACCATTGAAGTGGCTAAAAAGGCCAATAAGTATGGTGCTATTGTTATCAATTACTGCAAGGTAGCCCAACTTAATTATTCAGATATCGGAAGCTTGCGTGGCGCAGAGGTACACGATCTCATTTCTGACGAAACATTTACTATTAATTCTCGTGTAGTGATTAATGCTACCGGCCCTTGGGTAGATCAGCTTCGTGCAATGGATAAGTCACTTGAAGGAAAGCGGCTTCATCTTACAAAAGGAGTACACATTGTCTTACCAAAAGACAAACTTCCTATTAAACAATCCATCTACTTTGATATTGTGGATGGTAGAATGATTTTCGCTATTCCGAGAGGCAGAACTACCTATGTAGGAACTACTGACACCAACTATCAGGGAGATATAGACAGCGTGGTGATTACAATTGAAGATGCACAGTACCTGATCAAGGGAATTAATGAAAACTTTCCCCAAGTGAAACTAAAAATGGAAGACATTGAATCTAGTTGGGCAGGCCTGCGTCCATTGATTCATGAAGAGGGGAAGTCTGCCTCAGCACTCTCGCGTAAAGATGAGATTTTTATATCTCCGAGTGGACTTTACTCTATCGCTGGAGGCAAACTAACCGGATACAGAAAAATGGCAGAAAGGATTGTAGATATGGTGATTGAGAACAATCCACATAGAATGGAGACGTCAAAATGCTATACCCAGAAGATCAGGTTGTCTGATGGCCAACTCACCAACTCTAAACAGGTGAGAAGGTATGTGAATATATTGAAAAAACGAATGGCAGGTTTGGGATTAGACCCCAATATTGCGACCTATCTAATTGAAAATTATGGAAAGCAATCAGAAAAGATTTTAAAGAAGATACAGATAGTTAGTGGTGAAGATATTCATCTTGTGCTGCTGAAAGCAGAACTCCGTTATTGTGTTGAAAAAGAAATGACATGTTCCTCTTTGGATTTTTTCATACGCAGAACTGGTCGTTTGTATTTTTATTTTGAAAGTGTTTTGAAATATAAAATACCAATTATCGATGAGTTGGCGTCACTATTGAATTGGAGTAACGAGGAGAAGAACAGGGATATGGCCAGGCTTGAAACAGCTCTTAAGGATGCGCGAAACTTTTTAATTGTTTGATAGATGCGTGACCCACATGAACATCTTTGGGGGATAGACCTTGGTGGAACCAAGATAGAGGGTGTAGTACTTGAGTCCCCAACGAATCCAAAGGTATTGAGCCGCCATAGACTGGCGACCGAGAGTCAGAAGGGCTATCAACATGTGATGGGCCAAATAGGTAAAGTGATAGACAGGCTAAGCAACGACCTGCATTACAGGCCTTCCAAAGTTGGTATGGGAGCTCCTGGAATTCTCGACCCCATCAGTTTCCTAATGAAAAACTGTAACTCGACTTGCTTAAATGGTGAACCTCTGAAGCACGATCTTGAAAAAAAACTTTCTATGGAGTTTGTAATTGCCAACGATGCCAATTGCTTTGCTCTTGCTGAAACGAATATGGGAATTGTAAAGAGTGATTTTACTGAGGCAAAAGTAGTGTTTGGTGTTATTATAGGTACCGGAGTAGGTGGTGGGATAGTTGTGAATGGCAAACTTATTAATGGTCTTCACGGTATTGGTGGCGAATGGGGACATAATTTTCTTCATGAATCCGGGGGACGCTGTTATTGTGGTAAAACAGGATGTGTGGAGACGGTTCTGTCAGGACCTGCTCTGGAAAAATATTACTTCTCATTGACCAATCATAAGATAGCGTTACCTGAAATATACGAAGCACACCTTGTCGGAATGGACAAAGACGCCACTTTAACTATTAATCGGTTGACCTACTTTTTAGGGCAGGCCATGAGCACAGTGGTAAATATCCTGGATCCGGATGTTATAGTAATAGGAGGAGGCGTGGGAAACATAGACGCCATTTACACCGAAGGAATAGTGTCTCTTAAAGGATTTGTATTCAACGACTATCTAAAAACTGCGATTGTAAAACCAAAATTAGGAGATAGTGCCGGAGTATTTGGCGCTGCGTTTCTTACAGTGGGGCATTTTCCCCAATCACATTAATATTACCTGTAAGAGTGTGATTAAATTAGGATTTTATCTAATTTGGGCTTTCAAAATTTTATAGATATGATAAACAGAATATATCCATTTTTATTAATGGCCAGCATTACTTGGGCCTGTGGTTCAAAAACTGAAAAAGTAAATACTGAAGATTATGGTGAGCCTGCTGCACAAACTGAAAAAGTAGAGCCAGCAGCACCAGTATCGGAGGCGGACATGATTGCACAAGGTGCAGCACTTGTAGCTAAAAATGATTGTACCACCTGCCACCATCAAACCGACAAACTTATAGGCCCCTCACACAAAGAGGTTGCTGAGAAGTACGCATTTACACCTGAAAATGTGACTATGTTGGCCGAAAAAATTATTAAGGGAGGTACCGGTAATTGGGGACAGATTCCGATGACACCACACCCTAATATTTCAGAGCCTGATGCGGAAAAGATGGCCATGTACGTGCTTTCTTTAGATGGTGAGAAGGAATCGAAGTAAACCCTGACCTGTAGCGCTTTCCACACTACATAGTTAATCGATAGTCATTCTCTCACTCACCAGATTTTTAGATGAAGGATTTTAGAGGAAATTGAAGTACTTCAATTTCCTCTTTTTATTTTATGGCCTGATGTCACAAATAGAAATCAGCTTTTTGCACATTACCCATGTGTATGGAGAGGGTGAGCCTCCAATAATAAAGCAGGCCCCCATTCGTAAGGAGCCTGCTTTATCTATTTGTATATGAATTTTTATACGCTCTCTTTTACCTGAGGAGCACCATCAAGTATTTCTTTGTTGGCATTATCGGCAAACTTTTCAAAGTTCTTGTTGAAAGCAGCTGCAAGGTGATTTGCCTTTCTATCGTATGCTTCTTTGTCCTTCCAGGTGTTTCTAGGGTTTAGGATTTCAGAAGGTACACCTGCACATGATGTAGGCATAGCCACACCAAAGATATCATGATTTATATAACTCGCATCGTTTAAGTCACCACTTAAAGCTGCAGCGATGAGCGCGCGTGTATACTTCAAACTCATTCTGCTGCCCACACCGTAAGGGCCACCAGACCAGCCGGTATTTACCAACCAAACGGTCACATTGGCTTCCTGCATTTTTTTGCTTAGCATTTCAGCATAACGTGTGGGATGAAGAGGCATAAAGGGAGCACCAAAACAAGTAGAGAAAGTGGTGGTAGGCTCTGTTATACCAGCCTCAGTTCCAGCAACCTTAGCGGTGTATCCAGAGATAAAATGAAAGGCAGCTTGCCCTGGCGTGAGTTTAGAAATAGGAGGTAGTACACCGTAGGCATCGCAGGTAAGAAAGAAAATATTCTTTGGGTTTTTCCCCAATGAGGGTACAGCTATGTTGCTGATGTGATCTATCGGGTAACTAACACGCGTATTTTCTGTCTTAGAGCTGTCGGCAAAGTTGACTTCATTAGTTCCTTTTTTGTAGGAGATATTTTCAAGCAAAGCACCTTCTTTGATGGCGCCAAAAATATCAGGCTCTTTTTCAGCAGACAAGTCAATGGCTTTTGCATAGCAACCGCCTTCAAAATTAAAGATTACATTATCAGGAGTCCATCCATGTTCATCATCACCAATTAACTTTCTACTCGGATCGGCTGAAAGTGTGGTTTTTCCAGTTCCGGACAATCCAAAGAAAATGGCGGTATCGCCATCGCTGCCTGTGTTTGCAGAGCAGTGCATGGAGAGCACATTTTTTTGATGGGGAAGTATAAAATTTAAGGCAGAGAATACCCCTTTTTTGATCTCTCCGGTGTAGGCACTTCCACCGATTAGAATTACTTTCTTTGTGAAATCAACCATGGAGAAATTATGCTGGCGCGTTCCATCTTCTTCGGGATTGGCCATGAAATTGGGTGCACAAAGAATAGTCCACTCAGGTTTAAATTTGGTGAGTTCCTCCTGAGTGGGACGCAGAAACATGTTGTTTGCAAACAAACTGGACCAGGAAAATTCAGTGACTACCCGGATATTTATCTGATATCTTGGATCTGCGCAGGCATACACATCACGCACATAGAATTCTTTTCCGTTAAAATAGTTGATCACCTTTTGGTGTAGTTTATCAAACTTTTCCGATTCGAAAGGAATGTTGAAGTTGTTCCACCATACGGAATCTTTTGTGATGTCATCTTTTACGGTAAACTTATCTTTTGGCGACCGTCCGGTAAATTCGCCCGTATCCACGGCAATTGCTCCGGTACTGGTAAGGGTAGCCTGTTTTGAATCCACGGCTATTTTTGCAAGCTCCGCTGGGGCTAAATTCCAGTGTGCTATTCCGTCTTTAATTCCTAAATCTTTGATTGAGGTATTGGTAGGTTTGACTCCACTTTCTTGCATTTCAGGGAATTTTAATGAGGGTGCAAAGTTAATAAAATATTCACAGAACCGACTCTAGTAATTGCTCAGAAAAGGCTCAATTTTATGCCTAATGACCGTTTGCCTCGATAAATAACAATTACTTCAGTACTGATTTATTAATCATTCTAGAGACACAAAATGGAGGTGTCAATGTAGAATTATTCAAAAAAGGGTTTCCATTTCTCTTCGGCTGGTTTGGCGGTAAGCAAGCTTACTACAATTAATAAAGTAAGAGAGGTTGCCAGTGAGGGAATTGCAATATAGTCGGTATTGACCGGAAGAGGGCCAAAGGATAAGCTGGTTACCTCCAATACTTTATTGAGCACGGGGATAATCATACCAGCGAGTATTGAACTTATTGCTCCCGCTGAGGTAACTCTTTTCCAGAAAAAACTGGCCAATAGCGCGGGCGCCAATGAGGCACCAATCATGGTATAGGAAATAAATGCCATTTCAAGAACGGTTTCAAATTGAGTGACCATCACATATGCCAATAACCCCAACAGTGCAATACTTGTTTGCTGGATTCGAATTAACTTCTTGGCGGCAATGGTTTTTTTGAAAAAGTAAGGCTTCAATATGTCTTGAGTCAGATTGGTGGATGTAACCATCAGAAAAGTATTTCCTGTGGATAAAATGATGGCGACTCCTGCAGCAAAAAGCATAGCGCCCACAAAGGAGGGTACCTGCTCATATCCAATTCTCAATATGACCTCCTCGGCCATTGCTTGATTAATCGATCCGTCAGTCAGGAAGAAACGAGGATCGTTAGCGTATATGGCATACCCCACTATGGCAATGGCACAAATGACAAATTCAATTGCCACCACACCTATAAACATTCCAAAAACTGCTTTCCTTGCTGAAGTAGAATCTTTGGCTGATGAAAATTTTTGATAAATACTACTTTCACTGACTAGCAAAATGAAGGTGGGAAGGATAATTCCCACAATCCACCAGGGATCTCGGCCTTCAGTGAGCGAAAAGTGTTGTGGATTTGTAGTGTTAATGGTATTCATTACTTCCGTTATCCCACCATGAGCAGCAATGGCAAAAGGCAATGCAGTGAATAGAGCAACGATCATAAGAATGCCATTGAAAATATCAATGGAAATAATCGAAACCATTCCAGCCATTGCAGTAAAAATGATAATTGTGACGCATGAAATAAGCGCACCTGTTTCCACATCAATGGCACCATTGGAGAGTATTGCCAAAAACCTACCGCCACCCTTAAATTGATAGCCTGCAATTACAAGATAGGCTACAATGATGGTGGCAGTCCCTAGGATTTTGGCGGTGTGATTATACCGTTTTTCCAATATGTCGGTAAGTGTAAATTTGGATATTTTCCGTACGCGCCCAGCGATAAAATAGATTACGACAATTCCAATCCAGGCACCTGCGGAGAACCATAGCTCGCCAAAACCTGTGCGAAAACTAAGTCCTGCATTACCAAATAAGCTACCAGAACCAATCCATGTGCAAACTAATGTTCCTACAAGAAGGTAGACAGGCACTCCTCTTCCGGCTACGATAAAGTCTTCCTCACTCCTCACCGTCCGACTTTTATATATGATTATGCCTATCAAAAGGACCAGGTAAACGATGGTAACTAAAGAATAAATCATATAATTGTGTTAGCGCTGAATGCTAAAAGTAACAAAATTTAGCATTTCCCAGCTTTTAACGAATGACCTGAGAGTACCCAACTCGTTATTTTATGGAAAAAAATAAACCCTTTAAGCCCTATGTTTCAGCGCATGATTTCATACCTGAGTTTACACTAAAAGCTGTCATATTGGGTTCTGTTTTTGGAATCATCTTTGGAGCAGCAACTGTTTACCTCGGGCTTAAGGTAGGACTTACCGTAAGTGCTTCTATTCCGATTGCGGTGTTGGCTATATCCATTTTTAAAAAATTGGGCAATGCCACTATTCTCGAAAATAATATTGTACAAACTATTGGCTCAGCAGGGGAGTCAGTGGCTGCCGGTGTTGTCTTTACAATTCCTGCGCTTCTCTTTTTGTCAGGTGGTGAAGCCTACTTCCAGTACTTTCAAATATTTGTACTGGCATTGGTAGGAGGTGTGTTGGGAGTTCTATTTATGATACCACTAAGAAGATCCTTAATAGTTAAAGAGCATGATAATCTTCCATACCCTGAGGGTACCGCGTGTGCGGATGTGCTGATGGCAGGTGAAAAGGGAGGCAAGTTGGCACGGAATGTTTTCCTCGGATTGGGTATTGCTTTTCTGTACAAAGCACTCATGTCTATTGCAGGCTTGTGGAAAGATGTACCCCAATATGTATTTGGAAGAAAATCCTCCTTGCCAAATGGTACTATCAATGCAGAAATTACCCCTGAATTATTGGGCGTTGGCTATATCATAGGCCCTCGCATTTCAGGAATTATGGTGGCGGGTGGTGTGCTCTCCTGGCTGGTGTTAATCCCCTTGATTACCTTAATAGGGGATGAACTCACTATTCCGTTGGCACCAGAGACTTCGATGCTCATATCTGAGATGTCACCAAGTCAAATCTGGAACGGATACATTCGCTACATCGGTGCAGGAGCTGTGACCTTCGGTGGGATTATTACCCTGATAAAAACATTGCCTACTATCGTGAGTGCCTTCAGGGATTCTTTTAAAGATCTTAGGTCGAAGGATACGCAAGCTTCTTCCGAAAAGCTTAGAACAGAAAGGGATTTTCCATTGATATATGTTATTGTAGGTTCTATTGGGTTGGTCATACTCATGTCGGTATTGCCAAATATCCCCACGAATTTTCTATCCGCCATCATGATTGTGGTCTTTGGATTTTTCTTTGTGACGGTTGCATCAAGAATTGTGGGACTAATCGGATCTTCTTCTAGTCCTGTTTCAGGGATGACCATTGCCACGCTGATGGCCACCAGTTTAATTTTTATTGGAATAGGATGGACGGGAGATTTTTATCAACCCATTGCATTGGTAGTAGGCTCCATTGTATGTATAGCCGCTTCCAATGCAGGAGCGACCTCACAGGATTTGAAAACCGGATATCTCGTAGGGGCCACTCCGGCAAAACAACAATTGGGCTTGTTGATTGGTGTGCTGGTCTCCACAGTGGCTGTAGGCTTTACCTTGCTTCTGCTGAATGATACCTTGGGAATAGGTGTAGTAACAGAAGCGCATCCTAATCCACTTCCCGCACCTCAGGCTACGCTAATGGCCACTGTAATCAAAGGTCTGTTGAGCCAGAATCTCCCTTGGGGTTTGGTGATAGCTGGGATGGGACTATCTGCAGTGGTTGAATTGTGTGGAGTGAGTTCTTTGGCTTTTGCAGTGGGTGCGTATCTGCCTTTATCTACCACTTCGCCCATATTTGTGGGGGGTATGATTAAACAAATTGCCGACCGATTAACCAAGAGAAAGGAGGGTGAGTCAGAAGTTGGCTCAGGCGCTCTCTTTAGCTCGGGTCTAATAGCCGGAGGGTCACTCACGGGCATCTTGGTGGCTGTTTTATTAGGTACAAATGTAAACACCAGCGAAGGACCACAATCTGTGATTGCTGTTATCCATCATGCTGTGCACAGTGTCATTCCTGAAGGAGGGGATTTAATTTCAATTTTGATGTTTGGTTTGATGGCCTACGTGGTATTTCGATTTGCCAAAGCTAAGGTTGACTGAGCGTAAGCAGGTTTAGCTTTTATTCATTTCGGAACCGGCATCAATAATTTCTTTAAGTTCACTTAAGGCGCGCTTTTCTGCTTCGTGTACTTTGCCATCAGCGTTTACGATATCAAACATATCTGTATACACTTTGTACTTCTGAGAAAATTTGATGTGATCGAAATGCACGAATGTGTCGTGTACTATTTTTTTTATATCAGCTGGTTTTACTTTCTTATATGCGATAAGGCCAGCCTTCAGTTTTGCTACAGGATCTCCCTCATTATGATAGAGCTTAGGAATTTTATTCAATATGGCTTCTTCTTCTGAGTGATGGTACTCACCATCAGCATGTGCCATGTGGATGTATAGGAACAATACAAAGTCAGCGAAATTGTCATGAATAATCATAGGATATGAATGCGATTGAGCTTAAAAATAATCAAAAAAGGCTTCATCGTGAAATGAAGCCTTTTTTGATCGCTTAGGATATGAATTACATCATTCCACCCATTCCGCCACCTGGCATAGGAGGCATTGATTCTTTGTCTTCAGCTATTTCAGACACAACCGCTTCTGTGGTCAATAATAGGCCAGCAATGGAGGCTGCATTTTCCAAGGCAAGGCGTGTAACCTTGGTTGGATCAATAATACCTGCTTCGAAGAATGCTTCAAATTTGTTTTCACGTGCATTGTACCCGAAGTCTTTCTTACCATCGCGTACTTTGTTCACGATAACAGAACCTTCCTGTCCGGCATTTTCAGCGATGGTTCTCAAAGGAGATTCCAGTGCTAATCTTACAATGTTTACACCTGTTTCCTGGTCCTCATTCTGAAGCCCAAGTGACTCTGTATTTTTAAGTACATCGATGGCACGGATGTATGCTACACCACCTCCAGGGACAATTCCTTCCTGAACAGCTGCCCTTGTTGCATGCAATGCATCATCTACCCGGTCTTTCTTCTCTTTCATTTCTACCTCTGTGGCAGCTCCTACATAAAGGATTGCAACTCCACCAGAAAGTTTGGCCAAACGCTCCTGTAGCTTTTCTTTATCGTAATCTGATGTGGTAGTTTCTATTTGCGCCTTGATCTGACCCACACGTGCTTGGATATCTGCTTTTTTACCGGCTCCATTTACGATGATGGTATTGTCTTTGTCGATGTTGATTTTGTCAGCACGACCTAGCATATCCAAGGTAGCATTCTCAAGCTTAAATCCTTGTTCTTCAGAAATTACCTGACCACCTGTCAATGCTGCGATGTCTTCCAACATGGCCTTTCTTCTATCACCAAAACCAGGAGCTTTTACAGCAGCTACTTTGAGTGACCCACGGATTTTATTAACAACCAGTGTGGCCAATGCCTCACCTTCTACTTCTTCAGAGATAATCAACAATGGCTTACCTGTTTGCGCACTTTGTTCAAGAATTGGAAGAAGTTCTTTCATGGAGCTGATCTTCTTGTCGTAGATCAGAATATAAGGGCTTTCTAATTCAACCTCCATTTTCTCTGTATTGGTAACAAAGTAAGGAGATAGGTATCCGCGATCGAACTGCATACCTTCCACCGTCTTCACTTCAGTTTCAGTACCTTTTGCTTCTTCTACAGTGATTACACCGTCTTTACCCACTTTATCCATTGCATCCGCAATCATCTTACCGATGGTCTCGTCACTATTGGAGGAAATGGTAGCTACCTGAGCGATTTCGTAAGAATCTTTGATTTTCTTGCTTTGCTTTTTCAAGTTCTCAACAACGGCAATAACAGCCTTGTCGATGCCACGCTTAAGATCCATAGGATTTGCGCCTGCAGCTACGTTTTTAATTCCGTGATTGAAGATAGCCTGAGTAAGCACAGTAGCAGTAGTTGTTCCGTCACCCGCTGCGTCAGCAGTTTTGGAGGCTACTTCTTTCACGAGTTGTGCACCCATGTTTTCGATAGCATCCTTCAATTCGATATCTTTCGCTACAGATACACCGTCTTTAGTTACGGTAGGAGCACCGAATTTTTTATCAAGGATTACGTTTCTTCCTTTTGGTCCAAGTGTAACCTTAACGGCATTTGCCAGTTTGTCTACACCTTTCTTTATTTTATCCCTCGCAGCGGTATCAAATGTAATTTCTTTAGCCATGATTCTTAAAGTTTTGTGGTTAGTTAAATAGTTCCAAAAATGTCTGAGTTGCGCATGATGAGGTACTCTTTCCCATCAATAATGATTTCTGTACCGGCATATTTACCATACAATATGTTGTCTCCAACCTTTACGGTAACAGGTTTGTCTTTTATGCCATCGCCAACCGCAATTACTTTACCCTTTTGAGGCTTTTCTTTGGCTGTATCTGGAATGATAATCCCTGAGGATGTTTTGGTTTCAGCTTCTGCTGCTTCTACAAGCACCCTGTCCTCGTTTGGTTTAAAGTTGATCTTTGCCATATGGATTTAAATTTGTTTGATAGTGAATGTTTAACAAAGGCTGCAATCGTCCATTTTTGTGCCATTTCTTGAACTGTGCGTGTTTTCAGACAGTTTTTCAGTAAAGGTCATTTTATACGATGAAGTTTACACGACCTGTCAGAGTTGGACGTTTACAACGTGGCAGATTGTCATATTTTTAAATGTTTTTGTATACTCGTATTGATAAAACTGACAGCTTATGGTACTTAACGAAAACTGGTTAACGGAAGGGCTAATAGATTTTGAGTACAAAAAGTATATTCTTTTAGCCTACCTAAAAAAAGTAAAGGAGTCCTTCCATCGGGTAGAGCTTTACCCGTTCTTATCGGACATGGTGTACCACTATCGCAATCTGTTGGCCGTACAAGCCAATAAATCCATGATTTATGATGCTTTTCCAAAGGAATTGTCTTCTGAGGATATTAAAAATCTGGAACTCAACTACAGGACCATTATGGAGGATGATGCTATTATGAAAGAGATCGAATCGATCATTGATTTTGCGCTGCCCATGCTGAAATCACACCTGGAAGAGGGATCTGTTATTTATGAGTATGTGGCGTCTAAATGTGAAATTGAACCCATCGGGCTTTCGTCTCTGGCACTTAATGAGGGGTACCTTTTCATCACGCAGCCTCCGGAAACGGAAACTAAAATTTACCGATATCACACCACTATTTTTGGCAGTAGCACTGATCCATATAAGGGAATAGCCTTGGATTACGTGTTTAAAGAAAAGCGTACCCTTAGCAACAGTTATGAGAAGATAAAGCTGAAGCTCATTAGGCAATTTCAGGATTTACCCAATCCTGCTACTTTTCTTATTCTATCAAAACTCAAATTTCCATTTACACCCACACTTATGCCTGTAGCCAAAAGAATGCTAGTAAAGGAGGTATCAAAAGATGGATAAATGTTAAATTGAAAAAGCCCATAAGTATGGACTTTTCAATAAATAATTACTGAATGATCGGGTCTATTATTTAGTGCTATCTGCAGGTGCAGCAGGGGTAATCCTATTCAAATCAAGCCCTGGAGCAGTTTGTTGCTCTTTAGCACGGTTCAATATATCATCAGATTGGTTAAATGTATTTGGTGTAGTGAAGTTAGTCGCCAAAGAAAATGCCATAATGGCAATGGCAAATCCCCAAGTAAGGCGCTCCAAAAGATCACCTGTTTTCTTTACTCCAATGAGATTACTAGCACCCGAGCCTCCAAATTGGCTGGATAATCCTCCTCCTTTAGAATTTTGGGCGAGTATTACCAAAACAAGGAGTATGGCTGAAACGAGTACCAGACTTATAAATAACGTATACATGGCTTAGTTTGTCAATTCTTCAATTTGAGCCGCAAAGTAAGCCTTTTTTTGTGGAAACTTCCAAATCAGCTTTCTAAGAACATCCACAGCTTTCTCTTTTTTTCCCTGCTTGATCAGTATTTCAACAAGGGTTTCTGACACGATGTTGTCGGTAAAAACGCTGTTACTTTCTGCTAAATCAGCAGTTACAGTTTCTGTAACGCCTGTTTTCCTCTTTCTAATGCTTGGATTGGACTTTATAAACTTGTCGATGATATCCAATTGCTCTTGTTGCTTAGGGTCACTTGGCTTTATTTTCTTTTTGGTGCTCTTAATTTCTGCTATAATACTCTTACCTGCGGGTGCAGGTTTTTCAGTTTCTTTTGACTCCTCTTTTTTCTTAATCACCGCTTGCTCAGGGGGTGGAACACCATCAAAATTGGCAGAAGCCACTTCAAATCCATGTTTTAGTTTCTTTAATCTTTCTAAATCCTGAAATAGTTCATCTAATAATTCATCACCGTTTAGTTTTGATGGGGTAAACTCTTCCTTATCAGTAATCACTTGCTCAGGATAGAGCGCTACATCCGATTTCTTGCTGGTATCCTTCTTCTCTTCAGTCTTTTCTATGGGTTTGATGGATTCAGTGACCGCACCATCATTCTTAGGTTTTGCTGTCCCTACCACCTTTTCATCCGTGATGGAGGAATGTAGAGGCTCTCTGTTTTCAATAGATTCCCTTTCAAATGCTGGGTCGATAATGATCGACTTTAATACAGTGCGATCGGTTGCATAGACTGCTGCTTTGTTCAGTTTGGATTGCTTTTCTGGTAAATCGTTGAGGTGATACCCACGCGCTACCAGGTTGTGGATAACCTGAGAATATGGAAATTCATTTAGAAGTAATTCCAATGCTCTGGTCTCATCAGAAGAAAGAGAGTTGCTGTTCACCAGCAGGAACATGAATTTACTTTTTTTCAAAATTGTTACAATGAAGTGAAGGTAAAGGTAATGGAATTTGATACTTCAACCAATAGTTGAAGTTAATCACAACCTATGAAAATTACCAATTGGCTACAGTGGCGTTGAAAATGTCGAGCAGGATTTGGTTAAAAATGGTTTTCTCCAATTGCTCTTGCACACTCGTGATATCTTGTGTGTTGGGGAAATCTGCATAAAATGAAAAAGTCTTGTCTTTGAAACTGTTTTTGGGTTCCAGGGAGTCTTCGTAACTCGCCTTCACAGCAATGGTTAAGCGAGTCAGTGCCGCCACGTCCACTTGTTGCATATTCCCGGATGAGACGGGCGCCATCGGTCGAATGGCATACTCTATTATGGTTCCTTCAATTCTGAGTTGGCCATTCTCTTGCACCACGCTCAGGCTGGAGTTGCGTTGATAAAAGTCTTTGAGATCGTTTGTAAAAGTTTGGGCCAGGTTGGCAGGAGCGAGGTCAGTATTATTGAAAAAATCTGCCACCACTATGGTCTTTGCAGCGGTAGACGCCCCTGTAAAGGAGTAAACCCCACACCCCCAGATAATTGAGAGCAGGCATAATGTTAAGAGACTCCGCTGCACTTTACCCTTATTCTTATTATCCTTCAAGTTCGTACTGTTTAATTTTGCGATAGAGTGTTCGCTCGGATATCCCTAAATCCTGTGCCGCGTATTTTCTTTTGTTGTTATTCTTCCGAAGTGCCTTTACGATCAACTCCTTTTCTTTCTTTTCAATAGACAATGAATCATCTTCGGTTACATGGCTGATGTCTTGTACTTCATCTTCTTCAATAGGAGCGTTGTTGGGTTTTAGCACCCTTATGGAGTCCAGGGTGGGTTTTATCTCGTCTTCGATACCATCAAACAGTTCGGCATTTTCCTTTACTATTTGCGCGGCATCGGTTGGATTGACTGCATTTTCGAGTACCAACTTCTTGAGATCATTGACGTCTTTCCTCATTTCGAATAATACCTTGTAGAGAATATCTCTCTCTGATATATTTTCGGTGCCCTCCATTTTATAAAGTGTAGGCAACATAGAATCTTTCGGTAGGTATTTCTGAAGTTGTATGTAGTCAATTTCTTTGACTTCAGGAGAGAGCACTGATATTTGCTCTACCAGATTTTTTAATTGCCGGATGTTTCCGGGAAAACGGTATTTAAGCAGCAAGTTCTTTGCGTCATCAGTAAGCGTAATGGGCTTTACTTTATATTTTTCAGCAAAATCAGATGCAAACTTTCTAAATAAAAGCTCAATGTCATCACCTCGCTCGCGAAGAGGAGGCACATAGATGGGGACCGTACTGAGTCGATAGTATAGGTCTTCACGAAATTTCCCATCCTCTACATTCTTCATTAAATTAATATTGGTAGCAGCCACCACACGTACATCTGTTTTCTGCACTTTGGAAGAACCTACTTTGATAAACTCACCGTTTTCCAATACCCTTAGCAGTCTTGCCTGAGTTCCCAATGGCATTTCTCCAATCTCATCTAAAAAAATTGTTCCTCCATTGGTTACTTCAAAATACCCTTTTCTAGCTTCATGCGCCCCGGTAAATGAACCTCTTTCGTGACCAAAGAGCTCGGAGTCAATGGTACCCTCTGGAATGGACCCGCAGTTAACGGCAATAAATTGCCCATGTTTCTTCGGACTTAAGTGATGAATGATTTTAGAAAATGATTCCTTCCCGCTACCGCTTTCACCTGTAATTAGTACGGACATATCAGTAGGGGCCACCTGCATGGCCACGCGCACTGCATTATTTAATAATGTCGAGTGGCCGATAATTCCAAACCGTTGTTTTATACTTTGTATTTCTGAATCTTTAATCGTCATAATTCTTTCTTACGCTACTATCTTTCCCAATAATGTTCCACCTGTACACTCGGTGATTAAAACATTTACATACTCACCTTTGTTTTTGTTTTGTGCTTCGAACACTGCCACTTTATTGTTTGAGCTGCGTCCCTGTAAGTATTGCTCAGATTTTTTAGAGGTCCCTTCAATTAATATTCTGAACACTTTGCCTACATCTGACTTGTTACTTTTTTCAGCGTGCAGTCTCTGCTTTCGAATAATTTCCTCCAGTCTTCTCTTTTTCACCTCCAACGGAACATCATCTGTTAATTTTTTTGCTGCAAGTGTTCCGGGGCGCTCTGAGTAATAGAACATATAGGCAAAGTCAAACTCCACGATGTCCATAAGGCTAAGTGTATCCTGATGCTCTTCTTCAGTCTCGGAACAGAATCCAATAATCATATCGGAAGATATACCGCAGTCCTTACCAAGTATCTCTCTTATTTTGTTAATTCTTTTGAGGTACCATTCCCTGGTATAGCCTCTGTTCATTAGCTCAAGTATGCGGCTGTTGCCACTCTGAACTGGAAGGTGTATGTTTTTACAAATGTTTTCATGCCTGGCCATTGTGTGTAACACTTCATCGGTAATGTCCTTTGGATGTGAAGTTGAAAAGCGTATTCGTAGATCAGGATGAATCTTTGCCACCATTTCAAGGAGGTGTGCAAAGTTAATGATCCCCTCTGCACCACTTTTTTCAATTCTTGCTTTGTTATTTTCTTTTTCACTCCATTTATAGCTGTCTACATTTTGCCCCAGTAGAGTAACCTCCCTAAAGCCCTGGTCAAATAATGCCTGCGTCTCAGCCATAATAGAGTGTGGGTCTCGACTGCGCTCCCTTCCTCGGGTAAAAGGAACAACACAGAATGTGCACATGTTATCGCAGCCACGCATGATGGAGACGAATGCCGTAACCCCATTTGAGTTAAGTCGAACGGGGCTAATATCTGCGTAGGTTTCTTCTCTGGACAAGAATGTGTTCACCGCTTTCTGGCCATCGTCAACCTGATTAATCAGTTTTGGTAAGTCGCGATAGGCGTCTGGGCCGGCCACGAGGTCTACAATTTTCTCTTCTTCCAGCAAGTTTGTTTTCAATCGTTCGGCCATACACCCCAACACGCCTACCAACAAGCCTGGCTTGCGCTTTTTAAAACCGTTGATGTGCTTCAGTCGATGCCTTATGGTTTGCTCTGCTTTTTCCCGTATGGAGCAAGTATTTATAAAAATGAGATCAGCCTGTTCTATATCCGAAGTAGTATCATAGCCTTCTTTCGCAAGGATGGAGGCCACTATTTCACTATCTGAAAAATTCATCTGGCATCCGTAGCTTTCTATGTATAGCTTTCTGTTTTGGCCAGAGTTTGCATTTGGCGATACCTTTACCCCATTGCGCTCCACTTCTGCAGGGTCAATCAAATCTATATCCTGTATCAATTCCTTCATACTTCTTATTTCAAGGTGCAAATTTAATGTTTTTACTCATTTAAAGTGACATCTTGTCATGTGCTTACTGTGTATAAAACGGCATTTTTTGATCAGAATTCCCTGCATATCGTATTTTTGCCTCAAATTCTTGAAAAATGGCCATTATTAAATCAGTACGTGGATTTACACCTAAAATGGGAGATAATTGTTTTTTGGCCGAAAATGCTGTGGTGGTAGGAGATGTGACCATGGGCGACAATTGCACCATTTGGTTCAATGCGGTGGTAAGAGGGGATGTGAACACAATAACTATCGGGAACAACACAAATATTCAGGACGGTGCAATCGTTCATTGTACGTATGAAAGATCCAAAACGGTAATTGGCAATAATGTGTCTGTGGGGCACACTGCCGTAGTTCATGGGTGTACAATAGAAGATAACGTATTGGTAGGTATGGGGGCTATTATTATGGATGATGCTGTAATTGGGAATGGGTCTGTAGTTGCTGCAGGCGCAGTGGTGCTCTCAGGCACTCGAGTAGAGCCTGGATCTATCTATGCAGGCATGCCTGCCCGAAAGGTCAAAGACATTAGCACTGATATGATGGCAGTGATTGATCGAACAGCTAAAAACTATCCTATGTATGCGGAATGGTTTAAAAAATGATCATTTTCGTTTTGGTATTGGGATTACAATCTGACTTAAGTGTCCATTTTCACCCACTGCTTGTACAGCAAAAAAGTAATTGTCTTTAGAGTAGGGGAGTTCTATTTTTGTTTCTTCAACGTAGATCTTCTTTTCCCAAAAAGGTTGATAAGTTTCTCTCATTAGCACGTTATAGCCCTTTGGCTTAGGGCCAGTTATTGGTTCTTCCCACCAAAGATTGGTGATATTGCTGAGGTTCACCTGCATGCTCACTTCTTTTGGAGGGGAAGGGGCCTTAGCTAATGATGCCATGGTGGCAAGGTTCATTTTAGCCACATTAGCTGCATAGCCAAAATCCATAAACTTCAATTTATCACCATATTCAACACCTTGTTCATTGCGAAGGGTTTGATGCTGATGGTTGTAATTCTCATTAAATTCTGTAAATCTTACTGCAATAAACCCATTTTGAAGAAATGGTGTATGGTCTCCACCGCGCAGGAAGCGGTCTGGCCTCATGTTTAGGGTTGCGGAAAAACCGAAGTGATATGATTCTCCAACCTCCTTAATATACCTCGCCAGTTGCCTCGAGGGGCTATCATTTTCCGATTTCATTGCACTCCGATTTTTGGTATCCAATTCACTTTCAACTGCAGGTATCATTTCGCTGAATATGCGAATGGTCTTATCGTTCTTATCATTGGTTTCGCTGGCTCTGGAATTGCCCACGATGTCATTGTTCAACATGGCGATAAGATTGATCTTCTCCTTTCTCATTCTCTCCGCCATGTGTCTTGCTCCCAAAAGCCCTTGTTCTTCTCCTTGTACCGCAATAAAAATTAGAGTACAGGGAAAATGATACTGCGACAGAACTCTTGCCAACTCAATCACCACGGCAACCCCCGAGGCATCATCATTAGCTCCCGGAGCAGTATTAACACTATCTAAAATGTCGCTATTTCTTGAATCAAGGTGACCACTTATTAAGATTACCCTGCCATCGTTTGGATCTGATCCCTTCAATGTGGCCACTACGTTCTTCATGGTAACAGTATAGGGTACCCTTGGAGCTCCACCTTTAACTACAAAGGGGTCCAGTTCAACGGTCATGTTTGCATTGGATTTTTGGCGAAATTGAAGAAACTTTGAGGCTACCCACCTTCTAGCAGCACCAATTCCCCTCACATCACTTAAGGTATCACTTAGTGCATGCCTTGTTTCAAAACTTACCATGTGTTCTACATAACTCTTAATACTGTCTTCAGATACTTGTTTTATCATTTCTGAAATCTGTGAATCTACAGCGATCTCCTCTTTTTTCATTTTCTGAGCAGTACAATGAACAAGGGTGATTAGGAATAGGAGTAGGGTGAGATTATGCGCTTTCGTCATCATGGAAAAGTGGTTTTCGTTGGCAAAGACTCATTTTAAATTCACAATGTCAAGTTGAATGATTTGAATTATTTGGCATTGTGCACTCATTTAATTCATGGAAAATGGTTCTTTATTGCTGAAATCCGGACTTCAGATTGCTTCAATATCGCGTATAGTCTTCTATATTTGCGCCCTTAACTTTAAGAATAAACATGAAGCAAGTCTCGATTATCATAAATATTGTGTTGGCAGTGGCAGTGGCCATTCTTTATTATCTCCATTTTCGAAGCGGTACCCCATCCTCATCTACCGCTACTCTTAGTGGAGCTACAGGCGTGCAAGGTGATTTAAGAATAGCTTACATCAATGCAGATTCTGTTTTGACACATTATGAATACTATAAGATAAATCGCGAAAAACTAGAGGCCAAGGGCAAGAAGTTAGATGCAGATTTGAATACTCGTGCACAAGGGCTACAGAGAGAGATTGCTTCTTATCAGAATACGGCTGCTAATTTAACGATAGGACAGGCTAGGGCGCTGGAAGAGGATTTGACAAAGAAACAACAGAACTTAAGGGTTTATCAGGACAGGCTTTCGCAGGAGATGGCCGTGGAAGAGAATAAATTCAATAAGGAATTGTATGATCGAATTACAGCCTACTTAAAAGAATATGGTGCCAACAACGGGATTCATGCGGTTCTAAAGTTTGATTTGACGAGCGACTTGTTGTATGCAGGTGATGCCATTGATATTACTAAAGATGTGATTGTAGGCCTAAACGAGGGGTATAAAAATGAAAAAGCCCAGACGAGCGACTCCACAAAAGTGAAATAAGGTAGGATTTAGATTTATAAGTATTAAAAAAAACCGGTGAATTGCCGGTTTTTCTTTTTTTGATTCATATGTTTTAATTTTCAGATTGCATGCTGATGGGCAAACCTTCTACCAGGGTTTATAACCATCAACGGTAGCCAAAGAAATCGAAAAGAAGGATGAAGTCTGTACTTACTATGTTGAACATAAAGCCGGAAGAACAACAGCAGGTTCTTCTTATGCTGAGTACAGGATTTTTTATGGGTATCTTTATAGCCACCTATACAGTAACCGCTGAGTCCCTTTTTCTAAATCAATTA
>JAHBUB010000003.1 GCA_019638285.1 Cyclobacteriaceae bacterium | reverse complement strand
TGAATGGAGGCATAATGATCACTGACAAATTCTCCAAAGTCCATAAGATTGTAAGTAACAGAGGAGTAGAATGGAGATTGATTGCCAAGGTGCAAAGTAAGCAAAGGATAAGGAATGGTATTAAAAACATACTCCCCTGAAAAGGTAAGTTTACCAATACCCAGAGGCCCTGCTTTTATCCGCTTTTTAATGGTTAAACCCAATCTGTCGTAATCAAATTCACTTTCGAATACACCACTAAATCCATGCGTATATTTCAATGTAATTTCCGGTGATTTACTGGTACCAAGGCTAAATCGTTCGTTATCATTTTGAAGGAAAACCTCATCACGTGCATACCGAGACTCAACACTTACTTCGGACGATCGAAACCCATCCAGTACAGGGGAAGCCACGTCACCAGGGGTTTGTAGATATCCAAAGTTAAAGGTAGGATCATACGTCCAATGCCTAAAGGATATCTTTTGTGAATACCCTTTAAACAACTCTCTTTGAAGCTCCCCTGTATACTCATCACTGTAATACCCACGCCTAAAATTTCCCCATCGGGTGGAGGTGAGAAAAATGGGGTTGTCTGCAAGACTCTCTCCGTCAACACCCAACCTGCTAAGGTCACGCTTCACTCTGAAAGTAAGGGTAGTCCACCGATGCCTTGACAAAATATTTTGTGCTGAGGCCAGATATTTAAAACGCTCATCATCAAAACCATAAGCGCCTTGTACTTTAAAAATCCATTTCTTGCTGAATTGATAATTTGTTTTGAGTCCGGCCTGAAGCCTAAACCCCTCAATGGTATTCCATGCTACTGCTCCGAGATACGGACCTACCTCCACTTTTCCCATGTTATAGTACCCATCTATTATCACTTTAAAGATATCAGTGTACGTTCTCACAATGGGTATATTCCTTAGCGTGTCAATCATTCTATACACACTCTTTTCCGTTTCACTCAATGGCTCGTGTCGCAAGGTATCCCAATAGGCGTCATCCTCATTCATCCTTGCATCTTCAGCAATTTGAATGGCACGTTCGTAAAACGACAGTTCATACGGCTTATTGACAACAAAATTTTTATTGCTGGTGTAAAATTTTGCCAACATACCCGCATTGTTTTTTCCTACCTCGCTTACATCTATTAGTACCCGATTACTTTTAGGTAGCCAGGCGCCACCATCGGTTCGTTCCAACTCTTGTTGTATCCTTATCTTTTCAATAAAATTCAAGTTGGCCTGTTTCCCGATGTTGGCATCAATTTGCTTTAGTCCATAATCCTGCTTGCTTATCCACATGGTACCCGTAAAGGCAAGGTCTTGCGGGCTTTTTGGATAAAAGTCAAGCCGATAACAAAACTCATTTCCAATATAAAGGCTATCCGTAAGATAATATTCATAATAGATTCTCCACCCATCTGCTAACGGTGAAACAAATTCTTTGCTTAGAATATTTAGCCAATTTTGGTAAAAGTTATATTCCTGAAAAGAGGATCCTACCATTTGGGTTACGGTGGTCCCATCCTCCACTCCAATACCATTGATTTTTGTTTTTAAAATCTCTTCCTTTTTTAAGGAAGGATTGTCACGATAGTAAATCTTTGAAACACTCTCTGTGATGAACAGTGGAAGAATTGGTTTACCATCCTCCCCTGCTATCCGCTCCACACTATCGAGCACCTGAGTGATTTTTTTTACCACCCTTCTTTGACGGAATTTCTCCGAAAGGTTATCCACATCAATCTCAATCTTGGTATATGTATCGTATTCATAGGCGGAAAGTTTCCTTTTATCATTCTCCTTCTTATTTTTAACTACGTTTCTAAGAATACTCCAAGCAGGGTTTTCTCCAGCCAAAATCACTACCTCTTGCAGACTGATTACATCTTCTATTAGCTGGAAATTAATAATTTGAGAAACGCCTTTTTTAACAGCCTTTGCCTTGGCCAGATAACCAACATAGGAGGCGTGTACTGAATCGGTAGGAGAAAAAGTAGAGATGGAATAATTGCCATTGAAGTCGGTAGTAGCTCCAATGGTGGTGCCCTTAAATACTACATTGGCAAATGGAACAGGGTCTCCGCTGCTCGCATCAATTACCTTACCGGTAACCTTAGTTTCCTGGGCATAAGACGCAATGGTAAAGGAAAAAATAAATACTATGAGTAAATCAAACCCTGATCTCAAGCCGTTTTGCACAATGATTTAAAAGTCAAAATTAGTTAAATAAAGTAATCAATCGCTACAGTTTAGCTCGGGGAAAATACAACTAACGTATTAAAGTTGAATAGGTTCCTTTTGGCCCAAATGGCGGGGGGTGGTTCTCAAGACATATAAATCTAAAATGGCTTTTGCCCTGGCAAGGTATTCCCTCCAATGCACCTTTTCTGTCATTTCCAGATTGGGCTCGTTGGCTACATAAGCAACGGCATCTATACCGTAAAAATTAGATATAAAAAGCGCCCGGTAACAGTGAAAAGTTTGTGTAACAATGGTTATTTCTTCCTGACCAAAAATTTCCTTACTCCTCACCACGGAATCAAGGGTTCTGAGTCCTGCATAATCCAAGGTAATAACAGAAGGCGGAATTCCTAATTTTACAAGTGCTCTTTTCATCTCCAATGGCTCGTTGTAGTATCTTGTCCTATTGTCCCCACTGACAATGATATGCTTCACCTTTCCATTTCTAAATAGTTGGGCTGCAGTCTCTATTCTATTGTCAAAAAATGGATTTGGTGCACCTGTAACAAGTAAACGACTGGTTCCCAGTACAAGGGCTACGGAATGATTGGTGAGGCTGTCGTATTGAGAGTATATCCGTTCTGAAGTACTGTTAACAATCCATATATTGGATACCACAACAAACAAGACAACAACCAATAAGAGATAAAAAGATTGCCGTAGTACCTTAGTTAAAAAAACCATATAAACAGAACAGAAGAAACAGGGACAAAGTTACCTAATTGATTGTAAATACTTCTTCTCAATTAATTCGGACCTTTTAATAGACTTTCTGTACCATATTAATTTTAATTCTGCCCGCTCCTGTTTTGTAAGCTGCCAGTCTACACTGGATGTACGCATCCTTGACATCAATTCATAAGTACAAATGGCTGCGCTCACCGATAAATTTAAACTTTCAGTAAACCCTTCCATTGGTATGTTTACCTTCAAGTCGGCCTCTTCTTGTGCCAATTCGGAGAGCCCATGAAGTTCATTGCCCATTACAATGGCCAACTTTTGAGAAATGTCCACATCGCGGATAGAGTTGGGGGCGTCAGGTGTAGTAGCCAGTATTTTATATCCATTTTCTCTTAATCGCCTAAAACAAGAGGGTGTATTGTTCGCGCCATATTGATTGTGATGGTTGATGGTTAACCATTTATCTGCGCCCTTCAGCACCCTTCTATTAATACGATAGGTAGTATGGTTTTCAATGAGATGCACATCCTGAACACCAAAGCATTCCATTGTACGAAATACTGCACTGGCGTTTTGAGATTGATAGATATCTTCTAATACGAGCGTAAGATGGCGGGTGCGATGATTCAGTACTGTTTCAATCAATTTCCGTTTATGCTCAGAAATGAATTGAGACAAATGGTTGATAATATCATTTGTATTTACCTCGCTGGTCATGCCAAATACGACAAATTAGTTTACAACCGCAAGATGGCAATTTTACTTTTGTAATAAATCATTCAATAAAATATCCATTCACGCAATTAACGGTATGATACTCATGATTGGGAAAGTATTATGACTAAATAGGCAGGTTTATTAAAAATTCCTTGAGTAAAAACTCAAAAAATAGTAGTTTTCATGTTGTTACAATTTGATGTTTGACCTAAACCCCCTAATGATGAAGATCAAAGTACTATTTCTATTTCTCATGATGAGCATGATGACCAAAATAGCAGTTGCTCAGGATGATGCCATTGCGGATGAAGACTTGAAAAAATATGCCGTAGCCATGGATTCCATTGAGAACATGAAAACACACCTTATCGAAACGATTACTGATATGGTAAAAAGTAACGAGGAGGTATCTGCTTCCCGCTACAATGAACTGTCCAAAATAATTGATAACGAAGCCAAGCTGGCCGAAGTGGGAGCCACTGAAGAGGAGATCGCATTTATTAAATCAGTAACTGCCAAAAAAGAAGAGGAAACTGCAAAAATAAATGAGGCCTTTCAATCACTGGCTGTAGACTACATTGGAGCCAAGACTTACAATGCCGTAAAAAAAGCTTTGAAGGAAGACGAAGCCCTTAAAGCAAAGTACGATGCTATGATTAGTGAGCTTACCGCCAAAAACTAATATTTCAAAACCAATAAAAAAAGGCAGCTATTAGCTGCCTTTTTTTATTTTATAAGCCCTTTTACAAATCCAGTTCAATGGTCTCCCCCACACCAAATGCCTTCGTGTTTTCGTCTGTCCCTATTTTATCCTTTCCGCTTACCTCTTTTTGTTTTTCCTTTTGGGGCTGGTTTTCCTCGAAGAGACTTGCTTGTGCTGCTTTTTGACTTTCGTGGTGACTTTGGTTTTGGTTTTCTTGTTGGCTGAGGCTTTCGCTTTTTTGCCAACTTTCTTTTTGGGACTGTTCGTTTTGCGGCTCCGGATTTTCTGATTTTTTTTTTTGTGACTGAGAACGATCGGAAACCCCTTTCAATTCAGCCGCATCTTCCTGCAGTTCATCTTCTTCACCGCCTGAATCCTCCACAGGTTTAAGTTTAGTCACCTTATAGGGTGACAGGCGATTGCCCATTGCCTTCCATCCTTTTACGTCAACTACCTCCTCTAGATTAATAGTCTCCGTCTCCTTCATTTTGCCTTTACCATTCACCAATTCAACAGTTATCTCAGGTGAATCTGAGATAGATGCAAACTCCAATCTTGAACCAATCGTTTCAGAAATAAATCCAAAATCTTTATCAATCGTATTGGTCTCTATCTGAAATCGTTTTACAAAATGCTGTTTACTCTCCCCGTCCCAATAAACGGCTGTAATAATCTTCTTCGGATTGAACTTCTCTACCAACAATGTCTTCTCCTCTCCTTCAAAACGAGTGTTTAATTCAAACCCAGTCAATTTATAGTTCCCACTCTTAGTGATCGAAAGAATCAAGTCATCACCATCAAATTTCCCTACATGCTTACCTCGCTTTTCTTTATTTAACCGACCTGATATAGGATCAAACCATAAATCCAATCCGCTTAGAGTAGAAACCCCTGATTGAATTAATTCTACTTTTCTAATCGGATACTTTGTCAGCGTATTTCCTCTTGATCCTCTTCCCTTTATTTCAAGCTCCGAAAAATCAAACTCAAAAGTTTTCTTGCGGGCTGAACTGGCAGCCGTAAGCTTCACCACCACTACCTCCGCCTCTCCATTGGGATTGGCACTCAGGTACTGCACCCTGCTGTTAGGATTACCCTGCGCAAGGTCATACTCCTTGTCCCTAATAATAGCAGGCATCGCAAATCGCTTCACAAATGATTTCCCCGATTTTCCATCCGAATAGATAAGGTTATAGACCATCCGATCGTCTCCCTTCTTCCACACCCCAGTATACAAAATATCCTTACCCATAAATACCTTCTCAGCTATTCGGGAAACGATGGCTTTCCCATCTTTGCGAATGGCTATGATGTCATCTATTTCTGAGCATTCGGTAATAAACTCATCCCGTTTCAATCCCCAACCGATAAAACCATCTGTTCTGTTTACATAAAGCTTTTGATTGTTGGCTATTACCTCTGTTGCAGTGACTGTCTGGAATCCTTTTATCTCTGTTTTTCTTTCCCTCCCTTTTCCATATTTGTTCAGTAAGTTTTGGTAATACGCGATGGCATATTCTGTCAGGTGCTTAAGGTGGTGTTTGGTTTGCTTCAGTTCCTCCTCAAGATTTTTAAGAAGGTCATCCGCTTTAAAAGAATCATATTTGGAAATGCGTTTAATTCTAATCTCCGTTAAACGAAGAATATCATCCCGTGTGATCTCTCTGTAAAATTGTTTCTTATAAGGTTTTAGTCCCTTGTCAATGGTGCTAATCACCTCTTCGAAGGTCTCACACTCCTCAATGTTGCGGTAAATACGCTTTTCGATGAATATCTTCTCCAGAGAGGAAAACAAAATCTTCTCCATCAATTCATCCCTCCTGATCTCCAACTCTCTTTTCAACAGCTTCACTGTTTGATCTGTGTTGTATTTCAGGATTTCGTTCACTTTCATGAACCGTGGCTTATCCTCTACAATCACGCAGGCATTGGGAGAGATAGACACTTCGCAATCAGTAAAGGCGTACAACGCATCCAATACGATTTCGGGCGCATGACCCGGCTGCAGGTGAACTAGTATTTCTACATCCTTGGCCGTGTTATCGACTACCTGCTTTACTTTAATCTTTCCTTTTTCGCTGGCCTTAACGATAGATTCAATTAATGAACTGGTTGTTACCCCATAAGGTATCTCCTTGATAACCAGTGTCTTTTTATCCTGTATTTCAATGTTTGCCCTAACCTTAATACGGCCTCCTCTATGCCCCTGGTCATACTCTGTAAAATCAGCATAACCTCCTCCCGGAAAGTCAGGGAATATTTTTGGGGTCTTCCCTTTTAATATATCAATAGATGCTTTTATCAGCTCACAAAAGTTATGAGGCAAAATTTTCGTTGACAATCCCACGGCAATCCCCTCTACTCCCTGAGCGAGCAACAATGGAAACTTGACAGGCAGGGTCACCGGTTCTTTCTTTCTGCCATCGTACGACAATTGCCATTCCGTAGTTTGTGGATTGTACACCACATCAAGAGCAAATTTTGACAAGCGAGCCTCTATATAACGAGGCGCGGCAGCACTATCTCCTGTTCTTACATCTCCCCAATTTCCCTGTGTCTCAAGCAGGAGGTCTTTCTGGCCAAGATTCACCATGGCCTCTCCGATTGCAGCGTCCCCATGGGGATGGTACTGCATGGTTTGGCCAATCACGTTGGCCACTTTATTGAACCTACCATCGTCCATCTCTTTGATGGCGTGGGCAATTCTCCGTTGTACAGGTTTAAGTCCGTCTTCAATGCGGGGTACTGCCCGCTCCAGAATTACATACGAGGCGTAATCAAGAAACCAATGTTGATACAATCCGTCTATATCGATTGATTCAACATCGTGGATTACATCGCCATCCTTTGTGGATCTGGTCTTGATTACTTTTGGTTTGTGTGTTTTGTCTTTCTTCTTCTTGCCCATGGGAGCCGTAACTTTTTAAGCTTCTACTTCTTCAACAATGTCTTCTTTGACAATGTCCATTTCAATTCTCAGGTTGTCGATGATAAACTCCTGACGGGTAGGGCTATTCTTGCCCATATAAAATTCAAGGATCTTCCCAAGATGACTATCCTTCCCCAGGATGACAGGTTGTAACCTGATGTTCTCTCCAATAAATTTCCCAAACTCATCCGGTGATATCTCACCTAACCCTTTAAATCGGGTAATCTCTGGTTTGCTTCCGAGTTTATCCACTGCCTCTCGCTTCTCCTCTTCTGAATAACAATAAATTGTTTCTTTCTTGTTGCGCACACGAAACAAAGGTGTCTCGAGAATAAACACATGACCTGACTTTACTAATTCAGGAAAGAATTGTAAAAAGAAAGTAAGCAACAGTAAGCGGATGTGCATTCCATCCACATCAGCATCCGTAGCGATGATCACCTTGTTATACCTTAATCCTTCCAAGCCATCCTCAATATTCAATGCATGTTGTAAAAGGTTAAACTCCTCATTCTCATACACTACCTTTTTGGTAAGACCAAAACAATTCAATGGTTTACCTCTTAGGCTAAATACAGCCTGCGTTTCTACATCTCTGGATTTGGTAATAGAGCCACTGGCAGAGTCTCCCTCAGTGATGAATACCATTGACTCCTGACTGCGGGCACCCTTCTCTTCATTGAAGTGAAAGCGGCAATCGCGCAGTTTCTTATTGTGAAGATTGGCTTTTTTGGCACGCTCATTGGCCAATTTCTTGATACCGGCTATCTCTTTTCTTTCTCGCTCTGACTGCTGGATGCGTTTGAGTAGTGCTTCGGAAGCCTTCGGATTACCATGAAGGTAAATCTCTAATTCTTTGGCCACAAAATCTCCAACGTAACTTCTTACAGTAGGGCCGTCCGGGGCCATGTGGATAGAACCCAGTTTTGTTTTAGTCTGTGATTCAAAAACCGGCTCCTGTACACGCACTGCTATGGCAGCTACTATACTGGCGCGGATGTCGGAGGCATCATAATCCTTTTTGAAATAAGCCCTTATCCCCTTCACTACACCTTCGCGAAAAGCAGCCAGATGCGTACCGCCTTGGGTAGTATTCTGTCCATTTACAAAAGAGTAATACTCTTCTCCATATTGTGTACCGTGTGTAAGTGCAAACTCAATGTCATCACCTTTAAGATGAATAATAGGATACCTTACCTCCTCAGCATCTATTTTCTGCTTCAATAAATCAAGAAGGCCATCCTTGCTGTAGAATTTTTTCTCATTGTAGTTGATCGTAAGACCCGCATTTAAAAAAGCATAGTTCCACATCAAGTCATCCAGATACTCAGGGATGAAGTGATAGTTTTTAAACATGGAATCATCTGGCTCAAAAAGGATGACTGTGCCATTCTTATCGCTCGACTTAGTGATTTTGGCATCATTGGTAATCTTACCCTTTTTGAATTCTGCCAGCTTCGTTTTGCCATCTCTGAATGCTTGTACTTTAAAATAGTTAGAAAGTGCATTAACTGCTTTGGTACCTACTCCATTCAATCCAACCGATTTTTGAAACGCATTGGAGTCGTATTTTGCTCCGGTATTGATCTTGGAAACACAATCAATCACTTTACCCAAAGGAATGCCACGTCCATAGTCTCTGACAGTTACGCGCTGATCAGTGATCTTCACATCAATCACTTTTCCATACCCCATCATGTGTTCGTCAATGGAGTTATCAATCACCTCTTTCACCAATACATAGATACCATCATCCTTGGAAGAACCATCACCCAATTTACCTATGTACATGCCTGGCCGTAGCCGGATATGCTCTCTCCAATCAAGTGATTTTATACTTGATTCATCATACTGAAATAAATCTTTTGCCATAATTCGGTCTGCCGGTTTTTAATTTATCTGGCTTTGACGCCTCTCAAAAAACAACCAATGAAATCAAAGTTTAAAAAATGATTGCCGCCAATAAAACGATTTTTTATGGTATAGCAAGCAGGTCAATCATTTGCTGATCTACAAAAAAATTTAAAGTAAAGTATTCTAAATCACTGATAGTCAGTAGCTGAGATTGTAACAATCAAACTACCTCTTTAGTTATATTTTTGTGCGTTAGTGAATAGACTGGCCATCCAATTGCCCAAATAACGATCAGTACAATACTCCCATATATTACTATCCCCAAGCGCTCATATTCAAATCTTTCTCCGCTATTTAATACATTAAAATATCCAAGCACCGTGATCAAGAAAAAGTTCAATACGATTATCTGGCCATAAAACCAGATGCTAAAAGGCTCATTTCTAGTTCCATAAAGCTTTGAGATCATAAAAACTAAAACGTTAATGATGGTAACAATACCCAGGGTTAGATAGAATAACATATTCCTCGATACACTTACTGCTTCTAAACCTTCCTGAATAACCACTTTCTCGGGCAGAGAGGCATAGATGTACATAAAAATCACCATAAACCCCATCAATGAAAGAAACCACACCGCTTTAAATATCTTTAAGACCATGTTATTAAATTTGATGCTGCAAGTTAACGCGAATTGCTTTGAATCTGAATCCAATTGTTCTTTCCATTCCTATTTTTTTCCTTCTCATAGGAATAGAATTGGCGGTGGAGCGATTTACGCACCGAAAACTCTATCGCTTACCCGATACCCTATCAAACCTCAGTTGTGGCATCACTTCTCAACTTTCCGGTTTGTTTCTAAAAGTGCTCGCTATTGGAGTGTATGAAGTTATTTATTCCAACTTTGCTTTTTTTGAATTAGAGAGAAACTGGGTCTATTGGGTCGTGCTTTTCTTGCTTGTTGACTTTGCCTATTACTGGGCCCACCGCAAGAGCCATGAGATTAACTTGTTTTGGGGAGGCCATGTAGTGCACCATCAAAGTGAAGATTATAATCTTTCCGTAGCATTAAGACAAAGTAGTTTTCAGGTGGTATGGACTTTTGCTTTTAACCTGCCACTGGCATTGCTTGGATTCAAAACATTGGACTTTGCATTAATATCTGCTCTTAACACGCTCTATCAATTTTGGATACACACCGAAACCATTAAAAAACTGGGCTTCTTAGAATACTTTCTCAACACCCCCTCCCACCACCGCGTGCACCACGGCCGCGATCCCAAGTACATTGATAAGAACCATGCAGGATCTCTCATCATTTGGGATAAAATGTTTGGCACCTTTCAGGCGGAAGAAGAGAAACCAACCTATGGGATTACCAAACCGATCAATAGTTGGAATGCGGTGTGGGCCAACTTTAGCCACTATTCAGAGATGGGTAAAGACCTAAAGAGAATAGAGAAATGGAGTGATAAGATAAAGTATCTCTTCAAGAAACCAGGCTGGCTCCCAGAATCATTGGGAGGGTATCGGACTGTACCTGAGGTAAACAAAGCCGCTTACAAGAAATATGAAACACCCGCCCCCCTGTCTCTTAACTACTACGTGCTGTTTCAATATGCATTGTGTCTTATCGGCACCGGATTATTTCTATTTAAACAAGAAAATTTTTTGATGGGTGAAAAAATTTTCTTCACCATCATCATTTCTATTGTGGTGGTCAATTGTGGTGTGCTCTTTGAAAACAAGCCCTGGGTGCGATGGGCAGAGTGGTTCCGAATTATCGCATACTCTTTTCTGTTGATTGCATTTACCTTTATCTATTTTTGGCCCTCCATATTTATTGGGGTGGCGATCGTTTACTTAATTATTTCCGGAACCTGGTTTTATTCAATACAAAAAAATGCGCAGTATCAAACGGCTTAGCCTTTTCATTGTCCTATCTGTATTGTTCATCACCTGCGCTAGCCCGCTCCCTACCCTTGATGGAATAGATTTAAAATTATGGAAGGGTGACAAAAACGGATGCAATGGCAATCGAAGTAAAATGATAGATGCCATTACACATGAAAAGGAGAAGTTGAAAGCGCTGACAGAAATGGAGATTATTCAATTGTTGGGCAGACCTGATGAAAATGACTTGCTCGAAAGAGGTCAAAAGTTCTTTGTTTATTATTTAGAGCCCGGGCCACACTGTGATAAACCGCTTGATGAACCAAGACAATTGATATTGCGAATCAATGCAATGAGCCTCATTAGAGAAACACTGATCAAGTAGTTGATTTGACTTATATTTGTCACCGCAATTCTTGTGAACAAAAAACGAAAAATAGAAATGAAGAATATCTCGGTAATCGGCTCTGGCACTATGGGTAATGGCATCGCCCATGTCTTTTCACTCAATGGATTTAATGTTTCACTTATTGACATTGCTGAGGATCGGTTGAAAAATGCATTGGCCACTATCGATAAAAACCTTACCCGTCAGGTGGATAAAGGAGGAATTAGCGAAAGCGACAAACAAAAAGCTTTGAGCAGCATATCCACCTTCACCGATATGAAAAAAGGAGTAGCCAATGCTGATCTGGTGGTAGAGGCTGCCACTGAAAATGTGGATCTCAAACTTAAGATATTTAGAGATCTGGACAGTCTGGTAAAACCCGAGGCCATATTGGCATCCAACACCTCATCCATCTCTATCACAAAGATCGCATCCGTTACCTCTCGTCCTGATAAGGTCATTGGAATGCACTTTATGAACCCTGTACCCGTGATGAAACTGGTAGAGGTAATCAGGGGCTATGATACCAGTGAAAAAGTGACCGCGGATATCATGGCACTTTCAACAACACTGGGCAAATCGCCTGTTGCGGTAAATGACTACCCCGGTTTTGTTGCCAATCGCATCCTCATGCCAATGATCAATGAAGCAATCTATACCCTCTTCGAAGGTGTTGGTGGTGTAGAAGAGATTGATACTGTCATGAAATTGGGAATGGCCCATCTTATGGGGCCATTGCAACTGGCAGATTTCATCGGGCTGGATGTTTGCCTTTCAATTATGCGTGTATTGCACGATGGCTTCGGCAATCCTAAATATGCTCCCTGCCCTCTTTTGGTCAACATGGTTCAGGCAGGACACCTTGGGGTGAAGTCAGGCAGCGGTTTCTACAAGCACACTAAAGGAAGTAAAGAGTTGGTAGTGGCTGACCAGTTTAAATCCTAAAGAATCGATACTTAGGTCTAACGCACTACACATTTCAGCCATTCAAGTTCACGTTCATTTAACGTGCATTGATCAATGGTTCTTCCTGTATTTATATCTTCCTCGCTCATGATCAGCATGATTTTCTGCTCTTCAGATAGTGACACCACCTCTTTCCGAACATTTGAGTGATCAATTATTTCGGACAAAAGGTGTCAATCAAAGATAACCTTGAGTTGATTGCGGAGTCCGCGAAAACTCACCATCTCTATCCCGGTGCTTCCAATAAACATCTTTGCCTGAATCTTTACAGGAATTTTATTTCCATCGTCTGATATCCAGCAAGTGATGGAGTTCTCCCCATCAAACAACTTATTCTTTGGCATAATGGGTATCAGTCTTAAACATCTGATCTTTCCGACCTTTGTGCTAATTACCTCCGTGCCATCATAAATGATATTAAGATTATAAGAAGTATCTTCAAAGAAACCTGAGATGGTTACGGTATCTCCTTTGTGTAGTTTATCGAACTCAATTACCCTCAGATAGAGGAAGCCTCCTACCAAATCGCGAACATTATTAGGCGTATCATATATTTTCGCATTGTCATACACCCCCGTTTCCTTATTTCTCACCTTCACCTCAGCTTTTCTAGTAACGTGGTCAAAGGTGGTCAACTCATCTTTTCTATACCTTCCTTCCTTAATTTTACGGTAACTCACATGGGTCACCAAAGCCGCGGTATCTATATAAGCTCCCCACTGGTCATCCACTTTTGTAATCCAGGACACCATGCCACTGGTAGCTCCAAAGGCATCCACTTTATAACTCGGTCTGGAGTTAATTTTATATATTTTCTTATCTACTTTGGTAACAGCACTTCCTACAGTGAAAAAGCCAAAATTGACACGGTAATTAATCTCCTCCCCAGGACCAAAGCTGGTATTTTCTATTGCTGTAAACCCAAACTCTTCACGAACAGTGAAGGCAGCAAGTCCAAGGAATAAAATAAAACCAATTAACAGTCTGTCCATTGCTCAAAATTAGGTCTAATCATAAAACCTTCAAAGTATGTGCCAAACACTACACTGGAACATTATTCTCCCTTAGCGCATCATTTAACGAGGTTTTCTTATCAGTACTCTCCTTCCGTGTACCAATAATTAAAGCGCAGGCAACATGATATTCTCCGGCAGAAAACTTCTTGGGAATAGAGCCGGGTATTACCACTGAACGAGGCGGCACCATACCTTTATACTCTACTGGTTCAGATCCTGTCACATCTATTATTTTAGAACTTCCCGTCAAGACTACATTGGCTCCCAGCACAGCTTCTTTGCCCACGTGCACACCTTCAACGATAATACACCGTGATCCTATGAATGCGCCATCTTCAATAATCACCGGGGCAGCCTGCACTGGCTCCAAAACGCCTCCAATGCCCACGCCACCACTCAGGTGAACGTGCTTTCCGATCTGTGCACAACTCCCCACTGTTGCCCAGGTATCCACCATCGTTCCCTCGTCTACGTATGCGCCAATATTCACATACGATGGCATCATGATTACCCCTTTGTTTACAAATGATCCATACCGTGCAATTGCGTGAGGCACTACCCTCACTCCCAACTCTTTATAATTCCTTTTGAGGGCGATCTTATCGTGAAATTCAAAGGGTCCTACTTCTATGGTTTCCATCTGTTGGATCGGAAAATATAAAATCACTGCCTTCTTTATCCACTCATTTACCTTCCAACCATCACCCTGAGGCTCGGCCACCCTCAGATTTCCTTTATCCAATTGATCAATGACCTCACGGATTACTACTTGAGTTTCTTTGGACTGAAGCAAGGAGCGATCATTCCATGCTGCTTCTATCTGCTGCCTTAATTCCATTTATATCTTATTTTGTTAACCTTTAGGTTCAAATATAAGCGTACTTCTATAGTTCAATGAGTAATTTTCTACTTACACAGAAAAGAACAATTTTCGTGATAAACTAACTCCTTTGTGAAGCAGCAAAAAATCGTTATCGCCTCCACCTTAAAACCGTTGGATGACACTCGCATGTTTGAAAAATTGGGAGTGAGTTTGTCTTGCGATAGCACTTACAATATTTGTGTCATAGGGCAGGCCACAAATAGTATACCTGCTTATAAGGGTATTCAATTTATAGGCCTGAAACCAGTGCAAAGGTTAAGTATCGGGCGCTGGTTGCTACCCTTCAAAATACTATTTATAACGATTAAAGTAAAACCATCACTGTTGATTGTTAATACCCATGAGTTGTTGATAGTTAGTATTGCAAACAGAATATTATTTGGTTGCAAAATTGTGTATGATATCCGTGAAAACTACTACCGAAATATCCTTTATGCTGAAGCTTTCCCATGGGTCGTAAGAAGACCACTTGCATTATGGGTCAGGCTCAAAGAAAGAGTCACTGCTCCCCTATTTCATCACTTTATTTTAGCTGAGAAAGCCTACGAAAATGAACTGTCCTTTATAGGTGATCGATACACGGTGCTGGCAAATAAAACTGTGCTTCCAAAAGGCATTATTCGTCATCCCAACCAACTTCAAATCAATCTCCTTTTCAGTGGAACTATTGCCTCCAGCACCGGAATTTTTGAGGCCATTGCTTTGGCCCAAAAGTTACATCGTGTGGATGGCAGGGTGCGGCTACGCATCGTTGGTTATTGTGCAATACCTGCCATAAGAGAAAAGGTGACTGATATCTTGAAGGACAAACCATGGGTCTCCTTGATAGGATTCAATAATTTGGTCCCTCACGCAGAAATACTGATAGAAATTCGCCAGGCGCACTTTGGCATTATTTACTATCCACCTTCCCCGCATACCGCTGGTTCCATACCCACTAAATTGTATGAGTACATGGCTTATCAACTGCCTATGCTCACCTGGCAAAATCAGGGCTTCGCTCCATGGGTAATCCAAAATCAGGCAGGTCTGGTTGTAGATGTTCATGGGGATAATCTATTGGAGGAAATGATAAACAAGAACTTCTATCCCCACCCTATTGAAGGACTGGAGTGGGAGACCGAAAAATTCAGAAGATTGATCGCTCAATTGCTAGGCTAGCCAAATACAGAAAACTTATCTTTAGCCTCTGGTCGCTCTATTTATGAAAAGGATATTTCTGTTATTGGCATTGTGTAGCCAGGTGGCTTTGGCGCAAAAATCTAAAACCCAACTTAAGGCAGTTGATGACCTGGTAGAGAAGCTATCTGAGATAAACTTGCCTACAAAGCCCATCCGCCTGGCCATCGTCCCATTTACCTCGTCAGTACAAAGCAATGATTACAAAAATACCTTTGGTGAATACCTTACGGAGATCATCATTGGAAAGATGTCAGAAAATACCAGCCAGTTTAAGGTCTTCGAACGAAGCCGACTGGATGCCATTTTTAAAGAGAATGAGTTAATGCTGTCTGGTATGATGAAACCCAGCGAGGCAATTAGAATAGGAGAATTGCTCCCTATAGACGCTTTGTTTTCCGGTACCTATACCAAACTAAAGTCTTATGTGGATATAAGCGGGCGACTCATTGATGCGACTTCCGGTGAAATACTAAGTACCTATTCGGGCAGGATTAAAATGAGTAAAAACATTAAAACACTATTTCCTGAGAGTCCATCGAATAATACATCTGCAACAACCCAAGGAACAACCGGATCCACCACTACCATTAAGGTAATAACGGAAACCTCAAAACCTGAACTATCCGAGGAAGAAATATGCCAGCTGCGAATAAAGGAAATAAAGCTACTATTAGATGACCTCTCCTCCGCTGAGAAGATCGATCAAATAGCCACAGAAGCGATGAAAACTCCGTTCGATAACCTATGCGGAAAACTTCATTATGAGGTGATGTATGCGTTCACACGCTACAAAATAGACCATCTGGGCTACAGAGAATTTCTCTTAAAGACATTGGATGGCATAGCACTACCGTCAAAGGATGACCGTGCGAGTGAAATTATTCGCTTTCTCTGCAAAGACCACGACCTGAACGCCAAAGAATGGAATATTGTGTTGTCTGCCTTAACCCGTGTGGAGTTCTGGCTGTATCGCTACCTGGACCCTGTATTTGATGCCTCGAATATTCCCACCTCCAAAAACAGAATTGATGAGTATTTTGGGTTGGTCAATTCACAAAAATTAGGATTACCCCAACCCACCAGTTATGACCTGGCTTTTTACCAAATGATGCAAGGCCTGGGTAAGCACCAGGAGCTATTGATATACACCTACGGAAAGTATGCTGGCAAATTGGGCGAAGAGAGTGCCCATAGTGTGAGCAACCACTTGCTCTATCTAAACCGTATGTACAAAGCCGAAGAGAATCCTGCCACAAAAACGCAAGTACTTCGTTGGGTTGCAGCTTACTTCCGAAATTTCCAGGGTGATAAGAATGGTGAAAAGCTTTATGACTTTGCCTATAATTTTAGATTGAAAGAAAACAAATCTGGAAATAAGTCGATCGACCAACAAAATGAAGAAACAAAAAGAGGGTACCCAGCGAGTGATCTCCAGTTACTGATTGCGCTTTGTAAGGATTTATTCAGTCAATACGCCACAGCGACACCCTACCCCAGCCAACAGGAGGATCGAATCAACTTCTGTCTTGCTTATGATATCCCCGTTCCAGGTGTTATTCCAAGCATGGAAGAAGCAGACCAAATATTAAAAGGGAATGATCTTAAAGAGCAGGAACGTATTATGAAATTGCTGGTTCAAATGGGTGAAAAACCCGAAGCCTTGGAGAGGACCCTTGTTGCATTGTTTGAAAAGCGATCACTTGAAAACAAGGAGCAGCTTATCACGATACAATCCTATGGCATCAAAGTCCTTGGTAATATCCAAACAAGGGATCCGAAAGCCATCGACTATATGATCAGCATGTTGACGAGTTACAACTACATGGAAAATGATAATTCGGAGGAGGCCATTGCAAAGATTGGCAAACCCGCCATACAGCCGTTGATCAATCGATTGAAGAATACTACCATTCATGATGGAGGGCTTCGCTATAAATTGGTGGTGCTGTTGGGCAAGAATGGAAAGGATGCTAAGGTAGCTGAGCCAATACTACTCAAGATTCAAAAGGAAAGCACTAACAAAGACATTTTGTATGCCATTGAGGCATCCTTGCAGGCCATTCGGGAGTAATTGTATCTAATTATTTTTTTAGACAAGTCTAAATATATAACTTTGAATAAGAAAGATTTGGATACGAATGACACTGAGCCTCGCTGAAGAGAACTATCTAAAAGCCATTTACCACCTGTCTGAAGATGGGGAAAAAGAGGTGCTTACCAACGCATTGGCAGACTCAATGAATACAAAAGCTGCCTCTGTCACAGACATGATCAAAAAGCTTTCGGCCAAAAGTCTGATTTCTTACAAAAAGTATTATGGAGTAAACATCACGGCCAAGGGTAAAAGTCAGGCCTTGCAAGTAATCCGAAAGCACAGGTTATGGGAAACATTTCTCGTACAGAAACTCGACTTTACCTGGGATGAGGTGCATGAGGTTGCGGAGCAACTCGAACACATTAGGTCAACACAACTCATTGAAAAGCTGGACAAATTTTTGGGTTATCCTACCGTAGACCCACATGGCGACCCCATCCCAAATGGAAAAGGGAAAATCACTATTAAACCTCAACTGCCGATGGACCAGGTGAAGGAAGGGTACAAAGGAACCATTGTAGCTGTGAAAGATTCTGATTCGGCTTTTTTAAAGTACCTGGAAAAGATAGGCGCCAAGCCTGGAAAGAAAATTCAGGTAATCAGTAAAGAGGCCTATGATGAATCCATGGAAGTGATTGTAAATAATCAAAAAGCATTTATCTCCAAAGAAGTTTCTAAAAACATTTTAGTCACTGAATGATATGCACATGGAAGAAGGAAGAAAATCATTAAGTGAAGTACACGCCTCTGTAGAGGCATCCAGCCGCAAAGGCTGGCGCAAGTTATGGGCATTTATGGGGCCTGCTTATTTAGTGAGTGTTGGCTATATGGATCCGGGCAATTGGGCCACCGATATTGCAGGTGGTAGCCAATTTGGATATACATTGATTTGGGTATTGCTAATGTCAAACCTAATGGCGCTTTTGCTGCAGAGCCTGAGTGCAAGATTAGGTGTAGTACGTCAGCTCGATTTGGCACAAGCATCACGTGAAGAATATAGGCCAGGAGTAAATTATGCCCTTTGGCTGATGGCCGAGATAGCCATTGCCGCTACCGACCTGGCAGAGGTACTCGGAATGGCCATCGGCTTGCAACTTCTATTTGGACTTCCATTGATATGGGGGGTGTCTTTGACCGTGTTGGATACCCTTCTCATCCTGGTGCTTCACAGTTTTGGCATGCGCAAAATGGAGGCCTTCATTGTAGCGCTGGTGGCGGTAATTGGTGGCGCATTCCTCGTGGAAATGATATTGGCAAAACCCAACATGAGTGAATTAATGATAGGATTTATCCCTTCTTTACCCAACGATACCGCACTTTATATCGCTATCGGAATTATAGGAGCTACCGTAATGCCACATAATCTGTACCTCCACTCCTCATTGGTGCAAACCCGAAGAATTGATTCTTCTACTGAAAAAGGGATTTGGTCAGCATTAAAATACAATCTGATTGATTCAACCATTGCCCTCAACGCAGCCTTTTTTGTCAATGCAGCCATCCTCGTGCTGGCTGCCTCTACTTTTTTTAAAGCAGGTATGTTTGAAGTGGCCGAAATACAGGATGCCCATCAATTGCTGGCGCCATTGTTAGGCACAGAACTAGCGCCTATCCTATTTGGGGTCGCGCTTTTAGCCGCAGGTCAAAGTTCTACTATCACAGGAACACTGTCAGGGCAAATTGTCATGGAGGGTTATCTGCACATTCGGATCGCTCCATGGCTCAGGAGGCTCATTACCCGCTTAATTGCCATCATCCCTGCATACATCGTCATCCTTTTGTACGGTGAAAGGGAAACAGGCCCCTTGCTGGTGTTGAGTCAGGTTATACTCAGTTTGCAGTTAGGATTCGCCATTATACCTCTTATTCACTTTACAAGTGATAAGGTGAAAATGGGGGTGTTTGCCAATAAGATGTGGGTAAAAATTCTTGCATGGACCATCGCAATAGTGATTATCGGATTGAATGTGCAACTGGTAATCAATGAAGTCACCGGGTGGTTAAAGGAAGCCGAAGATCCTTGGATAATTTTGGTTACCGTGATACCCGTATGTATTGCAGCTGCTGTCCTTCTCGTTTATATTACATTCAAACCATTGATCGACAGAAGAAGTCTTGACAAGGCATCACGAATACCGCATGGAACAGCAGTAACATTGGAAAATATCAACAAACCTATTTATAACCGAATTGCCGTTGCAATCGATTTTACCAGTGTAGATTCCACTGCAATACAAAGTGCTTTGGCACAAGGAGGAACTATGGCCAGTTACCTGCTCATCCATGTGGTGGAAACTGCCGGAGCGATGGTATATGGAAGCTCCATTGCCGACAAGGAATCAAGTGTGGATAATGCAGCCTTGCAGAATTATGCCAGTCAATTGATTGAAAAAGGATATGAGGTAGAGATAAAAATAGGTTACGGAAATCCTAAAAGAAGGATCCCTGCTATGGTGAAAGAGTTCAATGCGGACTTGCTCGTGATGGGAGCCCACGGCCACAATTTTATCAAAGATTTGATATTTGGCACTACAGTAGACACGGTGCGACATCGTGTGGAGATCCCTGTATTTATTGTAAGGGAAAGTCAACCCTAGTGCTTAATAGGCCCAATGATTAGCCGCATAACCAGCTGATGGGTTCATACGTATAAGCACTGAACAATAAAAGTAACAACTGCTATATCAAAAAATAAAACCTTCATTGGGTTTGCGTGCTTACAATAATAAAATACCACTTTTTGGGTAAGCAAGCTGCCATAAAATCAGATTATATTAGTCGCCAACAGTTAGAATTAAAATGAGATTGAGGTTAATATATATTCTCCTGGGTATGCTGGGAATAAGCACCTCTGCTTGCCTGGGACAGGAAAAGGGGATTGTCCATGGAGTGGCCATTGACTCCACCTCTCGTGAGCCTTTACCTTTTGCCAATATCTTTGTTAATAATACTACTATCGGCACTTCTGCTGATCAAAATGGTGCCTTTGAATTAAAGCACCTTCAGCCCGGATTTAATGATATCGTGTTTAGTTACGTGGGTTACAGTCCGCGCATCATTAGGTTTTATGTCGCAGAGGGTGCCACCGTATCTGCTGGAAATATTGCGCTGACGCAAAAACCAGAAGAAATGGAGGAAGTGCAGGTAAGTGGAAAAAGGGACAAGGATTGGGATAAGAAATTTAAAAGTTTTGAGAAGTTTTTTCTTGGAGAAAACAACAACTCTGAAAATTGTAAGATTCAAAACCCGTGGGTGATCAACTTTTCTGAAAACTCCTCGAAGACTTCCATAGAGGCCTCCGCATCGGAACCAATAGAAATATTCAACTATGGATTGGGGTACAGAATCTACTTCTACATGACCAATTTCAGCGCCAGTTCGGAAAAATATCAGATAGTAGGACAATTCCGATTTGAAGAAGCTGAGCCACTGGAAACCAAGCAAGCCATCACCTGGAGGAAGAATCGCATTGAGACCTATTACGGGTCAGAGCGCCATCTATTTAAAGCACTTGTAGAAGGTCGTGCTGAATTGGAGGGGTTCCGCTTGTACATAGAAAAACCAGGATATGCCTCATCGTCACGAACTGATGTATTTACAAATGAACTTAACAAATCCGTTATCAAATTTGACACCGAAAACATAGTTAAAAAAGGGAAGTATCCCGGAGAGTATACCATTAAGCTGCCTCCGAGGTTGGAAGTTCATTACACCAACGAGTATGCAACTAAAAAATACTATAAGGACGTGCCTTTTCAGGTGAGTTGGCTGGAGGTAGACAAGGGACAACTTACAGTGAGTGAAAATGGTGTAGTGCTCAATTCCATAGATTTCGTTACTTCAGGGGCCATGAGCACCTCCCGTGTGGCCGATCTACTACCCGTTAACTTCACTCCCAGTGTGGAAGTAGGCAATGCCTCTGTACGCATATTTCCCAAACTATCTGGTTGGAGTAAGTACAGGCGTATGCAGGAATTTACCTATGTACAGACCGACAAACCATATTACTATCCCGGGGAAAGAATATGGATGAAAGCATCTATGTTATACCAAGACAATGAGCTGCTGGATTCGCTCAGTAAAGTACTCTACGTGGAACTGATCAACGAAAAGAAAATTTGTATCGCAAGGGAGTACCTACGGATTGACAGTGCCACTGCCATCGGACACATTGATTTACCTGACTCCACCCCCAAAGGGGATTATTTCTTGCGGGCTTATACCAATTGGATGCGCAACTACGGATCGGAAACATTCTTTGTAAAGCCATTACCTGTCTTAAGTGTTACTGACAAGGTGTTGGATGAAGAGGTGGAGCAGGATACTACTTCCCTATTGGTACATTTCAAGGCCAACAAGAAAATTTATAACACCCGAGACTCAATTAGGTTAGGCATTCAAATCACTAATCAGCAAGGTCTGCCGGTTGTTACCAATTTATCGGTATCAGTAACGGATGCTGTACTTGTGAAAAATGTTTCGGAGCAGTCCACCATTCTTGATTTTACAATGAAAGACAACGTGCGACCGATCAATGCCGACTTTGAAGTGAATTATCCAGTGGAAAGAGGTATACAATTCACAGGAGTCTTTGTGGACGACAAGGGAAAACCGCAATCCACGGATATTTCCGTAGTGCAACGCGAATTCAATACCGTCATCCCAGTAAAAACTGATAAGCAGGGTGAATTTAAGATAGCTGGTTTAAATTTTAGCGATAAGTTGAGTTTTGGATTTCAGGCACTTACGAAAAAAGGGAAGCCCTACGGGGAATTCAGTCTTCTTCCTCGTGATTTCCCCACTATTGATTTTATACCACCGCCTTTGCCCCTGCAAATCAAAGATATGAATACCATTCAGGTACCCATTACCAATTATACTCCTGACGCGGATACGCGATTGTTAAGAGATGTAACGATAAGGGGTTCAAGAATAGAAAATTATGATCCTAAATCGGCAAGCCTATATGGCAAACCAGATTACACCGTGGAGGGTGAAGACTTACAGCAGGTCTTTACCGGTAGCAACCTTATTCAGGCCTTGCAGGGAAAGGTACCCGGCTTAAGGGTAGCCTATGGATGGGACGAAAACAATCAGGATACATACAGGGTGCGATTACGCGGTGGCTCCTCTACCATGGGTGCAGGTTTGTCCTCACCCGAACCGTTGCTGATTGTAGATGGTGTTCCCTTCGGAGGAGATCCCAAAATTTCTATTGCCAATTATATATCTGCTATACCTACCTCCACGGTAGAGCGGGTGGAGATCATTACCAGTGCTGTTTCACTTCTGGGCACGCGGGGTACCAATGGTGCAATTATTATCTATACCAAAAACACAGGCGTTTATGCAAAAGAAACAGTCAGTGATCGGTACCCGGATATGCAAACCATTGCTATACAAGGATACCAAAAGGTGGAGCCATTTCCAGCCCCTTCTTACGCTAAAAATAAGTCTGCAACTACTACCGATCTAAGAACTACCATTCATTGGGAGCCGAACATTACGACCGATTCCAATGGGAGTGCGGTGATATCGTTTTACAGTGCCGACCTCGAAGGCATTTATCGGGTGGTGGTGGAGGGATTGGCAATTGATGGCAGAACGGTGCGGGGCGAATATGAGATCTCTATCGAAAATTAATAACAATCTATTTTCTAGCTAAAGTATTGGTCACCTAATCGCTGCATAGGTCGGCAAGTGTCAAACTTCTGTCCTATTTTTGTCCAACATGCCTACTCCAGATCATACTGACACCATTGTTGCATTGGCTACCCCACAAGGAATAGGTGCCATTTCAGTGATACGACTCTCCGGAACCGATGCAATCGCTATTACACAGATTGTTTTCAAAGGTAAAGACCTTACCCAACAAGCATCGCACACCCTTCATTTTGGCACTGTCCATGATGAGGGGCGCCTCATTGATGAAGTGTTGGTATCGGTATTCATCGCACCACAATCTTTCACCACAGAAAATGCCGTTGAAATCTCCTGCCATGGCTCCCCTCTCATTGTAAAAGAGATCATCAAAGTTTTATTAAAGAAAGGCGCCAGACTGGCTACACCCGGAGAGTTTACCAGGCGTGCTTTTCTTCATGGTCGTTTTGACCTAGCTCAGGCCGAAGCGGTAGCAGATCTTATCAATGCTGAAACAGACAACGCAAGGCAGGCAGCACTCAATCAGATGCGTGGTGGCTTTTCCAAAGAAATCAATCACTTGCGTGAAGAACTGATACACTTCGCCTCTTTAATAGAACTTGAACTCGACTTTGGAGAAGAAGATGTGGAATTTGCCAAACGCAGTGACCTGAAAAAACTCATTTATCAGATACAAGGATTCCTTACCTCGTTGATCAAATCCTTTGATCAGGGGAATGTAATTAAGAATGGTGTGCCCACCGTAATTGCGGGCAAGCCCAATGCAGGAAAGTCTACCCTACTCAACCTACTACTCAATGAAGAGAAGGCCATCGTCTCCGACATTGCCGGCACTACGCGCGATAGTATTGAGGATGAGATAGTACTTGGAGGTATTAATTTTAGGTTCATCGATACAGCAGGATTGCGAGAGACAACGGATGTAATAGAAGCCATGGGCGTAGCACGTACCTATGATAAGATGAAGAAAGCTTCACTTATCATTTATCTCGTGGACCTTTCTAACACCAACCTGGAAGAAATTGACAAAGAGATGAAAGCGTTGGCTGAACTTGGCATCCCCTATATCAAGGTGGGCAACAAGCTGGACAAAGCAGATCGGGAGTTGGTAGAAAATCTCGCTACAAAGGGTTTTATTTTTATTTCTGCCAAAAGTGGGGAGCACATTGAAGTATTAAAGGAAAATATCCTTTCTCTATTCGAGGTGGGAAATGTAAAATCTGGGGATGTGATGGTGACCAACCTGCGGCATTATCAAAACCTACTGCAAACCAATGAATCACTGACACGTGTATTGGAGGGAATGGATCAGGGTGTAACGGGTGACTTCCTGGCCATGGACATCCGGCAATCATTGCACTACCTGGGCGAGATTACTGGTAGCATTACTACAGACGATTTACTGGATAATATTTTTAGTAAGTTCTGTATCGGGAAGTAAGTTGTCTATTCTCATTTGTTGTTGTTTGGCAACTGGCGCGCGGGTAGTGCGGACGGAAGCAGGGGCTCACGCGTGACTTGCGGGTGAGGAAGTAACAAAAAAAGGGTTGCCATTCCGACAACCCTTTCTATTTTATTAATAAGCAGTTGAATTATCCCTCTGCCTGAATCTTTTTCGCAACCGCTTGTACTTCGTCCAATACACGTAACAAGTTACCGCTCCAAATTTTTCCAATCTCCTCTTCAGTGTAGCCTCTCCTAACCAACTCCAGCGTTACATTAAAAGTCTCGGAGGCGTCATTCCAACCGTCTACTCCTCCTCCACCATCAAAGTCAGAGCTTATACCTACGTGATCTACTCCTATTTTATTCACCAGATAATCGATGTGATCCACAAAGTCTGAAACATTTACAGGTGGAGCGACCGGATTTACTTCAGCCTCAATTCTGGGCTTGGCTTTTTCCCTAACGGCCATGTAATCCTTAAAATATTTTACACGTGCTTCGTCCGACATCGTACGCATGGCGGAGCGCTCCACCATTTCAAAACCTTCCGCAGCAGCCACTTCTTTGATTATCGCTTGAGATTTATCGCTATAGGCTTTATCCTTTTCCGAGTTTACATAGCTTTTGAAAGCTACTGTTTGCACTACTCCACCATTTTCTTTGATCATCATCAGTTGCTCATCATCGAGATTGCGGCTCACATCATTCAATGCCCTGGCCGAAGAGTGAGATGCAATCACAGGGGCTCTGGACAATTTTATGGCTTGCATATTGGATTCCTTTGATGGGTGAGAGAGGTCCACCATAATGCCCCATTTATTCATTTCTTTGATCACTTCCTTTCCAAGATCGCTCAGCCCATGGTGCAACCACACACTGTCTTCTTCCCCTGTATTGGAATCGCCCAATTGGCTATGACCATTGTGTGCCACAGACATATACCGTGCACCACGATCGTAAAATTCTTTTACTCTAGAAATATCTGTGCCTATAGGATAGCCGTTCTCCACGCCTATCATGGCCACCTTTCTGCCAGATGCAACGATGCTTCTGACATCATCTGAGGTGAGTGCCAACCCAATCTTGTCGGGGGCTATTTCTTCGCACAGGCGGTGAATGGCTTTGAACTTTTCATCCGCATTGGCATAAGCTTTGGCATATCCTTCGGGAGTCAGGTCGCCTTGTCCGGTGTATACAATCATCCAGGAGACATCCAGACCACCTTCTTCCATCTTGGGTATGTTCACCTGTGAAGAAAGCCTTTGGGTGTAGTTTACTTCTGGTGTGAAGTTGTTTGCATTGATATCATTGTGGGTGTCCATTGTAATCACCCGTTCGTGAATTCCTTTGGCCTTTTCAATAAGCTCCGCCTCAGTGAGCGGGGTATCTGAGCTTTTAGAGGGGTTACAAGCAGCTAGCCCTATCAATAACAGGGAGAGCAAAAAGTTTAAATATTTCATAGTTTGGGGTTAATGAGTCATTAAACTTAAAAGGATATCGGCTAAATCAAATAAGTATTTACGTGAATGGCGTAATGCTAAAAACAGGACACTGGCCGTCAACACCTGAACGGTCAACTGAAGCAAAGTCTTTCGTCCTATCAATTGATATCACCTGCTCAGCATCAAGCTGTACTTAAGGATTTCAGCGCATTTTGATACTTCTTAAGCGATTGTTAATCAAGATATTAAAAGTAATTCTCAAAACTTTGTGCGAAAATATTTGTGTAGTTAAATAGCTACATATATAATTGTAGTCAAATAGCTACATATTGATAACCAGGTCAAGGAGTTTATCCAATCATTAATGCCATACCCATGAAACTAAGAAGAGATCCTTTCCAGGCCATTGCTGATCCTACACGAAGGGCCATTTTGATGTTGCTTGCAGCCCAGACCATGACGGCTGGTGCCATTGCCAGTAATTTTGATGTAGCCCGCCCCACCATATCCAAACACATGCAAATTCTGAATGAATGCGACCTCATTGAATCTACTCAAAAAGGACGCGAGATATTCTATGAACTTAAGGTTGACAATATGAAAGAAATCGACAATTGGTTAGAGCAGTTCAGAAAGATGTGGGAAGATCGCTTCAACAACCTCGACAATTTACTAGCTAAAATTCAAAAGAAAGAAAAATAAACCCCTATAAAATAATGAAAAGCAACCTAACATTTGACTTTGCCGTGGACAAAGCAACCCAGACAATAAGAGTTAAAAAAGAGTTGGCAGCCTCCGCCACCACCGTATGGGATCTATTTACCAAACCGGAATTGCTTGACCAATGGTGGGCACCAAAACCCTATCAGGTCAAAACAAAATCCATGGAATTCAAAGTTGGAGGAAACTGGCTGTATGCCATGCATGGACCGGAAGGAGATGAACATTGGGCATTGGCCAATTTTAAGAGCATTACCCCAAAAACCAACTTTAAATACATGGACGGATTCTGTGACAAGGAAGGTAAGATCAATCGTAAAATGCCTTGCGCAGCGTGGAACTTAAATTTTATATCAAAGGGAAAATCCACGCTCGTAGATATTGTCATTCAGTGCAACTCGAAATCAGATCTGGAAAAACTAATTGAAATGGGCTTCAAGGAAGGATTCAGCATTGCGCTGGAAGGGCTGGATGAAATATTATTAACCCCTAAAAAGTAAAACGATGAAAAACAAATTCGACTTCATTGTAGACAAAGAGAAGAATACAATTACAGTTAAAAGAGAGTTTGCCAGCAATCGCCAATTGGTGTGGGATTGCTACACCAAAAGCGAGCTGCTCGATCAATGGTTTGCCCCTCGCCCCCTCACCACTAAAACTAAATCAATGGATTTCAGTGAAGGTGGCCATTGGCACTATGCCATGGTGGAGCCAGATGGAAAAGAGTACTGGGGTTGGATGGGATACACCAAAATTAAACCTATAGATTACTACGATGGACTGGATGCTTTTTGTGACAGTGACGGTAATATAAATACAGGCCTACCTCAAGCTCAATGGCATGTAGTGTTTTCAGATGAAGGAAGTAATGCTTTGGTAGAAACCACGGTGACCTATAACTCCCTTGCCGATTTGGAATCCGTTATCCAAATGGGTATGAAAGAAGGTCTCACTTCCACCATGGAAAGATTAGATGACCTGCTGGCCAAACTCAACGCATAAACAATAGTAATTATGAAAATTGCAATCATCATTGTACGCACCCTTTTAGGAATGCTATTTGTGTTCGGTTCATTGGCCTATTTCTTCAGTTGGATTCCTCAACCGGAGTTAACAGGCGATTTGAAAACTTTTAATGATGGCCTGAATGCTTCGGGGTATTTAATGCCTTTGATTAAGTTTACTGAATTGGTATGCGGTATTGCTTTTATCGCAGGCAGGTTTGTTCCTTTGGCAGTGATAATCATTTTCCCTATAGTAATAAACATCGTATCGGTGCACATCTTTCTCGCCCCTGAGGGGCTGCCAATCGCTTTATTCTTGCTTTTAACCAGTTTATTTCTTGCTTATAGTAACAGAGATCATTACAAAAGTTTGTTAGTAGGCTGATTTCAAAACCCTTGTTATCCAATTTTCGTTACTGTCGCAATCAGCACTTATAATTGTCTGCATTACACTCTCTTAAATTGACAACAAAAGTGGATTTTTATATATTATTTTACTTCTAAACTCAATTAATATGGCAAGCGTAAGTACTTATTTAAACTTCGATCGCAACACGGAGGAAGCTTTCAACTTTTATAAATCGGTATTCGGAGGAGAGTTCTTTGGTCAGGGTATCATGCGCATGGGTGATGCACCTCCTCAGGAGGGTATGCCTCCCCTGGCAAAAGAAGATAAGAATCTTGTCATGCACGTAGAGCTCCGTATTCTAGGAGGACACAACCTCATGGGAACTGATGCGCCCGAAAGCATGGGTTTTAAACTCAAAAAAGGAAATAATGTTCACATCAACCTGATGCCAGATACCCGCAAAGAGACCAAACAACTCTTCGATGCACTTTCAGCTGGTGGACAGGTAACAATGGATTTACAAGACATGTTTTGGGGTGATTACTATGGAAGTTGTGCAGATAAATTTGGAGTGCAATGGATGTTTAATTGCAGCGAAAAGAAATAATGGAAGACATCAGCAAAAGATCCCTCAGCATGACAAGGACCTTTAACGCCCCAGTTGATTTGCTGTGGAAAGTTTTAACTACTCCGGAATACATCAAAGACTGGTGGGGTCCTGAAGGTTTTACTAATACAATTCGAAAAATGGAGGTTCGCGAAGGTGGAATTTGGGACTTCACCATGCACGGACCCGATGGTACAGATTTTGTGAATTTCTACTACTACATAGAAGTGAAACCGCTTGAAAAGCTGGTAATGGAGCACAGGCAACATCCAAAATTCACCATCATCGTACAGCTCTATCCCGAAGGAGACCATACAAAAGTTGTCTGGCAAAATGTATTTGATTCTATCCCAACCATGGAGGAAACCATAAGAGCGTTCAAAGCGGATGTAGGACTGAAACAGAATTTGGAAAGACTGGCGAATCATTTAGGGCAGCATTCACCTGGCGCCAGAATATGAGAATGAAAAGAACAATAGTATGTGCAATCGTTACTGTTTTTGCTTGGACTTCATGCCGCAACAATACACAACCCACTGAAAAGGACAGCCAACCAAAACCCGAAGCAATGAATACTTTAGATTTTAAACGTGGTTATTCAGATGTGAATGGATTAAGGATGTACTACGAAATTTATGGTCAGGGTAAACCCCTCGTACTCATCCACGGAGGAGGCTCCACCATTCAGTCTAATTTTGAGGAGGTAATCCCATTGTTTGCAAAAAGTAGACAAGTAGTTGCCATGGAGCTGCAGGCACATGGCCGGACCAACGACAGGAACAAGGACTTGTCATTTGAGCAGGATGCAGACGACATTGCAACACTTCTTAAAAATCTAAATATCGACAAAGCAGATTTCTTCGGCTTTAGTAATGGAGGAACAACCACTTTGCAAATAGCCATTCGCTACCCTGAGATGGTCAATAAAATTATATTAGGTTCAGCACTTGCCAAACGCAGTGGGGTTCCTGAATGGTTTTGGGGATTCATGGAACAAGCTACTTTGGATAATATGCCAGAGCAGCTTAAGACAGCATACAAACAAGTAGCACCAGACACGAGTGGGTTGCAAACTATGCATGACAGAGATGCAAATAGGATGGTCAATTTCAAAGACATCCCTGATGAACTAATCAAATCTATCCAGGCACCTGCATTGATCATCATTGGTGATAAGGACGTGATCACCCCAGAGCATGCTATTGAATTAAGCAGGCAGCTACCTCATGCTGACCTGGCCATCCTTCCAGGGGGGCATGGAGCGTACATTGGAGAAGTAACAACATTAACAACCCATTTTAAAGCTGCGGAGCTTGCCACTCTGCCATTAATTAAATCCTTCCTTGACAAAGAAGAAAAGTAGAAACCAGACTATCTGTTCAACTTAAAAAGATATACGCATCTATCTAATCTATCATCCAATGATGAAAACTGAAATCATAGCAGAACCAGGCAAGCAAGAACTGTTCATTCATCGCGAGTTTGATGCACCAGGAGAATTAGTCTACAAAGCATTTAGCGATCCCAATATTTTGTTGCAGTTCTTTGCTCCTAAGGGAATAAACATGCAATTCTTACTAAAGGAATATGAAGAAGGCAAAGCTTACCGATACCGTCATACAGATAGAGAAGGCAATACGCTCTGCACTTTTAAAGGTGTAGTGCATGAAATGAGTGCTCCCAATAGAATTGTCATTACATCAGAACTGGAAGAACTCCCAATTCCTGGTCGTGCAATATTAGAAATCTATGAATTTATTGAATTGAGTGGGAGTAGAACAAAACTAACCATTCAGGATATCTGTCGCTCTGTGGATGACAGAGATGCGATGGTCAAAAGTGGTATGGGGGATGGATTAATCAGCATTTTCAAAAACCTGGATGAGTTGCTCAAAGCAGAGATATAGAGGCGTTCCCTACAATGCTTAAATAGTTTAAAAGCAAGTTCACGCAAAAGAAATCATGAATTGTGTATAAAACGAACCCAAACTAAGCCACAAGATAAAATATGAAAAAGATCATTGCTGCCATCAATATGACAATTGACGGGGTTTGCGATCATACAGCAGGCCTGCCCGATGAAGAAATACATCAACATTACGCTGACCTAATAGGTAACGCAGACACTATTCTATATGGGAGAATAACCTATCAACTTATGCAATTTTGGCAAACGCTGATAAAAAACCCTTCTGGTGAAAAATCAATGGACGACTTTGCTATGGAGATAGACAAAATCCCAAAAATAGTCTTTTCCAATACACTTAAAAGCACGGAATGGGATAGTGCTAAATTGTCAAATCAACCTATTGAAGAAGCAGTTTTAACACTCAAACAATCTCACAATGGTGGGAGTAAAGACATTTTAGTTGGCAGTCGGAGTTTAATTATACAACTAATAAAACTTAATCTCATTGATGAATTCCAACTTTGTATTCATCCGGTTATAGCAGGAACAGGTCTGCTACTTTTTGAAAACATAAACGACATGACTGTTCTTAAACTCATAAAAACCAAAACCTTTTCCAATGGTGCAGTTATCCTCTATTACGAACCGCATAAAAAATAATATCATAAAATGCTCATAGTAGTCAGCAGGCATTGTAAGAAACAAAACCAATTAAAAAACAATGGCTCCAAAAGGAACATTAAAGACTTGTAAAAAGGAACATCAATTCTACAAAAGCAGTGACTGTCCCACCTGTCCAGTTTGTGAAAAGGAACGTAAACCAAAAGACAGTTTTCTGGCTTTAATTAGTGGACCTGCAAGACGAGCCTTAGAAAGAGAGCGTATTAAGACAGTGGAAGACCTGGCTACATGGAGTGAAAAGGAAATTCTTAACCTTCACGGTATGGGGCCAAGCACAATACCTAAGCTAAAAAAAGCTTTAAATAATAAAGGGCTCTCATTTAAACCATAAACTTTTCGATCGCGTATATAAAAATTGAATTGCAAATATTTGATACCTAATTCGAATGAAACCAGTTGATATTACGGCCATTGAAATTTTTAAAACCAATGTGAATGACCCTGAATCTGCTTCAGCAATTATTAAGCTACTTAAAATCACGTTTCCCTCCTACCAGTTTAATTTCGACCTGGAAGATTGTGACAAAATCCTGAGGGTGGAATCTGAAACCGGTAAGGTGAATGCAAAAGAGGTAATCGCTTTGGTAAAAGAAAAAAATGTGGATATTGAAATTGTTGAATAACCCAATTGGTAACATAGCCAATGAAAAGAGAACTCAAACCCACAAAAATGAATTTACTTAAATTCCATACTGAAGCCATAACCTACTTAGCCCTCTAATATGCCATGATTACCCGCCAAAATAGGATGTCGAAAAAACAACTTTGATAAATATAGTATATGCCAACATTATCCACATTTACATTTATTACTCTTGATGGTTATTACAAAGGTTTCTCAGAAGACACCAGTTGGCACCACCATGATAAGGAGGGGGAAAAGTATTCAGAAGAAAGTCTTGCATCGGATAGCACCTTGCTCTTTGGCAGAACCACCTATGAAATGATGGCCAGCTTCTGGCCCTCTCCCCGGGCAAAAGAAATGTTTCCGAAAGTAGCTGAAGGAATGAACAAAGCCAAAAAGCTAGTAATCTCCTCCTCTCTTAAATCACCTCAATGGAAGAACACAGAAGTTCTAAATAAGAATTGGCTGGATAAAATCTCATCCTTAAAAAAGAAAACGAACATTACACTGCTTGGGAGCGGTTCCATCCTTACCCAACTTGCAGAAGCCGGGCTCGTTGATCAATTTCAATTCATGATTGATCCTGTGGCCATTGGCGAGGGTACTCCCATTTTCAAGGGACTTACCAATCAGCTTAACTTAAAGCTCGTTAACTCAAGGATTTTCAAAAGCGGTACAGTTTTACTTACTTATGGAAAATAAGTGCAAATGACTAAAAAAGAAATCGCTCAATCATTCCTTAAAATGGCTGGAATGGGTAAGGTAAAAGAAGCTTATCTTCAATTTGTCGCCAGCGAATTCATCCATCACAACCAATACTTCAAGGGGGATCGGGAATCTTTAATGGCCGCCATGCAAGAGGCACACGACACCAGCCCCAACAAGTCGATCACTATAAAAAACACCTATGAAGATGGCAATACGGTAATCACTCATTCACATGTGGTGAAAGATGAAATGGAGATCGCTGTGGTGCACATTTTTAGGATTGAGGATGGGAAAATTACAGAACTTTGGGATTTGGGGCAGGTTATTGATAAGGATTCTCCCAATGAGAATGGGCTGTTTTGAAGTGGCTTAAATAAAAAAGCCTATGCAGTCCAGTAGCTATCGGGAACAGAGGCTTTTAATTTGACCAACACTTTTTCATAACACTTTGGGTTTGGTGAAACTTACTGTTGTCAATAGAGCCGCCTCAGCACTGCGCGGCCCAAACACTACTTTCACATAACTTTTCACGGCAAAAGCATTTTGCGTTATAGCATCGATACCTTTGTACAACAATCGGTTCCGGTGCATCCTTGCATTGTTAAGAGCTACCTTGGCTTTAAACCATGTGCTGTTCAGTCTGGCAAGATGAGCAGCAGTCTGCCTCAAAGCTGGAATCTGCAAATGGGTTTCGTGGGCTACATAAAAAGGAAACTCCTTCACCATAAGCACCAGTTGGTGAAAGTGGTAGACACGAGCCACATAACTTTGTTGTGTGGAAGAACGGGTTTTTACTTTTTCCTCTTCATTGTCTTCACTAGGCACCGGCAATCGGTTCTTAGCCAAACGTCCTGCTATCAGCCGAGAGTAATACATTGCATTCGCCAAAGTTTCCACAGAAACTTGCAACGCCTGAAGCGTCCTGATGATCTGGCTTGCTAAAGGAGTGACTTTGGAAAACGCCTCTGCTCTTTCGTTGGTAATGCCATTGAAAGCATTGCTCTTTTGTGAAAAATCCTACAATGAACTTTGTGCTGCCTTGAGCAAAGATCTTATTGCGCTAAGCTGGAGGGTTTGGCGACCATGGTTATACCTACCTCCGTACCGCAGGCAGGCCCGGTACAGATGTCTACTAACCTTGAGTAGCTCACTACATTTTTCACATGAGACATAACATTGTTATTAAATTGTTATACATATCTATTGAACGGAAAAACCTTATAGTAAGGTTTTGTAAATAAGAAAAAACTTTTAAAGTATTTTATAATTGATTTCCCGAGTCTGTTCAATGGAACTCTGCCAGGAGTTACTACCCTACCTCATGGTAATCGCATGGTCACCCCCAAGCGCATGACTACTACCTATAAACTCATTCATACGAGACCCCCTGCGTGGGTACGGCCACCTCCCTACTCGGGTATACCTACCCCTTCCCTCACGGGCACAAACTTTCATGCTCGGGCGATGCAACCCGCATGTCCTGTCATCTTTATTCTCATGCACATGCATTGCTACCTGCTTGCTCCTGCCTATGGATAGTCTTGCTCAGGTATACCTACTGACATTCCTATGCATACCAGTATTCATGGTTGGGTGTCATTGCCGGCATGCTCCGGCATCCAAGCAATCACACTCGGGTATATGGGTGCTCACCCATAGGAAGGGCAATCTGCATGTTCATACAATATTTGATTTTTAAAGCCTGATGCTTTGCTGATCAGCTACTTCTTCTTGGGGGGCCTTCTACCCTTTTGGTCTCTAAAAGGAGGTCTTCGTCCTGCGAATTTTGGTTTGCTCTTCGCGCTCGGATTGTATGTTGGCGTTTCTCCCAAATCCATGGGCGGGACTTCTTTGGGTATCTCCCGGCCTATTAATCTTTCGATGCTTGCAAACTTTTGCTGGTCCTTCTCATTGACGAAAGTGATCGCTGTACCTGTCTTTGTGGCACGGGCAGTACGACCAATGCGATGGATATAATCTTCCGGATCGGGTGGCGCATCGTAGTTGATCACCAAATCAATTCCATCCACATCAATACCCCTTGATAAAATATCGGTACCAATGATGGTAGAAATCTTTTTGCTTTTAAACTCGCGCATGATCTGCTCCCGATCCTGCTGCTCCAGATCGGAATGAAATGCTTTTACCGTAATCCCGTTTTTCCTCAGCACCACCTCCAGCTTTTTTACGTTGTCTTTGGTAGAGGCGAATATGAGGATACTGTTGTAGCTATCATGTTTTAACAGATAGGTAAGCAGTTCCAATTTTTGGGTATCGTACACCATGTACGCTTGTTGCAATATACCTTCCGCTGGTTTCGAAATGGAAATCGATATCTGCTCTGGATTGATCAAAATTTTGTTGGCCAACGTCCTTATCCGTGGTGGCATGGTAGCCGAGAACATCAGTGTTTGCCGGTTCTTAGGCAAATGACTTACAATCTTAATGAGGTCTTCATAAAAGCCCATGTCCAACATGCGGTCTGCCTCGTCCAGTACTAAATGCTGAAGGTGATCGAAGTTCACTACCCCAGATGCCAGGTGTGCGATCAATCTTCCGGGTGTTGCAATGATGATGTCTGCGCCCGACTCCAACGCCTTGCGCTGCTGGTCCCAGGCAGGGCCGCTGCCTCCACCATACACGGATATGGAACTGACCCCTACAAAGTAGCCAAAACCCTCTACCTGCTGGTCGATTTGTAATGCCAGCTCTCTGGTGGGTACAAGCACCAGGGTATTGATGTGTGGTGAATCTTCTTCTCTGGAAATTTTGTCAAGGATAGGAAGAAGGAATGCTGCTGTTTTTCCTGTACCTGTCTGTGCGGAGGCTACAATATCTTTGCCTTCCAATATAATGGGGATGGCCTGCTCTTGTACGGGGGTGGGTTGGGTAAAACCCATGGCACTAAGCCCGTCCAATAACGAGGAGCTTAGGTTAAACTCTTCAAATTTCACTTACCGATTGGGGTTCTTTATTCAAAAAAATAGTCAAACTGTATTTCAAAAAAAAGCCCTCCGATTATTCGGAGGGCTTTATATGCACTCATAAGTTGATTACTCCGCTAATCGTACATTGACGGCATTTAAGCCCTTTTTACCTTCTTTCAATTCGAAGGTAATTTTGTCGTTCTCACGAACTTCATCAATAAGGCCGGTTACGTGTACGAAATACTCCTGCTCCGATTCCTCTTCCCGTACGAAACCAAACCCTTTGGTTTGATTGAAAAACTTTACTGTTCCTTGTTTCATTAGTAATATAATTGTTAATTAATCACGCAATGTACAAGATTTAATTCAAATCCTAAATTTTACGCAATTTCTCGTCATAGATATGATGCGCTGTTAAGCAGTGCCATCCACTCAGCCAATCCACTTATCCGATCATCGACAGGTTGGTAAACCAGCCATTAGGCCGCTTTGTCTACTCTTTCCATCTTTAATTCTACTTGTTTGGCTATCTTAATAATGTTGAGTTTGTCGAGCACCCGGATTACCTGGTAGGTAGGGTCTATCTCATGCCAGCGGATACCTCCGAAATTGGCCCTTGTTCCATACTTATGGTGGTTGTTGTGATAACTCTCCCCCATCATCAGGAAGTCTACCGGTAGGAAGTTACGGGAGGTGTCCCCTACTTCAAAATTGCGGTATCCATACTTATGGGCAAACCAGTTGATAATGGCTCCGTGAATAGGGCTAAACAAAAACTGCAAAGGCAATAACAGCCATAACCACCAGTATTCAGCAAACATAACGTACATGCCTACGTATAAGGCTCCCCAAAACAACCTGGAAGGCCATGATCTTGCGAATTTATCAAAGGCATCCCACTGGGGTACTCCTTCTGTAAATCGCTTTTCGGGCACCATTTTACCATTGGCAATGGAAGAATAGATGGTCTTTGTTTTCCACATCATCTTCCAGATGCTTTCATCATATTTTGGTGAATGAGGATCGTCTTCTGTATCGGCATATGCATGGTGCATTCGGTGCATCACACCATATCCAAAAGGGCTTAAATAGTTGGATCCCTGGAATATCCAGGTCAATATAAAGAATATCTTCTCCGTGGTTTTATTCATAGTAAATGCCTTGTGTGAGGCATACCTATGCAAGAAGAAGGTTTGAAAAAACAGAGATAGGTACCAGTGAGCAATAAAAAAGATAAGTATTACTTTCATTTAATTTAGGTTCTTGGTTTAATGTATATGCATAAAGCCTAGTTTGGGGCTCTATAATAGAAGACAAATAAGCAGTGAATTTGTGACAGATTATAGAAAAAATATTCCAGCGGAAGTTATGCCGGATTTAAGCCACTTGTTAGTGACTTGATTAAATCATTCGAAAAGCCCATTTCACAGGCTTTTGTAAAGTTTTCGACCCATAGCGGCTTTGCAGGCCAATCCACATTCATTTTTAATGATTCTTGTGCCAATTTCTTTTTGGCACGGCTAAAAAGTTGTCGGCAGTGATCCTTTTTCTTCTCTAAGACCTCCTGTAAGGCTTCATAGTCAAAATTGAATACCTCGCGCAGTACGAATACGGCCCGTTCAAGGGGTTCCAGTTTATTATGAATCACCTTTAAAGCGGTCTGTATATTGGCATTAAGGTCAATTTGGCTCATATCCAACTCCCTAAACTTAGTAAGCAACTCTGGTAAATTAATTTGATCCAGATATTCTAACTTCTTGCGTTTTAAAGCCTGAAGGTGATTAATGCAGTTATTAGTGACTGACTTTATCAAGTAAGCCTGGGTGTTATTTATCTTCTCTTTTTCGATAGAAAGCCACTTCAAAAATGTGTCTTGAACGATATCTTCTGCGTCCGCTTTGCTTTTTACCATACCTATTGCAATGCTGCGAAGCATGGGATGATACTGTGTAATGGTTTGGGCCTGAGTCACCTGATTTATAATTACTGCAAAGTTACGGCTATTCAATTAGAATCACCAAAATTAGAATGAAGAGTGGTTATTCAATTGATCATCCATACAACACACCCCTCAGAACTTTAATTCTTTGATTCATAATAACTCAATACTATATTTAGTGGCACAAAATCAATCTCATGCAAAAAATTAGTCTATTCCTGGTCGCAGTACTTGTCAGCAGCACATTGCTGGCCCAAAGAACACAAAAACCTGTATTACATGGTAAAAATTGGATGGCCATTACCGGTAAGCCTCTGGCTGCCACAGCTGGTGCCATTACTTTCCAAAAAGGAGGAAATGCAGTTGATGCGGCATGCACGATGCTCGCAGCTACTGCCACTATGTGGGATGTATTGAGCTGGGGAGGCGAAACTCAGGCGCTTATTTATAATCCAAAGACCAAAAAAGTAATTGCCATCAATGCGTTGGGCGTAGCTCCCACGGGTGCTACAGCCGAATTCTTTAAAGAAAAGGGTATGAAATACCCACCTCAATTTGGTGCGCTGGCGGCTACTACACCCGGCACTCCAGGTGGACTTCTTACCATGCTGGCAGAGTATGGTACCATGAGCTTAAAAGAAGTGCTTGCTCCTGCTATGGAACTGGCGGCAGGTTATCCCATAGAAGCGCAAACCGCCAACTCCATAGAGAGCGGAAAGGATAAAATCAAAGAATGGCCCTATTCAAAAAAAGTATTCCTTCCACACCTGGGGGAAGAAAGAGAAGCACCAGAGGCGGGTGAAATATTTGTTCAGAAAGATTTATTGGCTACGCTCACCAAGTTGGTAGAAGCAGAACAAGAAGCACTAAAGAAAAAGAAGAGCCGGAAGGAAGCCATTTATGCAGCTTATGATCGCTTTTATAAAGGAGATATCGCCAAAGAAATTGTAAGAGGTGCCAGAGAGCAAGGTGGCTTATTTACTGAAGCAGATCTCGCCAACTGGAAGGTGAAAATTGAGGAACCTATGATGACTACTTACAGAGGCATTGAGGTATACAAACTCCAACAATGGACACAGGGCCCGGTCATGTTGCAAACACTAAACATCCTGGAAAATTTTGATTTGAAAAGTATGGGATACAATTCAACAAGATATATCCACACTCTCTATCAGGCCATGAACCTGGCATTTGCCGATCGTGATTTTTATTATGGCGATCCTGCCTTTGCCCCTGAAGAACCAATGGCTGGTTTGCTGTCGAAAGCATATGCGAAAGAACGAATGAAATTGATCAACCCAGATAAAAATGATCCCAACATTGGTCCCGGTGACCCGTATCCATTTGAAGGAAAGAAAAACCCTTACCTGGATATTCTTAACGAATGGGGAAAAAGCCATTCTTCCTTGAACAACCCCACCACCAAAATACCTGTGCTGGATGAGCAATACCTAAAAGACTTTACTGCAGGTACTACCTCTGTAGAGGCGGCAGATGCAGAAGGCTGGGTAGTATCGATCACTCCGAGTGGCGGGTGGGTACCCGCAGTAATTGCAGGCAACACTGGAGTAGGCATGAGTCAGCGCATGCAGTCGTTTGTTACTGACCCGAAAGAAAATCCATTTAATGTGGTGGAGCCCGGCAAGAGACCACGTGTAACATTAACCCCCAGCATGGCATTAAAGGATGGTAAGCCCTTTCTTTCATTTGCAAAGCAGGCAGGTGATGAACAGGATCAAAATCTTATGCAGTTCTTTTTAAATATCGTAGAGTTTGGAATGAATGTACAGGAGTCAGCTGAATCCGCTATGTTCAAAACATATCAAATGTATTCCAGCTTTGGCGATCATGAGCGCAAAGACGGCATGTTGGTTTTAAATTCAGCAACGCCTTATTGGACAAGAAGGGACTTGAGTAAAATGGGTTATCACCTCTCCTATGAGGAAAGAACCTCCGGCCCTATCAATGCGATCTTCTTTGATTGGAAACACGGTAGTTTCTGGGGAGGATCAAGCAATCATGGGGAGGATTATGGCATTGGATGGTAAGTATTAGTATTGGATATCCGATGATTGCCTCGGATATCCAATATTACTTCAACACTCTTTCTAAAACCCTTACTGCATTACCACCCGCAATTTTCTTCACTTCCTCGTCAATGAGACCTTTATCTTTAAGGGCTTTCATCCATTTGGGTAGTTGTAAGTAGCTATTGAGTACTGACTTATTGTTGCAGTCCATGTCTGTGCCTAACCCTACATAATCAACACCTAACACATTGATCAAATGCATAATGTTGTCTATGTAATCGTCAAAGCTGGAGTTAAAACCAGAAGGCCATGCGCCTATTACGCCTCTGGTAGACTTGATGATCTTCGCATGTTCGTTGGTAACGGCACGAATGGCATTGGGTCTGTCTTCAGAGAGTTTCAATATGCTATGCGAAAGGATCAGCGGTTGATTGGTGATAGCAGCCACATCCAGCACGGTCTTGTACGAGGCATGTGCCACATCAATCACCATTCCCAACCGGTTCATTTTGCGCACTACCGCCTTTCCCAATTCAGAAAGTCCGTTGTGTTGAGGTTCTGAAGTCTGCAAATCCCCCAATGGGCTGGGTGCATAATGTACCAATTGAATACAACGTACTCCATCCGCATACACTTCATCCAGTTGGCTTTCACTCTCCAAAAAATCCCCCCCTTCACAAGCAAAATATGCAGCTACTTTGGTACGCGATGGGTTCGTTAACTCAGCTAGTGTGGTAGCCTGGTGTACAGGCAATTCTTTGCACAAATATTTCAACTCTTCAATCTGTCTCTTGTATTCTTTCCATGCTTCGCCTTTCTCAAATTTGCGTACGGGATGTACACCGGTAGCAGTCTCTTTGGTCACCAGCGTATCCACCACGGTGCTAAAGAAGGCACCTGAAAGGCCCCCTTCATTCATTTCATTTACTGTCCTTTTTATTCCTGCGTCACCAGCAAATCCGCTCATTCCCTTGCGGTAAAACTGACCAGGATGCGCATGCAAATCAAAAGTGATAAATCCAGGGGCACTCCGCCATTCCTTATTCACGCTCCTGTGACCCATGAGCGCAGCTCCGGCAGATACAGTCAATGATTGTTGTATAAATTTTCTACGGGATATCACGATGTTATTTAAGTAATTCAGCTTTCAACTTCTCCTCTACTACCTTACCTCCTTTGATTGACACAAAGTAACAATTATACTCCTCACCTAATGATACCACTTTAAATGGTTTCCCATTTTTAAAAATGATACCTGAATAATCATCCATCGCATATCCTGCTTTGAAAATCCCATTGGCGATATTCTTTTGGTACAATGGCTGTCTGTATTCCTCACTGTGATAATGTGGACTGTGGCTAAAAGGAAGAAATCCCAGCCCTTCGACCACACTTAATTCTGCAGGTCTTGAGTCTGTGGTGCCGTTTTCAAACCAGCAAAGTGATCCTGCGCTACCGCCAGCCAACACAATGCCCTTCTCCAATGCCTTTTTCAATACCACATCAATGCCCTGTGCCTTCCAGATGGCCATCATATTGAGGGTGTTACCACCTCCTACATATATGGCATCCATGCTCAGCAATACTTCTTCAAAAGATTGCTTCTGGTTATAAGAACTGATCCAAACCTTTTGCACATGAGGCTCTACCGACAAGTCAGAAACCAAATCGTAAAAACGGATAATGCCTTGTTCGCTATCTCCAGACGCTGTGGGTAGGTAACAGATCTTTGGCCGTTCCTTACCAGTAAGTTTTATTATTTCTTTTATAAAGTATTTGTTTTGTCCTCCTCCAAAAGGAAAGATGTATTGATCCTGTGCCTGAGTTATCATTGAGCCAGCTGCTATCATGCAAATGAGTGCTATTAGTTTTTTCATGGGGTAAAGTAGTATTTATCAGAAAATTAAAAAAGACTTAGGAATTGATGACCAACAATATTGTAAAGATTTAATGAATTAACATATCCTCCGCTATGTTTTAAAACATTCTTGGTGTCAAATGTTAGCTGCGCTAGATTTTAAAGTCAGCAATGCAGCACATAACCTTTTTGGTCTTTTAGGTGAGGTTTCCTACTGCATGGTTCCGTACTGGATTTAAACAATAAATGACAAGGAAGACTTAAGAAGGGACTATATTAGGTATTTTGAATTCGAATGTTGAGCCAACTTCAAGCTGGGAGGTTACAGTGATACTTCCTCCAATTTTTTGGACAGTTTCCTTTACAAGATATAATCCCAGTCCAGCCCCCTCGCTTTGCTCGGTTCCTCTATAAAACATTTTAAAAATATTGGGAAGTATTTTTTTATCAATACCAATACCATTATCAGTAAATTCGACAACAGCCTCGCTCCTAGTTACACTCAACTGAATTTGAATGGAACACTTTTTTTTAGAATCTCTATATTTTATTGCATTGCTCAGGATATTTTCGATAATGGTTGAGATTCGATATGCATCAGAAAAAAAAGGTAAATCCATCCCCCTGGTAAGGATTGATATTCTTATCTCTTCGAATCCATCCATGTTGTCCAATTTTTGCATGGATTTTTTCAGTAAATGCTCCAAATCTACCCTCACCGCCCTCACCTCTGTTCGGGCATTACGCGAGTAGTCAAGAATTTCCTTTAGCGTTCCATCAAGCTTCTTGATACTCTTCTCCATCATGCCAAAATATTGATCATATATGGGATCTCTCTGCCTTTCATCCATTCTCGATAGATTGAGCAACCCAAGTAAAGAAAGCAATGGAGCGCGAAGATCATGCGAGACGCTATAAACAAAACTGTCAAGTTCCTCATTGATCTTTATCAGTTCCTCGTTTTGATTTCTAAGTGCCAACTCTGCCTCAAGGCGTTCAGATTGAAGTTTTCGCTGACCTAGCGCATTGATAATTGCAGAGGGCAAACGTTGCAAACTTGATTTGAGGATATAGTCATCCGCGCCTTGTTTAATACGAGTGATCGCAAACTCTTCAGACACTGATCCTGTAACCAGAATAAATGGCACCAATATTCCTAATCTACGACAAATCTTAAGCGCTTCAGAAGAGTTGAACTGTGCAAGTGTATGATCAGAAAGAATTACATCAAAAGATTGATTTCGTATGGCATTGACAAATTCTTCTTTACTGTCCACCAGTACCATGTCAAAATCAATTTCCTCCTTTCTTAAAGTACGCTGAACTAACTCGACATCTTCAAGGATATCCTCCAGAAATAAAATTTTCAATTTCCTGTCAAGCTTTATCACAGTCATTTAGGTGGTTGATTAATCAAAAGCCAGAACATACCCAATTGATCCACCACTTCAAGAAATTTATCAAATTGAACTGGTTTAACAATATACGCATTAACACCAAGGTTATAGGATTCTACAATATCTCTTTCTTCCTTTGATGAAGTAAGCATTACTACAGGAATCACCTTTTTCTCAGGGTCACTTTTTATCCGTCTCAGAACCTGAATACCATCAATTTTTGGCATCTTCAAATCAAGAAGGATCAGTTTGGGATAGTTGTTGCTACCCTCAGTAAATAAGTACTCTAATGCTTCTTCACTATCACTTATATGTAGTAAGTTGTTGGCAAGGTTCCGTTTCTTTAATGCACGAATCGCCAACTCAGCATCATCTATATTGTCCTCAATTAATAATATTTCAACTTGTTTGTTAGTCATTATACGGTAGGGTTTTTTATATAAAAGAAAAAACTTGCACCTTCATTTACTTTCGCTTCGGCCCAAATAACGCCATTGTGTTTAGAAATTATGCGATGTACCAGTGCCAATCCAACCCCAGTCCCTTCAAATTCTTGTATGTTGTGAAGTCGCTGAAACACTTTAAATAATTTATCACTGTACTTCATGTCAAACCCAACTCCATTGTCCTTTATGTAATAAACAGTAGTTCCATGTTTTGGAAAGGATCCAATTTCAATTGTTGGCTTATCAACTTTTTTCGAATACTTTAATGAGTTGCTTATAAGATTTTCCCAAACCTGTCTCATCATACGAGCATCGCCATACGTATCATCCAATTTCTGAATCTCCCACTTTACATTCCCATGAGTCTGCGCTATCAATTCCTGAATGATTTCGGTTACCAATTGGCCAACTTGAATTTTAGAATATGTTAAAGTTCTCTTTCCCAGCCTGGAAAAATCAAGAAGATCATCAATTAACTGCCCCATTCTGCTCGCATTGCGCATCACTATGTGTAGCAATCGATTCCCTTCCTGACCTAAAGTAGTGCCATATTCTTCTTGCAATATCTCAGTAAACCCACGAATAGATCGAAGCGGGGCCCGTAAATCATGAGAAACCGAATAAGTGAACGATTCAAGTTCCTCGTTTACAATTTGGGCTTTCTGTTCGGCAATTAATCTTGCCCTGAAACTTCTATTAATCACTAAAAGAACAGCAATCAATATCAAAAAAGTAGAGATCATCAACACAGAAAAAGTAGTCTGAAAATAGCTAATCTCTATCGTTGCCCTCTTCATCCTTTGATTTAACAATTCCTCTTCTTGATCACGCATTTTCGACAACAATTCTGCAATCTTAACCGATAAGTTTTTGTTCGGGCTCGAATTAATCATTGATTCAGCTTTCGGTTTTGATGCTGCATACATGTTAATAATTTCTTTATGCAGCTCAAGTTTTTTTATACCAAATACTCTAAAAGAATCTATTCTTCCTTGCTGCAATGCATTGTCCCTGGTCATTTCCAAAAGTCTTTTATAATGTTCCGTTGCACTTTTTACTGCCTCGTCATAAGATTCCAATAAAAAACTATCGCCTGTTAATAGATATTTGGCCAAAATCTCCTCCAGCTGTACCGTATTGGTTTGTGCTTGCTCAATATGATTGAGCACCTTTGTAGCTCGAAAACTCAACTCTCTGGATTTTATGAAATGATTATTGTTTCTGTAAGAAAAATAACCGAGCAAAATCAAAATAGATAGCGCGACAATAAATCCTAACAGTGCTTTTTTGTCTAGGTACAATTTCATCATTGTAATCTCACATCATTTCGACTAGCGCAGTGTAATAATTCAAACCAAAAAAAACTTATGAATTATCACTTTAATCCAGTATTAATTTACCTACTCTTGAATGTAAGTATAAAACATATCCTCTTTTCAAGAATGTAATAATGATGTAATAAATTGAGATTAATTAAGGTGAAATCAAGTCGATTTATGACAAGCGGTTTTTTATAAGGCTCGGCATCATTTCTAAATGAATCCCTACTTTAAGAAAGTGTTACTTTCCCATAATTCAATCCGGTCTAAAGTCAGGATTGTAGATAAGCCCTAGCACATTTCCCCACGGGTCTTTAACAGTTCCCACCACCAGCTCTCCTCCTACGTTATGGGGTTTTTCATGATCTGTTGCACCCATCTCAATCATTCGGTTGTATTCTTTTTCCACGTTGATCACTCCCCAATACGTGTTAACACCGTCTGCCTTTTTATCAGCAGGTGTTTCATCTGGCACAAGTCCCAACTCATAACCGGCAATATTAAAACCCACATAGAAGGGTTCATTGAAGTAAGGCGCCACATAAAATGCTTTTGTGTACCAATCAGTGGCCTTCTTTAAATCATCCACTTTGTAAATACACGTTCTAAGGCCTTGAAATATTCTGTTCATGATGTGTCAATCAAATAATTACCTGAATATAAGAAGTTATGCCATACTAAATAAAAAATGCAACCCGATGTGATGTCGAGTCGCATTTTTAGTCAAAAGTAAATGGAGTTTAATTGTTCACAGTAATATTTTGTTTTAAATCGTTAATAGCAACAGTTACTACATTATCACAAGCAGCACCTTCATCTCCATAATTTAATCCTACCGGGAAGTTACCAATGGTAAAAAGGGCTTCACCTTCAGATGGCATGGTAAAGCCTTTAAACGCGCATTCTGTTTTAAAAATTAGGGGCCGTTCAATTAGAAAAATATATTCTACTTCAGTTCTCGTTTTTCCATTGGCCTGCCCTTCCACTTTCCAGGTAGTGGTGCCTGGCGTACCTCCAAACGTTATGGTATGGGTATGAGTGGCATTGCGCGTAATGGTGGTCTGGTCTGGAAAGATGGCCTTTCCATCTACATCCTTGACCAGAAAAGAAACTGAGATAGCAGGTGTTGTACTAAAAGCGCTTGTTGTAATTGTTCTTGTACCTTCAATACCTACCCCGTCCACTTCATATCCATCAAATGTGGTAATGGTCTTTGATCCTGGTACAAATCTTAAGCCCTGATAATTCACGATAATTTTTCCCTTTCGTACCACTCCACTTGGATCCGTCTGACCATTCCCAAAATCTATTGTAATGGTTCCTTCCGGATTTAAAGGTTGGTCAGGCGCTGCTGTTAAAGTCACAACAGTCCCATTAAATCGTGTATCTCCTTCTACCACAATGGTAATCGTTCCGTTGGTACGCCCTCCTTCTATTTCGTTTGAGGTGGGTGTGTTAAATGCCTGAATGGATAGGTCCCCTGCTTCATTAAAGTAGGCTTCCGTAACCGACTGATCCGTGATCGCCTCATTTTGCTCTTGCGATACCAAGTTCTCTACCTCGTCATCCTTGCAAGAAGTGGAGAATAAAAGGATCCCCAATGCCATTGTACTCAACAATTTATTCATGTCCAATATTTTTTAGTATCTGAGTTTTGATAAGCAAAAGAAAAAATTATTCCAAAAAAGTCAAAGCCGTTGCAAATGAATACTCTCATATGGCAAAGCGTAACCTCAAAACCTGATAAGCTCAATTTTTACAGGTAGCCATACACCTAAAGTGCTGGCCAATACCACCAAAAGACTAAATAAAAATTAACATCCGCAACCTTGGAGGTACTATAATGGGATTTTTTCCGAAAAGTGTGAGGTTACCAAACCTTTAAGTTTCCTTACTTCTTTTCAGTCTTAACTGCCTCTTTGACAAGACCGTTTTCATTCAAAGGATTAGGCAATACCCTTTCCAGCCTATAAATATCTTTGCGCCTGTCGGTGAGGGTACGAACGGAACCATTGTAATGAAGGTCTTTCAATAAGTCAAGATCCACATCAGCAATAAGTGTCATCTCCGTATTGGGCGTAGCCTCGGCCTTGATGGCATTGGTAGGGAATGCAAAATCAGCAGGAGTGAACACAGCAGATTGTGCATATTGAATATCCATGTTATGCACCTTTGGCAAATTACCTACACAGCCGGCTATGGCCACAAAACATTCATTTTCAATCGCCCGGGCTTGGGCGCAATGCCTTACCCGGGTATATCCATTTTGAGTATCGGTAAGAAATGGAACAAATAGCAGGTTCATGCCTTCATCGGCCAATAATCTCGCTAATTCAGGGAATTCAACATCGTAGCATATTAAAACACCTATCTTTCCACAATCAGTATCAAAGGCCCTTAATGAATTACCGCCAGACATTCCCCATTCAAAACGTTCACTGGGTGTCACATGCAGTTTCTCATACATTTCCGAAGTTCCATTTCTACGGCACAACCAGCCCACATTAAAAAGTTTACCATCGCGTATTATTGGCATACTGCCAGTGATAATGTTGGCATTATAAGAGACTGCAAACTCTCTAAATTTAGCATGTAGCCTGTCCGTATAGTCCACTAACTTTCTGATTGCTTGTGCTTCCGGCACATCATTGTGCGTAGCCATCAAAGGGGCATGAAAGTATTCGGGAAATAAAATAAAGTCGCTCTCATAAGCTGATGCACCATCTACAAAAAACTCTATCTGTTCCACTAGCGCATCAAAATCTTTAAACAAGCGCATTTGCCATTGTATGAGTGCTATCCTCACATTTGATTTCTTACTATTATATAGCTTGGGCTTTGCATCATAGTAAATGTTGTTCCATTCAATCAATGCTGCATATTCCAATGACTCCTTGTCTCCCGGCATATATCCCTTCAGTATTTTCTTAACATGAAAGTCGTTAGAGAGCTGAAAGGTAAGCGTTGGATCATATACCTGTTTTAACTTTACTCTGTCTATGTATTGTTTTGTGGTCAAATTTTCTGCAAACTGACTGTAGTTGGGAAGCCTTCCTCCTGCTACAATTGCTTTCAGGTTTAGCTCTTCGCATAATTCTTTGCGCGCGTTGTACAATCGTCTTGCTAAACGCATCCCTCGGTACTCAGGATGAATAAAAACTTCGATACCATACAACACATCCCCTTTCGGGTCGTGGGTAGAGAAAGTATAGTTTCCGGTAATTTTTTCATAAGTGTGATTATCACCAAACCGATCATAATCCACAATAATAGATAAAGCGGTTCCAACTACTTTACCATCTACCTTAATGCAAATTTGTCCACCAGGGAAAATATCTATTAGCTTTTGAATGTGACTCTCTCTCCAATAGGCACCCCACTCCTTATATGCTTCAAGCATACTCTCTTTAATATCCAAGTAATCCGCAATCTTAAGTGCTCCAATCTCTACTTTCATTTTTGAAATTTATAAATATTCAATTAGTTAATTCGGCTTCGCAAAATTCAATTCACTTTTGAGATAATTCGAATACTGAAACCCAGTAATACAAATCTTGAAAGGATATCAAGATCAAGTATCGATGAGCCTAAAGTTAATTATAAAAGGGCAAAACTCCCAATTAGGGTATGTTTACAGTATCGTTCACGCCTTTTTGTGCTTCCACTTTAGCACCCTTCTTAATCAAGATATAACCCAACACACTTGCAATAAATGAGGCTGAGAGAATTCCCAGCTTTGATTCTTGTAGGAGATGTTCTTGTTTAAATGCCAAACCCGCAATAAACAGTGACATAGTGAAACCAATTGCCGCAAGAAAGCCTACCCCCCACAAATGAAATTGATTCATCCCCTTTGGAAGTCGCAATGGCGAAAACCTTATCACTAAATTACTGACACCAACAACTCCAATTATTTTCCCCAGCAACAAACCGAACATTATGCCCAATGCAACAGGGCTTATCAACTGGCTGAGGAAATCATCAGCGAGTGTGACTCCCGCATTGCTAAATGCAAAAATGGGCATGATCACAAAAGCAACAAGTGGGTGCATATTGTCCTCCAGCCTTTGGAGGGGAGTAATCGCTTTTTTAGAATAAGATCGGATATCCTGAAGTACATCAAGCTGCTCTTTGGTAATAGTTACTACATTATTTGGAGTCGCATTCTTAAATTTTGCAACAAGGTATTCCATATGTTCGGCAAAGTGACTTTCTTTTACCTGCGCCTTCGCAGGAATAGCAAAAGCAGCCAGAACAGCAGCAATGGTAGCATGTACACCAGACATCAGAAAAGCTAACCATAGGCCACCAATTCCAACCAAAGCGTAAAACATTGTATTGCGAACCCCAATGCCATTGGCGATCCAAAGCACTGCCAAAAATACTGACCCAGTACCTAAGCTCACAAAATTAATATCAGAACTGTAGAAAAAAGCAATTACTAAAACTGCACCCAGATCATCCGCAATTGCCAGTGCAGTTAGAAATACTTTGAGAGAGACTGGAACACGATCACCTAGCAAATATAAGACGCCTAATGAAAATGCAATATCAGTGGCCATGGGTATTCCCCAGCCATCAGAACCCACTCCTCCCTGATTGAATGCCAGGTATACTAATGCAGGAAAAAGCATCCCGCCAACAGCAGCACCAATTGGTAAAACTGCCGATTTAATATCACTTAGTTCTCCACCAATAATTTCCCGTTTCAATTCCAGTCCAATTACAAAAAAGAATACAGCCATTAACCCATCATTAATCCAATGATGAAGATCTTTACTGATTACAAATTCATCAAAACCAATAATAAACTGATACTTCCAAATAGCATGATAGGCATCAGACCACGGTGAGTTGGCAATTACCATTGCAAGAATTGCGGAAGAGAATAATACGATACCACTTGCGGAGCTGCTGTTAATAAAGCGGGTAGATGGTTCAATAATTAACCGGTCTACCAGCTCTACGTTCAATCCCAAGTCCTTTTTTTTACTCATTCACTTTGGTTACTATAATAACTTTAAAAATAAGTACTCTTTTACGACACAGAAAACCAGAAGCAAAATGAATTTATACTTTTGTGAAACCCCCAGACTTAATATGAAGATCACGCTGAGGGAATGGAATACTAATATTTTGCTCTCTAAATCGTTTATTGATAAGATAGCGCATATCACTTTTAACATTTTCAATTGGAAAAATATCAACGCTCCAAAAATAAACATCAAACAATAAAGCACTGTCACCAAAGTCAACAAAACGAACAAATGGATATTTGCCATTGGTTTTGTCCTTTAGGACCACGTCATGGCACAAAGTGCATTCCATTAGAATATCTGTTACCTTCTCTACATCGCTACCATAGGCAACACCAACACTCACTTTAAACCGGGTTGGGGTAGCACTGTGGCTCCAATTGATGATGTTGTCTACCACAAATTTGTGATTGGGGACAATTAACATAATCCCATCGCGTGTTAATATGGTTGATGTACGCAAGTTGAGTGTTAGTATTTTCCCAATAAGGCCATCAATTTCTACCACATCATCTTTTTGTATCGTCCCTTCAATGAGAATAAATATCCCTGAAACCAAATCTTGAAATATTTGTTGCAATCCCAGGCCAAGTCCAACCAGAAGTGCAGCGGACCCTGCTAATAAGATCGTAATTTGAAAGGTAGCAGCCTGGATCAGGAGTACAATTGCAAACGTCCAAACAAAATATTGGACCAGTTTGATCAGGGCAAATCTCCTGCCCCGATCTATTCCACGCTTTTCAAAAATTCGATTGAGGATTCGCTTTAGTGCAAACAAAATAATTTTGGTGACCAAATAGATAGCCACTAAAAGTACAATAGTACCAATGGTAAAGAGGTGACCACTGATTTCGAATAATTTATAGTCCAACAAATTTTGAAGCGCCTCCATCAATCTGGTTTCATCTTTATTTGTAGTTCCGGCATTCCAACCATTTCAAAAGTAGCGGAACCAAAGCGCACTTTTCCATTGGTTGCTTCCACTTCTTTTAAGATAGCCAAAAACAGTTCATTTTTTGTCATGCGTCTCTTTTTATAACTTACTACATAACGGATTGTAAATTCCACCCAATTGTCATTAGCGATTAAACTTACCATGGGTTCAAGTTGAGCGTCTTCGATCAAGTATTTTTTTACCATTTCATTCCACACCCTCTTTCCCTCTGCAGCATTTTTGCGCAAGTGCTCATTGGCTATTTTTTCAATATTGATTTCGCGAGGACATAATCACTTCCGTATTGAATTGGAATTTTAATCTCATCCCACAGGAAAGGAAAATCTCCAGAATAATTAAATACTGGTTCCTTAAAAACAAAACTATTGGCCACTCTTACGATCCTTCCATTATAAATATCTCCATCCACCCATTGTCCGGTTTCCATAAGAGTGGTCCTCAACACTCCAATATCGATAACATCCCCTTTGATTCCTCCTAACTGTACCCGATCCCCAGTTCGATAAAAATTACCAAACATCAACGCCAACCATCCCGCCACACTGGCAATTACTTCCTGGAGGGCAAAAGCGATACCAGCGCCAGCCACACCCAAAGCAACAGAAAGCCCTGCGAGATTTTTGCTGTAAGCAATTAATAGGGCAAATAGGATGACTACATACGAGGCCGCATCTAATATTTTTTTGGTTTTGTACTTGCTGTCTTTATCCTGTTTAGACTTTTGTATTCCCCTTATTAGGAAAATAAAAGCAAACCTGATAATTATAACAATACTTATTACCCATATCAACGTTTGTAACCACTCTGGAGTAGCCAGTTGTTCAATCCAATCCTTCATTAGTTACCTGGTTTTTCTTTGTCGCCTAATCCAGCTACATTAAAAGCGGGGGCTTTATAATCTTTTGGCAAATAATCAGAAGGAATGTTCACCGCGTTACCATCTCGTATCGCCCCATAATGTGGCGACATGATTTCTACTCCGGCTTCAGCAAACTTATCTTGAATCTGCTGGTGTAAGTTGGAGTATATAAGTGCCATTTTCTCCGGCTGATCAGTGTAGGCATTCAGTTGATAGGCTACATAAAAGTCATCCAGACTGGTTTGCAAGACAAATGGTTTCTTATTCTCATCCTTCAATATGCCCTCAGCATCTTGAGCAGATCTAACGAGAAGATCATGCACCTTTGGCCATGGCACATCATATCCTATCGTCACTGTAGTATTAAGGATGAGTCCTAAATCTTTTGCAGATGTGGTGTAATTAATAGTATGACCTGAAAGTATCGTGGCATTTGGAATCGTGATCTCTTCATTCTTAATAGTTCTTATGCGTGTAACCAACATGGATTTTTCTAACACCAAACCCGTGATCTCCCCAATTTTAATGCGATCTCCAATTTTAAACGGTCGCATATAGGTGATGACCAAACCAGCAACCATATTACTAATTGCAGTAGATGAACCTAATGAGAATAAAATACCAAGAAACACGCTTACCCCCTGGAATACCGGTGAGTCAGATCCAGGTAGATATGGAAAGATAACAATGAACATAAAAGCATACATCAATACCTTAATAATCCCAAACGTTGGTTTTGCCCAATCTGGGTAGAATCCGCCTATTACAAGGGAGCCCTTTTCTATCTCTCCTGCCATAAATTCTATGAACTGTATGGCATATTTAGTGACCATATAAATTACGCCTATAGTAAACAAGTTAGGTATGTAATTAAATACGGATGATAAAACATGGGTCAATGGATCAAGTACATAACCAAACAATATTTCAGCCCATCCCCTTGTCCAAGGAAAAATACTAAAGAGAATTGGGAGCGCCAGGTATAAAACAATAACGATCACCAGCCACCTCAAAATATTATTCAAGAACAAGGCAACTTTGAGCTCACGTTCAGTGTCTAGAAACTCATAGCCGCGGAATTTAATCCCCTTGAGAATACTACCTCTTGCGTTGATCAGCCATCTTCGTGTAAATACAAATAGTTTATTGATGTACTTGATGAGGAAATAAATAATAAGTACAACCAGAATAGTAAGTCCAGCTTGTAACAAGATGCTTTTGATACTTTTGGATTTAAGTTCTTTATTAAGTGCCGCTTTAGTGATATCCAATTCTTTTTGCGCCAATGCTTTCCTCGACATGTTCTCTGTCTTGGCATCCATGTCAGTTACACTAAAGAGCACCCGATCTCTCCACCAGATGTCTGTGCTTATTTCACTATCCAACATGAATAGACTATCGGGTTCAAACTCAGCATCCTTTATAAAGGAGGTAATCCTCCTATTGATGGTATTTACCCTATCTAAAGGTTTGTAGGGTCCAATTTTAGAATGCACAAAAAAGAGGGTGTCGTTTTTATAAACCACAGGAAACCCACCTTTTCCTATAGCAACCGAATCAGCAGGTTGTGTAGGTTGTGCGTGTGCTGAAAAAGTAAATACACAACCAATTATTAACGAAAGTATTCTATTCATTCACTTCTGAATTAGTCCTATTATAAATATAATGAAATGCTGAATTATCAGCGCTTTGACCTCCATGAAAGACCAACGCTTAAAAAGAAGTCCTTCACACCGTCATTGCTCCCAGGGCCTCCCAGCACATCTAACTGCAGATCATTGGTCACGAGATAAGAAAGACCTGTATCAAAGCGGGAATCGAAATTTCCGTTTGTTAGTGATCCATAATTTTCAACAAACCCACCTAGCTTACCGCATAATGGAAAGGCAAGGTTTATTGTATAAAAACCTGTTCCTGTTGAATTGTTCCCATTCCATTTTCCTCCCCAGTTGGTAAAAAGTGTAAATGTATCAGACAGTTTCTGGCTGGTAATCAGTGTAAACCGAGGTGCTACGTGATCAATCTCATAATCCTCTGATAAAACAGGTAGTCTGAACCGAAGCTGAAATCCAACGCTGGGAATCAAACCTTCGCCAGTGTAGATATGATACCTACCTCCAATATCAAAAGCTGCTAAGCCACTTAAGTCTGTCTCCAGAGCATCACTTTTCAAAGTCTCCACCTTGTAATCGGCCAAAGCGCTAATCTCCCATTTCTCAGCAATACCGTAACGAAGCACGGTGTTATTGAGAAAACCATCTCCTTTAAAACCGGCCGATTTATTCTCAAAACCAAAAATATCCATTCCAGTTTGGATCTGAAAAATGCCCTTTCCAACTGTAAATGGGCCTATTGAATGACCAGGGCGACCCGTTCTTATTGTCTCATTGTATTGGGCATAACTTGCCAACGATAGGATCATTGCCGAAATAAGAAGAAGGACTCTATTCATAATTCATTTGAGGATAATCCAGTAAATGTAAAGGACTTGGAAGTAGAACTTAGCTATTCCAACAAAAACAAGATCTTATATTCAATTATGCTCCATAGAGCCTATTTTTTTGCATCACTACCAAAAAAGGTCACGGAATACCCTCCCTTATTGTACATCCTACCTTTGGCTGTTTTAAAAAAATTGCGTAGTTGTATTGTTAGCAATAACTTTAACAATTATTTCGTGGTATTTCCGACCTCGGGATAGAAAACCTAATTTGAGTAATCCATAAACACAAAAGATGAATCCAAAAGTAGATTGGTTCTTTGACAAAGCTACAAAGTGGCAAAAAGAATATCAAAAGTTAAGAACGATTGTTCTTAGTTGTGGATTGACAGAAGAATTAAAGTGGAGTGTTCCATGCTATACATTACCTGATGCAACGGGCAAGAAAAAAAATAACATAATCCTAATTCATGGATTTAAGGAATATTGTGCGCTTCTATTCCACAAAGGGGTTCTATTGAAAGACGCGAAGGGTATTCTCATTCAACAAACGGAGAATGTACAGGCAGCGAGGCAAATTCGATTTACAAATAGTAAGGAAATTATAAAGTTGGAATCCACTATCAAAGCTTACATTGATGAAGCCATTGAAGTAGAAAAAGCAGGCCTAAAAGTGAATCTCAAAAAAACAACAGAATTCAATATGCCCAAAGAGTTTCAAAATAAATTGGACAAGAAACCTATCTTAAGAAAGGCATTTGCCTCATTAACTCCTGGACGGCAAAGGGCTTATCTTCTTTATTTCTCTTCACCCAAACAATCCAAAACCAGGGAGTCACGAATCGAAAAATGCGCTCCTCAAATCCTTAAAGGAAAGGGATTAAATGATTTGTAAATGCGTTGAAGAAATAGATCTAATCAACCAATAAAATACTCCGGTTACCAATCAATTAATAATCAAACGAACCCCTCCTAATTCGGAAACACGGTATGGGAATCGATCTCCGGGCGAGCCTATGAACATAAAGTTTTTAGGGATATTCCACTCCTTAGAAAGTCGATCAATCAACTCGGGACCAAACGTTCCTCTTTCAGTAAGAAATACAATCTTTATACTCGGATAGGCCCTGTCAAGTACTTCCATGTCTCTTATAAAATCATTCGACACCTCCTGATCTTCCTTCAACACCGTGACAATTCGCAAACGGTTAGTTAATTCATTTTCGAGCACATACATCATTACCCGATTGAGTGTGGCAATATCATCTCCCTTTGTAAAAAAGACAAATTGCTGTTCGCTGGTTTTTCTTACCAATCTTGTGAGCTTGAGCTGACTAATTAAGGCTATCCTTCTCACATTCTCAGAGGCTGATCTCAATACCATTAAACCCAGTTCAAAGATGGCAAGTCTATTAAGCAATGCATATATCACTAAAATCGCAGGAACAAAATATTGAAGAAACACTACCAGGTATTCCGGATGCAACTTAATGTTCCCATATAACGCAATCACGACACCAAGGAGCGCCAGAAATACAGTAAATGCGGTAGCATGTTCTGGCCGTGGTAGTTTTGCTCTTTTTGCCTTTAGTAAAAGATTGCCTATGGCAAAGTAGGCCATCACAGCCAGGAATGAAATGGTGTACACTCCGGCAAGTGGTTCCATTTGTCCTCTGGTGAGAACCAGAATTGAAAAACACAGAATAAAAAAGCCAATGATTATTCTATAATTGCTACTCCTTTTGTTCTCCTTGAGGAAGAACTGTGGCAATATTCTATCCAATGCCATCCGCTTCATCAGCCCGCTTACACCTACAAATGAGGTAAGTACTGCGCCACTTAAAACCAGAACAGCATCTATTGATACTATGTACGCCAACCATTTTCCTCCTGCTATCTGGCCCATGTGAGAAAGCAGTGTTTCCTTATGTTCACCCACCTCTGCCAGCGGCAAAGCACAAATAGCAAGAAATGCAATTAAGGGATTGAAGAAACTTACGATCATCCACATATTCCGAAGTGTCTTTGGAAACACTCCGGTCTTTTGCTCTTCTACAAAATTAGCAGAGCTTTCAAACCCGCTAATACCTAACATAGCAGCACTAAAACCAAAAAATAAAGCGCTGGTAAAGCTACCTTCCAAAGGCAATTTAAAGTTTATGGACAACGTACCCACTCCGTTGGTGATTAGGTACCAGGCGATAGCCAAAACCAACAAGGTAAGCGTACTCAAATGTGTAATAAAAATAACCACCGCAGCTTTGGCCGATTCTGAAATACCCAATATGGTGAGCATCATAAACATAACGAGCAATCCGATGGTAGCTGGCACCACTGGTATTGCGGGTACCAATCCGTGTAAATAGTGCATGGCTTCACTACCAGAGAGTACGCTTGTCGCCATGTAAGAAAGAATGGTAAGGGTGGCAGCCAAGGAGGCGTTAGATTTTGTGGTCGTATTTAATAATACGTTATAGGCACCCCCATTAAGTGGTAACGCCCCTACTACTTCTCCATAAATTTTTCTGAAAAGAAATAGTACTAGTGCAACAATTAGTAAAGAAACCCAGGCAAATTGACCTGCATAAAGAATAGCAAGCGCGGACACATAAAGAACGCTCGAAGATATATCGTTCCCACAAATAGCGGTGGCCTCTAATTCAGAAAGTTTTTTAGGAGGCTTCAAAGTATGCATTAATTTAGCTCAATGTAAAGCAAAAATTAATTCCAACAAGAAAAATTCTACATTTATGTTATCCAATGAAGCGTCTGAGGGTGCAATGGATTAACAAAAGGATTTTTCTCTTCAATAGATTTATTCCAACTCTTTTTTAGCTCATAATACCATTTGGCTTGCGCATCAGGATCTCCAATTAGCATCAATGTGGGGTTTGTATCTAGTCCTTCACGCAGTTTGTGAAATACTCCTAGGTCCTGACCAATAAAAGTTTTACCAAGACTCTTCAATGGGATCCAAAGTATTTTAGCCAATCCAATGGTAGTGTAAAAGATATGGTTAAGTTCTGTTTCATTATCGTTGATCGGAGTGAGTGTCGTAATGGAGACAACTTCATTCTTACCCACTTGAATATGCTCTAATCGATTTCCCGGCAATTGAAAATTGATTTCTGTGCTGGTGCCTCCCTTCAAAACTGAATAGCCCTTCGAGTTGGAAGATGGTTTATGCCTGGCCATTTTAAAACCAAGATCATCGGGTACAAAGTTCTTCTCCTTTAATTTCAGGCTTTTACTTGAACGCCAAAACCAAGATTGATGAACGAACGTAACATGTGCCGGGTCAATAAGGCCAATTACAGAATGGTCTATGTTTGTGGGCATGGTTACTGTTTCCACATGAAGAAATTTTTTATCTGCATCAATAAGTAGGTTAGGCAACCTCTCCTTCGCTCCTTCCAGCTTTAGCTTGTTCTGTGGCATATATACCCAAATGGTATTGCTAATTTCCTTGCACAGATATTCGTACACTTTAATCTTACTTACATCAAATTTATCATCGGCCATTGCAGGAATATCTGTACAAGTACCAGAACAGTTAAACTTCCAACCATGATAACAACATTGAATAGTATCACCATCAAACCACCCTGCAGATAGCGGCACACCTCTGTGTGGGCAATTGTCCTTTAGTGCAAAAGGATGACCTTCCTTGTCTCGCCCAAAGACAATCTTTTCCCCTAAAATTTCTTTTTGAACGAGCTTCCCCGCCTTGAGTTTCGAACCATGAAATGCAAAGTACCATAGGTTTCTCAAAAAAAGCGGCTGATCTGATGCCATTGAAAGCGAATTAATTAGATGAAAGACAAGAATAAAAAAAACAAACGACTAATAAAATAACTCTATACATTGCAAGGCTTCTGCACCACGCTATTTAATCCTAACATATACCAACTTAATATTTTTGTTTCCGGAGTCTCGTTCATCCACTTCAAACTTGTTGATGCTCTTTATTAATGGCAGCATCTTGTTGAAGCCATAGTTTCTCGGATCAAAATTCGGATGCTTCTTCAACAGCAAACTTCCCAACTCCCCCAAAAATACCCAACCATTCTCATCGGCCAGATCATTAATTGAATCTTTAATCAATTTTATTAATCTTTCATCAATATCTTCTACCGTTTTATCGGATGTACTCTTTCCTTTGCTTTTTTTATCAGAATTTTTATTCTCAGTTGGCTTAAGGATTTCCAAGTAGATGAATTTCTCGCATGCGGATATAAAGGGTTTTGGTGTTTTCTTTTCTCCTATACCAATTACTTTCATCCCGGCTTCACGCAGTCGCGTGGCCAGCCTTGTAAAGTCACTATCACTAGAAACAATACAAAACCCATCTACCTTTCCTGAGTATAAAATATCCATTGCATCAATAATCATGGCGCTGTCTGTGGCATTCTTTCCTGCTGTATATGCATATTGCTGCACAGGAGTAATGGCATGTTCCAATAAGACCGTCTTCCACCCAGAGACGGTAGGTTTGGTCCAGTCTCCATATATTCTTTTGAACGTGGGTGTGCCATACTTCGCAATCTCCTCCAGCATCTCCTTTACGTTCGCATAAGGAATATTGTCGGCATCGATGAGTACTGCAAGCCGTGGATCGTGTGTATATTCCATGTAGTAAGTTTAGAATATGGCCAAGGTAATGATTTCGATTAAAACAAAGGTAAGGGTTATCATAAAATGAAATACTTCATTAAAATTTTTACGGGACAACATCTAATCCATTTATAACCACAATGGTTTCATTTGACAATTGAATAACGTAACTATTTCAATCAAGCCTCCTTTTGCATGCTGAAAATTCTCTTATCTGCTACAAAAGGACCAAATGGTAAAATGGAAGCCAACAAGGACCAAAAAATTGTGGTGTAACTCCATCTAAGTTGATAAGCAACAAGTAACACATACAGACAATACAATACAAACAAAATACCATGGGCCATTCCCACATAAAAAGTAGGCTCAGGAATTTCGAAAATATACTTGAGAGGCATACACACTCCAAGCAACAGTAAGTAGCTCACCCCTTCTGCCATCCCTATGTGTCTAAGTCGTGATAAATTTTTATTCATTGATAACAATATTTTGTGCGAAACTAATACTTTCTATGCTGATCTGTCCAGATACAAAAACTTAGTTGACCGTTGGTCCAATTTTTCTACTAAACAACCGAAAAGATATTAATATCAATTATCTTAGATTATATTCTATAAGCCATGTTTAAAAAAATACGTAACGCATTCTTCATCCTTTTTGGGTTGGGAGGCATTATTTTGTTTGGCTTTGTGCCTACCTACATCGACAAATTGATGAACAAGGTTACAAGCAGTTACAGGGGTACTCCCAGCAATGCATATCAGGCCCTCCCCTTCATTGCAGACCTTCATTGCGACATGTTATTGTGGGATCGTGATTTTTTGAAAGAACACAATTATGGTCATGTAGATTTACCGCGCTTGCAAAGGGCCAACATGGCATTTCAGGTTTTCACTGTTGTAAGTAAAACTCCACGCGGCATTAACATTGAACAAAACACGGATGAGACAGACCAAATTGCTTTGCTCAGTTTTGTGCAACTAAGACCACCCTCCAATTGGTTTAGTATTAAAGCACGTGCACTCAATCAATGCAAAGAGCTTTATAAAGCCGCTGATAAATCAAACGGTGCTTTTAGAGTGATCAGTTCACAAAATGAATTACAACAATTTATTGCAGACCGCGCCAAGGAACATTCCCTCACCGCAGGCATGCTTGCACTAGAGGGTGCTCACTGCCTGGAAGGAGATATTGATAATCTGAAGGTTTTTTATGATGCAGGTGTTCGATACATTGGGCTTACTCATTTCTTTGATAATGAATGGGCTGGCTCAGCCCATGGTATGAAAAAAGGAGGATTGACAGAGATTGGCAAACAGTTGGTTACAAAGATGGATGAGATGCACATGATCATCGATCTGGCACACACTTCTTCCCAGACTATTGATGATGTGTTTGCACTCACGGATCGCCCGGTGATTATCTCACACACCGGAGTAAAAGGAGTGTGTGATAACCAAAGGAATTTATCCGATGAACACCTGATTGAAATTGGTAAACGAAACGGGTTAGTGGGCATTGGTTTGTGGGAAACCGCAGTTTGTGGAAACGATGCCGTTGCCACCGTCAAAAGCATGCGATACGTTGCGGATAAAATAGGGGTTGACAAAGTAGCACTGGGAAGCGATTTCGATGGAGCCACCTCCACACACTTCGATGTCACCGGTCTGCCTCTCATAATGGAAGCATTGAAAAACGATAACTTTACGGATGAAGAAATCGAATTGATTATGGGTGGAAATGTGAGAAATTTTCTACTTAAGAATTTACCTGCTAACTAAACTAACTATACAACGATTTATAATTTTAGAGATTCGTAATTAGTGATTCATTCACTTTCCGTATTTCTGCACTTTGAGGCCTGATAACAATAGCGCGCTCCATCGAGCGGAATCTTACCTGTTTTATTTAAGAGGCCATCCATTCGAATGTTTGCAATCGTAGGCCCTTCATCAGAATAGGACACCAGGGTAATGTGATCAAATGAATAATCATCTTCAGCATTTTGGCTACCACCAGTTGTACCTAACATAATATAATCATGACCATTTCTATTCGTATAGGAGTAGCTATGATAATGACCATTGATTACTGTATAATCTCTATCTCCAAGTGCGTTTTCAATTCTGGAAAGACTGCCTTCCCCTTCTCTCTGCCAAACAGGCTTATGCATTAAAACAAAGGTGTACTTAGCTTCTGGATAAGAAGCAATTACTTTTTCAAAGTAAGCATTCTGCTCCTCTTCAACTTTTCCGGTTTCTCTTTCTGGCATATTGTAATACTCCGTGTGAAGGTATTCTTCGGGGTGGTTTCCCTCTAATATAGCTATAGCCTCTGATCGCGCATGGTGAATCCTCTCTCTAAATTCATCGGTGTAGTCTTCTGTATCAAGCACAAGAAAAAGTACATTCTGATACACAAAGTGATAATATTTTCTTCCGTATCGTTTTTCCCAAAAGTCTCTCATCCCTGAACTCGTCAGATCGTGGTTCCCTCCTACATGAAACATCGGGGCCTTGGCCTTGGCCGCACGTTGATCAAAACTATCATATTGTTTTTGGAGTTCTGTAACCTCTTCTGTTTCTCCATTTACGAGATCCCCCACACTAAGAATAAACTCAGGTCGAAGCAGATTAATCTGCTCTACAGCTACATCAAAAATCCCCTCTCGTTCGCCACCATTAAGATCCGAGATAATAGCAAAAGTAAATTGACCATCTGGTTTCCCTGTGGGCTCATAAGACCATGGAGTCTTTTCGATTTTTAGATCGCTAATAAAATACTTCTTCTCTGCAGGTGGGGTACAGTTGAATAAAAAAAGCACTGTACTCAATAAAAATAGCCTATAATAGTTCTTCATATTTGAAAGTAATGAAAAAGGAAAATTAAAACCAGAGTAATTATAGATAAATAGCGCAAAACATATTTATATTGATTAGCCTAGTCAGTTCAATAAGTCTGAACATATTTGTAGGATAGAAAAATCACCAATGACAATAGAAAATTTAAATCAATTGCGATTAGAGCTGTCCATCAAGGCCAAAAATGGTATGGATTTCATTTTCGCAGCAGCAATTATATGGGCAGCAATTGGCATCGTCTGGACACTACCCTATACCGCCTATGATAAATCCATTCTTACTTTCATTGTGGGAAGCACCCTGTTGCCATTGGCGTTATTGTTTTCTAAACTCTTCAAAACCACCTGGAATGTCCAGTCCAATCCGCTTCAACCATTGGGTTTGTGGCTGAACTTTGCTCAACTCTTCTATTTTCCATTTTTGATTTTCATTTTGATAAAGACACCGGATTACTTTGTAATGACCTATGCAATAATTACAGGTGCCCACTTTTTTCCTTACGCCTGGTATTACCATACCCTGCTTTATGCTTTTGCAGCAGGTTTGATAAGTATTGGTGCGTTGCTCCTTGGTGTTTTGCTTCCGGTGCAATCAATGTACATGATTCCCTTATGTTTAAGTGCTGTCTTATTTGTTCTATTTATTCTGATTTACCTCAACTATAAAAAAAGACATCAATTAATTGAAGCCCAATAGGCATCAATCGTAGTTCTTATCAAGGGATAGCCATTTTATTATATTTGTTCCTATATTCCATTGGAGTGAGTCCGGTTATCTTTTTAAAAATAGTTCTAAACGCCTTCGTATCCGAATATCCCACTGTGTACATTACTTCGTTGATGTTCTTTCTGCTATTCTCAAAGCTGCGCTTGGCAGTCTCGATTTTTATACGGTGCATATATTCTAATACAGAGTTATTGGTGGCTTGTTTAAATCTTCGCTCAAATGTCCTTCGACCCACTCCAAACTTTTCAGCCAGTTCATCCACCGATATTCTTTCGTCTACCCTTCTTTCAATATAATCCTGAGCCAGTCTTACTGTGTCGTCTTTGTGTTCCTTCTGCCCCTTGAACATGGCAAATGCCGATTGGCTATGACGATCGATGTCGATAGCAAAATACTTAGCTGCAAGAATAGCCGTTTCACGATTGGTGTATTTCTCAACCAAATAAAGAAGCAAGTTCCAATACGAGTTGGCACCCCCACTGCTATAGATACGGTGTTCTTCTGTCACAATGCTTCCATCCATCACTTCAACCTTTGGAAACATTGCTCTGAACTCATTTGTAAATCCCCAGTGGGTAGAGCATTTTTTGCCATTGAGCAATCCAGTCGAGGCCAACAAAAAGGCACCCACACAAAGCGAGGCAACCTCTCCCCCATTGCTGTATTGATCAATAATCCACGGAATCAATTTTTCATTTTGCGCAATTGCCTTTTGCATATCCCCAAATAAAGCGGGAATGACAACAAGGTCAGTACGAGTCACATCTTTCAACAATTTGTCAGTTTGTATAATAAACTGACCGTTATTCAACTTAATACGCTGCCTTAAGCCCACCAGTTGAACATCAAATAAAGGGGGCTTACCAGCAACCGCTAAGAATTGATTAACAGCCGAAAAACAATACTGGGGATCGGCAATGGCTTGTGAAACCGATGATTCCGGCACTAAAATACTTACAGTTTTCATAACTGAATCAAGTTATAACTACCCTAAATATAATAAAATAGGCTGTCGTAAAAAGCCCTTCAATTGTCGTTACTGCATAACCACTAATTTCTTATCCTCCATTATTTTTATACTCTCAAAACGAAAATGGAGTGAAAATGAAAATTAATACCATTGATGAGTACATAGCGGCACAACCTTTTGAAAAAAAGGAAATGCTAAAGCAACTAAGAGATATAATAAGATCAGTAGTGCCAAAGGCCTCCGAAGCAATTAGTTATATGATTCCTACATACAAGCAAAACGGGCACTTGGTAGGGTTTGGTGTAAACAAAAAAGGATGCAGTTTCTATTGCATGAATCCGAAAATTGCGGAACAGCTACCCGAAGAGTTTAAAAAACTTAATTGGTCAGCCAGCACCATTCACTTTACAATGGATCAAAAATTACCAGTCACTATCATAAAAAAAATAATCCGATATCGCGTAAAAGAAAATCAAGAAAGAGTATTAAGTAAATTATAAAAACCTCAATTAAATGAAAATCACAGTCCCAACAAGCATCACCATTGAAGTGACCGTCAACGCACCTATAGAAAAAGTTTGGAAATTCTGGAACAATCCAGATCACATCAAACAATGGAATGCTGCTTCTGATGATTGGCACACTACTCATTCAGAAGTTGATTTAAAGGTGGGTGGTAAATTCTCAAGTACCATGGCAGCCAAAGATGGCAGCATGAGTTTTGATTTTGGAGGTGTATACACCCTCATCAAAGAACATCAGTTAATAGAACAAAGGTTGGGGGATGAAAGAAAAGTAAGGGTAGAATTTAAACCTCAAAATGGTAAAACAAAAATAATAGAAACTTTTGAAGCTGAAAGCACGAACCCTGTAGAGATGCAAAGAGAAGGTTGGCAAGCCATCCTCAATAATTTCAAAAAACACGTTGAAGCTAATTAAAAACACTAAATGGACAACTCTATCTACCCCTGTCTCTGGTTTGATGGCCAGGCACAAGATGCCGCTAAATTTTACTGCCGCATTTTTAAAAATTCAAAAATCACTTCAGATACACCCATGGTGGTCAATTTCGAGTTGAACGGTCACAAATTCATGGGCCTTAATGGAGGCCCTATGTTTAAATTCAATGAAGCAATCTCGTTTGTTGTGGATTGTAACGATCAGCAGGAGGTAGATTATTACTGGGATCATCTAACCGCAGAAGGAGGAACATCTTCTCAATGCGGATGGCTAAAAGATAAATATGGTCTTTCTTGGCAAATTGTTCCTAAACAATTGGGCGACCTAATGAAGGGTGACGCTAAAAAATCCCAAAGAGTCATGCAAGCACTCATGACTATGAAAAAAATTGAAATCGCAAAACTAGAAGAAGCGTAATGACTCACATTAGAGCCTACCTTACTTTCAATGGCAATTGTCGTGAAGCAATGACCTTTTATAAAAAATGTTTTGGCGGAGAGCTGGTGATCCAACCCATCAGGGATACTCCCATGGCCTATCACATGCCTGATAAAATGAAGGATTGCATTCTTCATTCCACGTTAACGAAAGAGAAATTTATTCTAATGGGGTCTGATATGATCGGTGAGGATGGTATCCAAAAAGGAAATACTGTCTCGCTCCTACTCGATTGCAATACAGAAGAAGAATTGAATAAATATTATAATAATTTATCTGCCAAAGGAATTCCAACTCATCCCATAGAAACAACTTTCTGGGGAGCATTATTTGGAGGTCTTACCGACCAATTTGGAAACCATTGGCTATTACACTTTCAGCAAAAAAACACGAATGAAAAAGACTAAAATTATATTTTGGATCAGTACAGGTATCCTCTTTCTATGGGAAGGTGTAATGCCGGCACTTACAGGACACAGTGAAATGTCGATTGAAGGAATTACCCGCTTGGGTTACCCGCTTTATTTTGTTACTATACTGGTAGTATTCAAAGTATTTGGATCAGTGGCCATTATTACACCCGTTACACCACCTCGCATTAAAGAATGGGCATACTTTGGACTTTTATTGGATTTCGTATGCGCCAGCATTAGTCTTTGGGCGGTAGACGGCTTCAGTACCATGGTGTTTTTTCCGTTAATCTTTGTAGGGATTTTAGCCGCCTCTTACATTTCATACCATAAATTAAATCCAGCAGTATAGACTGAATTCCATCATGCCTCAGGTTGAAATATTCAGGACCAATGTTCCTAACAAAAGAGTAGCTCACAAAGCCATCCTTGATTTATCAAAAGGTTTACCAGAATATAAAATTAATTTCGATCTGGAAGACTGCGATAAAGTGCTTAGGGTGATGGGCAGCAAGGTTAACGTGAAAGAAATTCTAAAAAGAATGAAGCAACTGGGCCATAGTTGTGAAGTGATTAAGTAATGTCATTAAGTCCATGGTACAGTGTTGCTTTCAAACCCCGTCATCCCTCACCTGCTGGCACCAATAGCCTCCACTGAAGTGAATGTTACTTTATAAAATTATACCTGACTCCTGCAAATACACGAATACCTTGATTGGGTGCAAATACATACGATGGATCGAAGGTAAGTGCATAAGGGTTATTGGGCGTAGGTAGCGCCTTGCCATTATCATCAAAGGTTACTTCCTTGTCAAACGGGTCTCGAGATCGGGCAATACTGTTCCTAGGAGGAGTATAGTTCAATAAGTTTTTAACACCGCCATAAATTGACCATTTATCATTAAGGTGTTGGGTCAATTGAATGTTTTGAATGCTCCATACTGGAGATTCAGAGGGACGGGGATCCAAATCACTCAATACGGGCAAGCGCATGGGACCATATAAGTTTCCAGTATAATCCACCGTCAGGTTTTTGGTAACTGGGTAGGAGGCAGACCATACAGCAGTATAATTTTCTGTAAGAAGTTGTTGTGATTTTATCTCGTTGCCGTTTTCATCATTATCTACGCTATACACATTCATAAATGTACCCCCGGTAATGATCTTCAACCCGCTAATAAAATTAAAATCAAGGTTTAATGATATTCCCTTTGAAACCGCATAGCCCTCCAGGTTGCTGTAAATAATCTGATTGGCATTGGTCATATAATCAGGAATAATCTTATTGTTAAAATAAGTATAGAATGCAGTCGCGTCAAAATTCATAAAGCCGCTTTGAATCACAATTTTCTTCACATAGTTGACATTGGTATTCCATGAAGTCTCCGGCTTTAAGTCTTCCAGAAAAACCACTTTCCGCGCCCCGGTAAGAGCTGCATGATCTTCGGTGAATACATTGGCTACACGATAGCCGTTTCCAGCGCCTAGCCGCAATACATCCTTCTTATTCTTCGAAGTCCATTTGTAATTCAGGCGTGGGGTAAAGATATTTCCATGAATAGAATTGTGATCGTAACGTAAACCAGCTAAGATTTTGCTTTGAGGAGAGAGTGTAATTTCATCTTGTACAAAGCCACCGGGTAGCCTTACCGAGGAGGGGTCATTCTCACCATCTACAAGGGAAGTAGCTGGCGTATCATCGTCATACCAGGTGTAACGCAAAGCAGATCCAACCAACAGATCATGAAATCCGATTACTTTGTTCCATGTCAATTGACCAAAGCTTATCTTTTGATTGGCCTGGTAAGAGGTTTCTCCATAAAATGAGTTTTGATCATGGGCGTTGGCTGAAAACCGAAACACAATATTCTCTTTCACAGGAAGCTGATAGGCACCGATCACCTCCCAACGTTTGGTATAAATGCTCTCTGCATAGACGCTATCTCCTCCTCGGAAAGCGGGAGTCCAACGCATATCACCCCCCCACCGATCTTCATAATTGAGCCTGCCCGCCAATGTAAAAAGTCGGTTTTCCTTTCTATCAAAACTGATTTTATTGAAAAGAGAAATTCGATGGGCCAGCGTAATATCTGTAAACCCATCATCATTGTTATCAATTGGGTTCTGATAATTAAAGTAATTGATTCCTGTAACTGATTGCACATCTTTACTCAGGTTGTACCTCAACCCGATGTCTGTGTTAAACTCCGCCCACGAAGTGACAAATTGATCAATGGAAACATTGTCAGCGTATTTTGGTCTTTTTGTAATCACATTTATCAAGCCGCCAACCGCTTCCGAGCCATACAACGTTGAGGCTGGACCTTTTACAATCTCTACACGGTCAATTAATGAACTTGGAATTCCTGTTAAACCATATACCGTAGAGAGGCCACTCACAATAGGCATACCATCGATGAGGATCATCGTATAGGGGCCCTCCAGCCCATTGATATGAATATCACCGGTATTACAAACGGTACAATTTAATTGAGGGCGTACTCCGTTTACGTTGGTGAGAGATTCAAATAAACTCGGAGCAGGATTTTTCATAAAAAAGGTGGGTGTGTACACTTCTATTGGCACAGGGCTATCTGTTTTTGATACTTCCTTTAAAGTACCGGAGACTACCACTACCTCGCTCAATTGATTAATATCTTCCCGCAGGGAAATAATGTAATTGTCTTTTGCACCCTCCAATGTAATAGTTTGTGATGCAAATCCAGTGAAGGAGGCTACCAGTTTTGGCGATGATACATTGGCTGGAAGTAAAAGTTGAAAGGCTCCACTCGCGTTTGTCGTTGTGCCTATTTGATGGTTGGTGGATAAATACACGCTGGCACCTGGTAACCCTTCATTCGTACCTGCTTCGATTATCGTTCCATGAATAGTGCGTTGTGCAAATACCGTCAAACAAAATACATTCAGCAAAACAAAGGGAGTAATCGACTTCATTGATCTTTTCTATTTTAATACCAATGCAAAACTACAAAGTTAGAATAGACTAATAAATTATTTAGATTAATATAATGCAATGACTCTGTTGAAAATCATTAATTTTGAGGGTGAACTCATTAACTGAAGAAAACTACCTTAAGGCGCTACTGGCTTTATCTACAAATAGTGATGAAGTATCTATAAACGACCTGGCCAAGCACCTGGACATTAAAATGCCTACAGTAACCAGCATGATGAAGAAGTTGGCTTCAAAGAAGCTGGTGCAATACGAAAGCTATAAACCAGTAAAACTTACTAAAAAAGGCAAACAGGAGGCAGCAATTATAGTGCGGAAGCATCGGTTAACTGAAATGTTTTTAGTAGAAAAAATGGGGTTTGGATGGGAACAAGTACATGATATAGCCGAACAGATCGAGCATATAAAGTCTCCCCCATTTTTCGATAAGATGGATGAACTGCTCGGTTTCCCCAAACTGGATCCACATGGCTCCCCTATACCTGATAAAACAGGAAAAATAGTATGGAAGCACTATGAGAAACTAAGTGACTGTAAAAAAGGGGATACGCTTATGTTAAGTGCCGTACTCAATTCCTCAGCAGATTTCTTGAAATTTCTTAACAGTCGGAACCTGAAATTAGGTACACATATTATAATAGATGCCATTGAACCGTTTGACGGTACCATGTCGGTATCCATAGGAAAGCGAAAGGAAATCCTAAGTGGCTTGGTCTGTGAAAAGTTGCTGGTGGAGAATATTACCCATTAACAATATTCCTATTTAGAATTTAACCTCACGCAAATGTCATTCTATAATTGCGTTAATTCCTTGTACAGATCACCTCTATGATAAAACTCAGAACCACTCTTTTACACAACAATTATTTAATTCTATGAATAATTATAAAATTCCAGCACAAACACGCATCGGGCATGTGCACCTTAAAGTAGCTGATCTTGAACGGTCGCTGTCATTTTATCGCGACCTGCTGGGCTTTGAAGTAACTATGATGTATGGAGATCAGGCTGCATTTATTTCTGCTGGTGGATACCACCACCACATCGGCCTCAATACCTGGCACAGTAAGGATGCACCCCCAGCTTCAACCTATGGTGTAGGTCTTTTCCATACTGCTATTGTATATCCTACCCGAAAAGATTTGGCTGTGGCCTACGGCCGGCTGCAACAGGCCAACTATCCGCTTACTGGTGCGGCCAACCATGGCGTATCCGAGGCCTTGTACCTCGATGACCCCGATGTCAATGGTGTAGAGTTGTATTGGGACCGCCCCAAAGTAGACTGGCCCAAGCAAAGCGATGGTTCGTTAAATATGTACACGAGGGCACTCGATTTGGATAGTTTGTTGAAGGAAATATGAACATTATAAAAGGAACGATCCTACGGAACTCATCAGTTAACCCCGCTTGAGCCAAAACATGCAAATAGTAATTTTAAGCAACACATCATTTCAAATTTAGTTTTCCCTCCCTATATTATAAGAAATGTTGTACCCTGACAATATAAAATAACCGCTATGCGCAAACATTCGTATTATCTTCTATTTCTCTGCTACTCTCTGGTGATACTCAATATAATGGGGTGTCAAAATAAGAACTCCAATAACAAGAACTCCACCCTGGATAGCCTGCAAGTGCTCAATTATAGCGCGTTGGGTGATAGTGTCAGTATGGCAGCACAACAGGCGCTAATGAAACAATTGACGCAAGCAATGCAAAGCAAGGGAGCAGCATATGCTGTCAACTTCTGTAGCGAACGAGCCATACCCATCACAGATTCCTTAAGTAATAAATACAATTGCGAAATCAAACGGGTAGCGTTGCGAAATAGAAATCCAGGCAACGCACTGACAGAGGAAGATCGGATTGTTTTTGACGAGTTTGCAGAAGATCTAATCAATGGGGTTTCTCCTAAGTCAAAAGTAGTGTCACAGCCAAAGACCATATTGTTTTACAAGCCGATAGTATTGGGTATGCCTGCCTGCCTACAGTGTCATGGAAAAGCCGATGCGCTCAACCCAATAGCCTATGCCGCCATTCAATCCAAGTATCCTGAAGATCAGGCCATTGACTTTAGTTTGGGTGATTTAAGAGGGATGTGGAAGCTTACATTTACTAAATAACGCTACCTTTTAATTCTTACTTCCGTTTCATAGAGAAACAGCCTTCCTCTCCAATGAAGAAAGAGGTAATCAATATGCAATTGCTTTCGACCATTGACCTAGACCCCGTCCATAAAATAATGAACTTCTTTAACAAAAGCCATTTGTGGGAAAAAGCAATATCTTTTCGTAAAGTTGTAAATACAGTCTGGCAATGATCACTATCCTGAAAGAAAAAAATGAGAACGGCTATGAGTGGATTGACATTCTCAACCCCGTTAAGGAAGAACTCAATGATGTATCCGTCAGGTATGACCTGCACAAATCATTAGTAGAAGACTCCCTGCAACCAGAGCACTTACCTAAGTTTGAGATGGTGGGCGATACCCAGTTTATCATCTTGCGGGTTTATAGTAATCATGTATCTCCAGAGGCTGATACCGTACAGGAAGTAACCGATAAGATCGCAATATTCTTTGGAACTAATTTCTTGATCACCATTCACAGGCAAGAGTTTTCGTTTCTTGAAGAAATCAAAAAAAGATATGTGGACAAAGGTAAATGCACTACCCCCGTTCAATTACTATTCAGGGTTATTTATGCGGGCTTAGCCACCTATAGTAAACCTATTTCATTGCTTGCCCAAGAACTTGATTACTTTGAGCCAAAGGTATTCCTACAGGAGAAAACTCATTCGTTGCTCAGAAACTTGTATTATATCAAACGAAAGGCCTCGGTAATGGATTTCATATTTGACTTGTCCAGATCAATTCTTGAAAACTTAAAAGGAAAAATAGCTTCCACACATTTCAATCAACTCAAAGATGAAATACTCCTGCTGCAATCCAACACCAGGCATGTAGTAGACAATGTAGCCAACTTACTGAATGTATACATTTCCCTCTCAGCACAGCGAACCAATGAAGTAGTTAGGGTACTAACTGTTTTCTCGGTGTTTTTTATGCCTCTTACTTTTATCGTAGGTATTTATGGCATGAACTTCGATTTTATGCCGGAGTTGCGTTGGCAATTCGGTTATCTCTATGTGATGGGACTTATGTTATTCATCATTTTTATTATTTATTTGTGGTTTAAGAGAAAAGGCTGGTTATAGATTATTCAAAGCCTTACTTAAATGCTGAAAGTTATAAACTAAATTATTATCAAAGAGAATCCCAGCATGACCTTCATGTCGATGAATTCTATTATCCTAGAAAACTCCATTAGTCAATGAGAAATGATAATGCACTGGGAAGCGGAATCCCAATTTCAATTTCACTGGATCCTACTTTAAAAAGAGAAAATTATCAACCAAAGAAAACGTATAACAAAAGAAGGGTACTCACTATTTCAGCACTCACTGTTTTAATAGCTGTCGTGGTAAGCTTTATTGCCAAAGGATTGGTATATCTCATCTATCTTATCACCAACATTTCCTTTTACGGGAATTTCTCTTTTGAACATTCAAGTCCGGCCAACAATACTTTTGGGATCTATGCAATTGCTATTCCCGCTATCGGAGGGCTAATAGTTGGACTTATGGCCCTCTATGGTTCAAAAGCCATTCGAGGCCATGGTATACCTGAGGCGATGGAACAAATATTGACCAATCAAAGTAAAATCAAACCCACCATTACCTATTTGAAACCGCTATCATCAGCAATATCCATCGGTACCGGAGGACCCTTCGGAGCAGAGGGACCAATCATTGCCACAGGGGGTGCGTTGGGTTCTACTTTAGGGCAACTACTCAAAATAACTGACAACGAACGCAAAATTTTACTTGCCGCAGGCGCTACAGCCGGCATGTCTGCAATTTTCGGAAGCCCCATAGCCGCTATATTTCTAGCGATAGAATTATTATTATTTGAATTCTCTCCCCGATCCATGATTCCAGTGGCCCTGGCTTGCATCACTGGTGCAGCCGGACACCATTTATTGTTTGAGAAAGGGGTGGTCTTCCCTATAATCAATGAAATACCATTGGCGTCAAGTTCAGCGCTTGGATTTTACAGCGGCATGGGTATTGTAATTGGGCTCTTATCCATTCTGGTTACAAAAATTGTCTACCTCATAGAGGATGGCTTTGAAAAATTACCGATCCATTGGGCATGGTGGCCGGCAATTGGTGGAATAGCAGTAGGTATTGTTGGTTATTTTGAGCCACGTACTTTGGGAGTTGGTTACGACAACATTACTGATATTCTGTCCGGCAGCATGCCTGTACAAATTTTGTTATCGCTCTGTTTGTTAAAATTTATATCCTGGGCAATTTCCTTAGGAAGTGGCACATCCGGAGGTACCCTCGCACCATTACTTACCATTGGAGGTGCCATCGGGGCATTGCTAGGTAGTATAATCATTTATTTTTTCCCCGCAGCAGGGGTTAATATTCCATTGGCAGCATTGGTAGGAATGTCAGCCATGTTTGCAGGTGCATCACGCGCCTTTATGACATCCATTGTATTTGCTTTGGAAACAACAGGACAGTCCAATGCTTTATTGCCGCTATTGGCTACTTGCACCTCCGCCTACTTCGTATCGTATTTTATAATGGAAAATACGATCATGACTGAAAAAATTGTAAGAAGAGGTGTTAAAACACCCAATTCTTATGAACCGGATATTTTAGACGGCATAACGGTGGCACAAGTAATTACTGATCATGGCATGATCATCAGTGACGATAATAATATCAAAGAAGTGCGTGAGTGGCTTAATCAGGAACAGGATTTTAAATCAAACTATTTTATCATTTCTAGTAGCGAAGGTGAGTACAGAGGAATATTGAGCTCCTCTAACTTATTCAGTAATCATCATTCGCTGGAGATACCAATCGGAAATCTGGTAAAACGAAATGAAGTCTACATTCAACAACACGACACACTGAGAGCTGCCGTGGAAACAATGGCAAAAGAAAATGTAGATGTACTCCCGGTGATTTCAAAAGGAGCCAATATTATTGGCATTTTATCCTATCACGATATCATTGCCACCTACAAGCAAGGTATTGAGGAACATGAAAAGAAAGAACCACACATATCATTAAAGCGAAATGGTTTAAAGATATTATTACACGGTAAAAGATTTGTCTCTGCCAGAAAAGAAAAGGATCAATCGTAGTAATTTAATGTAAGAGAAGGCTACCATTTTATACCTTTGATGTTTTAATCTTTAGATCCATAATGGTCCTATTAATCCCGACAGTTTAGATGAATGCAAGTATTCTAAACTTAAGAAAAGAACTCCACCAAAACCCAGAGTTATCAGGAGACGAATCCAATACCGCGCAACGTATTAAAAGTTTTATTACCACCCATCATGCGCCCACTCAGTTTATTGATAACGTAGGTGGTCATGGGCTTTTAGCGGTCTATGAATATCCCAATACCGGCACTACTGTTACCATCCGTTGCGAACTGGATGCACTTCCCATTGAAGAGGACAATACATTTAGCTACAAATCCAATGTAAAAGGAATCTCTCATAAATGTGGGCATGATGGTCACATGGCGATTGTAGCAGGTCTTATCTTTTGGATCAAAGAACAAAACTTTACATCCGGCAAGATCGTGTTGCTTTTTCAACCTGCAGAGGAAACGGGAAAAGGAGGCCATGAAGTAATGAATGACGAAAGATTCAAAGCGCTCCACTCCGATTATATATTCGCGCTCCACAACATACCCGGTGAACCCTTACATCGTATTATCACTACACAAACTGGGTTCTCGGCCGAAGTACAAAGCTTTGCACTTTATCTTAAAGGAAAGGAGTCGCATGCTGCAGAACCGGAGCATGGGATTAATCCTGCGCTGGCTATGGCAAAAATAGTGGATGCCTTATCGCAAATGAATGTGTTCGATCCTACAAGGGATGATTTCGCCATTCTGACTCCCGTATATATTACCATGGGTGCAAAAGCGTATGGCATATCTCCCGCAAAAGGAGAATTGCATTACACCCTGAGGACATGGAATGAGGAGGTGATGAACAAAGTAAAACACAACTTACAAGAAGTAATTACTACTACATGCCAAGTCCACCACCTGGAGTGCAAAATAAATTGGTTCGAATATTTTCCCGCCAGCATCAACAATCCGCTATCTGTTGAATACATCAAAGAAGTGGCACGAGCGAGTGGATACCCGATTGTAGAACGACCTTATCCTTTCAAGTTCGGTGAAGACTTTGGATGGTTTTCTAAAGAATACAAAACTGCTATGTTTGGGTTGGGGGCAGGCACCCACTCCCCTGCCCTCCATCACTCCGATTACGACTTCCCTGATGAGATCATTGCTACAGGCATCAACATGTTTACCACTTTGATTGAAAGGGTTATGGCTAGTAGTAAAGAATAACGATGAATTATTCTTTACTACCAAAGCCTTTCTTAATACTCCTTACCAATAATAACCAACAATCTTTTACCCTATTTCTGTATACTACTTGGTGTGCTTATCTGTTTCATTAAATCATCATTCCACTCTCCCTCCACTTTTATAATAGCAACAGCGCCAAATGTAAATGCATTAATCAAATTATGATCCACATAGGCGTAGCTGCCCGGCTCGCGAAATTTATAAATAGCGGCAACCGCAGAACCCCCCACTACCGACCATGATTCATAATTGGTAGCGGGTGTATCATTAAAAGAGCCTCCCAACCATACAAGATCAGCATGCCCTCCTATCAAGTGTATACGCGTATCGCGATTGGCTTCTGAAGTAATAAATAGAACCTTATCTCCCACATTGGCTTTCATTGCATTCTTTCCGGTGAGAGACCGCTCTGCACCATTGAAGACGATATGGGATGGAGTAAGTGTTTTAAATACTTCGGTCATATCTTCAAAAGCATCTTCTGGTTTGGCATACTCTTTATATTTCCCCTGACTGTCCTTAGGCACATAGTAGTCTTGTTCAGCAATGTAAAAAGCCTTGTCATAGTGTACGGGATTTCCAAATTCATCTTTAAGTCCTTCGCGAGGCAAAACCATAATAGCACCATTCATTCCCGAAACAACATGCAATGGCACCATCGCTCCTCCTGGTGCACAATGGTAAACAAATACTCCTGACTTGGTCGCTTTAAAACGCATGGTCACTTCCTGGCCTGGAAGCACTTGTGTTAAATCGCCACCTCCCATGGCACCGGTAGCAGCATGAAAGTCAATATTATGAATGAGCGTGTTGGTAGATGGATTGACAAGCGTAAGTTGTACATAATCATTTTGGTGAACGACAATCATAGGACCGGGGACGCTACCGTTAAATGTTAAAGCCCAAATCGAAGCTTCGGGTGAAATCTGCAATTTCTTTTCCTCGATGACAAGTTTCACTTCTACCACCACCGGGTCACCAGTCGCCACTTGCTCATGTTGAGGCAAAGCGGGAGGAGCCACCAATTCTTGCGTTACATGTTTTAGGTTTTCAGGATTGTCACTAGGAGAATCGTTGAAGACAGAGACTGCTTTTGAATCTGTTTTGTCCTGATTGTGAGTGGGTTGGGTGCATGAGGCCAGTGTACAGATAGAAATAAGAATGATAAAATATTTCATGATAGTGATTTTTGGTTCTGTTATTATTTTGTAATACGTAAGTTTTAACAATTTAGGTTCCATTTTATAAAAAAATGTAGAAACACACAACAAATACTTACTCTCGCGTTGAAGGCTCCTAATGATTTCCCCAGCTAGCACAAGCATCTCGCTTGTACCCACTTGTATTCATCAAACAAAATTGTTGGCTTGTCCCCTCCTAAAATAAACGGTTAAGGAGCAAATTGAAAAGCATAACCATAGCTGCCAAAGTAAGGGCGACACCAATCAGTTTTTCTAGGGTTTCTACTTTAATATGCGTATTCATACGATGCCCTACAATGGCGCCCATTGTAAAGCCAAGCATAACAGGCCAAGCCTTTTCAAAGTAAATATGGCCTTGATAATAATGACTTATTGAGCCTGTGATGCTGGTGATAAAGATCATAAAAAGTGCGGTAGAGGTAGCAATTTTCGCAGGCATCCTAAACACTTTAATCATAACAGGCGTTTTCATAAAGCCACCCCCCATACCAAACAATCCGGCCAATGTACCTGCTAACAACCCAAAAAAAGATATCATATAAAGACTAGCCCGATAGGCTACATTTTTCTTTTCATTCTTAATAATAAAGCGAGGCTTGAGTTTGTTGAGCTTATAAAACATCCTCAGGTTTTGATCTTTCTTCTTAGGGGTAATAAAAAACGACAGTCCGATTATAAATACCATCATGGCAAATACAATTTCCAAGCGCTGTGCAGAGATATAAGAAAGCAAGATGCTCCCCAGCACAACACCTACCATAGTAGGTAATTCCAACAATATGCCCATTTTAAAATCTACATTACCCTCCTTCTGATTGAAATAAGTAGACATAAAAGCAGCCGGTATAAGAGAAACCATGGTAGCCCCTACAGCAGCATCGAGCGGGTAATTAAAAAAAGTAATTAGAATAGGCACGATAAAAATACCACCTCCAAAACCAACGATAGAACCAAAGAGGCTAATGAGTAAGCTAATAATAATCAAGAGAGGAATAAATAGCTCAGAGGATGCCATGAGAACGCTAGAAGAAAAAAAATGAGTAGATCACAAAATTACATCATGCAACATACAAAACGAATTAATCAGGTTTCAAACTGTTATAATTTAATTCAAGTCTAAAATAAAAAATCAATTAGACAAAGATGAACATGGCATTGGCATGATTAACTGATGTGCCTGAAGTATTTTTCCTAATTTTGTTTACGCAACCACAATATTTATCTATTCACAAAGCATATGAACAAGGTAGAAATACAAACACATGAATTCTATATGAAAAAGAGCATCGAACTCGCTAAGATTGCCAAACAAAGAGGTGATAGTCCGGTGGGTTCAGTAGTTGTAAGAAACAATGAGATAGTTGGAGAAGGGATTGAAGGAAACAAAACACACAACGATATTACATTTCATGCTGAAATTGAAGCCATTCGAAATGCAATAAAGAAATTGAACACTCAGGACCTTTCTGATTGTACACTGTATACTACGCACGAGCCCTGTATTATGTGTTCTTATTTGATCCGGCATACAAAACTTAAAATGGTGATTACGGGTCGGTCTACGGGAGAGGTTGGTGGTTTTAGCTCGCACTATCCTTTGCTCCTCGACAACACTATTACCCGATGGGGCAATCCTCCAATTCTTATAAAAGGAGTTTTAGAAAATGAGTGTCAGGGTTTATAGTTGAATGGACAATTAGGGAAGAACAAATTTCCCACCCAAGGCCCAAGTCCAAAGTCCAAAGTCCTAAGTCCCAAGTCCTAAATCCTAAGTCCTAAATCCCAAATCCTAAACCCCAAGCCCTAAGTCCCAAACCCAAAGTACCCAGCTCCGTCCAAAAGGAAGAAGCCATCAATCACGAGCAACAAGGCAGCGGCTCTGAGAAAGAAGCCATTGATCTGGAGCAACAACGGACCTGCCTCGGGGAAGAAGTCACCAAGCGCGGGAAACAACGGGCCTCCTCAGAGGAAGAACGAACAAATCAGGAGGAAGAAGCCACCGGCCACGGGCAACATCCCACCGGGCTGGAGAAAGAAGTGGGCAACCTCGGAGAACAACGGACCTGCCAAAAGTGAGAAGCTGCAAACCACGGGCGAGAACGGGGCTGACCGGAATGGGACCGCTTCAAGCCTGCCCTCCCACCCCGGATACAATAAATTATTTGTGAAAATCCTTAGAACGGAAAAGCCTGTTCGGAGTTGCTCTTCGTTCCCTAAAAATAATATTAAATATTTTTTTAAAAATAGGAAACCTTATTAGAGGGTTTTCCCGTTCAATAAGTATGTTAAACAATTTAAACCATAACAATCATGTCCAATGTAAAAAACGTGCAGTCCCTTGAGCAGCTCTTGGGCATTTGCACCGGGTTAGGAGGATCCTACAACCCCGGAAATCAAAACCTTCAGGTGAAAGCCATGACTACCTTGTTAAGTCAGGCACGCAACGTGTTAAGCGAAGTTCATTCCGCCAGAACGGGCTATGAAATCGCTACCAACCACAGAGAGGACGCCTTCAGCGGTCTGAAGCCCCTCACTACTCGGATCATCAGCACCTTATTAGCAGGTGGTGCTATGCCGCAGACGGTAGCCGATGCCAGAACCATGTCGCGCAAAATCTTTGGAAAACGCATCAGTCAGGATCGAGCTCCCCTTCCTGCCGAAGGCGAAGAAAAACCAAAGACCAAACGCAGAGCACGCGAAATGGATTACAAAAGCCTTACCAGTCACTTTGCCAAACTGCTGGAAACGGTATCCGCATCGCCACGCTACAAAACCAACGAGCAGGATTTGTCAGTAGACGCGCTCAAGAAGCAACTCTCTGCACTGCACCAACACAACAGTAGCGTCATCGAAGCCACCGTGGCCTGGAAAAATGCCCGCATCAAGCGCGATGAGATCTTATACTCCCTCGATCGCAATTTGTATGACTCAGGACAAAGAGCCAAGCAGTATGTGAAGTCGGCCTTTGGCAACCAAAGTGAGGTGTACCGCACAGCAAGTAAGATTCGTTTTACCAGACCCCAGATGCGATGAAACACGTAGCAAAGTAAAAGCCCTGCAATGAAAGTTGCGGGGTTTTTCATTTTAGGGATAGTCTTGAGTCCCTAGTATTTAGTCATTAGTAAGGATCTCGTAAAATCTATACTACGGACTAAGGACTATATACTATTGACTATAAAGTCTAAAACCCCATTGGCATGTCGTGCCCCAACTCAAAATTAAAGACTCATGACTCAAGACTCATAACTCAAAACTCAAGACCAGTGACTATAGGATTTGCCAAACCAAGTCCATTTTAATACTTTAGAACCTCAATTATAGCTGGCATGAAAAAACTTATCCTCCTCCCACTGCTTGTACTTTCATTTACCCTCTTTGCCCAGGACTATCGCTGGCAACAACGGGTAGAATATAAAATGAATGTGGCCATGGATGTGAAAACTCACAAAGTAACGGGAGATCAGGAGCTGGTCTATCACAACAACTCCAACGACACGTTAAGAAAAGTATATTATCACCTCTACTTCAACGCCTTTCAACCAGGCAGCATGATGGATGTGCGCTCACGCAATCTCCCCGATCCGGACAGAAGGGTAATGGACAGAATTTCAAAACTGAACAAAGATGAGATCGGCTATCAAAATGTGCAGAGTCTGAAACAAGACGGACAAGACACAAAGTACCAAGTGGACGGAACTGTTCTCACCGTATATCTTGCTAAGCCAATAATGCCGCACACCAAAACCGTTTTTAATATGAAGTTCGAAGCCCAGGTACCTATTCAAATACGCAGGTCGGGGCGCGACAACAAGGAAGGCATTGCCTACTCCATGACCCAGTGGTATCCCAAGCTGGCAGAGTACGATTTTCAAGGCTGGCATGCCTATGAATATGTTGCGCGTGAATTTCATGGAGTGTGGGGAGATTACGATGTCACTATTAACATCGATCCTAAGTTTACAATCGGAGGCAGCGGAGTATTACAAAACCCAAACGAGATTGGTCACGGGTATGAAGACGAAGGTGTGAAAATTAAGAACCAAAAAGGTAATCTCAACTGGCACTTTGTGGCAAAGAATGTACACGACTTTGCCTGGGCTGCCGATCCCGAATATGCCCATACACGCGCACAAGTTCCCAATGGCCCTGAATTGCATTTCTTCTATCAGCCTGGAGAAAAAACGACTGAAACATGGACAAAACTGAAAGAATATGCCGTAAAGCATTTTCAATTTATGAATGAGACATTCGGAAAGTACCCTTACCCAGTATACTCTATCATTCAGGGAGGAGACGGAGGAATGGAATACCCCATGTGTACCCTCATCGTGGGTGAAGGAAGTTTTGCAGGCCTGGTGGGCGTAATGGCGCACGAGGCATCACACGCCTGGTTTCAGGGGGTGCTGGGAACGAATGAATCCTTATACCCATGGATGGATGAGGGATACACCGATTTTTCCAGCAATGAATCACTGGCACGTATGTTTAATGTAGAAAACCCACACCAGGACAGCTATAACAGTTATTTTAAATTAGTAGAGCGCGGCCTACAGGAGCCGTTGAGTCAGCATGCGGATCATTATAGTACCAATACTGCCTATGGTACCGCTGCCTATAGCATGGGTGCAATGTTTCTCAATCAGATGAAGTACCTTATTGGAAACGATACGTTTTATCAAGGCATGCGCAGGTACTTTAATACCTGGAAGTTTAGGCACCCGGAGCCCAACGATTTTTTGCGTGTGATGGAAAAAGAATCCGGACTGCAATTGCACTGGTATTACCGCTATTGGATATTGACTACGAAACACATCGACTACGGTATCACTGGCATTGTGGACAATCAAGGCAAAACAGAAGTAACCTTAAAGAGGGTGGGTGAATTCCCTATGCCCATCGACCTACTGGTGACCTACAAAGACGGCAGCAAAGAAATGTTCTACATCCCTATGAACGAAACGCTGGGCAGCAAAGGAGAGGAAGACAAATCCGTAAAATGGACTGAGTTAGAAAGATGGAATTGGGTAAATCCCAATTACTCGTTTATCGTAAACAAGTCTTCATCAGAAATTGAAAGCATGGAGATCGACCCAAGCCAGCGCATGGCCGACATCGACAGGGGTAACAACACTTTAAAGATTGGGAAATAGACTCCTTATTTGATCATCAGGCGTTTACTCATAGATCGGCTACCTCCTGATAGTATTATGATATAAATTCCTTTGGGAAGGTTTTCAACCTCTAAAGGAATTGTCCTGACTCCTCCTTTCACTGAAGTGGTTTGTAGGGTGAGAATATTTCTACCCATCAGATCGCGCACAGTGACTAGAACATCTGTACGCTCTCCTGCCCCATGGAATTTCAAGTAAGTATTAGCTCCTTCTGTAGGGTTGGGATATACATCAAAAGTCATTTGCCCGCTGTAGGATACGTCTACTTTCACTATTCCGGAGTAAGAAGAAGTTCCATCAAAATCAGTTTGTTGAAGTCTGTAATACGAAACGCCCTCTAGGGAATTCGGATCTGAAGCAACATAGTGATGCACTTCGGAGGTTGTTCCATTTCCGGGAATGGTAAACAAAGATTGAAATTCCTGTCCGTCAATTGATCGCTGCACGGTAAAGAAATCATTGTTTAATTCAGATGCAGTGCTCCACTCCAATTGTACCACACTGCCATCATAGGTAGCATCAAAGCTCTTTAATTCTAGCGGCAATGGGTTTGTACCACCAGTGGCATTGGCCAGTGTGAATGTACTAAAGGTGGTAAATGGGCTGGAGGTAATCGTCCCTGTGCCAGCTGCCGATCCGGTGCCTCCTGCATCAAACCAGGCTGTGCCGGCACCATTGGTTTTGGCAATCCTCAAATTAGACGGATCGGTGACCCCATCACTTGTGCCGATACCATAGTATAATGTAACCTGTGCACTCGTGAGGTTCGCAACAGCAGAGCGGTTGATGATCCAGTAACGCGCCCCAGACACCCTTTCAAGGGTACCAGGAAGAGTGTACCCCAACGCCCCTGCCGATTGGGTATAATGTTGGGCTGTGTAAACCACAGAAGTAGCATCAGAATGTGTGACCCTTAATATAACTGGTCGGTAACTGCCATTATTACCCAAAGGTAAATTTCGAATGGTATTGGGTGTACTGGTAGCCACTTCATAAGTCATAGGTCCATCAATATAACTTGAAGTACTGCCAATAGTGGTTGCCGTTGCATTTTTTAAATTTAGAATGTTGGCAGCGGTAGTACTCACCACACCAGAAGTAAGGGTGAGATTGCCATTGACGGTAACGGCACCTCCTAATGTAATTTGAGGAGTTGTGAGGCGCGTATTGTTAAGAATGAGGTTGTTGTAGTAAAAAGAATCTCCACCCGAACCTGCACTGCCAGCCAATGTTTGTAAATAGGTATTGGTAAACAACTCAACTATTGATGTGTTGTTGCAGATGAGTGATCCAAATGGAGTCCCGCCTCTCACGAAATTCCTGCCAATACGAAGTTTGGATGAATTGTTCAATTGTATTTGCTCCTGACCGGCAGCAGTGGCGGTGAAAACGATATCGCGGGCTACGGTTATGTTGGATGTATTATTTCCAATCAATTGAATCAATCTTCCTCCGGTGGAATTCAGTTTGATGTCTCTGTTAACCAAAAGCTGACTCGTTCCATTTAAGGTAAATATGTTATCCATTACTGTCCCTCCACTACTTGTCCATATTAAATCACGATTAATTGTTGCGGTTGATCCTGAGTTGATTGTAACTCCTAGTAACTGATCACCCCCTGCTCTGGTTATATCCAGGTTATCATTAACATATAGGGCACCATTGTTCTGCACATTTATATTTCCTGTAAAATTGTTCCCTGGGTTTGTCATCGTGATTTTACCACTCACATTTAATGAAGCATTATCAATAGTAAGAGATGTATTGGCGGTTGCTGCGGTAATATTTATTTCACCCGCATTGGCAGCCGCGCCTACTGTTATATTATGTCCCCGGATATAGGCAACATCCCCGGCTACCGGAAAAAATATAGTTTCAGGAGGACCAGCATGGCCTGTGGCCGACCATGATCCCGGTGTATTCCAGCTTCCATTGGCATAGGAATAATAAGTTTGACTTACATTATTTACACAAAGGGTAAACGTGCCACGGTACCCCAGTCCCACATAATTGTCACAGGATATGTAATAAGTTTGTCCCACAACCAGGCTGTTGTAGGTAATATTTACATCGGTCGTTGCATTTACTCTTCTCACACATGCCAATTGAGTTGTCCCATCGTTTGCCCATAAGGCCATATTAGGATGTTGCAAACTCCCTTCAACTCCTCCTACTTTCATATCCACAGACACAATCGGTGAGATAGCCGTGAATTTAAACCAGCGATTATAGTTTGGCCCATTCTCCCAGCATGCTCCCTTATTTTTATCAGCTGTTGCATTTACTGTTGTATACTGTCCATTGGCAGAACACCAATTATTTAAATCGGTCAATTCTATTGCTCCTTGATAAAAATCATAAGAAGGCTCATCATTAGCACATAAAGAAAATGTTCCCCGATAGCCGAGCCCAACATAATTATCAACAGAAATAAAGTATGTACTACCAATTACCAAACTTGTGTATGAAATTTGAACATCAGTGCTGGCATCTACTCTTCTTACACAGGCAAGTTCTGTGGTAGCATCCGATGCCCATAATGCCATATTGGGATGCTGCATATTTCCTTCCACACCTCCCACTTTGAGATCAAGCGTAATAAAGTTGGTGGTAGCTATAAATTTAAACCAGCGGTTGTAGTTCGGACCATTTTCCCAACAACTACCCTTGTTCAGATCAGCAGTCGCATTTACTGTCGAGTAAATTGCATTGGCTGAACACCAATTGTGTATATCGCTTATTAAAATAGCTCCTGCGGGTTCATCATAAGTAATTGTATTGTCAATGCACAAGGTAAAAGTGCCTCTATATCCTAATCCCACATAGTTATCCACAGAAACATAATAAGTATTCCCGACAGTCAGTGAGGAGGTAGAAATCTGTACATCCGTGGTAGCATCAATCCTTCGAACACACTTTATTTCCGTGGTTCCATCTGCTTCCCATAAGGCCATATTGGGATGTTGCATTGTGCCTTCCGCACCCCCTACTTTCAAGTCCAGTGTTACATTGGCGGTAGTAGCCACAAATTTGAACCAGCGATTGTAGTTAGGACCATTCTCCCAACAACTCCCACCATTTAAATCGGGTGTTGCATTAATGGTGGAGTAGGCCGCATTGGCTGAACAATTGTTGGCAGAGTGAACGATGGTAATCGCTCCGTTGTAATCATCGTAGGTAACAGTGTTATCTATACAAAGCGTGAACGTTCCTCTGTACCCTGCCCCCACATAGTTATCCACGGATATGTAATAGGTGTCTCCAATTGATAAGCTTGCTGTTGATATTTGAACATCGGTGGTAGCATCAATTCTCCTTACGCATTGAATTTCGGTGGTTCCGTCCGATTGCCATAATGCCATATTGGGGTGCTGCATTGTACCTTCAGAACCACCTACCTTAAGATCCAGGGTAACCTCTGTAGTAGTAGCCACAAATGAAAACCAGACATTATAATTTGGGCCATTTTCCCAGCAACCGCCTTTAATAAGATCGGCTGTTGCGTTTACGGTAGTGTAGGCAGCATCCGCTGAGCAGTTATTGCTGGAGTGGAGAATGGCTTGTGCACCCGCAATGTTGTCATTGCCCGGCTGGGCAAATGCGTTTGTTAGATACATTCCGAAAACGATCGGAAGCAAAAAATACCTCATTCAGGGAGATTTTGGTAAAGCCAACTGCAATACTATCAAAAAAAGTACTTTTTTTAATAAAAAGTACACAGATGATGTTTCAAGACAATGTGTATACTCTGAAGTTTTTAGTGGTAACCCAAAAGTTGCCCAAATCAGCTTTAAACGATCGCTCACCCTCTCAAGAGGCAAAAACAGAGGTTGTTGAAAATTGAAATATTTACTTATCGAGGGTATTATTGTTGCTTTCAGGATTGGCAATTGCCGGGATACCCTGGGTTTTCAACTTTTATCAAATCATTACTTTTCGTTGCCTGTATTCTTTTGCTTTCCGTTCTTATCGATAAAGGCCATCTTACTTTCTCCGGCAGGATTAGAGGTTTTTAGCGCTACCTCCCCAGACTCTACATGAAACGATACTTCTACGGGTAGCAGGTCAAAAGAAAAGTTATTACTCCAAGCCAGGCCATCTGTCCGATATATTTTAGCCAATGTAGCCGGAAATTTTTCCTGTATCTTCTCTTCTGAGAAAAAGAGGATATAAAATACCTGTCCATTTTCATCGGAAGCAGAAAGGGCTTTGGTTACAGGTAGTTTTCTTCTGTTAAAAACCTTCTTGTCTACAGGAAATGAAATATTTATCCCTCCTTTTCTTGCTGGATTTATTGTAGAGAAGTATCCGGTGGCTGTCGAATCAGCAAACTGAAAACCGGCAGTGTATTTATCTTCTACCAACACCAATGGTTTGAATTTACTGTTGTCAGAGGCTTCCATAAATAAAGGAATAGAATCAGTTTCAGAAACCATCCATCGCAACGATTCAGTAAAACGTTTAACCTCTTTCTCCTTTCTCTCCTCCTCGCGATCCGCAAAATCTTTGGTTGTCTTTATAAGACTCTTCAAAACCGATGGCGTTCCATAAGAGTTTTTTACAAAATGGCTATAATCCAATGCATCTGCATCAATGTCCCGAGCTTCCAACTTGGTAGAGATACTATCCAACGCTTCAATTTCTTTCAATTCCTTTTTCAACAAGTCCAACTTCAACTTTACATTGGCTGAATCTATCAAGGGTTTATTATTAATTAACTCTGATAAATACCCAAGTTCGGCAATCTTCATCCCAAAAATATCCATGGGCATAGGATCAGCATCATATTTTTTTAATTGTTCGTAAAGAATTTTATCTACCAGCTTAGTAAGATCATTCTTTACAGAAACAGAATCCTTTTTCAATTTTTCCCTTAATTTATTGATCGCTATATCATAAGCAATCAGGTTTTCTCGCATAGGAACAATCTCTTTCTCTATTCCTGAAATAGAATTTTCTGCCCATCGTTTGTAATCCCAAAGTGGTAACTTATCCTGCATAAAGTCAGCAGGTGTCGTTCCGTCATTTTCCAAATTGCTGATTTCCTTTAAAGTCAACTCCTGATTGTGTCCGGAATTGCCATAAGCAGACGATACGTCTTTATAGCTTTTGAACGCAAGCATGCTGGAGTCAAAAGTCTGCGCAATACGCTTTAGATCATTAATGGTATTTTCATCAGATCGCAAAAAAAGCGTCTTTGCATTTTTATATTTTGATTGGATGTCTTTAAAAAGAATTTGAGCTTTGGCGTATAGCGATTCTGCGTTATCATAATGGGTCTTCAATTCTCGCACCAACACTTTCCTTTCCTTAAGTGCTTGCATCCTTTTCTCCAAATCAAATTGAACATCCGACAACGCTATCCCAAACTTACCGGTGCGTAAGTCGCGTCTATTGTAGGCCTGGTAGTACTCATCATTTCGTTTGATCTCTTTTTCATTGATCCCCTTATAAGCCAAATCGTAAAAGTAGACTGCCGAATCGAGGTTGTTGACCATGATGTCGGTATGCTTCAGCACATCATTATTAGCCGCCTTTTCCTGAAGAATGATACCCATGAATAAATAAGCATTCGGGTTATCGTTCTTCTCAGCAATGTATTTGCGAAGGAAAGGCTCTGCCTGATCGTATTGTTTGGCATTAAGCAGCACAAACAAATCCTTGTATTTCACTTTTTGACCAAAAGCAGAAGGTACAAGAGAAACAAAACAGAGTATTGCGAGTAAGGTTCGAATCATTTTATGACGTAAATTGCAGCAAATTAAACAAATAATGAGATTTTGTTTAATACTTTTCAACAACCGGGCCAAAGCTGAATACAATGTCTAAAATAATTAAATTTTTAAAGCCTTGGGTGGGGGCCATTCTAATTGTAGTCGTACTGCATTTCACGGGGCTGCTTAGCAGTATTTCATTTCTAGCACAATCTGCCATTCTAAAAACAGGTCTTATGAATGCCTCCACGAAAGTGGAAAAAGAAGACATCGATTTTAATTATGGTTTCACAATAAAGGATCTTAATGGCAATAAATTGGATTTTACTCAATTCAAAAATAAAGTAGTTTTCCTCAATCTCTGGGCAACGTGGTGTGGGCCTTGCCGTGCCGAAATGCCAACCATTCAAAAGCTATATGACAAAATGAAGGATAACCCAAATGTAGAATTTGTAATGTTATCCATCGATCAAGACAAAGACCTTAAAAAGGTTATCAGGTATTTAAAAGATAAGAGCTACACATTCAATGGGTACATGCCTTCTGGTTATCTTACCGAACAGCTTAACGTTCCCTCTATCCCTACCACATTTATCATTTCAAAAAATGGTAAAATCCTGACTAAGGAAGTGGGCACAACTAATTTCAATACCGCACGCTTTTATCAATTTTTGAAAGCGGAATCAGACAAGTAAATCAGTGACTGAAGACGCAACACAAAAATTCAAACCTGAAAATCTTCTGCATTTTACCATTGAGGTATTTACCCATTTCAATATTCCGAGAGATCATGCCACCCTGGCTGCCAATATACTGGCATTGTCAGATATCAGAGGAATAGATTCTCATGGTGTAGCGAGGCTTTATAGCTATGTGGGTTTGTTGTCAGAAGGATTGATCAATCCAAATCCAAAAATCCGTATTGTAAGAGAAAAGAAAAGCATTGCTACTGTGGATGGGGACAATGGACTGGGATTGGTGGTAGGTCATTATGCCAATGAGATGGCCATGGATAAATCTGAAAAATTTGGCTCGGGATGGATTTCAGTTTGCCACTCAAATCATTACGGGATCGCAAGCTATTATTCATTGGAGGCCCTTAAGCGCGACATGATCGGATGGTCAATGACCAATACCACAAAACTAGTTGCACCTCTTTGGGGTGCCGAACGCATGTTGGGTACAAATCCAATCGCCATTGCGTTTCCAGGATTGAAAGAACCACCTGTGGTAATAGATCTGGCCACCAGTGCTGCGGCTTATGGCAAAATAGAAATTGCCAAACGACATCAGGAGGATGTACCCAGCGGATGGATTATCGATAAAGAGGGTGGCTTAAGTACGCAGCCTGAAGACATGATTAACGGTGGTGCATTGTTACCACTCGGGTCCACACGAGACCTGGGTGGGCATAAGGGATATGCGTTGGCATCTATGGTCGATATACTCACAGCGGTGTTAAGTGGTGCCAACTGGGGTCCGTTTGCTCCACCCTTTGCATTACGACAGGAAATGCCAAGCAGAAGTGTGGGCAAGGGCATTGGTCATTTTTTCGGTGCTATGGAAATAGATGGATTCATGGAAGTGCAAGAATTCAAAAAAAGAATTGATGAGTGGATTTCTGTAATGCGAAATACAAAACCTGCCAAAGGAACTGGAGGTGTGCTTATTCCTGGGGATCCAGAACGCATGGAAGAAATTAAAAGAAAAAAAGACGGCATACCCCTAAACGCTTCAGTGATCGCGGATTTAAAAACCATTTCAGAGCAAACAGGAATTCCTTTTCCCGGTAATTTAGGACAATAGTAATTTCTTCACCTTCTCCATTCCTGCTCCCCCACCTTCTTCAATGAATACAATGTCACCCATTCTGTAATCTGGTTTCTTAGGGTCTACAATGATTTTTTGAGTATCCGGTCTCGTATATTGGATGAGATCAGCTGCGGGGTATACCTGTAAGGAGGTGCCTACCACCAAAAAAATATCCGCTTGCTTAGCATAGTGAACCGCTTCGTCCATTTTATAAACCAATTCGCCAAACCAAACGATATTAGGTCTTAGCTGCGATCCCAATTCGCATTTCTCCCCTAACTTTAGTTCCCATCCATTGACGGGATAGATCAGCGCATCGTCCTTACTGCTTCTTGATTCAAACAAGCTGCCATGCAAATGAACCACGTGTGTCGATCCTGCTCTTTCGTGCAGGTTATCCACATTTTGAGTGATGATAGTGACATCAAAATATTTTTCAAGTTCCACCAACACTTCATGCCCTTTATTGGGTTGCACCTCCAGTGCTTTTTTTCTGCGTTGGTTATAAAATTCAAGTACTAAAGTTGGGTTCTTTGCCCAACCTTCCGGTGTGGCTACCTCCATCACATCATATCCTTCCCATAAGCCTCCGGAGTCACGAAAAGTAGGGATGCCACTTTCCGCACTTACTCCTGCCCCTGTTAGTACAACCAGTTTCTTCATTTACTTCAAAAAAATATTATTGTGGTTATTAATCCCATACTCATCCTTAGACCCAGAAGTTGTCCCAATGGTTGGAAGCAAGAAGACACACCTCTGCTGATACCAGGAAAAACTTTATATACCTCGGGGGTAAGCTTTTCTCTAAGATAAGAATGTTGTCACTAAATGATGAATGAATAGAGGTTATTGCTTTTTCTTCCTTGCAAAGCGGCCCTTTTTCTCAGGAGCTTTTTCCGCCAATTCAATACATTCCTCTAGCGTGAGGTCAGCCGGCTCTCTGTCTTTAGGGATTTTTACATTCTTTTTCCCTGCTTTAATGTAAGGACCATAGCGACCATTGAGCACTTGTATATCCGGGTTTTCGTCAAAGAGTTTGATGGTCTTATTTGCATCAGCAATTCTTTTGGCCTCTATCAGTTCTACAGCCCTTTCAAAAGTGATGGTATAGGGATCTTCATCTTTTGGTATGGATACAAATTTCTTGTCGTGCAATACATAAGGCCCAAACCTGCCTATGTTTACTACAACAGGTGACTCTTCAAATTCACCCATTTGCCGAGGAAGTTTGAGAAGAACTGTTGCATCTTCTAGCGTAAGGTTTTCAATAAACTGGCCTGGACGCAGGCTGGCAAACCTCGGTTTTCCTTCCTTTCCATCTTCGGGGTTCTCCCCCAATTGAACATAAGCACCATACTTGCCCAATTTTGCGTAAACGTTCAACCCTGTTTTAGGGTCAACGCCTAACTCTTTGGATTTATTTGTTACGGATGACCGCTCTACTTTTTCCGTTTCCAAAACAGTTTTGTGAAATGGTTTATAGAACTGGTCAATCATCTTTTGCCATTTCAATTTACCACTCGCAATCTCATCGAAATCCTGCTCTATCTCAGCTGTAAAAGAATAATTAGTAATATCAGGAAAATGCTCTACCAGAAAATCATTCACGATCATTGCCGTGTTGGTAGGAAACAATTTATTTTTTTCAGCCCCTGTAATCTCTTGTGCTGTTTTCGTTTCTATCTTATCCTTGTTCAGTGTGATCACCTGATAATTTCTCTCTACACCCTCTCTGGCTTCTTTCACCACATAACCTCTCTTCTGTATAGTAGTAATGGTAGGTGCATAGGTAGAAGGCCTTCCTATCCCAAGCTCCTCCAATCTCTTCACCAAACTCGCTTCCGTAAATCTTGGAGGATGTCTGCTAAAGGTTTCTGATGCTTTCATTTCGTCCAGCTTCAGGTCTTGCCCTACTTTTAAAGGCGGCAACATCTTCCCACTTTCCTCGTCCGTTTCATCTTCATCATCTTTCGATTCCAAATATACTTTTAAGAAACCTTCAAACTTCACCACCTCGCCTGTTGCAGTAAGTGTTCGTGGGTTGGTGGATATTCCAATGGTCGCAGTGGTACGCTCCAGCTCCGCATCCGCCATTTGGGAGGCAATGGCGCGCTTCCAAATCAATTCATACAAACGTTTTGCATTGCGATCCATCTTTGGATCCAACACAGAGAAATCGGTCGGCCTGATGGCTTCGTGGGCTTCCTGCGCACCTGAGGATTTTGTTTTAAACTTGCGTGTCTTAATAAATTCTTTGCCAAAGGCACCTGCGATTTGTTCGGTGGCACTTTTAACGGCATCATCAGAAAGATTCAATGAATCGGTTCTCATGTACGAGATTTTACCCGCTTCATAAAGTTTCTGTGCTACCAACATTGTTTGTACAACGGAGAAACTCAATTTTCTTCCTGCCTCCTGCTGTAATGTAGAAGTAGTAAATGGAGGTGCTGGCGTTTTCTTGGCCGGCTTTTTTTGCAAATCGTTAATAGTAAACTTTGCTCCTTTGCAAGAGGTAACAAATTCGAGGGCCTCTTTTTCTGTCGGAAGTTTTTCTGCCAGATCAGCTACCAATTGTTTGCCCTTCCCAAGATCAAAGACCGCTGAAACTTTAAAAGTAGATTTAGACTCAAACTTCTCAATGTCTCGCTCCCTTTCCACCACCAATCGCACGGCAACAGACTGAACCCGACCTGCAGATAAACCGGTGCCTATTTTTTTCCATAAGATAGGTGATAATTGAAATCCCACCAATCGATCGAGCACCCTCCTGGCTTGTTGCGCATTCACCAAATCAATGTCTATCCCTCGTGGGGATTTCATTGCATTATCAATGGCGTTTTTGGTAATCTCAGTAAATACAATGCGTCTTGTATTTTTATCGTTCAGATCGAGTACTTCCTTTAAATGCCATGATATGGCTTCTCCTTCACGGTCATCATCACTGGCCAGGTAGATCATCTCAGCTTCCTTTACCAGTTTCTTCAACTGCTTAATAATATCCTTCTTCTCAGGACTCACCTCATAGGTGGGCGCATAGTTATTCTCTACATCAATGGCTTTGTTTCCTTTGGTCAAATCGCGCACGTGTCCCATGCTCGAGGTAACCTTAAAATCCTTACCCAAGTAACCCTCAATCGTTTTCGCTTTTGCGGGTGATTCAACAATAACTAAATTCTTTGACATGAAGTTTTATATGATCCAGATTTTCAAATATCTGCATTTTTTTAAATAAACAAATTGAAGCACTATGGATACGCTATTATATGAGGCCAACAATCAAAAGATTAGATTTGTTTTATGGTACACTGGTTATACCTCATGAGACATGCGCAATCGGCTGACAAACAGCACAGTCAGCAAGATAAAGACCGGGAATTAACCACTTCCGGAATGCGTGAAGCTGCCACTGTAGGTCATTTTTTAAAAAAAAATAATTATACGGTGGATTTGATCGTTTCCAGTGGAGCCCAAAGAGCAAAAGCAACCGCAACGGTTATTCATGGAATTTTGAATTTGCCTTCAGAAATTGTTATTAATGAAGAGCTCTATAACGCATCTATCCGGAATTTAATGCAAATCACTACCGGTCTGGATGATGATTTCAAAAATATTCTAATAATTGGTCATAATCCATATATCTCCTACTTTGCCGAACATCTTACTAAAGCAGAAATTGGAGCAATGGAAACAGCAGGCCTCGTGAGCATTCGTTTCGAAATTTCGAATTGGCTTGAGGTGAGTGAAGATATCGGGACTTTTGAAAACTATGTACACCCATCAATTATAGAGTAAAAGATATATGCCATCAAAAGAAGAAATAATTGCTCAATTCAACCCTAATAACCCGGGCATCACGGGTCAGTTATTTGGTCTTCCCTTCAATGAGGATAATGCAGAAATTATTATTGTCCCCGTTCCATGGGAAGTTACCGTTTCTTATAAAGGGGGCACCGCCAATGGACCACAAGCAATTCTGGAAGCATCCGCGCAGGTTGATTTATTTGTAAAGGATATTCCTGACGCATGGAAACTGGGTATCGCCATGCTGCCCTTTCCTGAAAAAGTAATGCACGAAAGTGACGCACTGAGAAAATTGGCTGAAAAACATATTGAAAAATTGGAGGCCGGAGACGAAGCAGGAGATAAAGCCTCACTGGACAAAGTAAATGAAGCTTGTGAGAGCCTGACGATCTATACAAAAAGCACTGTTAAAAAATATTTAGACGCGAATAAGTTAGTAGGAATTCTTGGTGGTGATCACAGCACACCGCTTGGCTATATTCATGCGCTAGGTGAAAAACATGAATTTGGCATCTTGCAAATTGATGCTCATGCTGATTTACGCAAATCATACGAAGGGTTTAGATACTCTCACGCCTCCATCATGTACAATGCGCTAAAGATACCCGCTGTACGAAAGTTGGTGCAGGTAGGTATTCGTGACTATTGTGAGGAAGAACAACAGGTAATGGATCGGTCAAAAGGAAGAATAAAGGTTTTCTTTGACGAGGACATCAAACACGCCCAATATCATGGAGAATCATGGGCCAATATTTGTAAGCAAATTGTAAGCGAACTCCCCGACCTGGTTTACATAAGTTTTGATATTGATGGTTTAGATCCAAAACTCTGCCCTCATACTGGAACACCCGTGGCCGGAGGATTTGAATATCATCAAATTACCCTACTGTTAAAAACACTCGCCCAATCAGGAAAAAAAATCATAGGATTTGACTTGAATGAAGTGGCCCCTGGCGAATCGGACGAATGGGACGCAAACGTAGGTGCAAGACTCTTATTTCAGTTGTGCAACACCATGGCGGTATCTCAAGGTAAATTGCATTACGACCGCTAGTTACCAACACTTCATGGTGGTTTAAATTAATTTTCTATTTTGCATGTTCTAAACCGCTAATGAATGAGTGAAATTATAAGTCAGCTCGCCACAGGTATTTATGTTCCTATTTCATTTCTATTGATCCTTGGGGGTATCTTCTTCATATTCTATTCACGATTCGTACAGTATAAGTACTTTAAGCACTCCATTGACATTCTTCGCGGCAAATACAACAATCCCAACGACCCAGGACAAATCAATGCCTATCAGGCACTGTCAACTGCCCTCGCCTCTACCGTGGGCATGGGAAATATTGCAGGAGTAGCCGCAGCCATTTCGCTGGGAGGCCCCGGTGCACTATTTTGGATGTGGGTTACCGCTTTCGTGGGCATGTCTACAAATTTTTTTACCAGCGCATTATCACTGATGTATAGAGGCAAAGACTCCGCGGGAGTGATTCAGGGTGGACCTATGTATGTCATTCGTGAAGGAATGGGCAAAGCCTGGCTACCCCTTGCTTATATTTTCTCGGCATGTGCTATGGTTGGATGCCTACCCATTTTCCAGGCCAATCAATTAACACAAGTAATTGTTGACCTGGGAATCAACAGTAGTACATTGGGAACTACTCCCTTTGATTTCTTCGGATATGAAATAAGTAGTGCCAAACTTATTATCGGAATTGTACTGACCGTGCTAGCGGGGATTGTAATCCTTGGCGGAATTGAACGGATTGGCAGCTGGGCTGGGAGAATGGTGCCTATTATGATTGTAATCTATTTTGGCTCAGTAATCGCTATTCTGTTTACCAATATCACAGAAGTACCTCACATATTTACTATGATCTTCACTGATGCCTTTTCAGCCGACAACTATCGTGGAGATCCCGCAATGGGAGGCATTTTAGGAGGTTTGATTATTTTGGGAGTTCGCAGGGCCTCCTTTTCAAGCGAAGCCGGTATAGGAACAGCTCCTATGGCATTGGGTGCTTCTAAAAGCAGTGAACCCATTCGTGAGGGATTAGTTTCTATGCTCAGCCCAGCCATTGATACCCTGGTGGTGTGTACACTCACTGCATTTGCAATTTTAGTTACTGGTGTATGGCAAACTTCTGAAGCCAACGGAGTAACACTTACAGCCCATGCTTTTGAAGGCGCCTTGGGCGGAACCGGAAGGTTTTTATTATTGATGTGTGCTTTCTTTTTTGCGGTTACTTCTCTTTTTTCTTATAGCTACTATGGAAATAAGGCCATGTCATTTATTGCAGGTGTGAAAGCAGGAAATTATTACAATTACTTTTACCTGGCTACTATCATTTTTGGTGCCGTTGCTACCATGCAGGATGTAATGAACATTATTGATATTGCTTATGCAATCATGGCAATACCAACAGTGGTTTCTGGAATTATCCTGGCGCCAAAAGTTATGAAAGAAGCCAAGAGCTACTTTGCAAGATTAAAAGAAGAGGGGTAAGACTAATTGTTTAAAGAAACTGTCTTATTCGACTCTATGGAGTTAGGATAATCGAATAGACCATGCTCCTTTATGGCCTCCTCAACCTTATGCGGTACATATTTCTCCCACCCGTGTACTCCTTTACGAATCATGTCAAGCACATCATCAGAGATAATATGTAAATTTTCAGTGTTGGCGTTTTCTATGTCCTCTAACTTATTGTTGTCTAACATATATCGAAAGAGGCCTTTAAGATTGCCCGGCAATTCACTTTCAAAATCTTTAAGTGTAAACAACTCATCTGAATCACGCTTTAACGCAGGATAAATATATAATTTGATGTTGTTGCCGAAGAGTGATGCAAAGCTTTCCAATATTCCTCCTCGCAAATTCTCATAAGTTTTTTCTTCAAATATTTTTTGTAAGGCATAAATACCCAGAATAATACCAATTTTTTTACCTTTTGTTATTCTGGATAAGTACTCCGCTACTTTATAGTATTCATAGTAATTTGAAATCAATACCGTTTGACCTAAAGAACAAATGGTGTCAGCACGGTACAGAAAATCTTTTTCATCGATACTTCCTCCTGAACTTAAATCATTAAGCGTAAGCTCTGTGAGCACCACCACTTTCTTCTTATCAACATCAGGTTCATTCTTAAAGTACCTCCTTGCCGCCAATAGCATATCTACATTCACGTGAGTTACCGGCCTGAACCGACCCCTCAGCACCAGTACATTCTTTTTGTAAAGCGCTTCCGATGGCTGCATCACCTCTCCACTCGGGCCAAACATGGCTGCCCTGGTAAGTCCATTCTTCACCAACTTCATGGCCATCAATCGATTGTCTACCTTTTCAAAATCAGGGCCAGAGAGGCGGAACATATCAATCTCAATTCTTCTGGCCAGGCCGTCTATCAATGACATCATAATCTCCTCCGGATCTTGGAGCATCATACAAGCGTAAATCATATTGACACCTACAATCCCGAGTGCGTATTGCTGCAATAGCGGATCGTTGTCAAACATCTTGACATGAATCACACAGTCATTGGGTTCACTGTTCGGAATTTTCTGGAAACGAAGTCCAACCCATCCATGTCCCTGATTGGTTCGCTCAAAATTTAGTGCCTCTACTGTATCGGCAAAAGCGAAGAATCTTGTTTTTTCGATGAGATGCGGAAGCCTTTCAGGGAGCAATGGATACTCATGATCCAACATATTTATCAGTCTGTCTTCACACACATATCTGTCGCACACTCCATAAATGGCATCACTGAATTTCATATCATAAGCCGACATGGTCTTAGCGACCGTTCCGGATGCGCCTCCAACCTTAAAAAAATTAGCGGCTACCTCCTGCCCCGCCCCTATTTCCGCAAAAGAACCATAGACTTCTTTATGCAAATTGATTCGTAGGGCCTTTTCCTGGGTAGTGAGTTTCTCGATTACCTCCATAAATTGTTCGCTGTGGCTAGCTTTAAATGCAAATTTGAGACTATTTTTTCAAACATATCTCTAATAGGCAGATAAATTGATTCGTATATCAATGTGGATGCCGCACTGATGCTCCTGAAGAAGTGATTACTACTTCCTCTACCCCTAAAAGGGTAAGGCCTGTTGAATATGACTCTATGGTTTTATTTTTGAAGAATTACCCAAGTCAATCGAACGCTGAAACTACTGCTGCTTAAGACGGGATACTCAGCCAAGAACCAGTTAGTAATTATTGCGTCTGTTCCGCTTCGTGCTTTTCTTTTAACACCCTTCTTAGGATTTTACCCACGTTAGATTTAGGTATTTCATCTATAAATTCTACAAATCTGGGGACTTTGTAGTTGGTTAAACTCTTATGACAAAAATCTATCAATTCCTCTTTTGTTAAAGTTGGATCTTTTTTTACAATATACACTTTGATCGCTTCCCCTGATTTCTCATGGGGCACACCTATTGCAGCCACCTCCAATACTTTAGGATTGCCTGCAATAACATTCTCAACTTCATTTGGAAACACATTGAATCCGGACACTTTTATCATGTCCTTCTTTCGGTCCACAATTTTGAAATACCCATCTTTATCCATAAAGCCAATGTCTCCGGTGCGGAACCAGTCGCCTGGAAAAAACACGCCTTCTTTATCCTTTTCCCAATAGCCCCTCATTACTTGTGGACCTCGGGCACAAATTTCTCCTGTCTCACCTATCGACACTTGATTTCCATCGTCATCAAAAATGGCAACCTCCGTGCTAGGCACCGGTATACCGATGTACCCTATTCTGTGATTTCCATCTAATGGATTACAACAGAGTACAGGAGATGTTTCACTTAATCCATAACCTTCTACCAAAGGTTTTCCTGTTATTTTCTCCCATCGTTCTGCCACGGCATCCTGCACTGCCATACCACCGCCCACGGCACCTGCCAAACGAGAAAAATCCAGGTTTTTAAAATCAGGATTGTTCATTAAACCATTGAATAAAGTATTGACACCTGTAATGATGGTGAACTTATGTTTTTTAAGCTCCTTTACAAAACCAGGCATGTCGCGTGGATTGGTGATAAGTACATTCTTCACACCGGAAGTAAACATCAGCAATCCATTGACAGACAATGCAAAAATATGATAAAGAGGAATGGCTGTAATCATAAGGTCTTCATGATCTGGCCTCATATAAGGCTTAAACCAATAGTTGATCATTTGGTTGTGCGCAATAAGGTTTCTGTGCGACAACTGCGCTCCTTTTGAAACTCCGGTTGTGCCACCAGTATATTGCAACACCGCCACATCTTCTATATCCATGGCAGGTTTTGAATAAGTCAACTGAGCACCCCTTTTTAAAACAGATTTGAAAGAAATGGCTTGAGGAATATGAAATGAGGGAACAATTTTCTTTACATACTTCACCACAAAATCTATAATCCCCCCCTTTACTGTTCCAAGCATGTCACCCATGTGTGTTACAATAATATGTTTGGCTGGAATTTCATTTTGTATCACCTCCAGTTGTTTCGCAAAGTTGGCTACGATCACTACCGCGGAGACACCGGCATCGGTAAACTGATGTTTCATCTCTGGTGGCGTATAGAGGGGGTTGGTGTTAACCGCAATTAGTCCGGCTTTGATGGCGCCAAAGAATGCAATTGGAAACTGATGCAGGTTTGGCATTTGTATAGCAATTCGATCTCCCTTCTTTAAGCCAAGTTCCCCCTGCAGGTAGGCTGCGAAGTTCGTAACATGTTCGTGCAGTTGTCGAAATGTCATCTCCACACCAAAGTTCTCATACGCCACCTTATCAGCATATCGATCACAATTAACATCAAACATTTCGATAAGGGAGTTATACTCATAGGGGCCAATTTCTTTTGGAATACCTTCTGGATAATTTTTGAACCATGGATAGTCAGTCATGACACAATCGTTTATTAAGAATTATGAACTAAGGCCAAGTTAAGAATTATAAGTATGCTTTTTAATCAACTGCTTACAGGAAGTAAATATTTTTTGAACCCTTTGTAGAATGACCCTGAATCTAAAAACTAAAGAGGCGCAAAAATGAGAGGCCAAATCAATAATTTGAAACTTCCATCAACCATTGGCATTCTATATCTCAGCTTTGGAATGCGCTGCATTGAACAAATTACATTTGGTAAATATGAACCCTTGGCGAACGACTCAGGCCCATTATTGGTAATTTGTTAAAAGGCCACGATAACTTTTGGTAAATTGTTGATTGGCAAGAAAGGATTTTGATTCAAGTTTGACTTCGGGTCACCAACTTCGAGATGTAGACTCGAAGTTGGGACCTTAGTCGGTTTAGAGAAGAAGCTCAGCTGTAGAGGGAGGGTTCGAACCTCCACGGAGAAGTTAGCCGCAGGACAAGAAAAACCTCAATTAGTGGTCAACCCCAGTTCAGCACCGATAGCTATCGGTACAGAACATTATCCTGTGTTTATCCTTTGCTCTCCACCCCCGAGACAGGGGGGCTTGTCTGCCAGTTTCAACACCCTACAATTTTAAAAGAACATCGTGGTTCGTCAATCTCAAGTTCTCACAGTTCTGAGGAGATCAACACTTACACTGTCATTTACTTCAGCAAAGTAACGGTAAACATTAAAATAATTCAATATAATGACATAACATTTATATTATTTATAATATTGTAATTATATATTATAAATTACTTAAAATGACCTACCTAAAATGAGTAAAAATTATGTGATTGATAATACCGATCTCAAGATCCTTGACATACTAATGAAGGATGCCAAAAAGCCGTACACCGAGGTGGCCAAACTTGTGCACGTTTCGCAAGGGACAGTGCATGTGAGAATGAACAAACTGGAGGAAGCAGGTATCGTAGAGAAGAATACCCTTCAAATCAATTATGCCAAATTAGGTTATGGAGTAATGGCCTACATTGGTATCTTTTTGGAAAAGAGCGGTTTGTATGATACTGTGTTGCAGAAACTCAAAGCAATACCAGAAATAACCTCCATCCACTATACCACTGGGAATTATTCCATGTTTTTGAAGATCCATTGCAGGGATACCAAACACTTAAAGGAAGTTCTTCACGATAAAATGCAACAAGTTGAGGGCATTGACAGAACAGAAACCATTATTTCCCTGGAAGAAAGTCTAAATAGGCATTTACAGCTCTCCGAATAGAAGAAATATGACCAAAACGAAACCTTAAAAGTGGATTTTTGTTGTATTTTTGAGTAATTATTTGAAATTAGTCTAAATAGACGAGCATGAGTAAAGACAATCAAGTATTAGAAGAGTTTTCATCGAAAGAATACGAACACGGCTGGTCCATTGATCTCGAAAGTGACTCCGCTCCAAAAGGGTTAAGTGAAGAAATCGTTCGATTTATTTCCCTAAAAAAGAATGAACCCGAGTGGTTGTTGGAGTGGAGGCTGAAGGCATTTCGCCATTGGCTAACGATGAAAGAACCAAAATGGCCCAATGTAAAATATCCTCCCATTGATTATCAGGATATTATCTACTACTCTGCACCCAAGCAGAAAGTGCAACCCAAAAATTTGAGTGAGGTTGACCCTGAATTAATAGAGACCTTTAAAAAACTAGGAATCTCTCTCACAGAACAAAAACGACTCACCGGAGTAGCGGTGGATGCAGTCATCGATAGTATATCCGTGGCTACCACTTTTAAAGAAAAATTGGGCGAATTGGGTATTATCTTCTGCTCGTTCAGTGAGGCGGTAAGAGAACACCCCGATTTGGTGAAAAAATATTTAGGGACTGTGGTACCCTCCAATGACAACTACTATGCAGCACTTAATTCAGCTGTATTTTCTGATGGTTCATTCTGTTACATACCCAAGGGGGTAAGGTGCCCCATGGAACTCTCTACCTACTTTAGAATTAATGCGGCAAATACGGGTCAATTTGAACGCACGCTGATTATAGCAGAAGAGGGTTCGTATGTGAGCTACCTCGAAGGCTGTACTGCACCTATGCGTGACGAAAATCAATTGCATGCTGCAGTGGTAGAGTTATATGCCATGAAGAGTGCAGAGATAAAGTATTCTACGGTACAAAACTGGTACCCGGGAGATAAAGATGGTAAGGGTGGTATCTACAACTTTGTAACCAAGCGCGGCATCTGTGCCGGGGATTACTCCAAAATATCCTGGACACAAGTAGAGACAGGAGCTGCCATTACCTGGAAGTATCCATCCTGTATTTTGAAGGGCGACTATTCCAATGGAGAGTTTTACTCTGTGGCAGTAACCAACAACTACCAACAGGCTGATACAGGAACCAAAATGATTCATATCGGAAAACACACCCGGTCGCGGATTGTCTCAAAAGGTATTTCCATAGGTAAATCGCAAAATAGCTACCGCGGACAAGTACACATATTGAAGCGTGCAGAAAATGCGAGAAACTTCTCACAGTGCGATTCGTTGCTGATGGGCGATCAATGTGGAGCACACACCTTCCCCTACATTGACGTAGAGAACAAGAGCGCCCATGTAGAGCATGAGGCCACCACTTCGAAAATAGGCGAAGATCAAATCTTCTACTGTTTGCAACGTGGCATAGATGAAGAAGCCGCCATAGCCCTGATTGTAAACGGGTATGCCAAGGAAGTATTAAAGCAGTTGCCTATGGAGTTTGCGGTGGAGGCACAGAAACTGCTCGCATTGACTTTGGAAGGCAGTGTGGGGTAAATGGTTTAAGGTTTAAAGTTCAAGGTTTAAAGTTCAAGGTTCAAGGTTTAAGGTTCAAATTGAATTAATATAATGTTAAAGATTAAAAACATACACGCAGGCGTAGAAAATAAATCCATCCTAAATGGAATTAACCTGGAAGTAAAGCCAGGAGAAGTACATGCTATCATGGGGCCCAATGGTTCTGGAAAAAGTACACTCGCATCCGTACTTGCGGGACGTGAGGATTTTGAAGTAACAGAAGGGTCTGTTGAATTTCTGGGTAAAGATTTACTTGCCATGAAGCCTGAAGACAGAGCAAGAGAAGGAATATTCCTTGCCTTCCAGTACCCAATAGAAATACCAGGGGTAAGCACAGTGAATTTTATGAAAACGGCCCTCAATAAAATCAGAGAATACCGTGGACAGGATGCACTTGATGCGGTCTCCTTTCTTACTTTGATGAAAGAAAAAATCAAGTTGGTAGAGATTGACCAATCGCTACTCAGCCGTTCGTTGAATGAAGATTTCTCAGGAGGAGAGAAAAAACGCAACGAGATATTCCAAATGGCAATGCTAGAACCTAAGTTGGCCATACTTGATGAAACCGACTCAGGTCTGGATATTGATGCTTTGAGGATAGTTGCCAATGGCGTAAACAAGCTCCGCACCAAAGACAATGCGACCATCGTAGTCACCCACTATCAGCGACTGCTGGATTATATTGTTCCTGATTATGTACATGTGCTTTATCAGGGGAAAATTGTAAAATCCGGTACCAAAGAGTTAGCGATGGAGCTGGAAGAGAAAGGTTATGATTGGATAAAAAGTGAAATGGAAGTTGCCTAAAGAGATATGAGTGTTACTACAGAAAAACAAAGCTTTTCCCAAGACCTGATTGCATCTGCTGAGTTGTCTCAATTCACAGAGGCTACCGCATCCAGAGAAAAAGCATTTGAGGATTTTAAGTTAGTGGGTTTGCCGGATGGGAAGCATGAAGAATATAAATTCGCACCCATCACAAAACTCCTGGCTAAAAATTTCAATGCAGATGAACTGTACAGCAAACCAACTGCTTCAAACAATGATTTAAGCAGCCTTATTCCCAAAGGCTTGGGGGAGAATTGTGTTGTTTTTGTCAATGGAGTCTATAACAAGTCCCTCTCTAAGATTAAGAACACCTCTAAAGTGGTGATAAAGTCTTTTGTTGAAGCCTTGGAGAGTCACCTGCATGTAGTCACTGAGGGCCTTACTGAAATAGCAGAAAGCAAAGACCCCTTTGCACTGCTCAATTCAGCCTTGTGGCAGGATGGACTTTTTATCCATGTTCCCGCCAAAGCAACAGGTGAAGAGCCACTCTATATATATCACCTACATGATGCCACTGAAAAGAAGGTGGCCTCTCATACACGATTGATGGTAGTAGTTGAAAAACATGCTGAGTTCAGTATCATCGAAAGAACTGATTCTTTGGGAAAGCATCCTGTATTCAACACTATCAATGAAGAAATCTTAGTGGATGAAAACGCTGTGTTCAGTTATTGCAAGATTCAGGATGACCATGGTGATCTTATTCATGTAGGCAACACCACTGTTCACCAAAAGAAATCCAGCCGGGCCGATACTTATACCATTAGCCTTAACGGCAAATTGGTCCGCAATAACCTAAGCATCATTATCGATGGCGAAGGATGTGAGTCCCATTTTTACGGGCTGTATATGACAGATGGAGACACCTTGGTCGATAATCACACCACAGTGGATCACAGAAAACCCAACTCATTCAGTAACGAATTGTACAAAGGGTTGATGGATGGAAAATCCAAAGGCGTTTTTAACGGAAAGATCTATGTGCGCCCCGATGCTCAAAAGACAAATGCTTTTCAATCCAACAGAAACATTCTGCTGTCGGATACAGCAACAATCAATACCAAGCCTCAGCTTGAGATATGGGCCGATGATGTGAAATGTTCTCACGGCTGCACAACTGGCCAGTTGGATGGAGAAGCGTTGTTTTATCTTCAGTCCAGGGGCATTCCCAAAGATACCGCAAGGGCCATGTTGCTTTATGCCTTCGCAGGAGAAGTCATTGACGCTATAAAGGATGAGCATGTAAAGAATTATGTCGATTCGATCGTTTCAGAACGACTGCATAAAAGTTATTAAGGCATGAGTGTCTCCACCCTCTCTCAATTAGACATTCAGAAAATACGGGATGAGTTTCCTGTACTGGATCAAAAAGTAAATGGAAAGTCGTTGGTGTACTTGGATAATGCAGCCACCTCTCAAAAGCCAAAAAGGGTAATCGAGAAACTCACCGAGTATTACGAAGGGTACAATGCCAATATCCATAGAGGTATACACACATTGGCCGAAAAGGCCACCAAAGCCTATGAGGATACACGCGAAGCCGCCAGGGAATTTCTTGGGGCAGAACATGTAGAAGAAATTATTTTCACACGCGGTGTCACCGAATGTATTAATCTGGTGGCATCATGTTATGGTTCATTGATTCACGAAGGTGACGAGATCATCATTGCTGAACTTGAGCACCACAGCAATATCGTTCCCTGGCAGATGTTATGTGAGCGCAAAGGTGCCCTTCTAAAAGTCATTCCTGTGAATGATCGTGGAGAGATAGAACTGGAAACGTATAAGAAATTATTAAGTAACAAAACCAAAATTGTAGCCACTAACCATGCGAGCAACAGTTTAGGCACCATCAATCCCATCAAAGAAATCATTCAACTGGCACACGCGCACAATGCAGTAGTACTTATTGATGGTGCTCAGTCTGCAGCACATTTGCCAATTGATGTAAAAGCACTGGATGTTGATTTCTATTGCCTTTCCTCTCATAAGATGTACGGCCCTACCGGTGTAGGTGTCCTTTATGGGAAAAAAGAATGGTTGGAAAAAATGCCACCCTACATGGGCGGAGGTGAAATGATCAAGGACGTCACCTTTGAGAAAACCACCTACAACGATCTGCCTTATAAGTTTGAAGCAGGCACCCCCAACATTGCAGATGTAGTCGCTTTTGCAGAGGCAATTGCGTTTGTCAATGAATTGGGTAAAGAGAACATCCATCGCTATGAAGCGGAACTACTTTCCTATGCCACTGGCAAACTGAGCAAGATAGAGGGCATTAAGCTGATAGGTACCGCCCGAGAGAAGGTGAGTGTGCTTTCTTTCGTGATTGAGGGTATTCATCATTTTGACATTGGCCAAATGTTGGATGCCAGGGGAATTGCCGTAAGGACGGGTCATCACTGCACCCAGCCTCTGATGGAACGATTTGGAATAGAAGGAACTGTAAGGGCTTCATTTGCTGTTTACAACACTAAGGAAGAAATTGATAGCTTAGCAGAGGGTTTAACCCGTATAATTAACTTCTTAAAAGGGTAGTCCAATTGAAAACGATACAGGATATACAAGAGGATATTGTCAACGAATTTAGTCTGCTGGATGGGGATCAGGAGATGACGGTGCTCTACATTATGGAGTTGGGACAGAAATTGCCCGATATGGATGAAGCAAAGAAGTCAGAAGAAAACACAGTAAGAGGTTGCCAATCAAAAGTTTGGTTGTCTGCCCACCTGGAGAATGACAAGGTATACTTTGAAGCGGACAGTAACACGGCACTTACCAAAGGACTGGTTAGTTTATTGTTGAGAATATTTTCAGGTCAATCCGCAGAAAACATTCTGGCCACAGACCTCAATTTTATAAGTAAGATTGGTATGGAGCGGTTTATTGGGACGCAACGCTCCAATGGTTTTTCTGCCATGATCAAACAGATAAAACTATATGCACTTGCGTTCAAAACCAAGATGGAAGTAAAATCATGAGTGAACAAGAGAAAAGTCAGGCAGTAGAAACAGAGACCACAACCGATGATTTTAGGGAAAGGGTAATTGCTGCCATTAAAACGGTATATGATCCTGAGATTCCTGTAGATGTTTTGGAACTGGGATTGATTTATGAAATCAATGTATATCCGATAAATAATGTCTACATTTTAATGACACTTACCTCCCCGTCATGTCCATCTGCGGAAGTAATTCCAGGAGAGGTTGAGCAAAGGGTAAAAGAGGTAGAAGGAATAAACGATGTAAAAGTAGAGGTGACTTTTGATCCCCCCTACTCGCAGGATATGATGAGTGAGGCCGCGAAATTGGAACTTGGATTTATGTAGACTTATTAGTCATTTGTTAATAGTTGAATTATTGAATTAAATATAAATATATGAGCATGTACCCCGAACAATTAGTAGCTCCCATGCGGAGTGATCTTACTGAAATAGGATTTAAAGAGCTGAGAACAGTGGCCGATGTAGACAACGAACTGAAAGACCAAAAAGGAACTACCCTACTGGTTGTCAATTCAGTGTGTGGATGTGCCGCGGGTGCTGCACGGCCTGGCATTAAATGGGCCATTCAAAACAGCGGGAAAAAGCCTGATCAATTGACCACTGTATTTGCAGGTGCTGATATTGAGGCAGTCGCTAAGGTACGGCAATACACATTGCCTTATCCTCCCTCCTCACCTTCTATCGCACTTTTTAAAGATGGAGAGTTGGTACATTTTTATTGAAAGGCATCACATTGAAGGCAGAAATGCGCAAATGATCGGTGAGCACCTTGTACAGGTGTTTGACGAGTTTTGTTAATCCTTTTATTTAAGGTTTGAGGTATAAGGTTCAAAGTTTAAGGTTTGAAGTTTTAAATTCGGAACCTAAGCCTTGAACCTTTTACTTTTACTTGATTTCATTATCCCCCTTAGGGCGTGTGGCCAGCTTACTCTTTCGTACGCTTCCACTTCACAAAGATTAAAAGTCGGAACCCTACCCCAATTCAAATGTGATTGGTAGAATCATCCGCTGACGGACAGGCACTCCACGCTGCTTACCAGGTTTCCAGGCAGGTGCAGCCTTCAAGACCCTAATCGCTTCTTCATCGCAACCTGCACCAATTCCTTTAATCACTTTTATATCTGTTAATGAGCCATCTAGGTTGATTACAAATTGTACAAAAACACGGCCCTTTACACCCATTCTTCTGGCCTGGGATGGATATTTTATATTGTCTGCAATCTGTCTGTAGAAGACTTCAAAGCCATCCATTGGTACTGCTGAGCTTTCTACAAAATCAAATATTTTATAACTATCAACTATTTCAGGAGCTGGTGGAGCCGGAACAAAAACTACAGGAGTAGGCTCATCCCCTATATCAATTTGAGGATATTCATCCTTAATAATATCATCCTCCTTGGCCACTTCAATAACAGTCGGCCATACCTTCATAGGTTTTGGTGGAGGTGGAATGGCAGTGATTGGAATGTTCCAAAGCGGATCTAATACTCCAAAAGATGATTCGGTAATTGCAACGCTATCATTTCCATAGCTTTTCCACTCAAAAGCGGTAATAATAAAGGATAAGGTGATTAAAAAACTTAGTCCAAAAATGAGGCTACGGTACTTTGTAAGATCTGCTTTGCTGCTTTTCTTGGTCTCCATAATGATTTGGGTTTAGGTTTTCACATTAGCACAATCGGTTTATTCCATAATTCCTAGCCCTAAGAAAAGTCACACAGGGAATCCCATGGTGCCTACCTTCTCAACAGGTAAAAGGGAGTGTCGGGAGTGTCTTTGTCTGTCTTTTCAACTATCGATTACCAGAGGTCAATCGTACCTTTACACAGTTGCTTGGACACTACCGAACCAATCCTAGGAAGGCTCATAGACACTACCTGACCGACCCGTACACGAAACCAACCGAGTGCTACTTGAAACCAACTGACCCGTACTCGAAGCCAGCCGATGCCTACTCGAAATGAACCGACTCGTACTCTACTTCTGCCGAGTGCTACTTGAAACCTGCTGACCCGTATACGAAGTCAACCGATGCTTATACGAAACCAACCGACCCGTACATTACTTTGGCCGATGCTTATACGAAATGAACCGAGTGCTATATGATTTTGACCAAGTGCTACACATAAACCGCCAGTGCTCATATGACCAGGTGCTGCACGAAAGTAACTTCCGCGCTAGTTAAGGGAATCAGTCCCTCGCCCCCGGCCTAAGGCAGGCAGGCGACCCTATATCCTATGCCTTCGCAAAGCTACGACATACAAATAGAGAGAAGGGGCAGTGCTGGTAAATACGGGTGGATCGCTAGTCCAATGAATTCAAATAAAGGTCTTCTACCTTTTTTCGGGCCCAGGGCGTTTTGCGTAGGAAAGTTAAACTTGACTTAATGCTGGGGTTGCTGATAAAGCAATTGATCGCAATGCGGTCGCCCAGTTCTTCCCAGCCATATCGGTCTACCAAATAGCGCAACACGTTTTCCAAAGTGATGCCATGCAAAGGATTGTTAGGTTGTTGTTCAGCCATGTTTTATGTTTTCTATTTCAGCTTGATAATCATACTGCAAGTCTTCCTCCAATTTACTCAACGCCTTATCGATCTTATTGATCTGTTGCTGATACAGGTTGGCCAGCACAGCACTTTTGTCCATGGGTATGGCGTTGGCTTTCATTTGCTGACAAAAGTGTATGCGTAGCGCCAATTCGGTGGTGGGCTGTCCACTATATTTAATGTGTTTATTAACCAGCCTCAATATCCTGCGTACGCTTTTCTTTAAGTAATATACGTTTAGGTTGGACAGCGCACTGAACTGCTCCTCTGTTTCCCGCTCGGCACCTAATATATACGCTTGCTCATCGTGTGCTTCAAACAAGAGATAGGTAAGCAATTCTTTATTGTCTTTTTTGAATTTGGCAAGCCGCATGCACAGCGCTTGCACCTGCCCAGGCTCCAATGTGGCTAACTCCTTTTTTATTTCATGTACAGTGGCTGTTTTCATAAGTAGTTGATGCAAACAATGTCTGCAAGATAGGCAGTTGAATATTCTTATGCCATGAGGTGCTCTCTGAGCAACGCTGACGCAGCTGTTACAACTGCTATTCATATATGTCTCCAGTGACATGAAGAGCACAAGCGAGATGCTTGCGCTAGCCAGTAGTTTGGGAGTTTGAGGTTTAAAGTTCAAGGTTTAAAAATACTGACCGGATACGGGCGATTTGGGGTTTCTTGGTTGCTGGTTACAGGTTGCCAGTTACCTGCAACTGGCGCGCGTGTTGTGCGGAGGGAAGTGGAGTGGCTCACGCGTGACTTGCGATTGTGGATCTCTTACTGCCTGTCGTTCACTGCCGGAGGCATGGCAGGCAGAATCTCAAGCTATTTACAACTCTCATCTCGAAAGAGTCCTTACAGGAGACGCTGCGGGAAAGTAAAAGCCAGAGGATGTAAAGAGCAGTGCAATAGAAATTCAATTAGACGCTGGCACAGCTACCTTCTCTATTAAATAAACTGATATGTAATAGACGGTAAAATCCTGAGTTACAAACTCAGGATAACTTGGTCGTCACCATCTCTTACCCCAATACTTATCCTTGAGTCCTTTGAACTTGCCTAGATTCATGATTGCTTACATATCATTTTTCATTGCCAGCTAATTGCAAAGCAAATTTCTCCCGATGTTTGTTTAAGTAGAATACGTTATCGGAATTCAATCTCTCAATTCTCTCAGACCCTAATACTCCAATTTTACTATAATCACTTTGCACTACTCTATCACTGAGTACAATTTTACCAGAATTTTCGAATGTTATTAAGTGCCTATCAAATAATGCGTCATAAGTGGGTGATAGCAGTATGCCATTACTAACATCCAGCCTTTCGTCATTATTTGAATCTCTCCATGGATGTATATGCGATGCAATTAATATCCTGGGGTCCGTGAACCCTGTAACAGCACATTTGTTCTCCCATCTGTTTATAATGCTTTTTCTGTATGCTCCTTGACCTACTCTAGAGAGAACCAAACCAGATCTCTCGGTTACTGTTGGTAAGAAATAATCTTGTTGAGGATCTTCAATAAAGTTGACTTTATTTAATTCGTAGGACACGATGGCACCTGAACGTTTAAAGAAAAACTTAATGCCCATTCGATCTTTACCTGCTGTGTCATAAGTTTTATAATAGTCAGCATCAAAAAATGTTAATTCGGATATATATTGGACGTACGCTTTGCGAGTCTGTTCAAATAGAAAAACTCTTTTTCCCTTTTTGATATGATCATATAGAGCAAGATTGCCTCTCGTAAATTCCATGTCGCCACTTTGACCTTCACCAGTGTACGAGAATACATTTTCATTTTCCCAGGTATCCTTATAACCGTGCTGATCTCCTGTCTTGCCAGTAAATACAAATATGAACGGATAACTACGCGAAGGGCAAATGCCGCCCTGTCTATTCCCGCCATATTTGTCATGAATAGCACTTCTCTTATATTCTATACTCGGTATGAAAGGAGTTGCTTCTATGTTTTAATCATTTATTTCTTCGAAGAGCTTTCCTAACCTGAATGATCCACACGCAGCGGACCTTAATAGAGACTCTACAAGGAACGGAAAGATAGGAAAATTAATGTATTTCTTATGAAAAGCCTAGAGCCCCAACGCACGTCATCACCAAGGCAGTAACGTCAACAATTGCAGCCGTCATTCTGAGCCACCGCGCGAAGGCTTGTGGGTCCCGATAGCCATCGGGAGCGAAGAATCTCATGCCGTATATAACTCTCATTCCTTCAGAGTCCCTTTCAGGAATCTGCGGGAAAGTAATGCCATACACTATCCATACTTTATCTATACACTATCTATGCTTTATCTATACACTATCCCCGGTTTGGCATTTCTGACCGATATAGGAAAAATCGGAAAAAAGAGATGATAGTTGAGGGGTATTTTTATGGCCCGGAGTATAACCGCTCCGATCTTTTGCATGTCATCGCCAAGGCATGAACTACAACCGGTGTTGTCGTCATTCTGAGTCACCGCGCAAAGGCTTGTGGATGGAGCAAAGAATCTCAAGCTATTCACAACTCTCATTCCGCCAGAGTCCCTTACAGGAGACACTGCGGGAAAGTAAGTTTTAGGTTTAAAGTTCAAGGTTCAAAGTTTAAAGTTCAAGGTTTAAAGTTCAAAGTTCAAGGTTCAAAGTTCAAGGTTCCAAATTCAAGGTTTAAAGTTTTGACCGCTTGAAACTTGGAACCTTAAATCTTAAGTTCTATGTAAAATCAGATAATCAACCTTAGGGCCTCGCGCTTACTGAGGTTGGCGAGTGTGGGCGTGTCGCGTACAAAATCCTTCACCCACTTAGGATTGGTTTTGCTATACTGCCTCAACGTCCATCCGATGGCCTTGTTGATGAAAAATTCTTTTGAGCCTTGTAATTGCCTGATGGTGTTAGCAAGTAGTTCCTTATCCAGTTGGTCTTTGTATTTCAATTGAAACAACAACGCTGACCGTTGCAGCCACATGTGGTCAGAGGCAAGCCATTTTTTCACGTACTCCTTTCGTAACTCGGGATACAGTTGGAAATAAGCCCCCATCGTATTGGCAGCAATGAAATCTACCGTATCCCACCACGATTTGTGGGTAACCATATACTCAAGCAAAGCGATATCCTCTTTTTCCAATTGCTTGCTGTATCTGTGTACCAGTTCCTGCCCAAACATTTGATATTCCCTCTGTGGCTGGTTCCATAGTTGCTTCACCAGACTTTTCAGGGCTTTCTTGGGTGGCAACTGTTGCTTTAGCAGAAAGGGTTTTTGGGTTTCTTTCCGTTGCGGGGCCGGAATGCCATAGAACTCAAAACGATTTTTCATGTACGCCTTCTGGCCTGCTGCAATCTTTGGATTGGCTTGGCGCTCAAACTCAGCTTGTAAGGTGGACAAGTAGTGGATCATGGGAATAAAGATAACGGATAGCAGTGAGTATTGAATACCGCCCTCCACTCGTGCGTATTATACGGATGCATGGGCAACCAGGTATGAGATGTCTCTATTGCTTTTATTAAGAGCGCAAAATACCGTAAATTCAAATAAAATTTCCCTAATCATGAACGAGGTTTTAACATCTATAAAAAAGGCAACTACACACACCGACTTTACAAGCATCGCTAGCAACACAATTGGACACAATATCACCGTGCAAACTGCAGCCGGAGAAAAGAAACTGATCTATGCCGACTGGATTGCTTCTGGCCGATTGTACCAACCCATCGAAGATACACTCACAAATAAGTTTGGGCCGCTGGTGGGCAATACCCACAGCGAGTCAAGCCTTACCGGTGAATCGATGACCCATGCCTACAAGATTGCGCATGCCATTATTAAGAAACACGTGCACGCCAATGATGGCGATGCCTTACTCACCTTTTCCAGCGGCATGACGGGGGTGCTTGCCAAGTTGCAACGCATGCTAGGATTGCATATTCCTGAAAAGGCCAAGCCCTATTATTCTATTCCTGAAGAAGAAAAGCCTGTGGTCTTTATCACACACATGGAGCATCACTCCAACCAGACTTCCTGGCTGGAGTGCGAAGTGGATGTAGTGGTAATTCCTCCGGGCGACAACCTTTTGATAGCTCCTGCTCATTTGGAAGCAGAACTGCAGAAATACAGCAACCGAAAAACAAAGATTGGCTCCTTTACCGCCTGCAGCAATGTAACAGGAATCATCACTCCCTACCATGAGCTGGCTGAGATCATGCACCGTCATGGCGGATTATGCTTTGTGGATTTTGCAGCCTCCGCTCCTTACGTGGACATTGACATGCACCCTGCCAATTCTGATGCTGCTTTGGATGCCATCTTCTTTAGTCCGCATAAATTTCTTGGTGGACCGGGAAGCACAGGGGTATTGATTTTCAACAAGTCGTTGTACACCAACCGCATACCGGATCAGCCGGGAGGCGGCACCGTCACCTGGACCAATCCATGGGGAGAACATCACTACTACGAAGATGTAGAGACCCGCGAAGATGGAGGGACACCCGCCTTTCTACAAACCATCAAGACAGCACTCGCCATCCGATTGAAAGAGCAGATGACCACAGCAGCCATTCGGGAAAAAGAGGAAATACTGATAGACAGGGCTGTCAAAGGGTTTTCTAAAATCCCTACCCTACACCTCATGGGCGACTTGAAGGCAAGACGCATAAGTGTATTTTCTTTTTATTTGGAAGGACTTCATTACAACCTGCTGGTACGCGTACTCAGCGATCACTTTGGCATACAGGTTCGCGGTGGTTGTTCCTGTGCCGGAACCTATGGCCATTACCTGCTTCACGTTACCAAAGAACAGTCAAGTCACATTACCCAAAAAATTGATCTGGGTGACCTCTCAGAAAAGCCAGGTTGGGTGCGGCTGTCCCTTCATCCGATCATGACCGAAAGCGAAGTGGACTACATCGTGGATGCCATTGACCAAATTGTACAACGCCAAGCGTACTGGGAATCTTTTTATCACTATTCCGTAATCGCCAATGAGTTTTATCCTATCGAAAGCAAAGTTGATATCAAATCCGAAATGGAGAAAGCCTTTGACTTTTAAGAAGACAACTAAATAGTTTTCTAATATCCAATTATTTGCAGTATCTCCCTCCGGGAGCCACTGGAAAGAAAACGCAAGTGAGACCCATGCACTGGATTTAAGTTTACGTTTGACTCGCGGGGAAGTATTACCCACCGAATACCATTAATCAAAATTAAGAGCAATTAATACCTTATTTGGGGCATATTCTCATCATAAATCCCGATTTTTATTGATTGTACCTAACTCAAATTCATTGCGCTATGGCATTTCGATTCGCTCTAAAATATTCTCGTTTCATAGTAATCGTTTTGCTGGCGCTCACAGGCAGCAGTGTAGCCTATTCACAAACAGTAGAAGCTGCTGATTTAGGCGCCAGCAACGTGGATATCTATAAACTCAATAAACAACGAGTTTATGGTTTTCGTATTAATGCAACAGGGGGCAATGCCACCCTCGAAGGACTCACTACGCAAGCAACAGGTAACACCTATACCTCAGCCGATATTCTCAACTTTGAATTGTATTTCAACAATGTAGATGATTTTAATTCAGCCACCCTGGTTGGTACGTCAGGCGCCTCTATGGGAGGAGGTGAAACCATTAACTTTGGCAGCTTCTCTCAAATCATTCCCGGAGATGGCCTTAATCGATACTTTTACATTGCAGCCAATGTGGCACCCGGTGCCACCACGGGCAATGTTTTTAGCATTCCAATTCTTACCAATAGCAACTTCACCTGGACAACTGCTGTTTCTTTTACTCCCTCGCTGGGTGCATCAGGTACCAAAGTCATCCAGGACCAATCACCTTTTATTACCACCTGGAAGACTGATAATTCTGGTAAAACCACCGATACACAAATTGAGATTCCTACCACTGGTGCGGGTTATAATTACAATGTATTGTGGGTGGAGGTAGGCAATCCTACTCATACTGGAACCCTCCTAAACCAAACAGGGAATGTCATTATAGACTTTGGAAGTCCGGGGATTTATCGGTTAGAGATTACCGGAAACTTTCCCAGAATATTCTTTAATAAATCCAGCTTTTTTGTTTCAAAGGATGCTTACAAAATATTAACAGTGGAGCAATGGGGCAACAATCCCTGGACTTCGATGGCTTCAGCCTTTGAAGGTTGTAGTAACTTAAGGATCACTGCCACTGATAGTCCCAACCTCTCGGGTGCTACGAATATGTCAAAAATGTTTCGGAAGGCAACTGCTCTCAACGACAATATTAACCATTGGGACGTAAGTACGATTACCAATATGTCAGCGCTTTTTGATGATGCCAATTCATTCGATCAGCCACTCGATAACTGGGATGTAAGCAATGTGACCAACATGTCTCAAATGTTTTATTTTGCCGGAACCTTTAACCAAAACATAAGTAGCTGGGTAGTCAATAATGTGAAGAATATGTCAGCCATGTTTACCGGGGCAAGCGTCTTCAATCAGGACATTAGTGGCTGGAATACAGGACAGGTAACCACACTCTCTGCCATGTTTAGTTTTGCAAACGATTTCAATCAAGACATAGGAGGCTGGAATACTGCCAATGTAACTGACATGAGTGGCCTTTTCCAGGGGGCTAGGGCATTCAATCAGAATATCAGTGGTTGGAATTTGACCAATGTAAATTCAATGTCACATATGTTTAGCGAGGCCATTGCATTCGACCAACCCATCACCAATTGGGATGTGAGTAACGTAAAAGACATGAGTTTTATGTTCAATAAACACCCCACATTTAACCAAGATATCAGTGGATGGACAGTGGATAATGTCACAAATATGTCCAGCATGTTTGACCGAGCCTTTGCGTTCAATCAAGATATCAGTGGATGGAATGTTGGAAATGTAACCAATATGAGTGGTATGTTTAACGGTACCACTTCATTTAACCAGGACATCAGCATCTGGGATGTGAGTAAAGTCACCAATATGGGTGCAATGTTCTTAAATGCAACTGCATTTGATCAAGACCTTAACGGATGGATTATTTCCAGCTTATCTACCGCCTACAGCATGTTCGATAATTCCGGGCTTTCCGTAGCGCACTACGACAATCTTCTGGAAGGATGGGCCTCTCAATCGCTAAAAAATTATGTGTATTTTGGCGCTTCCGGTCTCTATTATTGTGCTGGTGAAACTGCCCGGGCTTATCTCATTTCGAATTTCAATTGGAACATTACTGACGCAGGTCAAGGTTGTCTTACCGCATTTTATGGAGTGGATACAACCGCCCCAGAAATTATCAATGGTCAGGCTTCTGCTGTTGATTTCGGTTCTATTGATAAATTACCATCGACTAAACCCAGGAGTTTTACAATTGTTAACAAGCAGGATATACCTATTACCAACGTGGTGGTGGCTATTACTGGCACCGCATTCTCTACTTCACCCTCCCCCTTTACTATTGCCGCAGAAACCAGCTATACATTTTCTGTAGATCTAAGCAATTTAACACCAGATTCTTTTACTGAAAACCTTTCTATTACAAGTGATAATTTTCCGGGTACTTTTACATTCCCTGTCTCTGGCGTTGTCACCGCCACACCCGAACCGGAGATAGTCGTCTACAATGTGGTAATGGGCGATCAAATCTATCATGGAGATACTTATGGGCTCGATTTTTATTCTGAATATAGAGGAAACAACCCAACCAGGCAGATCACAATATTCAACAATGGCGCTGGAAATCTCAACATCACCAATGTGGTTTTATCAGGAACTGCTTATAGCTTATCCTCCACACCACCCACAGTAATAGCACCCGACAATTCGGAGACCATAGAAATCATTTTATCGGGAACCGTGGCGGGTCTTTTTGATGAAACACTTAGGATCGTTAATAATGATACAGATGAAGGAAATTTTGAGTTTGGTATATTTGGAGAGATCTATGGCCCAGAAATAAGTGTATTTGATGGATTGGATCGCTATTCAGACCCTGAAATTTTAAATGGACAATCGACTGCCATTGATTTTGGTGCCGGCATGCAAGGAACGGACATTACCCGCACGCTGACCATTGCCAATTTCGGCATGGTGGATATGGATATTTCTAATCTTTCTATTACCGGATCGGCTTACAGTACTACTTTTAGCGCACCACAAATTATCATAGGAAGTAATGATGGAATTATTTCCACCCTCACCTTCGATGTCACTTTAAGTGGCCTGGCAGGCGGCACTTTTAATGAAACCATTACTATCGCCAGTGATGACGATTCTGATCCACTATTTGTATTTCCTGTCACCGGAATAATTGTAGGTGGCCCGTGTACTACACCCACTGCAGCGTCTCCTTCGATACAAAGTAACGTAGGGCAGCCATTTAATGTGGATGTTGTGAGTACGGCCAACGGAAATGCAGGAGACACGTTTACGGTAACAATTTTACAAAACCCCACGAAGGGTACTGTCACGATAAAGACGAACATGAGCATTGATTATGTGGCAAACATTGGTACCCTTGGGGGTGACTCGTTTCAATATAAAATTTGTAATCAATGCAGTTTGTGCAGCGAGGGAACTGTAAGTGTGGACGTTCTTAATGAGGCTCCTGTCTTCACTTCACCAGTAACTCCTCCTTCGGTTGTTCCAGGCAAGGTCATCACGCTATTAATAACAGATTATATAAATGACCTGAACGACAATCTTGACTTGGCTTCATTGACCAACCTCACTACTACTGGCAATGCGACTATCTCCTATGATGGTAACGGGGTGATCACTTTGGATTATTCCAACGCCACCTTTAGCGGTAGCAATGCAAGTATCAGTTTCAGAATATATGATACCTCTATGGCATTTACAGATGTAACTATTGCTATCAATGTGGCTGGTGAAATCATCGCATTCAATGGAATTTCTCCCAACAACGATGGGAAAAACGATCACTTTCACATTGAAAACATCCAATTTCTAGAGCCCAACAACAGTGTAACGATCTACAATCGCTGGGGGGATCTAGTGTTTGAAATAGATAACTACAATCCTGAATTATCAGACCGAAGATTTGAAGGGAGGCAGAACAATGGGAAAAAACTTCCCAGCGGAGTGTATTTTTATAAGGTGGATTTTGAAAGTGGAAGAGCTTCGTTGAACGGATACCTTACCCTGAAAAAATAATTCATTTACTGTAGTAAACTTCAAAACGATATTTTCTTTCATGAAGTAGAGTTACTGAATGACAATTGGGTTACTTCATCTCAATAAAATAGATTCAACCTCGGCATTTGAGTAATAATGCCATTAACTTTGGGTAAATCTCAGCTGACCTCCATGTTCAAAAGACTCTCTATTGTATCCTGTTTACTCTTCATTACAGTTGTTGGTTTTTCTCAAAAGCTATTCATCGCTGAGAATGGGGCGTCAAATATTAGAAGAAGCAATGTAGATGGCACTTCGCTTGAGATAATAGACGGAAATGCGTTTGTGAGCGCCCCCAGAAGCCTGGTTTATGATGAACAACGCAACAACGTTTTTTGGATTGAGACCAATGGTGCATTTGAACGAATAAAAAAAGCCTCGCTAACAGATTTTGGAGGCAATTCTCGGTTGGGGTATGCATCGAACTTAGTTAGTGTGTCAACTACTGGAAATAACTTTCGTTATTTAGTGATCAATCCAATAACGAGAGAATTACTATTCTCTAATAATGGCAGTATTGTAGCTATTAGTTTGGATGCAACTGGAACTATAACCGCACTACCCCCAGCCAGATTTTCCAGTGCTGCCTTTATCCAAGGGTTTGATATCGATGTAACCAACAACAAAATATTATTTTATTGCCCAGAGTACCAGCAGAGAAATACGCATAGTAAACTTGAATGGAACTGGTGTTGTAACTACCATAGTCCCAAACCCTGGCGTTGAACAAATGTCAGACATTGTTGTCGATGCAAATGGTGGACGATTTTATTATTCTAATAGAACAAATTCTTCAGTGGGTCAAATCATAGCCAGAGATTTAACCACAGGGGCGAACCCTATTACCGTTGTAGATAATTTAGCAGCAACTGTAAATGGGATAGCACTTGATCGCAAAAATGAATTTCTCTTCTGGGCGGATGGCACGTCCGCCATTGGTAGATCAAGCCTCAGTGGTACTGGGAAAATAAATATAGTCACAGGTCTAAATGCTCCCGTAGATGTCGCCTTGGATTTCAGCTCTTCGCTCCCACCAAAATTATATTGGACAGAACCGGGTATCAATGAAATCCATCGAATGAATACAGACGGAAGTGATTTCGAACGCTACTTTTCCGATTTTACATCTACTACCAATGGCATCGCCATTGATCAGACCACACGCTACGCCTACTGGACAGATGAGACACAACCACTCATCATCAAAGGTTTTATCAATGAAACTACCTTTTCTGCCCTCGATACACTGGTGGATTACGGATATGGTTACGTAGGCTTTGGCGGTGTCGCATTGGACCCCTCCAATCACATGATCTACTTTGCTTACACAGAAGGAGGAAAAATTCAACGTGCTGATTATAACTTACCTACTCCCATTGCTGTTGGCTCCATTCAAGACCTGGCTACTATCAGTAATCCCTTTGGTGTGGCCGTTGATCTTGTAAGAAAGAAATTATATTATACTTCAAACGATTTGAGCTCCACCAATACTGGCACATTAACCAGATCGAATCTTGATGGAACCAACCCAGAAGTGCTTATCACACAAAGCATTTCATCTCCTCAGCGATTTATGCGTGATGTAAAAGTGGATGTCAAGAACAGGATGGTCTACTGGGCACTTTCGGAGTTGGATGGTGTAGCCACCATTTACAAAGCCAATATTGCTGATGTGGCAGGCACTGCAACTCCGTTGATTAACAATACATCGGGTGAGATAAGAGGGATAGAAATTGATTTTTCCTCCGATCAACTCTGGTGGGTATCGAGGGGAATCAGTAATGCTGCAATACCCCCTGCTATTAAGAATGCCAAGCTTTCAGATGGATCGGGTGTTAACACCTTGCATACCATCACATTCTCGCCTACTGCCAATTTTATTGCACTGGATCGCGGATGCGAACAACCCATTGCATCGGGATTATCTCTTAATGCGCTGCATGGTGAATCATCCACTGTCGACCCAGTCGTTACTTCCTATCATCATGTCAATGACATCATTAATGTAAACATTACACAAAATCCTACAAAAGGAGTGGTGGTGGTGCAATCGGACGGAAAGATTTCTTATACACCCAACGATGGCACGTCAGGTGTGGATGTTATTGGTTATGAAATTTGTAATCAATGCGGACTGTGCGACCAGGCCATCATTAACATTACCATCCCTTACGTACCCCCAGTTATCATTCCCCCCTCTGGTACTACTTCAATTATTGTATACACAGGCATGTCACCGAATGGGGATCAATTCAATCCTTACTTTAGAATTGAAAATATTGAGATTGTTGAGCCACAAAACAAAGTTTCTATTTTCAACCGATGGGGTGATAAAGTATTTGAAATCGAAAACTATAATAATAGTGATCCCGCCAAAAGATTCAATGGAGAAAGTGATAAAGGCAAAGACTTACCCACTGGGATTTATTTCTATAAGATCGAATTTGGAAGCGGTAGCCCTGAGTTAACAGGGTATCTTACGATAAAAAGATAGTTAATTGACTTAAAATTTAAAATTCAGGATTTAGTTTAACTTTAAATCCTGAATTAAAATCTTGAATAAATATAGATGGGCCAACCTCTTCCCCCGTTTTCTTGCACCCACCCTCCTGCTTTCTCTCAGTTGTTATACGAACTGGGATGTACCATAGCCATTACCACCTACCAGGCAGGCAAGGTCATATTCATAAGCGCACAAGATCCCGATCGGTTGGTGCAATTACCACGAACTTTTGATAAGCCCATGGGCATGGCATTGGATAACAAGCAATTGGCCATTGCTACACGCCATGAGGTAGTGATATTGACCAACGCCCCTGAGATGGCCTCGAATTACCCAAAACAGCCCAATACCTACGATGCCATGTTTTTGCCGCGTACCGTGCATTATTCTGGTGAATTGGATATTCACGATTTGCATTGGCACAACCATGAACTATGGGCAGTAAACACACGCTTCTCCTGTCTTGCCACTATTGATAGCAATTATAGTTTTACTCCGCGATGGAAACCAAAATTCATTTCGCGTATGTCTCCTACTGACAATTGTCATTTGAATGGGCTGGCCGTTACAGAAAATGGATTGGTATATGCTACTGCACTGGGACAAAGTGATTCACCAAAAGGATGGAAACCACAAAAAGCAAATGGAGGTATTCTTATAGACATACAATCCAATGAAATTATTGCTACGGAATTGCCGATGCCACATTCCCCTCGTCTCTATGACGGCAAATTATTTCTTCTGCTTTCTGCTACAGGCGAAGTCGCAGTGCTGGATCCGGCCAGTGGTAAATACGATGTAATAAAAAGGCTACAAGGATTTGTACGCGGAATGGATCGCATAGGTAATTATTTGTTGATTGGGTTATCCAAGATTAGAAAAACCAGCACATCTTTCGGTGATCTTCCTATTGCGAAAGACTCACCCATGTGTGGAGTGGTAGCCCTACACATGCCCACCATGAGCATAGTAGGTCATATCAAATTTGAAAACAGTGTAGAGGAGATTTACGATGTGAAAATCATTGCCAATTACAGAAGGCCAGGTATTCTAAACCATACGAAAGGAGACCATCGGATGGGCTTGACTACACCAGAGGGTTGCTTTTGGGCAAAGGAAAAAAATGACGCATGAAAAAAACTGAACTTTCTGCCTTTATAAAAAAAGCCATTGGAGAGATGATGGCTACAAACCCTGAAACCATTTTGGAAACAGATTCCTTTCATTCCCTTGGGCTTGATTCCTATAGTTGCATTGTGGTGTTGGACAAAATTGAAGCGCACTACAAGCTTGAATTGAATCCCGTATTATTTTGGGACTACCCCACTGTGGGGGCGTTTACCGATTATCTATTTGATCATTACTGCAATGTCGACTGAAATACGCTGGAATCCCTTTGACCCTGCTCATATCCGCGACCCTTATCGCATGTACAAGCAGTTGCAGGAAAACGATCCTGTCCATTGTACCAGCCGCAAAGAGTGGGTGATTACCCGCTATGATGATGTGAAGTCAGTTCTTAAAAGCCCTGCAGTACGTGTGGGCAATCGCAAAGAATGGTTTGAAAAGGGTATTAATTATTTTAACCAAGGGGAAGCCGACCTAAGGTATATCCACGAGGCCATCCATTCATTCATCTTGTTTCTCAATCCACCAGACCATACGCGCATTCGCAATTTTGTAAACAAAGCCTGGACTAACCGGAACATATCAAATATTATTGCTGAGAATATTGAATACCTGTTAAGCCAAATAAGGAACAAGGAGTTTGATCTGGTAAATGAGTTTGCACAACCCTTACCTATTCTCACCATCTCTAAGGTGCTAGGCATACCACCCGCTGATTATGAATATCTAAAAGATTTAGGTAAGACAATGATCGGTTCTATTAACCTTTATCATAATTACAGGGAGCTTGTAGCATTAAGCGATGCAGCGAACAAGTTTATCACCTATTTTACTAACCAGATCCAACTTAAAACTGATCACCCCGATGAAGGGTTGATCAGCCAATTGATTCAGCAAAACCAGATTGATAAGGAATTGAATGAAAAGGAATTGGTATCCATTTGTATTTTCTTATTTATAGCAGGAGAAGAAACTACAGCCGCCAGCATCAGCACTGGTATTCTCCATCTACTGCGTCAGCGGCATCTTTATGAGTACCTCAAAGTACATCCGGGCAAACTTCCTGTAGCCATGGAAGAACTTCTTCGGTATGATAGCCCTGTGCAACTTTTGGGAAGGATAACTACTACGGAGATTATAGTGAACGGAGTTACGATACCTCCCGAGTCCTCACTCATTGTGGTACTCGCTGCCGCCAATAGAGATCCTCGCATTTTCGAACAACCTGATGAACTGAATTTTGAGAGGGTCAACAAAAAACATTTAACTTTCGGCTGGGGCCCTCACTTCTGCATGGGTGAATGGCTCGGGCGTGCTGAAATAACAATGGGAATAAATGCTATTCTTAAAACATATCCCAATCTACATCTGGTGGATCAAGATCTCACTTGGGGAAAGAATATTTCGGTACGGTGCCTGACAAAGTTAATAGTAGCAATTGATTAAATCCGTGATCCCTTAAAATAATACACCCGTATCTGCTTCCCGTCAACGGTCGAACCTACATACACCATTTTTGAAGCCGGCCACACCGCCCTTCTGTTTGCATTAAGGCTCTGATTTTCCACAAAAGTCAATATACCTACACACGGGTCAGGATCATTCTTGTGTATAGACTCCAAGAAATCCCGAGTATCAACTAATATTTTTGCCAATAGACCTGGAATTCTGAACTCTGGTGCAATAGCACACCGAATAACATAAAAATTATTATGAAGTTGTTTAAAATGAGCTTTGAAGGCGGTAGAAACACCAATAATTGTTTTGGATGGATTGCGCACCACCCAAACCACCTCTTTGGCACGCTCAATACCAGATACATTCGGTTTTAGCAATTGATGGGTATTCCAGAAGTCAATAACCTCTTGCTGGGTTTGTTCAGACTGCGAAATCCACTGATTTTCAAATCCAAAACTCATTTTTAGATAAAATTAGTATACTTCTAATACAAAGTGGTTCTTTTTTACCTACCTTCATCTGCTACTCCAATACCATATGAATCACCTATCCTCAGTAGGCTTTTATAGAGCAACACTTTATAAATATAAGAAATTCAGACGTAGGCTTGATAAAAGCATCACCTCCGGGCAATTCTATCGCTACTCACGTAGAAAACAAATCGAATTAATACAAAGAGTTGACAGGCTAAAAAGAAAATTATCGACCCTATCCACTCAACTCAAATTAGCCGGTGCAACTGCTACCATAGCCCTCCTATTAAATAGTAATTCTGTACAAGCCCAATCAAGCATAGGACCATTTTACGATCGAAAACTGGAAAACCCCCTTCGCCCTCCCATTTATGCTTACAACTACACTGCACCATTCCTGGTGGACTTTGACAAAGATGGGGATTTAGATCTTTTTGAAGGCACACAATATGATCAGATCCGTTATTCTATAAATAGAGGCACGAATGAAAAGCCATTTTTTGATGAGCCGAATGCCAGCGAAAACCCGCTTCAGGGAGTTACATGGCCAGACGAATTTAGGTATACCTCTCCAGTATTAGCCAACTTGGATGCAGATGCTGACCTGGAGATGGTTGTAACGGATTATTATGGCAGGCTGTATTATTTCGATATTGTCAATGGAAAATTTGTTGATAAAAGTGCGGATCCTAATCCAATTTCAAATGTTGTACTCCCTAGTAACTATAACACGAGGGCAAAATTAACATTTGCTGATCTGGATGGAGATGGTGATTTGGATTTATATATAGGGTTGTATGATTACGAAACAGATGAGAACACAATACTGGAATCGAAAAATAACAATAACATTTTTGATCCAGCCACTGAACCTGCATGGGCAACTTCCGTAAAAAATCTAAACATCAGAAACCTGTCTCCGGCTTTTGGTGACCTGGATGGCGATGGTGACCTTGATTTGGTGATAGGCACTTATGATGGAGGACTTTATTATTTCAGAAATACTTCCAAATCGAGTGTTGGTGGACCGGCAGGTCCTGTGGAATTTGTATTGGAAACGGGGACATGGGTTCCAGGTACAAGTGGAGTAAATCCTACTGGTTATCCCTTTGGAGACTTTGCTGTTGACAAGTACTCCTCACCAGCATTGGCCGATATGGATGGGGATGGGGATTTGGATATTGTAGTGGGCTACAACTACGACTACTACTCTGGAAATGACGAAAGAACCATTGCTTACCTTGAAAATACCGGAATTAATAACGAGGAGCCATTTATAGAACGATTTGATCTTGAGGAGCCATTTGGTGGAGTGGATACTGGAGACAGGGCTGACATTACCATTGGAAATCTTTTAAAAGACTCTGCTCCTTCAGTTATGATTGGTGGTCGCACCTCCTCTTACTATTCTGGTACACAAAACCAATTGCACTTATTTACCTACCAGACTGAAATTGATGCGTTTAGAAATAAATCAGTTGAACTTGGGTCCCAGGCTCCTTTTGGTGAAAATAATGCACCTGACTACTCCTCACCCATCCTTGTAGACCTCGATAATGATGGTGATTCAGATTTAGTACTGGGTCAAAGTGGCTACGAAAGCAAATTCCAATATTTCCAGAATAATGATGGAATATTTGAAGAAAAAATAGGGGCCGAAAATCCGTTTATCGATATAGCTGAACCAAATAAAAATTATAGTGCATCATTTGGTGATCTTGATGGCGATGGATTAAAGGATATGATCGTTACCGATCAAAACTATATCACGTATTACAAAAATACCGGAACTGCATCATCACCTTCATTTGAACAAACAGATATTGACGGAGATATCAATCCTAATAATAATTATTATTTCTATGGCACAGCGCGTACAGTAATGATTGATCTGGATCATGATGGAGATCTTGATATAGTGCTGGGAAAATACAACACCTGGTATTTTGAAAATATTGGCAATGCCAATGATCCCAATTTTGTTTTGTATTATGACGGTGATCCTGGAAATCCATTTGGAACAGTTAATGCAAACAATAGCTACCATCAATCACCGGCATTCATGGACGTGGACAAAGATGGAGACCTGGATTTATTGGTAGGTAACTATGACGGGCAGATATCCTATTATAAGAACGGAAATCCCTCTCCTATTATCAATATCAATCAAGGAATACTAAAATATGGCTCACAGCCAGTTATCGTTGATGATGAATTAACGCTGGTTGATCAGGATGACGACATGATTGTAAGCGCTACTATTCAGATTCTTAACTATCAGACGGGTGATGATCTACTAAGTGTTACTACCCAAAGTCCGGTAACGGGGAATTTCAATAGCACTACGGGTGTATTGACGCTGCAGGGAAAGGCTTCCGCAAATGTTTATCAAAGCATTTTACGCACGGTGATGTATGAATACAAGGGCACCTTATCGAACGGAAGGAAAGGAGGCAGGACAACAGCCAGCAATAAACGTATTGAATTTAAGGTGTACGATGTGGATTTTACGGCACCAATACCTCAGATACGAACAATTTTAGCACCTACACCGAATCAACCGCCAACCATAGCAACCAACAAACTCTACACCATACTTGGGGGAAAGATTGAGCTTGTTCTCGCAGATGTTATCAGTGATCCGGATGGAAATTTAGATCCCAACTCCTTTGAAATCATCCGCAATGTATCACCCACACCCCTTACAATAGGTAAACCTTTGATTACAAATGGTATTTTGAGTATTGATTATAGCGGGCTTTCCTTTACCGGAACTGATTTTGTAACGATTAGTGCATGCGACTCTGATGGATCATGCAGTGCCGCTCAAATTGCCATTGAAGTTGATGGAAATGTTGTTGTATACAACGGAATTTCTCCCAACAATGATGGGGAAAATGATTTCCTGTTTATTCGTAATATAGATTTGCTGTCTCCTCAAAACAAGGTGACTATTTATAGCCGATGGGGTGATAAAGTCGCTGAAATTTCTGATTACAATAATGATACAAATAGATTCGAAGGGATGAGCGATAGTGGAAAAGAGCTTTCCAATGGAGTATATTTCTATAAGATTGAATTTAGTGATGGAAAATCGGAGCTAACCGGATATTTAACCTTAAAGAGATAGTCTAAAGCAGAAAACTGTTGGGTTGTATCGCATGTTTATGTGAATAGTTAATAGACCGTTTAACCCTCAAAACCTGAATATAAATTGGAGAATTTTATACCTTTAATCGTTATTGTTGCACCTAAAACTGGAGGTACCAGAAACAAAGTATAATCATTTGACATTAAAGCATGAAAAAACATCTACTTGTCATCATTATTAATCTTGTTTTCATAAGCTTAAGCTTTGGTCAACAAGATCCTCTGTATTCCCAGTACATCAACAATCCGATGGTGATCAATCCTGCCTATGCGGGTTTGAACAACAACTTCAATGCCTCACTCTCCTATCGCACCCAGTGGGGAGGATTTGAAGGAAACCCCACTACAGTGAACCTCAATGGGCATATCTCTCTGGTAGATAATCGCGTAGGCGCGGGAGTACTTCTTGTACAAGATAAGATTGGTAATATTACAAATACCGAGTTTCAGGTGGCAGGATCCTATAAACTACAATTGGAGGACATGACTTTCAGTTTCGGTATGCAGGCCGGGGTGGTCAATTTTCGAAGTGATTATAATCAATTGAACCTGGCCGATGCAGGAGATCCGGCTTTTACAGAAAATGAGAATTTAAGCAAGCCCAACATTGGTGCGGGCGCTATCCTGAAAAGCGAAAGATTTTTCGTGGGCCTATCGGTACCCCGCTTGTTAAGCACGACTTTTAAGAGCAGCCAGGGAGAGCAATTTGATTTATACAACCAACACTTTTATCTTTTCGGAGCCTACGTGTTTAACATGGGCACCCGCATCAGGTTGAAACCTGGAATATTATTGAAGTCGGTAAAAGGCTCCCCCTTATCCACTGATTTGAATTTTAATGTCAATATCGATCAGTTGTATACCGCTGGTGTTTTCACACGGAATTTCAATACCTATGGCATTCAGGTAGGCGCCTTATTAAAGGATCACTTCAAGCTTGGGTACACCTTTGAGGTTCCCACAGGTAACTCTGTAGGCTCACAATTCAGCACCCATGAGATTATGCTGGGAGTCAGAATGTCCTTGCTTAGTTTCCATGATCGTTCACTCAGTAACTTCTAATTGACCTCATATTTCCTTTAATTATTGCTTAATCAAGTCACAGGCAGAACCTTTTGTCTGAATTGGTGTTTGTTCTTTAATCATGAAGGTAGCCGTATCTCGTAAGGAACATTTCAATGCAGCCCATCGGTTATTCAATCCCGACTGGTCGGATGAGAAAAATGATCAGGTCTTTGGAAAGTGTAATAATCCAAATTTCCATGGGCATAATTATGAATTAATTGTAACGCTTATTGGTGAGCCAGACTCTAATACAGGGTATGTCTTTGATATGAAGGTCTTGAGTGATCTTATCAAAAAGCATATTCTTATACAATTCGACCATAAAAACTTAAACATTGATGTTGCCCATTTTAAATCCTTAAATCCCACAGCTGAAAACATTGCTATTGTAATTTGGAGGATACTTAGGCAACATATAGACACTCAATATGACCTTAAAATCAAACTCTATGAGACAGAAAGAAATTTCGTTGAATATCCGGCCCATTAAACCTCTGGACGAGGAGTTTGATGACGATCATATGCTTTCCGCCTGGGAGACACCGGTCAGACCGGATGCTTTTGATCTGGATGACGATCAAAAAGTGGATAAAATAGAAAAGCATTTCAGGGAGATTATGACCATCCTTGGCCTTGATCTGAATGACGATAGCCTATCCGGAACACCAAAGAGAGTGGCTAAAATGTATGTAAAAGAGGTATTTAGCGGTTTGAATCCAAAAAACAGACCCAGTGCACGCCTGTTTGATAACAAGTACAACTACGACCAGATGCTGGTTGAAAAAGACATTACTTTCTTCAGCCATTGTGAGCATCATTTTGTGCCCATTTATGGCAAAGCACACGTGGCCTACTTCTCCTCGGGCAAAGTAATAGGACTCTCTAAAATAAACCGCATTGTACAGTATTTTTCTAAGAGGCCACAGGTACAGGAACGCCTCACCGTGCAAATAGGTAAGGAAATGGAGCGTGTTTTAAATACCCATGATGTGGGAGTGGTGATTGATGCCAACCACATGTGCGTTGCTTCCAGGGGTGTGGGAGACACCAACAGCAAAACAGGGACAGCTTATTTTTCAGGGAAGTTCAAGGACGAAAATATTAAGCGAGAGTTTCTCAACTATATTAATAGTAAATAGTTACAGGTTCTAAGTTCAAAGTCCATCACTTAGCTACTTACAACGCTGAAACCAGAAACTTGAGACGAGAAACTCAAGGCCGAAACTTATAAGTTACCGCTCTCATTTACCCATAAAGAGATTCCAAAATCCCCTCCCTTTTTAGTAGTTTAGCACTTCAACTAAGACTACTAAATAATATGGTGTTCGATTTAGACATGATAAGGGCCGTATATAAGACAATGCCCGGCCGGATAGCAAAGGCAAGGAAAATGGTCGGAAGACCACTTACGCTTACTGAAAAAATTCTTTATTCTCACCTTCATGCCGATCAGAAGATGGAGAAATTCGGGCGAGGGAAATCATACGTAGAGTTTACCCCCGACCGCGTGGCGATGCAAGACGCCACTGCCCAAATGGCCCTATTGCAATTCATGTCTGCAGGAATCCCCAAAGTAAAAGTTCCTTCTACTGTCCATTGTGATCACCTCATCTTAGCAAAAGACGGGGCAAAAAAAGACTTAAAAGATTCGATCACTGCCAGTGGAGAGGTATTCAATTTTCTAGAATCAGTATCAAATAAATACGGTATTGGATTTTGGAAACCGGGTGCAGGTATTATCCACCAAGTAGTACTCGAAAATTATGCATTTCCGGGAGGTATGATGATCGGTACCGACTCCCACACTGTAAATGCAGGTGGGCTAGGAATGATTGCCATAGGTGTCGGTGGTGCCGATGCTGTGGATGTAATGGCTGGTATGCCCTGGGAGCTTAAGTTCCCAAAACTAATTGGTGTAAAACTCACAGGAAAACTGAGTGGCTGGACTGCCTCCAAAGATGTGATCCTTAAAGTAGCAGGTATCCTCACTGTAAAGGGCGGAACAGGTGCAGTAGTAGAATACTTTGGGCCAGGAGCCAATAGTCTGTCATGCACAGGAAAAGGAACCATCTGTAATATGGGTGCCGAAATTGGTGCCACTACTTCCACGTTTGGTTATGATGAAAAAATGGCGGACTACCTGCGAGGCACCGGAAGAAAAGAGGTAGCAGATCTTGCAGATAAAGTAAAGGAACACCTGACAGGTGATCCGGAAGTGTATGCCAACCCTGAGAAATACTTTGATCAGGTAATTGAAATAGATTTATCCACGCTGGAGCCGCACGTGAATGGTCCGTTTACACCGGATAGGGCTATTCCAATTTCAAAATTTGCGGAAGAGGTAAAAAAGAATAATTGGCCACAACGATTAGAAGTTGGATTGATTGGATCATGTACCAACTCCTCTTACGAGGATATTTCCAGATCTGCATCGCTGGCCAAACAAGCCGTAGACAAAAAACTAAAAGCGAAAGCAGAATTTACGATCACACCCGGTTCTGAGATGGTGCGATACACTGTAGACAGAGATGGCTTTCTTGATATTTTTGAAAAAATGGGAGGCGTAGTATTGGCCAATGCCTGTGGTCCTTGTATTGGACAGTGGGCAAGGCATTCCAATGATCCCAACAGAAAAAACTCTATCATCACCTCTTTTAATAGAAACTTCGCAAAGCGTAACGATGGAAATCCCAACACACATGCTTTTGTGGCCTCTCCTGAAATTACCACAGCCTTTGCAATCGCGGGCGATCTCACTTTTAATCCCTTGACTGACAAGCTCACTAATGAAGAAGGTCAGCAAGTGAAGTTGGATGAACCACGTGGTGCTGAGTTTCCATCCAGGGGGTTTGACGTAAAAGATCCCGGTTATCTGGCACCCGCCAAAGACGGTAGTAAAGTGCAGGTAAAAATTGCTAATGACTCAAATCGTTTGCAAGCGTTGAGTCCATTCCAACCGTGGGATGGAAAGAACCTTATGGGAATGAAGTTACTCATAAAGGCAAAAGGAAAGTGTACTACTGATCATATTTCTATGGCAGGTCCTTGGTTGCGGTTTAGAGGGCACTTGGATAACATCTCCAACAACACATTGACTGGTGCGCAGAACTTCTTTAATGAGAAAACAGATAATGTAAAGAATCAGTTGACCGGCCAATACGGAACAGTGCCTGACACACAACGCGCCTATAAAAAAGCAGGAGTTCCAACCATTGTCGTAGGAGATCACAATTATGGCGAGGGGTCTTCCCGCGAACACGCAGCTATGCAACCTCGCCATTTGGAAGTAAAGGTGATATTGGTAAAATCCTTTGCACGGATTCACGAAACCAACCTAAAGAAGCAAGGAATGCTTGGTGTTACATTCGCCAATGAAGCCGATTACAATAAAATTCTGGAAGATGATACTATTGATATTATCGACCTGGAAAGCTTTGCACCCAATAAGCAGTTAACAATGGTGCTAAACCACGCAGATGGAAGCAAGGACACCATCAAAGTGAACCATACATACAATGAAGGTCAAATCGGTTGGTTTAGAGCAGGCTCAGCGCTGAACCTGATTGCTAAATCTCCAAAGAAGAAAAAGGCTGCTAAGAAAGTCCTTGCTAAGACGGCTACAAAAAAGAAAACCAACAGCAAGGTTTCTCCAAAGAAGAAAACAGTAAAAAAAGCATCCTCTAAAAAGGTTACAGCAAAGAAAAAGGCTTCACCCAAAAAGATTAAGAAAGCAGCTAAAAAAGTAACACGCAAAGCAGCCAAAAAAACTAAAAAGGTAGTCAGCAAGGTGAAGACATTGGTCAAGAAAGTAAAAAAGGCAACCAAAAAGACTGCAAAAAAAGTAGTGCAGTCCGCTAAAAAAGTAAAGAGAAAAGTGGCCAAGAAAGTAAACAGGAAATCGAAAGACAAGAGGAGGTAACTATGAAAAATCAAACAAAACCAATGATCACCCCTACCCGATCCATTACCAAAGAAACGGAAGCTTTGCTCAACAATCAGATTATTTTGGAAGGCCAGGCATCCGCCTATTATTTGTCGATGGCATCATGGTGTGAGACTCAGGGATATGACATATCGAGTCAATTTCTGTATCATCACTCTGAAGAGGAAAGGATGCACATGCTGAAACTTTTCAAGTACATCAATACTGCTGGAGGCTATGCCCTTCAGCCGTAGATGACCAGCATCAAGCATTCCTTCAAAAGCCTAAGAGAAGTATTTGACCTGACTTTGGATCATGAAATTACCGTAACAAAATCAATTAATGACCTAGTAGATCATTGCTTTAAGACCAAAGACTTTGCTACATTTAATTTTCTACAGTGGTTTGTAAGCGAGCAACGCGAAGAGGAAATAGTGGCTCGAAGAGCCGTTGAATTATTTGAGATAATAGGAGAAGAAGGAGTTGGGTTGTTTATGATCGATCAGGAGATAGGGAAATTAGAGGCTTATGCAGCTAAAGTAGCCCAAGCGAAATAATAGTTTCAAGTTCAAGGTTCACTGTGTTTATCAGATTTAATGGACAAAAATGGTTGGTGAGTGTTATTGTAACTCACTGATTTTAAAAGAGATAAGCATTAAAAATTGGAGGGAATTGAAATTGGTTTCAATTTCCTCTTTTCATTTTATGAATACACGCAAAAAAGTCCTGTTGGGGCTGTGGTAGTTTTGATGTTATCCGCTGGGGAAATCGTAACGGTAAGCAACGCTTTAAATGCAAATCATGTAGCCTTCTGTTTACTTGGACCAATCCTTCGGTTACATTTAGTAACCGATTCGTTTGGTTTAAGAAGTGGGTCATTGGAAGACATACATTAGATCAGTTAAGTCGGCATTGAAGTTTATTCTTGTTTAACGTTAAGCGGTAGCTCCGTGTATCTTGGTCCACGAAGCCGCTGCTAAGTGTTTATCCTAGTGAACGTGTTAATCTCCTCATTGATGGTACTTACTTCAAGGGCGATTTGTGTTTGGTTCTTTACCGCGATAACACAATTAAATTTACCCAGTTGTACAGACTTACTACCGGAGAATGGTACGAAGAGTTGAAAGAGGATCTTGAGAACTTGTTGTCATTACAAGTTCAGATTGAGAGCATTACCTGTGACGGACATAAGGCCTTACTGAAAGCCATCAGGGATGTTTGTCCAGAAGTGATACTTCAACGCTGTGTAGTTCACATTCAACGAATGTGCCGAATCTGTGAAACGCTTTAAAAGTAATTTCTGGTATGGAATTGCAATTCATGTGTCAGCTGCACCATCAAAACATGCGGCAGGATTAAGTGGTTGGTAGAAGTTTGGTACACTGGCATCAACTTCATCAACACTTCCTTAATGAGAAAAGTTATCAATTAGAGACAGGAAGATATTGGTATAAGCACAAGCTTGTAAGACGATCCTTCATGGTCATCAAAAAAGCTCTTCCCAATATGTTCCATTATCTAGATAATGACCGTGTGCCGAAGTCTACCAACGGGTTAGAATCCTTTTTCGGTCATCTAAAAGGTCATTTGGCTATTCATCGTGGACTCTCAGCGAAACACAGAAAGAACTTCATTCAATGGTATCTGTATTTTAAGAACGCTGCGCGTTCTGAGTTTTCTTGAGACCATAAACTCTTGGAATAATTTAAATGAAGAAGGCCCTCCAATAAGAGAGCCTTCTGACCATTCCAGTCGGTAAATCTTATTGCTGGCAAGTTGCTCTCCAGCAGCGCTTGCTTCCTCTTCAGATTTACAGCGGGAATAAAAGAAATTTCTAGTTAAATGTCACCAACCATTTTTGGCACCATTACCGTTTATCATGAATCAGTTTTGAACCTTGAACTTGATTTATACTCAAACAATTTCCTTCAACACGGTCCTGAATTCATTGAGCATCATAGCTGTGGCACCCCAGACTCTTTCATTTTCAACCTCAAAGTAGGGTGCCTGCATTTTATAAGTTTGTGCTGCAATAATCTCACTTTTCAACATAGCAGTGTCTGGCAAAATGGCTTCTAAATCTGCATGCAATATTCTGGCTACCTCTACAGGGTCGGCTATAAGCAAGGGTTTCCTGGACACATAACCAACAACAGGAGTCACAATAAAATTACTGGGTATGACGAAGAATTTGCTCAGCTTGCCTATCACCCTCACTTCCATTTTATCAATTCCAATCTCCTCATTGCATTCCCTCAGTGCAGTTTCTATATAATTTTCTTTTCCTTCTGCCTTGCCTCCAGGAAAACTCACCTGGCCACTGTGCAATCCGGAATAGTCTGATCTTTTAATGAGAGGAAAAATAATACGACCCGCATCAGGATAAAGTACAATTAAAACACTTCCAGGTCTCGGTGGTGTTTTATGGGTAAAATCAGGAATTTTGTTTCCTACAGGAAATGCCCTCATTACCTCTTGGGCAGCTGGTCCGGGTAGTGGCTTGCGAAGACGTTGCTCTAGGTCATGTACCAATTTTTCAAAGTCGATCATTGGCACATCTTAATCAAATTTGCAGTAAGCATTCCATCCCCTGCTTCCTCTGATAATCCAAAATGCTCACAGGCAAGTGCTTGCTTTCCATTTTTTAAATAGGCCATACCCAAATAAAAATGAATCTTATCGATAAAAGAATCCATTTTACTCGCTTGCAGCAGCAATCGCTCTGCATTACCATAGTCATCCTTCATCAGGTAATAAATACCCTTGTTCCTATACGCCCAACCATTCTCGGAGTCAGTACTCAAACTGGTGTTAATGTCTTCTACTGCCTCGTCCAATCTATTTTGAACAAGATAAATATATCCCCTGTTATTCATAAAGTAGGGCTCAGAAGGCACCAACTTAAGGGCTTTGTTTATTTGCACTAAAGCCTCGTCCATCTTATTCTGTGCGATGGCGATGAGTGCCAAAGTATTATAGATATTAGGCTCAGAGACATCCAGCGTCTCTGCCTTTTTTAGATCAGATTTTGCTCCATCATAATCTTTCAGATAATATTTCACGTTGGCCAGATTAACCAAAAACTCTACATTGGTATCATCCAACACAAAGGCTTTTTCAAAAGCCGTCTTTGCCAAGTCAAAATTCCGCAGCTTGGTTTGCACGAGGCCTCTGGTAAAATAGGCAATGGCGGTATCGGGTTGAGCAGCCTGAATCCGATCCAGATCTTTTAGAGCACTGAAGTACTCCTTTAATAAATAGTTGGTATTTGCCCTATTATAGAATGCCGGCAGGTAATCAGGATTACAATTTATCGCCTCCTGATACTTTGTGAGCGCCAGCTCAAATTTATCTTGTTTAAAGTATGCCGTTCCAAGATTATTCAAAGCTTCTGTAAAACATGGATCAATACGGAGCGCCTCCTTATAATAAGAAATGCCCTGATCGTAATTTTTATTGTTTATTTCGTTATTTCCTTTTAGCAAAAACTTCTGCATTCTGCTCTCTTTGCTCTCTGAGCATCCGAGTATGCCAATAAGAAGAATAAGTATAGCTGTCTTTTGCATACTGCAAATTTAACCAAATACCCACCGCTGTTGGAGTAATTTTGATTTACTCTAACAATTTACTTCTAATAATTTTGAGAAATCACATCTTATGCATTTCTTGCGAACGATTTCAAGCAATGACACAAAATCTCAACAACCACGGCCATCACCATCATCATATTTCACATATATGGAGTGGCTGGCCTATGTTTTGATTAATTTATAATTAAAGATTATTCAAAGGCTTTCCACTCGGAAAGCCTTTTTTGTTTTATCCTCTATCAAATACTTAAATGAAAACTTACTTACGAATTGCCATTCAAAAATCAGGACGACTGCAAGAAGGGTCTATTGATTTGCTCAAGGAAAGTGGGCTGACCATTAGCAATGGGCGCGGTCAACTCAAAACACAGGCGCTTAACTTTCCTGTTGAGATTCTATTCTTGAGAGATGATGACATCCCACAATACATTGAAGACAGGGTGGCTGATATAGGAATTGTGGGAGAAAACATATTCGTAGAGAAAAATAAAAATACCACACTCATCAAGCGACTGGACTTTGCAAAGTGTCGCTTGTCTATTGCGGTTCCTAAATCCTTAGATTACCATGGCCTCTCCTCTCTGCAAGGAAAAAACATTGCCACCTCCTACCCGGTTATTGTAAGAAAATATCTTAAAGCCAACAACATAGAGGCTGGCATTCATGAGATCAGTGGCTCGGTAGAAATTGCACCTGGAATCGGGTTGGCTGACGCCATTTGCGATATCGTGAGTACTGGCAGTACCTTGCTCAGCAATGGGCTCAAAGAGGTAGAAATTGTAATGCAATCAGAGGCGATAATGATTGGAGGGGCTGAACTTACTCAGGAAAAACAAGAAATACTGGATCGGCTTCTTTTTAGGTTGGAGGCTGTCAATTCTGCTAAAAACAACAAATATATTTTGCTCAATTGCCCCAATGATGCGATAGAAAAGATCACATCCGTAATTCCAGGCATGAAGAGTCCTACGATCATGCCGCTTAGCAAAAAAAACTGGTCCTCGTTACACTCAGTAGTAAATGAAAACGATTTCTGGGAAAAAATAGACCAACTGAAATCATTTGGTGCTGAAGGTATACTTGTGATTCCCATTGAAAAAATGATTCAATAATGAAAGAATATATTAATCCCGCCCCGGCCGCATGGCCAGAACTGTGTCAACGGCCCTCATTGGAATTAGAGTTTTTAGAAGGCAGTGTAAAAAACATAATCAATAGAGTAAAAGTATCAGGTGATGAAGCATTAAAAGAGCTATCCCTTCAAATTGATAAAGTGGCACTTGATTCATTTCGTGTCACCGAAAATGAAATAAACCTGGCTGAAACTCAAGTATCACAAGAATTAAAACAAGCGATAAGAACTGCTGCTGCGAACATTACCAAGTTTCATAAGGCGCAGCAGTATGAAACACTGTATGTGGATACCATGCCCGGGGTCAGGTGTTGGCGAAAAGCCGTTCCTATCGAAAAAGTAGGAATCTATGTTCCAGGAGGGACCGCTCCTTTATTTTCCACCCTCATGATGTTGGGGATTCCAGCAAAGATCGCAGGCTGTCAGGAGATAGTTTTGTGCACACCTCCAAGCGCAGACGGTTCTGTTGATTCTACTATCCTATTTGCAGCCAAGGAAATTGGTATTACACAAATATACAAAGTAGGCGGAGCGCAGGCCATTGCAGCGATGGCATACGGCACAGCAAGCATTCCGGCTGTTTACAAAATTTTTGGACCCGGTAATCAGTATGTTACTAAGGCCAAGCAATTGATAAGCATAGAGGGCGTTGCAATTGATATGCCAGCCGGTCCTTCGGAAGTTTTGATAGTAGCAGATGAAAAAGCAAATCCAACTTTTATTGCAGCTGATTTGCTCTCTCAGGCTGAGCATGGTCCTGATAGTCAGGTAGTGCTAATTGTAACTACCCGTGGTTTGATACAAGTGGTGAAAAAAGAATTGGATTTGCAACTTGAAGTACTGCCGAGAAAAGGTATCGCTGCTCTTGCATTACAAAACAGTTTGGCGATAGAAATGAACGATGAAAGAAAAATTATTGATTTCGTGAATACCTATGCCCCTGAACATCTCATTTTAAACACTGAAAACTGTGACAGTCTTGCTGAAAAGATCACAAATGCGGGGTCTGTATTTCTAGGGCAACTCACACCAGAATCCGTTGGTGATTATGCTTCAGGCACAAATCATACCTTACCCACCAACGGTTTTGCGAAAGCATACAGTGGTGTTTCTCTTAGTAGTTTTCAGAAATTCATCACCTTTCAAAAATTAGATCTAGAAGGGATTACAACCTTAGGTCCGGTTGTTGAAAAAATGGCAGAAGCAGAGCAACTCATTGCCCATAAAAGAGCCGTAAGCATTAGATTAAAGAAACAATGAAGTTTGACATCAATCGCATCATAAGGAGTAACATCCGGGCACTGAGGCCATACAGTACGGCCCGGGATGAGTTTAAAGGAACAGCCTCCATCTATCTGGACGCCAATGAAAATCCGTTTGCATCGGCATTCAATCGCTATCCAGACCCAAAACAAAATGCATTGAAACAGGCTATCTCCCAATTAAAGGGAGTTGGCCCGGAGCAAATTATTCTTGGAAATGGCAGTGACGAAGTCATTGATCTTCTGATAAGGGCTTTTTGTGAACCGGGAGTAGACAACATCATCGTTCCCCAGCCTACCTATGGTATGTATGGTGTGTGTGCCGATATTAACAATATTAAAATAAGACAACCTCTCCTCACCTTCGATTTTGAAATAGATCTTCAGCCAATCTATGAATGTGTTGATCCTAAAAGCAAAATCATTTTTCTTTGTAGCCCCAACAATCCTTCCGGCAATCTATTGAATCGGGATAAAATTAAAAGCCTCATACAATCTTTCTCCGGATTAGTCGTGATGGATGAAGCCTATATTGATTTTGCCGACAGCGTAGGCTTTTTACCATTTTTAGATGATTATCCAAACCTTGTTGTGCTTCAGACATTTTCTAAAGCATGGGGCCTTGCAGGACTTAGGTTGGGTGTAGGGTATGGTTCAGAGGAGGTGATTCAAATATTAACCAAAATCAAACCTCCTTACAACATCAATTCCATTACCCAACAAAAGATCAAAGAAGCTATCGACAATGGGAAGCAGACCCAAGATTGGATCGGTATCTTAAAGCAAGAGAGAAAAGAATTAGAAACAGCTATCAAACAGTTATTGTTTGTAGTCAAAGTGTATCCATCACAAGCCAATTTTCTCCTTGTCAAGATGAAGGATGCGAAAGCATGTTATCAGTATTTATTAACAAAGGGAATTATTGCACGCGACCGGTCATCCACTGTTCTTTGTGACAACTGCATAAGAATATCAATAGGTACACCAGATGAAAATAAAATATTAATTAACGCCCTGAACGATTATCAAAACACCAACCCATGAAAAAATTATTGTTTATAGACAGAGATGGCACCTTGATCATCGAACCAGCAGATAAGCAAATTGACAGTCTGGAGAAATTGGAATTTTTACCTGGTGTAATCACCTGGTTGAGGAAAATTGCAGAACGTTCAGAATATGAATTGGTAATGGTTTCCAATCAGGATGGATTGGGTACTTCAAGCTTTCCGGAGGAAACATTCTGGCCAGCCCATACAAAGATGATTCGTACATTGGAGAACGAAGGAATTAAATTTTCGAGTGAATATATTGACCGGTCTTTTCCCAACGAAAATAAACCCACCAGAAAGCCAGGCACGGCCATGCTTGCCCCCTACTTTACCCCTGAGTATGATTTAAGGAATTCTTATGTAATAGGCGATCGTGCCACCGACATGGAGCTGGCTATCAATCTTGGCTGTAAAGGATTGTTATTGAATTCGGACCTTACCACCCAATTGCCCCAATGTCAATCCGTATCGTCATGGGAAGATATTTATGAACACCTTGTTGAAGCGCCCAGAAAAGCAGAAGTAATTCGAAACACGAATGAAACACAAATAAGCATTCGTCTCAATCTTGACGGCAAAGGGATATCAAAAATTAAAACCGGCATCGGCTTTTTTGATCATATGTTGGAACAAATAGCCAGACATGCACAAATGGATTTGGAAATTGATGCCAAGGGGGACCTGCATGTGGATGAGCATCACCTCATTGAGGACACTGGAATTGCATTAGGAAATGCTTTTACTAAGGCACTTGGTAATAAAATGGGACTGGCCAGATATGGGTTTTGTTTACCGATGGACGACTGTCTTGCCCAGGTGGCGCTGGATTTTGGTGGTAGGCCGTGGATTGAATGGGCCGTAGAATTTAAGCGTGAAAAAATTGGAGAAATGCCGACTGAGATGTTTTTTCATTTTTTTAAATCCTTCTCTGATTCAGCCCGATGTAATCTCAACATGAAAGCCGAAGGTGAAAACGAACATCATAAAGCAGAAGCGCTCTTTAAAGCATTTGCCAAATCTATTCTGATGGCCAAACAAAGAGACTTGGAAAGCGCCATACTCCCCACTACAAAAGGTACCCTATAATGGACGTAGCTATCATAAAATACAATGCAGGCAACACGCAATCGGTAGCTTTTGCATTGGATAGAATCGGAGTTTCTTATTGTATCACAGACGACCCTGAAGAAATAAAGGCTGCTGAAAAGATTATATTCCCCGGTGTGGGAGAAGCCAGCACGGCCATGAAATACTTAAGAGATAAAAACCTGGATCATTTACTCCCAACGCTTAAACAACCCGTATTGGGTATTTGCCTTGGAATGCAACTAATGTGTAAGCTCTCAGAAGAGAACAACACCCCGTGTTTAAACATATTTGACCTTACTGTAAAACACTTTGAAGCTACTCATATAAGTAAGGTACCGCATACAGGGTGGAATAACCTGACACAAACTAAGGGGTGGCTGGGGTCTAGTTTTGAAGATAGATTTGTATATTTTGTTCACAGCTACTATGTACCTATCAATCCGTATACCGTAGCGCAAACCGATTATATTGTACCTTTTAGCGCAGCGATGGAAAAAGACAATTTTTTTGCAGTCCAATTTCATCCTGAAAAGTCAGCTGAGGTTGGCGAGAAAATATTAAAACAATTTTTACGGATTAGAAGTTAGGCTCATGAAGATTATTCCAGCGATAGATCTGGTAGATGGAAAATGTGTCCGTCTTACCCAGGGAGATTTTAATAAAAAGAAAGTCTACAGAGACAATCCAGCTGAAGTGGCAAAGGAGTTTGAAGCGGCCAATCTCGAGTACCTACACCTTATCGATCTGGATGGTGCCAAAAAAGGAGAAGTAGTCAACTGGAAAGTAATCGCTGAGATTCTGAATAAAACAGCTCTTCATGTCGATTTTGGAGGAGGAGTCAAAACAAATCAGGAAGTAGATCAGCTATTGGAACTGGGCATCCACAGAATCAATATAGGATCAATTGCTGTAATGGAACCGGAGAAATTTAAAAGCTGGATGAAAGAATATGGTCCGGAGAATTTCATTTTAAGCGCAGACGTGCGGGGGGATAATGTGCAAATTAATGGATGGCAAGAAGAAACTGACCTGAATCTATTTGATCTCATCGCGCAATATGAGCCTTTGTTAAAATATGCGACCTGCACTGATATTGAAACTGATGGGATGCTCAACGGACCTAATTTTGGTTTATATAAAAAAATCATAAGCCGTTTCCCGGATTTAAAAGTAATAGCAAGTGGTGGTGTAAGTTCTGTGGAAGATATCATTCAATTGCAATACATAAAAGTCGACTCTGTAATCATAGGAAAGGCCTTCTATGAAGGAAAAATAAAACTCACGGATCTTAAACCTTTAATCCTCTAAATTTGCTGACCAAAAGAATAATTCCATGCCTTGATGTAAAAGATGGCAGAACGGTTAAAGGCATTAATTTCGAAGGACTTCGCGATGCCGGAGATCCAGTGGCGCTGGGTACACTGTATGCCAAGCAAGGTGCAGATGAGTTGGTTTTTCTTGACATTTCGGCCACCACAGAAGAGAGAGGAACTTTTGCCTCATTGGTCAAAGAGATTGCTGCGGAGTGCACAATCCCATTTACGGTTGGGGGAGGCATTAATTCCATTGGTGATGTTGATCGATTATTGAAGGCTGGGGCAGACAAAGTTTCTATCAACTCCTCTGCGGTAAAGAATCCAGATCTAATTAATCAACTGGCAAAAGAATTTGGATCTCAGTGCATTGTATTGGCCATTGATGCCCGGTTAGAAAATGACTATTGGTTGGTGTACACACATGGCGGCAAAAGGTCCACCGACAAGGAATTGTTTTCATGGGCGAAAGAAGGTCAATTGCGGGGGGCTGGTGAGATACTTTTTACAAGTATGAATCACGATGGTACCAAAAACGGTTTTGCTGTGGAGGCCTTGAACGAAATGAGCAAACTGGTAACCATCCCTATCATTGCCTCCGGAGGAGCAGGAACGATGAGCCACTTTGCTGAAGTATTTAAAGAAGGTGGAGCTGATGCCGCATTGGCTGCAAGCGTTTTTCATTTTGGTGAAATATCCATTCCTGATTTGAAATCTTATTTAAAAGAAAATCACATTGCTATAAGAAACTAAGATGATTGATATAAGCAATATTACGTTTGACAAAGCAACAGGACTTATCCCCTGTGTAATTCAGGATGGCGTATCATCTAAAGTGTTAATGGTAGGTTATATGAATCAAAGTGCTTTGCTGAAGACTTTGGAAGAAAAACGGGTGACCTTCTTTAGCAGAAGTAAAAACCGACTCTGGACAAAAGGAGAAACTTCAGGAAATTTCCTTCACCTCACCGAAATCAAACCGGATTGTGATCAGGATTGTTTGCTCATCAAAGTAAATCCAACAGGCCCCGTATGCCACACGGGAACCGATACCTGTTTCAACGAAACCAATCCATCTTTTAGTCTTCACCATCTTGAAGCTATTATTCAGGATAGAATAAATAACCCCACCTCCACCTCCTATACATCCAAACTAATGGAAAAGGGCATTAATAAAATTGCTCAAAAAGTAGGAGAGGAAGCCGTGGAGTTGGTGATTGAAGCCAAAGATGAAAATCAGGAGCTTTTCCTTAATGAAGCTGCCGACCTCATGTACCACTACCTCCTACTCTTATCTGCCAAAAACACAACCCTCACAGATGTGACAAAGGTGTTGGAAGAAAGGCACAATTCTGCAAAACCCTGAAAATATCTATCCCATTGTATTTCACAAAATCTTCTCCATGCCGTGTTTGTACATTGGGAATCAATTCATAAATTTCCTTTATGGATAAAAAAATAAAAATTATTAATGGGTATGAGTTTATAGCCTACCATCATGAAAGCTATTCTGAAGAAGAAACGATAAGACGTAGCAAATTTTTCTACCAATGGATGGACAAGCGAAGGACAGTGCGAGATTTTTCCGATAAGCCGATACCTAAAGAAGTGATTGAAAATATTATCTGCTGTGCATCCACCGCACCCTCTGGTGCCCATAAGCAACCATGGGCTTTTTGTATAGTCAGTGACGCTGATTTAAAAACACAAATAAGGAAGGCCGCAGAAGAGGAAGAATACGAGAGTTATAATAGCCGAATGCCCACAGAATGGCTAGATGATCTTAAACCCCTTCAAACCGATTGGCAGAAACCCTTTCTGGAAATCGCCCCCTATCTCATCATCGTATTCAAAAAAACTTATGATCTAAATCCCAATGGGAATAAGAAAACAAATTATTATGTAGCGGAGTCCGTGGGTTTGGCTTGCGGATTTTTACTGACTGCCATTCACCATGCAGGATTGGTGGCGCTCACGCACACTCCCAGGCCTATGAATTTCTTAACAAAATTGCTTAAACGTCCAGAAAACGAAAGACCATTTCTACTTATCCCTGTGGGGTACCCAACGGAGAACACTTATGTACCTCAACTTGCACGAAAATCGTTGGCGGAAATTGCTACTTATTATTAGGAAATCTGTGAAGAAAAATATCTTCCTTCTTCGGATAGACCTTTAGGTAGGAAAGCTTATAGGTAATGGTTTTCCTGCGAACTACCTCGGTGAGTACACCATCCAGAATATCAAATTCGGATAACACAAAGGAATAGGAGTTAATGGGTTGTTTGGGTTCATAATGCTTGTAAACAAACGCCTTTCCCTCAGATAAGCTGCTGAACTCCCCTACTACAGGATATTTACCTGGAATCTTAGAAGCCAGAGATACTTCCAGGTATTCTCTATGTGAATTTTCAGAATCCTTCATGATCACCACTTTGGCGTAATTATCTTTTCTGGCGATTATTTTTTCCCTGTTAGGGTTAGATAAAAACCCACCCCTTTTAGAAATGATGGCCGACACAGAATAGATACCTTCCAGGGGCTCCATGGGCTGTGTCTCCTTCATAAGATAGCGCTTTACCATCCCCTCGAAGTCGATATGTTCAGTAAATAAGGATTTCTGTTTTCTTCCAAATTTACCTTTTGGTGCTACACGCTCCGTTTCCTGACCAAATACGGTAGCAAACGAGCCCAATAGTAAAAGCACAAAAAAAAGAAAAATGCTTTTCATTTAATTAAAGATAATATCCTCATATACGCAATCAACACAGGAACGGCATGTAATTTTATCTCTTAAAGCAGTTGGTTTAAACATGGATTTTCCCATCAACATCCGAACACATTCCTGAATTCCTTCTGTAATCGATGGGTGAGGATGAACACACTCTGCCAGCTCTTCTATTCCCTTATTCATAGAAATCAAAACTGCAACCGCCTGAATGGCACTAGAGGCATGATTACCCACCACCTTCACACCCAGTATTTTCATGTCCTCGTCATTGGTTACCAAAAGTTTGATAAAGCCCTGGGTGTTCCTTTTTGCAATTGCCCGAGGTATGCAACTATAATCTAAAGTCACTACTTTATAATCAAGCTTATTTTCACGCGCTTGTGTTTCGTTCAATCCCACCCCCGCCACTTCGGGACTTAAAAACATAATAGTACTTATGTTTTCATATATAAGTTTTCGCTTTGGTTTACCAAAAATTCGCTCTACTGCATACCTGCCCTCCAGTTCACCCACATTTACCAGAGAGATGTCAGCGGTAAGATCTCCTACTACGTAAATATTTGAAACATTCGTTTGAGTGTCATTGTCCTCAATCCCTCTTTTGTTAATATTTATATTTACACCATCCTCCCAAAGGTTCTCATAGTTAGGCGTCCTTCCCACAGAGATTAGCGCCTTCTCTACGTTAAACACTTCCTTTCCTCCATCATTATATTCCAATTCATACTCCACTCTTTCATTCCTAATTTCCATTCTAACGAGTTTAGAATTTCGATGGATGAGCACCCCGTTGTTTTCCATATTGCGCTCAATGATATTCACCACATCTTCGTCTTCAAAAGGAAGAATGCGATTTCCTTTGTCGATCAGATGTACTTTTGTTTTTCCAAATCCTGAAAATATAGTGGCGTATTCACAGCCAATCACCCCTGCACCTACTATCACCATGCTTTCGGGAAAATCATCCATACTCTCAATGCCATCGCTGGTCATTACAATTTTTTCATCGATGGGAAGCTCGTGAAGATACCTCGGCCTGCTGCCCGTTGCCAAAATGATGTAATCACCATGAACTACCTCTTTAGATGCGCCATTGGTGATCTCAATTTCAGTTTGACTAATCAGTTTGGCATTTCCATTTTTAAACTCCAGGAGATTGGAATAATTGGAATCCTTGAGCTGGGCTATATGCAACTCCAACATGGACCTGCGCTCATCGATAGCCCGATGCACTTCAGCCTGAATTTCGTCATAGTTTACACTGGGTGCCTCTATATTAAAACGTTTCAAGTTCTTTCTAAAGACGGATGTCTCTCTGGACAACTCCCACCAGGTTTTTGAGGACAATGCACCATTCACCACACCTGCTCCTCCCACACTATTTCTTTCTACCAGCAAGACCTTTTTTCGGAAATCCAATGCGCGCATGGCAGCAGCATAGCCGGAAGGGCCAGCCCCAATAATAACGAGATCGTATTTTTTCATAGTAATTAAAGCCTAATCTACAGGCTCCAATTTATAAAAATTAGGTCATGGAGCATAGCAAAACCCCACAACGCTTATAATTGGAGCATTATTTAAGAGGAAGATGGATGCCTGCCACCATACAACGAATCGAGCCACCTCCACTCTCTTCAATCGTACTAATATCAAGAGGCATTGGTGTCAGATGCTTTTCCATTTCGTGAAGTTGGCCTGGCAGCAAAGAATCATAAGCTGCCTTTGACAATAATAAAAATCGCTCATCATTGGCATTCCGTACCTCAAACATATTACCCGCAAATGAATTCATTTGCGCATAGCTCAGCGCAATCACTTTATGGTTGGTGGCATTTAGTTGGGCCAAAACTAACTCCTGATCCTCTTCATTATGAATCGCATCCAGACATATACCTGCTAATGATTCTCCCACCCACATCATTACATTGGTATGGTAGATGGCAAGTCCACGCTCATCTACCGCATTAAATACAATGGGCTTGTAGCCCAATCGCTTACAAAGTGATACAAATAATTCCTCATTTGTTCTCTCCGAGCGACACGCATAAGCTATTTTATTGGGATGGTCAAAAATGATACTACCCGTACCTTCCAGAAACTTTCCCTCCAATTCAGGTGCACTAAGATCTATTACTTCTATGGTTTTATACTTTTCCTCCAATTGTGCCACCACATCCATACGCCTTTCCCTTCTTCGGCTGGGTGCCATCATCGGATAGATAATTACTTTCCCATCTTGATGTGTACTAATCCAGTTATTAGGAAAAATAGCATCCGTTGTTATTGGCTGCGGGGTGTCGTCTATCACCAACACGGAAATACCCTTGACCATCAGGGCTTCAACTGCTTTATCAAATTCCTTTATGGCTTTATGATGAACAGCCTCATCATCATTCTTTTTCTGGAAAGCATTGGAGGCCGCAGTTTCTGGATTGTACCCAAAGGAGGCCGGACGTATCATCAATATTGTGTGAGGAACCTGAAAAAAACTCATTTCATTAAACATTATGGGTTAATTTTGGCTTTCATACAAATGTAATCGATTTTGCAGCGCCTACTTGAACTCGATAGAGAACTTCTTCTTTACTTCAACGGATTTCATACCAGTTGGCTGGATCCAGTCATGCTTTTGGCCACGAAAACCATATTCTGGTTGCCTCTTTATCTGTTCTTAATTTACCTTATCATCAAATTCAAGAAGTGGAATGCAATCTACTTTTTGTTGGGAGTAGCACTTTGTATTGCCCTTTCTGATCAGATTACTTCAGGTTTTATGAAACCATTCTTTTCCCGGTTACGCCCGTCACAGGAGCCCTCCCTGGAGGGGCTGGTACATATTGTAAACAATTATAAAGGTGGTTTGTATGGCTTTGCCTCCGGGCATGCGGCCAACACGTTTGGTGTGTCCATGTTGGTGTTTCTGATATTCAGAGGACACTATTATTGGATAAGTGCCATCTTCCTATGGGCAGCTCTGATGAGTTACACCCGGATCTACCTGGGGGTTCACTATCCTGGGGACATAATAGTGGGCGCCATCATCGGTTTATTATGTGGATGGATAGGATTTTTATTTGCCAATTGGTTGGTAAATAAATTCGGAAAGCCCAAGCCATCAGAACTCTGATTATTGGTTAAACAAAAAGTTTTCTATTTGGCTTGAAGCCAGCCTGACCTTCGTTTTAGTTTATCAGCATCGGGTTTAAATCCCGAATCCTCAAACAATCTTGTTTGCATGAGAGGATCTGCTTCAAGCATCAATTGAGTTGTCCGCATCTCATCCAATCGTTTATAACTAATAGAAATTTCTTTTCCGGGTATCATTTGATCCATCCGTGTTTTCAAAATTTCAGTAGTTGTAATTGGGCTTCCATTAATAGATGAAATGATATCTCCTTTTTCAAGACCGGCTTTGTATGCTGGTGCCCCTATTGTGGTATAATCAGAAATCATAATACCACCGTCTATATTAATAAAATCTGCTCCCATATGTGCTTTATTAGGAGCCATTGCAGAATAGGATACACCTACAGTGGGAAGTAGGCTTTTATAATCTGGCAATTCACTCTTATAAATATATCTATCAAAAAAATTATTGGAGAAATCCGGGGTAACATACTCTGCCAAAGAGGCCCTCAAACTTGAGAGTGTATAAGTGATTTCTGTTTTGCCAAACTTTTCCCAAACACTTTTCATAAAACCATCCAATGAGTAGCTTCCTTTCAAATTTCTAAGAGACAGGTCAAGGGCCAGGCCAAGTACCTCACCATATGAGTAATAGCTAATGAAAGTATTGCTCCTATTATTCGGATCTATTGAAGTAGATGCATCCGCAAAGGGCGCTTGGTAACTCATTTCAATTACATTGAAATAATCGCGACCTGGACTGTTTTTAACATAGTTAATTGAGTTACTGAGACTCTCTACGTATGCCTTTTGATCCAACAATCCGGCACGGCAAAGGATCAATCCAGTATAATAAGAAGTGAATCCTTCCGCAAACCATAATTCTCCAGACATATTGGCTCGCTCAAAATTGAAAGGCGCCAGGGAGGCAGGTCGAATGCGCTCCACATTCCAGCAATGAAAAAATTCATGAGAAATAGTGCCCAACGCTCGATTTATTCCCTCCCCTTCCAGTGAATTTCTACCAGTAACATAAGTAGAATTACGATGTTCCATGCCATCACCACTGGCCTGCGGCATATAACAGACTAAAAACGTATAGGTACCGAAATCATAATCGGGCAACATTCCATATACCGCTTTTTGCTGTCTTACTATTTTCTTAACACCTTCGAAAAGTTTGTCGGCTGTTAATTCACTTCCCGGGTGATGAAGCGCGATCTGAATGGTGTAACTTTTTCCATTTGACTCCTCCGTAAATTCCCTAAGCATGAAATTACTTATTTCAGCAGGACTATCCATAAGGTATTGAAAATCAGGTGCCATATAGGAATTGCCCTCTAAGTGTTTTAGCTGGGTAGCGATTTTCCATTTTAAATCTTCTCGAATTTTAAAATTTACTTTAATAGGTCGAGTATCAAACCCTTTTGCAAATGCAAATGTAGCGGGCATGTTCAAGTGCGCATGCGTCTCATCTATTTGCAGATAGGTTCCATCACCCCTATCCCCAAAAAGCGTATAACTGAACTTAACGGTCCCATCATGTTTGGCTACATTCCATTGATAAGGATTTGGCCGTGTGATGGGCAATGGATTCCCCTTACTATCTTGTGCCTTTACATTATAAATGTTCTTGGCAAATTCATGAAGTGCATATCGCCCGGGTGATGAACGGCCCATGCGCACTTCCAACACATCATTTTGAATGTCTTTAAAGGTAAGCACTACATTTGCTTCATGGTGAACAGCATTCTCAAACGAAATCTCATACTCATTGAAGGTTTGAGCATAGCTGAGGCCGGTGACCAACAAAATCAGATAAATAATCTTCTTCATATAATTATCATTAAGGTACCAGTTAAGAAAAGAGCAATTCCATGGTGTTTAACTTCGCGTTTGAGTATACGTTCATGAATTAATTACCGCGTATTAGTTTGCTCACATATTTACCAATAATATCAAACTCTAGATTTACAGTATCTCCCACTTTTAATTGGTGAAAATTAGTGTGTTCGTATGTGTAAGGAATAATTGCGACACGAAAACTACTTTCTTCTGAATTGAAGCAGGTGAGGCTCACTCCATTAATGGCAATTGACCCTTTTTCCACAGTAAGGTTCCCCTGGGTGGGATCATATTCAAAACCAAACAACCAACTCCCATTTTCCTCTTTTATCGACTTACAGATACCTGTTTGGTCAACGTGTCCTTGGACAATATGGCCATCAAATCGGCCATTGTTGAGCATGCTCCGTTCGAGGTTCACGATACTCCCTTGCTTTAATTTTCCTAGATTAGACTTATTGAGCGTTTCTTTAATGGCGGTGACCCAATACTTGTTATCCTCTATTTTTGTTACCGTAAGGCAAACTCCGTTGTGAGAAATGCTTTGATCCACCTTCAACTCAGGGGTAATGTCACAGACAATGCCATAGTGCGTATTCTCGCCTTCCCGATTGACATCAACCACCTTGCCTATTGTTTCTATAATGCCAGTAAACATATTGCAAGATAAAGACAAAATAAATACCAACAACCAGTGATTTTAAAGGGAGTAAATTGTAGAAAAAGCAAATAAACCAGATGTCTAGTGCAGAACACCACTAATCCAATAGATAGAAAATCTCCGAGAATTGGATCTAACTGATGTGACCTTATAAATTAGGCATAACCAGAGAAGTGAATCACTAGAAAAATTCAATCACCGAAATCAACCCATTCGATTTCCATGAAGTGTATTATGAAACAATCCACAATTTCTCACGCACAAATAAAAATAAAGAACATGTTTGGGTAGTTCCTACTCACTCAAAAAAAGTTTCTTCATGTCAATGATCAAATAAATTATACTTGAGAAGGTAAACCCTACATAAATTGTGAATTTATCAATGTAATGATTCGCAGGGTATAAATATTGTTTAACTTTGCAGCTCAATTACAAAATGAAATATGAAAAGACTATTTAATTCAAGCCTTTGGTTAATTATTGTCGCCTTGATCTTTACTTCTTGTAGCAAAGATGAAGATGTTCAACCCGATTTTGAAGATGTGGAATTCGGTTTTGATATCGATAATCCACCCCTAATAATTCCGGATGGTATTAAAAACTCAACCGACATGAATGCCGGTCAGATATATGGCCACTTGACGATGGCCAACAGTATCGTTTACATTGTCTCTGCAATGCAACCACCCTCTGGAGCCACCAAATCCGATGAATCTATTTTTGGAAGAATCGGTGGGGATAGTGGAAGAACGGCCAACATCAAAACAAACGTATCTGCCTATACCTGGACCATCACTGATGGCAACGAAAGTCTAACCTATGGATACCAACTTTCAGAAACCAGCACTCATTATATTTTTGAACTCTTTATTAAAGAAAATAACAATGAGTTTATAAAATATTGGCATTCAGAACGGTCTAAAAACGGCAAACAAGGTTTCTTGGAGTTATATGATGAAGATGATCACAGCTTATCCATTAGGTTTGAGTGGGACGAAACCGCCTTGGGTGTCTTTCGTTTTAACATTTTAAGTGATAATGAAAAGATCAATATCACTTCTAACCCGGATTATTCAGGAAGTATTAAAGTTTTCGAAAATGGAAAACTCCAAAATCACATTACATGGAATGCCAATGGCACAGCCGGGACCTATGTGTATTACAATTCAAATGAAGAAGTAGAAGAATCCGGAGTATGGCCCGAATAAAGCATTGATGATCACTTATCAAAAAAAAGCCGTTGGTGTATTGAATAAACCAACGGCTTTTTTCTTTCCTATCTAATTTGATACAATATTCATCCCAAAATTGTCATTCCTAATGACAATTTTGTCCTTCGGATGACGATTCCTGCGAGACCGTCAGGAATGTCAGGATTAACCCTGACATTGAAAATGAAAGCAAAACTTACTTCAATAATGTAGCAGCAAGTATTTCATTTTCAATCGTCAGCACTTTGTGCAAAAAAGTCTAATGACTTTTTTGGGTTCATTACCCTAGGCATGAAAAATGAAACAATAGGCATTGAATCCTCTATCGCTATTGGGTGCCCTCTTTGCTTATCTTTACCCCATGAACATTTGTCGTGTCTGCATATTTCTTTCAATCTTCTGTCTTATCCTATTGGCGGGATGTGAGGATAAAGAACGCGTTCTGCAAATTACTACCATTAAAGTAGATTCGCTCAGTCAGGTGCAGTTGGTAAATGACTCATTAGTAAAACCTATTGTGTATACCCATGTTTCTGGACTGAAATATCAGACCATACCCAATGCAAAAAAACTATTTATCGCTATTATTCTTCCCTCTGTCCTTATTGCCAAACACCATTTGCATGTTGAACGCGAAAAAGTACATGTGATCAAAGAAAAAAAACATTGGAATGAGGAGGATAGCACTTATTACCATGCCCTAAAATTGGAATACAAAGCCAGCGATATCGAAAATCTGCTAAAGCGCATGAGCACTGTTCCCAACAGCATCGTGCTGGCGCAGGCTGCGGTAGAGAGCGGATGGGGGCAATCGCGATTTTTTATTGAAGGCAATAATGTGTTTGGTATGTGGTCTTACAACACCGATGACACCAGACTGCGCGCCAAATCAAAAAGAGAGGGTGATGCGATACACGTAAGGGCCTACGATGATATATCACAATCTATCGCTGACTACTTCAAAACACTAGGATCAGCTCGTGCATACAGGGGATTACGCACAGCGCTTCAGGAAAGCAATGATCCTTTTGTTCTACTCCCCCACCTGAAATACTATAGTGAAAGGAGAGACGAGTATACTGAACAGTTGAAGAGAATTATTAAGTATAATAATCTGACAAAATATGACAACTACATCCTCGACCCTCAATATTTTGTAGTGCCATGAATCGAATATTGATCTTTGTATTAACCGTTTCGATTTACTGCTGCGCACCCCAGCAATCTGAACAATCAAATGCTGATAATTCCACGATGGCAAGCACAGAACCAAACTACAAAGAAGTGGTTTGTTTTGTTTATCATCGGTTTGGTGACAATCGTTTTCCCACCACCAACATATCTATTAACGATTTCGAAGAGCATCTCATGTGGTTGACCGATCACCATTATCAGGTGTTGAGTCTGTCCGATGCGATTGACTATCTTTCAAACAACACCCCCGTTAAAAAAACGGCCGTTATCTCCATCGATGATGGATACAAAAGTTTTTTTAATAATGGGTTGCCATTACTCCGCCAGTATAAATTCCCAGCCACTTTGTTTATCAACACAGAAACAGTGGGTGCTGGTGACTATATGGACTGGCAACAATTAAAAGAGGCCACAGAACAGAAAATAGAAATTGGAAACCATACCCACACGCATGATTATTTTCTCAATAGGCCACCCAATGTGCGATACTCTGATTTTGAGAATGATTTAAAAAGCGCACAGCAGTTAATAAAAGAGAAATTGGGTATTACCTCTAAAGTATTCGCATACCCTTATGGCGAATTTGATAAGAAAATGAAAACCATAGTAAAGTCAAATGGATTCCAGGGTGCTGCCGCTCAAAATTCAGGAGTGATGAATAGCATAACCGACAAATACCAAATCCCTCGTTTTCCCATGTCAGAGCATTATGCTAAAATGTTTTATGAAAAAGCATCTATGCAATCATTAAAAGTCATCAAAAAATCACCTGAAGAAAACCTGATTCCTAACAGCACGAATAAACCCTTGTTGACATTGACCATTGACACCAAAGGGCTTTTGATGAATCAACTCCAATGCTTTGTACAAGGAGGAGATTGTAAAATCAATATACTTAATCACAACGATCGGCAAATGGAGCTTACTTTGCAATCCATGAGTGACCTTACCCAGAGACGGAGAACACTTTACACGCTTACCGCCCCTGACAGTGCTGGAAATTGGTATTGGTTTAGTCACCTTTGGGTCAATCCTTCCGTTAAATAACAAATGAGAACAATCTTCACACGCTTTTATCCTTTATGTCTTATACTGGTTTTGATTTCTTGTACCAAGAAAAAAGAAGTGATTCAAAATCCTACGTTTATCAATTTCAAAGTACAAAGCACGTTTCCCCACGATAAGGAAGCCTTCACACAGGGTTTGATTATCCATAATGGAGAACTCTATGAAAGTACAGGGCAGGAAGGTTCCTGGATTGGTATCGTAAACATTAAGACAGGGATGGCGGATAAAAAAGTAATCCTTGACAACAAATACTTTGGCGAAGGCATTACCATTTTGAACAACAAGATTTATCAGTTGACCTGGAAAAGCAAAATTGGCTTCGTGTATGACCTCCACACATTTAAAAAATTGAATGAGTTTAAGTATAAGACCGAAGGTTGGGGATTGACGCACGACAGCACCCAATTGATTATGAGTGACGGCACCAGTAGCTTGTATTTCAGGGATACGCTCAGCTTCGAAATAAAGAAAGAATTGAAAGTTACCTACCAAGGTAAGCCTGTCAACGCCCTTAATGAGCTGGAATACATAGACGGGTCCATTTATGCCAACGTATGGCAAACGCATTGGATCGCCAAGATCAACCCCGTCAATGGGGAGGTATCTGGGTTTCTTGATCTTTCCAAACTTGTGCAACAAGCACAACTGCTCAATGCGAAAGCAGACGTATTGAACGGGATCGCCTGGCATGCAGGCACCAAGTCTATGTTGGTTACCGGAAAATACTGGCCGTATATTTATGTTTTAAAAATAGAAGATCCGGTGTAGTTAAAACGAAAACCAGGTTAGAGTTAATACCAAGCATTATCCCTTTATTCTCGATTGTGGATTCTGAATCCGAAAGAAGATGGATTCAATTATACCAGTGGCTTCCCTCTTTACTATTTATTTTCTAATTTCAAGGATTCAGTAAACTGTTGTTATCATGGAAAAATTGGGTAGAAATGATTCCTGCCATTGTGGTAGTGGGAAGAAATACAAAAACTGTCACATGCATAACGAAACTTCCAATCGTGGCATGAATAAAGCCTTTGTAATCACTGGTATTCTGGTTGCTTTGTTTGCCATCGGAATAGTTGGCTATTACACCAATACGACCAACAATGTAGAAGCGCAGGGTCAAGGTTTTACCCCATCTGCTCCACCGGAGGGCGAAGCTCCTCCCGGCAAGGTCTGGTCTTATGAGCATGGCCATTGGCACAATGCTTTCTAGGTCCTAGCAAATAGTGCTGGATTCTGGATAGACTCCAGAATCCAGCAACCATATTTAATGCTTGCTCATTTGTACGATAAACTCAGCAGTTTCTTTTTTGAATTTCTCTAAGGATGGTTTATGGGTATACATCATATGGCCCCCTTCATAGTACTTCATGATGATATTCTTTTTGATGTCTTTCTCCAAACCAAGATGGTTAATGGAGTATTCCACACCATAAAACGGAGTAGCCAAATCGTAATAACCATTTAAGATCATAATCTTAAGGTGTGGATTGCGTGACAATGCCTGTGCCATATCAGGACCTGTATTAGGAGGTGTAGGAAAACCTCCACCATTCATGGCGTGTTTCCAATCCCAATCAAAACCTTTTCTGCCGTAAGCCGAAGTGTAGTAAGTATTTGCCTTGTTCACCTTTAAGGTGTTGTAAAAATAATCCATAAACAAAGCAGTATATGCCGGACTGATGGCAGCACTTTGAGGATCATACGAGGAGTACTGGCTCAATGGATCTTGATTGATTCCGGTAAACCTTGCATCTAATCTCCCTACAGTTTTGTGTTCGTCACGCAATAGCTCTTCTGTAAATTCAGGTTCACTTACTCTCAAATCAGCCTTTTCAAGGTATTCTTTACTCAGCCCTGTAAAGTAGGCCAGCCGCTCTTTAATCTTTTCACGCGCCTCACCCACCAGGCCATCGCCTTCCATTAATGCGGTGGTATACTCTCCTTTTGCAAACTCACGCGACTGCTGAACGAATGCCTCCAAGCTGGCTGGCTTGTTGGGCACCCTATTGTGGTACCAGGCTACAGCCGAGTAGGTGGGCAAATTCATCACATAAGAAATATCATCTCCTTGTGCAAAAACAAGGGTACGGAGATCAAACACAGCAGAAACCATGATCACTCCATTCATTGACATGCCAATGTTTTCTTGCAAGTAATTAACCACACCGGCATTTCTGAACGTGCCATAACTTTCGCCTAACAAAAATTTCGGGGAGTTCCAACGGTCTTGTTCAGTAACAAACTGTCTGATAAATTGGCTGATCATTCTAATGTCTTGATCTACACCCCAGAAGTCCTTGTTCTCTGCTTTACCTACGGCATGGCTTAATCCGGTACCAATAGGATCCATCATTACAATATCAGATACATCTAAAATTGAGGCATTGTTATCTTCTAGTGTGTAAGGTGCCGCGGGGGTATAGCCAGGATCATTCACTACCACCCGCTTGGGACCAATTACGCCCATATGTAACCACAAAGAAGAAGATCCCGGGCCTCCGTTAAATACAAAGGTGATAGGCCTGGTTTTTGGATCGGTAACCCCATCCTTTAGGTAAGCGGTAAATCCATGCAGCGCAATGGGCTCGTCATCATTGTTGCGCAACAACATGGTTCCTGCCATTGCCTTGTAGGTGATGACTTTACCATCGATACGCACAGTTTGATTGGTAGTTGAGACCTCCCCTTTCGGAATGGTGTCTGGTTTGGCTTGTGAAAAAAGGGCAAGTGGTGTAAACAAAACCGCTGCACAAAACAGGGTAATTCTATATAAATTTTTCATGATATGTTTTTTTGAGGGCAGAAAAGTAACAAAAAAGAATTGCTTTGAAAAGGAGCGATAAATGGGTAAGGTCACTTCAATCAATGAATAATCCCTTACCCAAAAGGTTGCCAATACCACAGTTTTATAAGTTTTACTCTTCCATTGTGGGGTATATTTCCAAAACACCCTTAAAGTTTATTCAAGAACTGTTAACTTTATAAAGTAGGTATGCTCCTGCCAATTTTTGTCTATTTTTAGTGCTTGACGTAACTTTTACCCATATGATAAAAAGCCTTACCCGTTCGTTGTGGATAGTTGTCTTGGCTGTCTTTGCCTTTGCCTGTAGTGAAGATGATCCGTTGCCACGCGCTACAGTGGACTTCACCAATCAAATTGCAGAAGTAGGCAGGCCGATCATGTTTGATAATCGTACTCTTAATGCCGATAGGTATGAATGGACTTTTGGCAACGGGCAAACTTCAACCGAAATCTCCCCTACCATTACTTTTGATGATCCCGGAACAGTGAAGGTTGTGTTAAAAGCATTTACCAAAGACGGCCAGGTGGATTCTGTTTCAAGGGAAATAACAATTAGACAACGGTACCTCGTTGGTTATATTGTAAAGGCATTCCCTATGGATAGTTTGGGCTTTGCTTGGGATAAGGATGAGGTGGATGAGGATAAGAAGCGCCCAGATTTATTTGTAGATTTCATTGTAAATAAAAGCAATGCTGATCTGACAGATAAGGATATTGAGAACTCTCTTTATGGCCCCATATTTTTCGATGCATCCGGACAGGATGTAGGCAATACAGTTACCACAGATCTGATTTTAACGAATGAAACATGGGCTTTTGTTTTAACCGACTGGGATGGTACTGACGAAGACAACCCCTCTCTCAACGACCCATTCTCATTTGTAATGGGTGTAACCTTTAACCCAGTTCAAGCGCCCTCAGTAATAACAAGTGAGGATGGCACAAAAGGTAATTTTTCTATTTCAGGTTTTAATTCGACCGATCATTTCATTGACATTGTCTTTTTTTACGAACTGAGATAAACCGAAAATTTCTAACACAACGAACCTTATCCGGAGAATATGCGCGTTGGAATTTGGGGTGGCTTTAAAAAGATGTTGCTTTGCCTGATTTGCATTGGGGCATTCTTCACATCTCACGCCCAATCTGAACTAACCATTACCGGAAAGGTGTCTGACAACAAGGGCGAGGGCCTTCCCGGTGTAAACATCCTTATTGAGAATACAACCACAGGTACCGTCAGTGATTTTGATGGCCACTTCACTATTAAAGCGAATAGCAATCAGGTATTGTTATTTAGAATGATAGGCATGGAGGAAGTTCGCCAATCCATCAACGGGCAATCCTCTTTTAACATCACCCTCAGCGAATCCACAGACATACTCGATGAAGTAGTGGTGACAGGATTTCAGGAAGTGGAGCGCAAGCTCTTTACCGGTGCCTCCGAAAACGTGAAGATGTCGGACATAAAAATGGACGGACTCTCCGATGTAGGAAGGGTTTTAGAAGGGCGGGTGGCAGGTGTAAGTGTGGATAATGTTTCTGGAACATTCGGTACTTCACCGAAAATAAGAATTCGAGGCAATGCCTCTATCAATGGCAACAACCAGCCTTTGTTTGTCGTGGATGGCGTTATTCTTGAAGACCTCTCTAACGTAAGCGCAGAGGATTTTATTTCAGGAAATGCCAACACCTTGATCAGTTCTTCCGTAGCCAATCTCAATCCCAACGACATTGAATCTTTTCAGGTGCTGAAAGATGCCTCTGCCACCGCCATCTATGGGGCAAGGGCTGCAAACGGTGTCATCGTAATCACCACCAAACGAGGAAAAAGTGGAGCTTTAAAAGTAAACTATACAGGCAATTTCTCGGGTAAGCTTCGACCTACTTACAATCAATTTGATTTGCTCAATTCGGCAGAAGAGATGTCGGTCTACCGGGAGTTGTTTGAAAAAGGACTGATCGATCTGAGCACTTCTGTAAGGGCATCTAACTATGGTGCCATGGGTAAAATGTTTGATCTGATTGCCAACCACCAACTGAACTGGGGCCCTGGTGGCACCTTGAATGAAACATTTTTAAATAAATATGAAAATGCCAATACCGATTGGTTTGATGTACTGTTCAGGGATGTCGGCCTGCAACAACAGCATTCCCTCAGCTTCACCAGCGGCAATGATAAATCCAACAGTTATTATTCAATAAGTTACCTTAATGACCAAGGACAAACCATTGCGGATAAAGTACAACGGTTTACTGGCACCGCACGCAACACTTATTTTCTTTCTGACTACTTTACCTTTGGCTTGAAGCTTTCTGCCAGCTACCGCGACCAAAAAGTACCAGGCACACGCAACAGGGAGTTTGATCCCATCACAGGAAAATTCAGCAGGGGTTTTGACATCAATCCATTTAGTTATGCGTTGAATACAGCAAGATCCATTCGTCCTTTTGATGACAATGGCAATCGTGAGTTTTTCAGAAGAAACTATGCGCCCTTTAATATCCTGGAGGAATTAGAGTTGAACTTTATGGACATCACCGTGTCGGATGTTTCAGCACAAACGGATTTTGAAATCAAGCCACGGAAAAACATATCTGTGAACGGTGTGCTACAAGCCCGCTATGCCAACACCAGAAGAGATCATACCGTGCACGAGCGCTCTAATCAGGCGGAAGCCTACAGGGCAAACGCTACCCAATTCATTCAAGAAGCGAATAACCTACTTTTCAGAGATCCAAATAACCCAGGACTTAACCCTGCAGTTGTACTTCCACAGGGCGGATTCAATTACCTAGATCAAAATAATTTACTCAACTTTTTTAACCGGATGAGTGTAAACTGGTCCAACACATTTAACAATGCGCATGAAGTAAATGTATTGGCAGGTGAGGAAATCAGATTTACCAATCGGCTCACCACCAGCGCCACCGGGTTGGGTGTTATTTATGAAAGTGGTGGTGTGGTTATCACCGATCCGAAAATTATTGAGTTCTTCAATCTTCAAAATATTGATTATTACTCCCGGTCAGAAGAAAGAGATCGGTTCGTGGGACTCTTCTTTAATGGAGGCTATGCCTACAAGTCACGTTATGTGGCCAACTTCACTGCAAGGTATGACGGATCCAACCAATTGGGTGAAAGCAATGCAGTACGCTATCTGCCCACCTGGAATGTGAGCGGGGCATGGAACATTGACAATGAAAGCTTTTTTGAAAGTACTCCGGGTCTCAACGTGTTCAATTCCCTTAAACTTCGAACTACTTATGGTATATCAGGGAACCTCCCTCCCAACGCGAGTGCTTTGCTCAACCTACAGGCCGATGCTACCATCAGGCCTACCGATGTGGAGCCGGTACTAAGAATCAAAGACCTCACCAACAGTGAACTCACGTGGGAAAAGCTGAAAGAATTTAACGTGGGATTGGATTTTGGATTAAAGAAATTCAATGTGAGCGGATCTTTAGATTATTATGTACGCAATGCCCTTGACCTCATTGGCGTAGTGCAAACCAGCGGCATCGGTGGGCAAGGATTAAAGGTTGGGAATTTTGCAGACATGGAAGCCCAAGGCTTTGAAGTCTCCCTGTCTACAGTCAATTTGAAGAGGCCTGGATTCACATGGAAAACAGATTTCAATTTTGGTTATACCAAAGACAAAATTACCCGTCTGGATTATGGGCCACGTTTGGTGGATGCCATAAGTCAGAACGGTGCTGCAGTATTAGGCGGCCCCAGACGCGGAGTATATTCTACAAAATTTGCAGGGTTGAGTGAAAAGGGACTACCTCAATTTTATGATGACAAGGGCGAAATAGCCTCAGAATTCGATCTACAAAGCAGGAAAGACCTAGGAACATTACTCACTTATGGCGGTCCGATCGAGCCACGGGGTGCAGGTGGGCTTACCAATTCTTTTACCTACAAGAATTTTGCACTTAGCTTTCTGCTCTCATTCAAATATGATTACAAAATCAGGCTCAACGATTCATTCTTTGCCACCTATAATGATACGGATGCACTCCCTGGCGATCTGGTGAACCGATGGGCGGTGCCTGGTGATGAAATGCGAACCAATATTCCAGTAATACTTGACAAAGGAATTTCACAAGTGGATACTTATGCGGTTTTATCCTACGACTTATACAACAAGAGTAACATTCGAGTAGCCAATGGAGACTATATCCGGCTTAAATCAGCCAGACTCTCCTATCAACTTCCAGGTAATGTGACGAACCGCATAGGGTTGGCCAATGCCAATATTTCACTCGAAGGGCAAAACATTGCATTGTTATATTCTGACAAGGCATTGAACGGGCAAGATCCTGAATTCTTTAGCTCAGGTGGTGTGGCATTGCCACAACCCAAGATCATCACCTTCTCATTAAACATTGGGCTATGAAGATATTCAATCGAATCATAAGGCCCACGTTTCAAAAAGTAATAATTACGGGTTTGCTTTTGGTGCCTGCTGCCTGCAACGATTTTCTAAATGAAGCGCCAGACAACAGGGTAACCTTGGATAACCTGGACAAAGCAGCGCAATTACTTACCAATGCCTACGCAGTAGCCTCTCCGGCATTCACAGACTGGATGACGGACAACTCAGATTATATCAGAGGAGTAACACTGCGACAATCCCATGAGCGCGCGTATGCATGGGAAGATTTTACAGATGATCCGGATGAGCAAGATACACCTCCCTTCTTTTGGTATGAAACATACAATGCCATTGCCCACGCCAATGAAGTGCTGGCTGTCATCGAATCCATACCGGCCACTACGAAAACAGATCAAAAAAGAAAGAAAGCCGTAGAAGCAGAAGCTCGCCTCACAAGGGCATACGGTCATTTCATGTTGGTCAATCTTTTTGGCAAACATTATGATAGTAATAAAGCAGAAAGTGATAAGGGTATCCCTTATGTAGAAACGCCAGAGACCATTTTTATTAAAACTTACAAACGCAATACCGTAAAAGAAGTCTATGACAAAGTAGAAGCCGATATGCTCAAAGGCATTGAATTGATAGACGATAGCTTCTTTAAGAATTCCGGAAAATATCATTTCAATAAAAATGCTGCTTTGGCCTTCGCCTCAAGGTTTTATCTCTTCAAGCAGGATTTCGATAAGTGCATTGAGTACAGCACGCAGATGTTGGGCAGCGATCCAGGCTCATTTGTTCGGGATCTCACCTCGCAAGAATTTCAAAACGCCAGCTCATCTCCTACTGCCTATCCACAACTTTACTCCTCCCCTCAACAAAGGAGCAACTTACTGTTAATGAGAAAGATTTCCCTGGTACAAAGACTTGATTTTGGCCACGGTCCCACCAACAAAGTATATGACGACATATTTAGTTCCAATCCATTTGGAGGAACAGACGTGAGGGAAAACCCTTCTTACCAAAAAGGGGAAAATGGCGCCTTTCCGGCCAGATACGAAAGCCTTTTTGAACGAAGCAGCCTCAACTCCAATGTGGGTACGCCTTACCACATCGGTATCATGTTTAGAGGAGAAGAGGTATTACTCAATAGAGCGGAAGCACTGGCTGAGAAAAACAGAATCACCGAAGCAATGGCGGACCTGCAAACGTTGGCCAATAAAAGATACAGTGGGGCTGTTACAATAACCATCAATGATCTGCGCAATTTCTTTGGTGTGGGTGGGCTTGGTAATGTGAGCAACCGTGCAGTGGTGATCGAATGGCTAATCCGAGAACGAAGAAGAGAGTTTTTAGTGCAGGGTATGCGATGGTTTGACATCAAACGTTATAAAATACCTGTGAAGCACCTGTTGGAGAATGGGGCAACCATTGAACTGAAGGATGACGACTTGAGAAAAGTGTTACAAATCCCCACCTCTGCTGTGGATGTTGGAGGCTTAACTGCAAACCCCAGATAAAATGAAAACAATACCCTTTTTGTTCTTCATTGTTTTCCTTTTAGTGGGTTGCTATCCAGATGAAACGCTCAATGTACCAGTTACGCAAACCAATGTGCAGTTGGAAACGGATTTGGATAAGTTTATTGAGTCAAACTTCAGAGAAGAATATGGAATGGCCATTCGCTATCGTTTTGTAGACAGGTACATCAAGCCCACTCAACGAGTAGCTCCCCCTAAGCTAGAAGTAGTAAAACCCATGCTCGACTTCATACAAAAGTTTTGGGTAGATCCTTTTCTTGAAGTGCAAAATGGCGAAGCTTATTTCAGATCGTATGTTCCCTCCGAAGTAGTGTTGCTGGGAGGCTTTATTTATAACGATGATGGTACTGTAGTGCTTGGAACAGCAGATGCAGGTGCACAAATTACTTTTACTTATGTAAATGCTATCGATCCGACTGACAAAGAGTGGGAAGAATTGCAACTGCATACCGTGTATCATGAGTTTGCGCATATCGTACATCAAAGGCACAAGCTTCCGCCTGACTTTGAAAAAATTTCTCCGGCCGGCTATACCAGTCCTGGCTTTTGGGTGTCGCTCTCAGATGAAGATGCCCTCAAGCGAGGTTTCGTCTCTCCGTATGCCACCAGCTCTCCCAATGAGGATTTTGCCGAGACCGTAGCTTTCTTTTTATACAACAAAAACTTTGAGACTGAATTTATGACCGATGAGCTTGGTTGTACAACACCAGAATGTGATGCCAGGAACGCAGGGCGTAAAATGGTGAGAGAAAAATTAATTGCCATTATAGAACATTATAAAAAGGTAGTCAATGTTGATTTACAAGCGGTACGGAATGCGGTTCAGGCCAAATTAAATTAGAAATGTTGCGATCCTACATTCTCATATTAATATTTTTTGCCATTGTGGTTTCCTGCAACGAGGACAAAACCAATATGCCCCCTGTTGAAGAACGGGTAAAAGAAGCTGTTGATGGATTAAGAACAGAACTCACAGCTCCCCCCAACGGATGGAGATTGGAGTACCAACCTACGGAAGCGTCTGGTACGTTTTTGATTCTAATGAAATTCACACCCGATGGCCAGGTGAATATAAAGTCAGATATACCTGACAGCAATGGAGAATTCTTTGACAACACCATCACCTACCGCATCGACAATGCATTGGGGCTGGAATTAATTATGGAGACGTATGGTGTCTTCCACTATCTCTTTGAACTGGATGAGGCTACTTTCGGTGGTGAGTTTGAGTTCTTATTTAAAAAGAAGGAAGGTAATGATTTGATTTTCGAAAGCAAATCAGACACCTCAAACCCTACTCAGTTGGTTTTCACTCCTGCCGGAGCAAACGATGAGAGTGAGTTTGCCAGAGACATTGCCACAAACCTGATGCAATTCAATTTGAAAAACCCCCAAATCTTTGGTACCATCAACCCTACTCAGCAGGTGATCTTAAGTGATAAGAACATTTCAATTTTCTGGACAATCGATTTGACCAAGAGGACTCTTACAGCCGAATTTGCAGGGAAAGGTACTACCAGGGACGAAGTGCTTGCTAACACACGGGTTACCCTAAATCATTCTAGTAAATACACACTGTCCAATGGTCAGCTGGTATTAGAAAAACCATTATCATTTAATTTTAATGGCCAATCCAATAACATCAGCGCACTCACCCTAAGCGACTTCAATCTTACCGGCCCCGATCTTTGCGCATCGGGCGTAAACAATACCGAACCCCGATACAACGGCCAAACCCCAGGTGTGGGGTCAGTTAGCATTGTTAACGCAATGCTTAGCAACAGAGGCAGTGATTTTGCAAAAACGGTGTACACCGTCAATGCGCTATTTGTTTTTGATGGTCAGGGCAAAAGTTTACAAGAGACAGGAAGCATTGCGCAGAAACTTCCGGGAACAAGTGGTTTCGTTTTGTTCTATGGAGTGCCGCTAAAAAACCCTTCTATCCCCATCTATTCGGTTGGGTTTATTATGGAGAATGGGGAAATATATGTGAGAGAATACCAACCTACCAATACGGCTGTGAATCTATTCAAGGTGAGTCTACTGGATCAATATTATTATTCCGCCACTCCTCCGGCAGGCACAGAGCAAGCACTTAAAGAGATTACAGACGAAATATTTGCAGGGGGAGAAATCTACGCCTTCGACTTGCCACAAAATGGCATTAAAGTATTTCGACTTTACAATCCATGTAACAAGTACGAGTTTTTTTTGATACCCAATTAAATCAGAACGATAGCCCTGCATCCATTGGATGGGTCACCTTCAAACTGGCAACTGGTTACTTGCAACCTATTGACTGGTAATCCAATCCGTGAATACTTATTGCTTGCAGCAGAAATCGTATCTTTGCATCTAAATTGAGCACAGTAAATGGATCTGTTTAAGAAATACCCTGTATCGATCTCAAACACTTTAAGCGGAAAAAAGGAAAAATTTGAGCCGCTCAACCCACCTTTTGTAGGAATGTATTCTTGCGGTCCCACCGTGTACAGTGAAGTGCACTTGGGCAACTTAAGGACTTTTACCGCATTCGATGTGGTATTTCGCTATCTCACCCACATAGGATACAAAGTTCGCTACGTGCGCAATATTACAGACGCTGGCCATCTCACCAACGATGCAGGCGAAGGAGTGGATAGAATCGAAGAGAGGGCAAGACTGGAGCAACTGGAGCCCATGGAAATCGTTCAGAAGTACACCATTGGTTTTCATGAGGTGTGCCGCATTTTCAACATCCTTCCTCCCACCATTGAGCCTACCGCCACCGGCCACATTGTGGAACAAATAGAGATGGTAAAAAAAATTATCGAAAACGGATATGCTTATGAGGTGAATGGTTCTGTTTATTTTGATGTAAATAAATTCTCAGAAAAGCACAAATACGGAGAACTCAGTGGAAGAAACATTGAAGAACTTATGGACGGATCTCGTGCGCTCAATCGACAGGACGAAAAGAGAAATCCCATTGACTTTGCCATTTGGAAGGGCGTGCCACCCAATCACATTCAACGATGGCCCTCTCCGTGGGGAGAAGGAATACCAGGATGGCATTTAGAGTGTTCTGCGATGGGCACCAAGTACCTCGGAAAACAATTTGACATTCATGGTGGTGGTATGGACCTAAAGTTTCCGCACCACGAGTGTGAGATTGCTCAAAGTGTGGGTGCTTATGGAATCGCTCCTGTACGCTATTGGATGCACTCCAACATGCTCACAGTAAATGGTGAGAAAATGAGTAAGTCAAAAGGCAATTCATTCCTTCCCCATGAATTGTTTACCGGATCCCATCCGCTACTCACAAAAGCGTATGCGCCCATGGCCGTTCGCTTCTTTATGTTACAATCACATTACTCCAGCACATTGGATTTCAGCAATGATGCCCTCAACGCTGCGGAGAAAGGGTACCGAAAACTAATGAACGCATTGGATGCGTTGAAAGAACTGAATCACCCCAAAACAACTGCGATCAACGAAAGTCTAAAAAATGACCTTGATCGATTGGTAGATGAGTGCTATCTGAGCATGAGTGATGATTTCAATACGGCCAAAACCTTAGCGGTGTTGTTTGAAATGTCAGCGAGGATAAATGATTTTAAATCAGGGAATCAAGATTTAGGTGCTATTGATTCAAATACCTTCACCCATTTCAAAAATACTTATATCAACTTCATTCAGGAGGTATTGGGATTACGAGAAGACAATGCACAAGACGAGCAATTGCTGAATGGCCTCATTCAAATGTTGATTGACATCAGAAAGAAAGCCCGCACCGATAAGAACTTTGCCTTGTCTGATGAAATACGTGACGACCTCAAAGCAATGGGCGTGCAGTTGAAAGATGGGAAAGACGGAACAATTGATTATGAGATTGAATAGTGAGCCTCATCAATAACATATTTAAAAAAATATTGATTTTACCCGTTCGCTTTTATCAGCTTACCCTATCTCCCCTATTAGGATCTCATTGTCGCCATACCCCCTCATGCTCTCAATACACCATAGAAGCGATACAAGAATGGGGACCACTCAAAGGCACCTGGCTGGGTATGAAAAGAATTGGTCGTTGCCATCCATGGGGCACCAGCGGCTACGATCCGGTGCCGAAGAAAAAAGAAAGTTGAGTTTGTATGTCCCAACACTGGGTTGATGGCGACATGAACATGGAAGGCTTAAGTTTTTCTATTTCGTCAACTTTCTATCTGTGTTCTTTTTGCATTTTATGAGATAAAAGGGATAGACATCCATCACTTCTTTTATTTCAAATAATCCTGCATTACCAAATTCTTCTTGTATTGTCTCCTTGTCGTAAAAGTACATTTTTACACCACCAAATATTTCAAATCTATCCTTATCAATGCGAGTACCCTGACCATAAATCGGTGCTTCTTTTGTAACAGCTGCAAAAACCATAAACCCGTTTTCTTTTAGTTGGTTAAGGCAGTCTTGGATCAGTTTTTTTCTTTCCTTTTTGTCCAACAAGTGAATTAAAGCGTAACAATATATTCCGTCATATAGATTTTTATCAAATGGCATTTCAGTTACCGAACCGTGATAAATAATCAAGTCGTTCCCAAAATGTTTATGGGCCAAATCAATGGCAGTTTCGGAAATTTCTATTCCTGTTACAGTCATTCCATGATCCCTAAATATTTGAGCATTTCGTCCATAACCAATGCCAGGAATAAGTACATTTTTAACATTTTGCTCAATAAAAAAGTCATTAATCAATACAGTAGATTTTGCAGGTTCAAAACCCCACATTTCCTGTTTGTCTTTAAATGCTTCTTCCCAAAATTCTTTCATTGTTAATATATTTTGAATGTATTGGGTTTACTTTAAAGTTTCACACCGGTGTGTGTATGGCCAGTGGCAGATTACGAATAACTTAATTCTCAGTTAAGCCACCACTTCCTTAACCTGAGTTTTTTGTTTTAACTTCCAAATTATCCAAGTTACTACCACAAATGGGGCGGTGAGTGCAATTATTCCAGTCATTGATAATCCGATATTTAACAATGTGGAGAGGCCTATAGCAAGGGTGATCCACAGAAAATCTGCCCTTCTTTTTCCTGTAAGTGCAATGGCGCAAAGTATTGCATTGTAGCCCATAAGCCCAGCATTAATTGTAGAAAAAGGTGCTGAAAAAAGCCATCCAACCAAAGCGCCTAAAACAGCAGCATACACGGCATAAATAGCCATTAGTCTATTGTTTACCAATATACCCAAAAGAAAAAATAGTCCGGTTATCCTATTTTCTTGAAACATCACTTGACCGAAACTATTGCCTGATGCGGTTAGAATATCAATGGTATTTCCTGTAGGCTCTGAAGAAGGTAGTAACGGAAAGTTAAAAACGAACTGTAATGAATATATCACAAACCAAGTTACCATTACAAAAGGTGCAGTCAATGGCGGAATAACTTTCTTTAACAAGTTCATCATTACAGTTGACAATACAGCGCCTGCTATTAGCGCTAAGACGATAATAAAATTTACCTCGAAAAAAAACAGTACAGCAATGCCCGTTAATGCTCCATTAAAACCATAAAGCCCGTTTTGAATATCATCTTTTGGATACCTCAAAATTAGAGCGGAACCGGTACTTATTATTGTGCCAAACAGGGCTGCCAATCCTAATAACCAGGAGTTGTAAGAAATTCCAATTAAAAATAAAATTCCAGAATAAATATTATTTTGAAACATTACCTGACCAATACCTCGTAAAATCGTTTGTACAAATTTCATCAAATACGCTATTAGGTTATCTAATTTAATATCTAAAGACCATGCATGAGGACTATCCCACCCTCTATAAATCACTACTAAAATAGCGCCCATGTTTTAGTCCATGGGCGATGAAAAAATTAGTGAAGAAATATTAAAAAGTCATTTTCAGGTTTTAAGGTTCTGATAGGGTTGTCCCAAATAGGGTTAGATCAGGAGGAATCGCCCAATAATTATACAATTCAATTCCACTTATAGGTCGTATTCCCCAATAGGTCCTTTTTTCTCAATGCCTCAGAAGGATTTATTTTGAATTCATTGTGCCAGTCAACATAATTGTTACCCAACATCCATAATTCCTTGTTTGTCAATCTTGAATAATTTTTAATTGTGTCTAACAAAGATGGCTCAAGTGAAGGGTACTTTTTCCCAAGTCGTATTCCATCAATGGTCCACATAATGCATTCGTTCAATATTTTAGGATGCGTTATTCTAGAGGAAATGGGATTGTGCGGGAACTCTTTAATGATAGTTGTGTCGTTTAAATAGTTAATAAGCCCTTCAATGTGATTCATTGAAAAGTTCGGCAATTCATTTCCAACTTTATCAACGTAAGTTCCGTTTTTTAATAAGCTCACAAATTCATCAGGACTTAAATTTTGTACATCAAAATCTTTCTCGTTACAAGAAACTGCCATAATCCCTAAAATGGCCAAAAAGGTGAGAATCCATTTAGCTTTATCCATTGTTTACCCCTAAATGAAAAGTTTAGACACAATTTATTGTCAAATGGTTTGAATCTCTTTTTCGACAAGTCGGATTATATCCAAACGTTATCTGTACCTATCCCCTTTCGCTTGGTGGTGAGTATCTTTTCAACCGCAGGAAAAATAACGCTTTTTGTATTTCCATTCAAGTTCCAGAAAAAATTAGTAAAAAACTGTTTATGAGTAATTTTCAAACCTCAGCGTTCACTGAGAGTGATTCTGAGTGAGGATAAGTGCCGAAGAAAAACGAAAGTTGAATTTGCACATTAATACTACAAGGTCATTGCTGGTAAATACCACCCGCAATGACTTACAAAACTTATAGATTTAATTGAACGTAGTCTTAAGATGGTTCTAATTGGAAGCAAAAGCTTGCTTGATATCGGCAATGATGTCTTCGTGATTTTCTACCCCTATCGATAGACGGATCAATCCTTCCGTGATTCCAATTCTGTCTCTTAACTCCTGCGTTAATCCAACATGAGTCATGGATGCAGGATGTTGGACAAGACTCTCCGTACTACCCAAACTCACTGCCAGCTTTATCAACTTTAACTTGTTGAGGAAGCGAAACGCTCCTGGCTGATTGCCTTCAATTTCAAAGGAAATCATAGCCCCCGGTGAACTGTATTGTCGCGTATATATATCATAAGACTTTGAAGAAGGCTTTAAGCTTCCCAGATAATGCATTTGGGTTACTTTGGGGTGTGCTTCCAAAAATTTAGCCACTTCTTGCGCACTCCTTGCTTGCTGCTCCATCCGTACCTTTAAGGTCTCCAAACTTCTGAGTAGCAGCCAACAGGTATGCGGGCTTGCCATGTTGCCCAGGAAGGTACGGAGTGTTTTTACCCTTTGCATAATTTCACCATTGCCCAATACCGCACCTGCAATCAAGTCACTGTGTCCACCAATGTATTTAGTAGCAGAGTAAATTACTAAATCAGCTCCATGCTGTAGCGGACTTGACCACAGCGGTCCCATGTACGTATTATCAACGGCAGTGTACACTTGCCGTTCGCCAGATGAATATCGAGCTCCAATCTCATGGCACATTCTGATGTCAATTAAATCGTTGGTAGGGTTAGCAGGAGTTTCTATGTAGATCAGTGAAAGTCTATCCGACTTGCCACTTTGTTCTACTAATTCGATGATCTCCTCTTTAGTTTGGTTCGCGCGAAACCCAACACATTCCACGCCAATTGATTTCAAAAAGTAATTGATAAAATGGTCGGTACCTCCATAAGTGGGAAGGCTATACAACAAGAGGTCTCCTGGTTTCAAAAATTCAAGCATCACCGTGCTGATGGCCGACATACCGCTTTCAAAAACTGCACATTGTTCGGCCTTGTCCCAAAGGCACAGTCGTTCCTCCAGTATCTGCAGGTTAGGGTTGTTGATCCTACTATAAATCAACCCCAGTTCTTCATTCTGTGCTTTCTCCCTTAAGCCATAAGCTACTTCAAAAAAGGCTTTTCCCTCCTCAGCTGTCTTGAATGCGAAGGTGGACGTTTGAAAAATGGGGGGCTTTACTGCGCCTTCTGATAACTCTGGCTTGTAGCCGTAGGACATCATCAAACTTTCGGGATGTATCGCTGTGCTCATAATTCGCTGATTTAGTGTTGGAATAGTAGCAAATTTACACGTGACAGGAATATTATAAGATGATTTATGTCATAGACCGTGTTAATTCCTATTTTTTGTCTTGTTGTTAGGAATTGATTTATAAATTGAGGCTAAAAAGAATCAAATGCGGAATAATTCCTATGACTAAACTGGATACCATTGATAAACGCCTGTTGGAGTTGTTACAAAAAGATGCAAAGACAAACACCAAAGAGTTGGCGAACAAGCTTAACCTCACCAAGACACCCATTTATGAGCGCATGAGGCGGTATGACAGGGAGGGTATTATCAAAAAATATGTAGCCGTACTGGATACCACCAAGGTTAAAAGTTCGATGGTGGTTTTTTGCTCCGTGTCCCTGGAGAGTCAAAAGCTGTCAGCAATAGAAAGTTTTGGCAAAGCGGTAAACCGAATACCAGAAGTGATAGAATGCTACCTAATGGGTGGTGCCAATGACTTCCTTTTAAAAGTGGTGGTGGAAGACTTGGAAGCGTATCATAAGCTTTCATCGGGTACACTAGCTGCCTTACCCAATGTATCTCAGATCAAAAGTACCTTTGTGTTGAATGAAGTAAAACGCTCCTCCGTAATTCCACTGTTTTAATCGTAGGTCATGGATCACATACGCGCGGTAATAATATATATTGTATAGAAGTACGAATCCAACCCAAGGTTCGTGTCTCACGAACCGCCATGGGAATAACCCTAAAAGTTAAAAATCTCCCTAAAACAAAAAACCTCCGCAGTCTGACCGCAGAGGTTTTTAATTAGCAATGGTTAGCATCAGAGTCGGGGTTTGGTGAAACGTAATCTCGCTACTTCCATGTGCTGTGCACTCCTATATCCGAAGATACCACGGATGTACAGCTTGGCGGAAAGGGCGGTAGTAAACAGGTTGTCATCAGCCTGATGATAGTACAGCTCGTTGCGATCCCTTTTTGCCTGGGTCAGCCTGATCTCCGCCTGAGTTACCCCTTGATTGAGTCGCTGCAACGTAGCCAATCTTTTTTGCAGCCCTTTGCGTGTCATCGACTCTTCATTGGGCTGATACTTTGGCTCGTTGGCAATTGTCTCGACCAGTGCCGCAAAGTAATTTACTATGCTGGCGAAGTCGTGCGGATAGCCAAAAGCCGGCTTGGGTTTCCCCTCAGCTGTGGCTTCTGCGTTTGCCTTTCGGGTGGCTTTGCGCGAACCCCAAATCTTCCGGCAGCTGGCACGCGCATCACTTACATGAAGTGGGTCAGCTCCGCTGGCTTGAAGGAGGGCGCACACACCCGAAGCGAGATGCCTCAGTCCTTTGAAGGCTTTGAAGCGCTCGTTGGTGGCAAGGTCGTAGAGGCTTTGTGCTTCATTGACTTTATCCATTGCTTGTTGTGCTTTGGTCATTAAGGTGGCCATCGCATTCACCTGGAGGTTTTGTTGTCCGGGATTGTAAGCTCCTCCATACCCGGTGCAGATGCCTGTGAGCTTCCCAAAGGCTTGCACGTTTTTAACATGGGTCATAACTTTAATTGTTTTAGTTATATATCTTAAACACGTGTCGCTTTAAAATTAGTTTCAGGAAAACCCAACTTTTTAAAAATATTATTTTTATTTTATTAGTACAACCCTACGCACCTGTTTTCGTTTCAAGCGGATTTCCCTAAAGTCTTGATAAGACGCGCAAGTGCAGAAGTAAATTACACCCATGAGGGTGCTGCCGGCATCGGTGGTAGTGTCATTTATTAACATCTTCGGAGAGCGGTGCAAAATATAAACCCTTTACGCAGTTGCTTAGACACTACCAGGCACTTACACACTTTTCTGGGCAGTGTCACCCATGATCGTTCGGCTGCTACCCCGTGTATTCTTGGGCAACCACCAACCGACCGATAATTATGCGTAGTTGCTCTTGTATTATCCGCGACCGTCCGATAATTATGCGTAGTCGTTCATATATTATGCGTGACCGTTCCTCGGTCATCCGCAACTGTTCTTGCACAACCCGTGACCGTTCAGTAATTATCCGTAGCTGCTCTTGCATTATCCACAACCGTCCGATAATTATGCGTAGTCGCTCATGCATTATGCGCGACCGTTCCCTCATTACAAGCAACTGCTCTTGTATTATCCGCGACCGCCCGATAAATATGCGCAACTGTTCCCAACACGGACTGGTAATATAGGAGATAATATAGGATGGCCTCCAGGCTTTCCTTCATCGCCACTTTATTGTAAATTTGAGGATTGCCCTTTTCTGAAATGCTTAAAATAGACTCCCACACACACATCCTACCCAAGAAATTGCCTCACTGGAGTAAAAAATTCGGATACGGAGACTTTATCTATTTACAGCATCACAAAAAAGGAGCCGCCAAGATGATGAAGGGCAACCAGTTTTTCAGAGAAATTGAGGAGAACTGCTGGGATCCTGAATTGAGAATAGAGGAATACAAAGCATTCAATACCAAAGTACAGGTAGTGTGCACGGTCCCGGTCATGTTTTCTTACTGGGCCAAGTCCCTTGATTGCCTTACTGTCTCAGAATTTTTAAACGATCATATAGCCGAAATTGTAACCAAGTATCCGAAAAATTATATCGGCCTGGGCACCCTGCCCATGCAGGACGCAGAGTTGGCGGTGGAGGAGTTAGAGCGTTGCAAAAAAATTGGATTAAAAGGAATTCAAATAGGCTCCAATATCAATGACGAAAACCTGAATGAGGATCGGTTCTACCCTATTTTTGAAGCGTGTGAAAAGCTAGGGATGGCCATATTGGTTCACCCCTGGAACATGATGGGTATGAAGCAAATGCAACGGTATTGGCTTCCCTGGCTGGTGAGCATGCCGGCCGAAACCTCGCGCGCTATCTGTTCTATGATTTTTGGTGGCATTTTCGAAAGGCTACCCAAATTGCGCGTCAATTTTGCTCATGCCGGGGGCTCATTTATGTCAACCATCGGTCGCATTGAGCATGGTTTCAATTGCCGTCCTGACTTGGTGGCCATTGACAATGATGTAAACCCCCGCAACTATCTCGGAAAATTTTGGGTTGATTCTATTACGCATGACCCCATGATGCTTGAGTATGTAATCAAACTGCAGGGAACAAAAAGGATAACCCTTGGATCCGATTATCCGTTTCCATTAGGGGATCTCGAAATTGGCAAGTTTATTGAAGAGATGGACATCAGCCAGGAAAGCAAGGAGGACATATTCAGTAACTCCACCCTGGAATGGCTCGATTTAGATAAGAAACTGTTTGTCTAATTTCTGCGAATTGAAAACATTCATTTCCATACTATTTGTTCTGATATTCCAACTTACGGTGGTGGCACAAACGCAGGAACAAAGGATTCGTGAATTTGAACTCCAACGGGAGGCCTCTGAGCGGCAAGCCTATAAAGCTTTGTTGGACTCTGCCATACTTCTTTCGCAACAAGGAGAATATTTACTGGCCGATAGCAAATTCCGCCAGCTCTTGCGCACCACCAAAAGTGTTCCTTCTGACCTTGTGTACCATTTTGGTGAAAACTCTTTCTACTTAGGCAATTTCAAGCAAAGTGTGGACTGGTTGAATAAGTACATTCAATTAAAAGGTACTACAGGTCAGTACTCTGCCCAGGCTGTGGAAAGATTGAAAAGTGCAGAAGAAGAACTGATGAAAGAGCGACTTGTAGAATCGAAGCAGGCAGGCCAGGTGCTTTCGCAAGATTACGATATAGACTGTGGCCCTACCGGTAAAGTAACCTGCCCTGTATGCAAAGGATCCACTGTAATCATAAAAAAAGGATATGTGAGCGACACCTACAAAACGTGCCCCTATTGTCACAAGCTGGGTTATTTAGGCTGTGAAGATTACAACCTGTTATTGAAAGGACAACTCCAGCCTTCTACCACAAAACCCTGATTAGCAATCGACTGACTTATAATAAGTTAGATTGTCAGGAATTCAATTTTTCAGTAAATTTGCAAGATCATATTTTGAAGCCATGGCCTTATACAACCGTATTGACAAACGGATTTTGAAAGATCAATTGAAGGACATTCCGTACGTTCGAAAAACACTTTCTTTTTATAAATATCACGGTATTGCTGACCCTCACACTTTCAGGGATGAGCTCTACGCAGGGTTGGATAAGTTTCAGGTATGGGGTAGAATTTATGTAGCCCATGAGGGGATCAATGCCCAAATAAGTGTACCCGCTCAGTATTTCAATGACTTTAAGACCTACCTCTACAGCATTCCTTTCCTAAACAACGTCAGGTTAAATTTAGCAGTGGATGACGATGGCAAATCCTTTTTCAAATTAAAAATCCTGGTTCGTAAAAAGATTGTAGCGGATGGCCTCAATGACGACTCTTTTGATGTGACTAATTCAGGGCATCATCTGGACGCACAATCATTTAATCAATTGAGTGAAGACCCCTCCACTATTATTGTGGATATGCGCAATCACTATGAAAGCGAAGTAGGTCATTTCAAAAATGCCATCTGCCCGGATGTTGACACTTTTAGGGATGCACTACCAGCCGTAGTAAAAATGCTGGAAGCAGAAAAAGAAAAAAACGTGATCATGTATTGCACCGGAGGCATCCGATGCGAAAAGGCAAGTGCCTGGCTAAAACACAGCGGCTTTCAGAATGTATTTCAATTGAATGGTGGCATCATCGAATATGCCAGACAGGCTAAGGAACTGGGACTTGACAATAAGTTTGTAGGCAAAAATTTTGTGTTTGACGAACGATTGGGTGAACGCATTTCAGAGGATATTATCAGCGTGTGTCACCAATGCGGAAAGTCATGCGATACCCACACCAACTGTAAGAATGATGGATGCCATCTCCTTTTTATTCAATGTGATGAATGTGCAGAGAAACTAAATGGCTGTTGCTCTATCGAGTGTAAAGAGATCATTGAACTGCCGGAAGAAAAGCAAAAGGCACTAAGGGCTGGTATCAATAAAGGGCGGCAGGTATTCAAAAAAGGGCGATCTGAAAAGATCCTGCACAAATCAAATATAAAATGATTGCACGCATAGGCATCATTAATATTTCAGACAGAGCAAGCAAGGGCATCTATGAAGATCTTCCCGGCAAAGCCATTGTCGATACGCTTAACGAATACCTCACGAGTACCTGGGAAAAAGAATATGCCGTTATCCCCGATGAACAAGAGTTGATTGAGCAGACCATGATAGACATGGCCGATAATAAAGGGTGCTGTCTTATTGTAAGCTCAGGGGGAACAGGCCCCGCGTTGCGTGACGTAACTCCCGAGGCCACCGAAGCAGTTTGTTCTAAGATGATGCCCGGCTTTGGCGAACTGATGCGATCAGTAAGCCTTCAATATGTCCCTACCGCTATCCTTTCAAGACAAACGGCCGGTATACGAAATAACACCCTTATTGTAAATCTTCCGGGGAAACCAAAAGCCATCCGACAGTGTTTGGATGCAGTATTTCCGGCAATTCCATATTGTATTGATTTACTGGAAGGCCCTTTTTTAGAATGTAATGAGGATATTATTAAACCTTTTAGGCCCGCTATTCGCTAAAGCATAACGAGACCATGGCAAGGATAAAATACTATTACGATACCGAGACGTGTAAGTACGAAAGAGTTAAAACCACTACAGGGGATATCATTCTTAATACGTTAGGAATCATATCGATGACTCTGATCATGGCGGTAGGCTTGCTGCTGCTTTACACTACCTATTTTGAATCACCAAAAGAATTACTACTCGCCAACGAAGTAAAGGAACTCGAATATTATTATGAGACCATCTCCAAAGAAGTGCAACAACTAGATGCCATTCTGGCCAAGATGGAACACCGTGATGATAACATCTACCGTGCAGTATTGGGAGCTGAGCCCATTGAAGCCTCCATTAGAAATGCCGGAGTTGGAGGGGTAGATCGCTATCAGGATATTAAGAACAAGGACATCATTCATGAAGATATTATTGTGAGGTTGAGTGAGCACGTAGACAAGCTCAGGCGGAAAGTATATATAGAATCCAAGTCACAGGATGAGGTAGTACAACTGGCAGTAAAGAAAGAACAGTTGTTTGCAGCCATCCCTGCTATTCAACCCATCTCCAATAAAGAATTGATTAGACTCTCCTCTGGCTATGGATTAAGGTTTCATCCTATTTACAAAGTAAAGAAAATGCATGCGGGTATCGATTTTTCAGCTCCAATTGGAACCCCCATTTATGCCACTGCCGATGGAGTCGTAGACCTGGTCGATGTGAGTTTCAGTGGGTATGGAAAAAGTGTAGAAATAGATCACGGCTTCGGTTACCGAACCCGCTACGCCCACATGCACGGATTTGCAGTAAATAAAGGTCAAAAGGTGAAACGCGGGGAATTGATTGGCTATGTAGGAAATACCGGACTTTCCACTGCTCCTCACCTGCACTATGAAGTCTTCATTAATGGCAAAACGGTAAATCCTGTTCATTATTTCTTTAACGACCTCAATGCGGCAGAATACGAAAAGATTATAGAATTGGCATCCGTAGAAAACCAATCACTGGGCATGTAGTCATTCAAAAGCTACAGCAGTATAGATTTTCAATAAGGCGTCATAAGGTTTTGCACTCAACCAGAAGATAGCCTAAGGTTAGAGTCCCCCTCCTGGGAGCAGGAAATCAGAGACCATGACACGCCCAATTTTAAATCTTGAATTACTTTTGAATTTTGCATGGCAAATCTTGAATTTAGATCATGATTCGAGCTGTCATATTACTATACTCAATGGTACTGTCCCTTACTGTGGTGGGTCAGGGATGCAGCGATGCTGGGTTTTGCACCATGGGTGCCATGAAACCCGACCAGCCATTTAACAAAAAGGTAGCGTTTAAACTCCGCTCCATGGAATTCGGCTTTTACAGGGGCGTCACCACGGCTTCGCCAATTATATATGTAGCCACGGCTGATTTAAACTTTAGCATCACTCCAAAAACCTTTCTCCAGATCAAGCTCCCCTACCAGGCCATACACGGGAACTTTGGCAATACAAGCGGAATGAGTGACATCTCCTTAAGCCTTACGCAAAGCCTGAAAGCAACTGACAAATACGATATCAACTATACGATTGGTACTAAAATTCCTTCTAACAAAGCAAATTTAGCAGACCCGACACGGAACAATATTGACTTCCCTATGTACTATCAAACCAGCCTCGGAACCTACGATTTCATTACTGGTATTTCCCTAAAAACAAGAGACTGGTTATTTGCTACTGGACTACAACATCCTTTCAATGCAAATGAAAATACTTTTGTATGGGAAGAGTGGCGCGAACCCGTATACCCTGATTTCAATTATGTGAAAAAGTACAATCAATCTAACCATTTAAAGCGAGGGACTGACATTATGTTCCGCGTAGAACGAAATTTTAGATTCTCTCAGTTTAATGCTTCTATTGGAGCATTGCCCATTATTAGAATCAGCAAAGATTCCATATTGGATCCCGTAACCGAAATCAGAAAAAAACTAGATGGCACAACAGGGATGGCACTCTCTGTCATAGGCACCTTTGGATATAGCTTCAATGTACAATCCGGAATTCGTTTATTAATGGGTGTGAAGCTTACAGATCGAAAAGTAAATCCGGATGGGCTTACCCGTCCTATGGTATCGACCGTAAGTTATTACTATCGGTTCTGATATGAAAAAGCATATTTTTCATTTTACCGTATTCTTCTTTCTTTCGTTTCCCTTGCTCGCTCAGGAGACGAAATTAGAAACTCTGGACTCCTTACTTTTAGATGCTAACTATACAGAGGTAATCCGTATTACGGAAGGCTTGAGTGTGAGTAACAATCTGGCGGATATACAGGCAAACTGCAAAAGAGCCCAGGCACTTATTCGATCAGGTCAGTTGGAGGAAGGACGCAAACTCATTGACAAACTTTCAATTGAAGTTGAAAAACTCACGTCCAATAAAGAATTGGCCTCTGCGCTGGTAAGCAGTAGCAAGGGTACGCTTTACCTCAACCAGGGCAGAAATGATCTGGCACTGGAATCCCTGCAATCATCCCTTGAATCCTTTGAACAATCCGGCCACAGCACCTCGTTGGATGCGGCTGAAGCCATTGCCACATTGGGTATCATTTATAATGTAACGGGCAAATCCCAGCAGGCAGAAGAACAACTTTTGAGGGCACTGTCATTAAGAAAAGAAGTGTTACCAGAAAAACACGAACTTATTGCAGCCACATACAATGATTTGGGGCTCGTGTACACCACGCTGGACGCAGAGAAAGCCATGGATTATTACAATCAATCCTTGGAAATATACAAGCAGTTGCATGAAGCAACCCACCCTAAAATTGCTATTGCCAATACCAACCTGGGTGTGATCTATCGACAGCTCGAATTTTACAGTGATGCAATAAACAGTTTAGATATCGCATTAAAAATTTGGGAGAAAGTATATCCCCAGGCACATCCGGCAAAAGCTTTTGTGCTTTCTAACCTAGGGCAAACTTATGTGAAAATGGGCGACACCCAAGCAGGTGAGGATTATTTCGACCGTGCCCTGAAAATGTACGAAGCGAGCTATGGAAAGAAACATCCGGATATTGCCTCCACATTAAACGCCATCGGCAACATCCAGCTTTCACAACGAAAGTATAATGAGGCGATCCATTACTACCAGCGGGCATTGCAAGCCAATGTAAAAGACTTTGATAATAATGACCCCTCTGTAAATCCTGATGGAGAGAATTATTATAATGGAAATGTGCTTTTGTACTCCCTTCTCTTTAGAGCAGAAGCCTATGAAGCTAAATATTTTGGCGCCACGCTAAAATTCGCTGACCTGCTCCAGAGCATGGAATCCATTAAGAAATGTGATGTCCTAATTGAGAGGCTTAGAAATCAAATTAACAGTGAGAGCGATAAACTTGCCTTGGGTGTTATTGCCAATGAAGTGTATGCCGATGGGGTGAGGGTAGCCCATACCCTGGCCATGAATGCATGGAAGAAAAAGCAATTCAGGGAATTGATGTTCTATTTTTCGGAAAAGAGTAAAGCTGCCGTCTTACAAGATGCCATTTCAGATTCCAACGCAAAATCTTTCGCGGGCATCCCACCAACACTTTTAGAAGAAGAGAAATACCTTAAAGCCCTGGCGGCCTACTGTAACCAAAAGCTTGCGCAAAAACCATCCCCCGAAGAAGAGCAGTCCATTCGCGATATCTTATTCAAAGTAAATCGCAATTATGAAGCCTTTGTGAAAAATCTTGAGGGAAAATTTCCAGAATACTACAACCTAAAGTTCAACGCTGCCTCTCCTACTATTACCGATATCCAGGCCAAGTTGGATAACAAAACAGCCATTATCAGTTATTTTATGGAGGAAAAGGACAACCGACTTTATACGTTCATCATCTCCCACCGCAAGTACAAAATCATTGATAGTGAAATACCTGCCGACTTTGACAAGCTCATTACAGGGCTTCGCAACAGCCTGTTTTATAATGAAATTAATACCTATGTAAAATCGGCTGAAGTATTATCCAAAGCAATGATCCCTCCTCTTCCGGGAAACATTGGACATCTGGTCATTGTCCCTACGGGTCGTATGGGGATAATCCCCTTTGAGGCTTTATTTACGAAACGCGTAAAACGTGCTGACGATTACGGTAAGCTGCCTTATGTGTTGAATGACTACAGCATTAGCTACGAGTTCTCAGTGGGTTTAATTTTTGAGAACAATATGCGCAGTACTTCCACTACTGCTCCTGCGTCTGTCCTTCTGTGTGCCCCCGTAGTATTTACTTCCAATGGCAACCTCAACGCACTGCCAGGCACCGAAGAAGAGGTGAAAGAGATTGCCCAACTTTTCAGTTCGCGAAATTTAAAAAGTGAAACCCTCATCAAAGACCAAGCTGACGAAGATCATATCAAGTCTGCATCTATCAAAAATTATAAATATCTCCACTTTGCCACACACGGTATTGTGGACGAACAAAATCCGGAACTTTCAAGAATATTTTTAAATCAGGGGACCAACGAAGATGGTAATCTCTTTTCTGGGGAAATTTATAATCTTGAATTAGACGCAGATTTAGTGACACTTTCTGCTTGTGAAACCGGCCTTGGAAAAATTTCGAAAGGGGAAGGCGTTATAGGACTTTCCCGAGCGCTTGTCTACGCAGGAGCGCATCACATTATCGTGTCATTTTGGAGCGTGGCCGATGCCTCTACTTCCCAATTAATGCGTGATTTTTACACGCAATTATTAACCAATAATAACAGTAATTTTTCAGCCGCTTTAAGGGCCTCAAAACTGAAGATGATCAAGGATAAAACCTATTCTGCCCCTTACTATTGGGCGCCTTTCGTCATCATTGGGCTTTAGGTCTATAAACAAGAAAACCCCGAAAAAAAGCAAATTTCGGGGTTTTCTTATAAATATTCCCTGACCAACCAGTAGTTTGTGGTGACACCACTCCTACTGTGAATGGTCAGGTTCACACAGTTTAACGCTATGGCAAAAAAGCTTATTGACTGTGTATTAGAGAACCCTAAGATAGGCGCTTCGGTTTCAATTTTCCTACAAAAGTTATAAAACTTTGTTTAACCTGAAAAATTGGCCTCTTTTGCGACAAATTTACATGGTAGAAGACAACTATAAACAACGCGGGCTCCGCAACAAACTGGTCAAAAAACTGAGTTTAAAGGGCATTAAGGACGAGCGGTTATTGGCCGCCATCGGAAAGGTGCCCCGACACGCATTTTTTGATGATGCGCTGCTGGTTCATGCCTATGAGGACAAAGCCTTCCCCATTGGTGAAGGGCAGACCATTTCCCAACCCTATACGGTGGCATTTCAGACGGAGAAGCTAAATGTGAAGCCAGGAGATAAAGTACTGGAAATTGGCACCGGATCAGGTTACCAGGCTTGTATTCTTCTAGAAATGGGCGCAAAACTTTATACTATAGAGTATAACAGGACACTATTCGAGCGCACAAGGGATTTTTTGCCTCAATTGGGCTATAAACCCCATTTCATCCATGGTGACGGATCCAAGGGGGTGCCTTCAAAAGCTCCTTTTGACAAAATTTTAGTTACAGCAGGGGCCCCTGTGGTACCTACCGCCCTCACGGAGCAATTGGCAGAAGGGGGTGTGTTGGTAATCCCAGTAGGCGATCGGGAGAGGCAAAAGATGCTGAAAATCACAAAACAGGGAAACCAATTGTTAGAAGAAGCATTCGATTATTTTGCTTTTGTGCCTTTACGAGGCCAGCAGGGTTGGAAATAAGCCCATTCTCAGCATGCCATTTGGTGGTGTTTTTTTATGATTTTTGTAAAACCTTTTATTTAAGCATATATCCTAACCTTTAATGACCCTAAAAAAGAAGCATCCCAGAGAATCATTAGTGAGTATGACCGAATTGGTACTACCCAACGACACCAATACATTGTCTAACCTTATGGGCGGAAGACTTATGCATTGGATGGATATTGTTTCGGCCATAGCCGCCCAGAAACATTCTAATCGGGTCGTGGTTACCGCCTCAGTGGATAACATCTCATTCAGGACCCCCATTCAACTGGGTAATGTAGTGACCTTAAAGGCAAAAGTTACGCGTGCTTTTAACACCTCCATGGAAGTAAGGATTGAAGTAGAGGCAGAAGATATTCCTTCCAATGTAAGAGTAGACAGCAATCTGGCCTACTTTACTTTTGTAGCCTTGGATAAGGAAGGTCGACCCACCGCAGTACCTGAGATAGAACCTGAAACTGAGGATGAAAAAATACAATTTGATGGTGCCTTGCGAAGAAGACAACTGCGACTGATCCTTGCACAACGTATGAATCCAAAGGATGCTAACGAATTGAAGTCTATTTTCGACATTCAAACCTAATGGTGAATTATGAATAGCACAGAAGCCACCTTTACGGAAGCGCTTTATTTACTTCCCTTGCCTGTCACGGTCATTATCAGCTCAAAATGGAAGGATTTGGGTGAAAAAGAGGTTGAACTCTTGTCTAAAATTCTGAATGCTTTGAAGTTGAGTCTGGCGGCAGTGCGCATTGTTGAGATGAAATCATTGGATATGTCTGAGTGGAAAGAGAAACCTGCTCAACTTATTGGCTTTGGCATTGAGGCCCCGGGAATAGCTACTTATGAGATAGTGACTACCCCGGAAACGCAATTGGTGCTGGCCGACAGCCTCACCACCTTGCTGGAAGAAGATCCATTGAGAAAGAGGTTGTGGGGCAGTTTAAAACAGATGTTCTCTTTATAGGATAGCAAGGCACAAGTTAAATTTTAATCTTTTGATGCTTATTCTATCTTTGCGGAGCTTTTAAAAGCCATGCCCATTTAAAAAAACGGGCATTTGAGTATTAATTAATCTAACCTTTATGCAGACTGTATTGTATGTTATGCCCCTCCTAGGCTTGTTGGGGTTGTTGTATGTAATTTGGAAGAGTGCGTGGGTATCAAAACAAGATGCCGGTACGGACAAAATGAAAAAAATTGCCGGCCATATTGCCGAAGGTGCAATGGCATTTTTGAAAGCAGAATACAAAGTATTGTCTGTATTTGTAGCATGTGTGGCCGCTCTATTGGCCTTCACGGCAAGCAGCGAGAGCTCCTCCCCCCTGGTAGGAATCTCTTTTGTATTGGGTGCATTCAGCTCCGCACTGGCAGGTTTTATTGGTATGCGTGTAGCCACGAAGGCCAATGTACGCACTACACAGGCCGCACGCACGAGCTTGGGCCGTGCCCTTGAAGTAGCGTTTACCGGAGGATCTGTAATGGGTATGGGTGTGGTAGGTATTGGGGTGCTCGGATTAAGTGTTCTTTTCATTATTTACGCCTCTATATACGGTGTTGATACACAAGCCAATCTGACACAGGTAATCACCGTGTTAACCGGGTTTTCATTTGGAGCCTCATCCATCGCTCTGTTTGCGCGTGTGGGCGGTGGTATTTATACCAAAGCCGCTGACGTAGGAGCTGACCTGGTAGGTAAAGTGGAAGCAGGTATTCCTGAAGACCATCCTTTGAACCCTGCCACCATTGCTGATAATGTGGGTGATAATGTGGGTGACGTAGCAGGTATGGGTGCCGACTTATTTGAATCATACGTAGGATCTATCATTGGTACCATGGTATTGGGTGCCGCGTTTATGGTCCCTGGTTTCTCTGATAATTTTAGTGGACTTTCTGCGGTATTGTTGCCATTGGTATTGGCGGGTACAGGCATCGTGATGTCGTTTATTGGTACTTTCTTTGTAAAGGTGAAAGAAGGTGGTGATCCGCAAAAAGCATTGAACACAGGCGAACTGGTTTCTTCTGTGATTATGATTATAGCTTCATGGTTTATCATCAAGTGGATGTTGCCAGCAGACGGATGGTGGTTTAAAGATCCATTGTATGCCTGGGCCGATCCTGAGAAAGGAAACTTCTACAGTTCCACTGGTATTTTCATTGCCACTGTCATCGGTTTGGTAGCCGGGTTATTAATAGGATTAGTAACAGAATATTATACAGGCATGGGTAAAAAACCCGTGTTGTCTATTGTGCGTCAATCCTCTACAGGTGCCGCTACCAACATCATTGCAGGTCTTGGTGTGGGAATGATGTCTACCGCCATTCCTATTCTGATTCTTGCCATGGCAATTATTGGTGCTTTTAATTTTGGCGGACTTTATGGTATTGCCATTGCTGCCGTAGGGATGCTTTCCAACCTTGGTATTCAGCTTGCCGTAGACGCTTACGGACCTATCTCTGACAATGCGGGAGGTATTGCTGAGATGTCTGAACTGCCTAAAGAAGTACGCCAAAGAACAGATAAATTAGATGCTGTTGGAAATACTACTGCGGCCATCGGTAAAGGTTTTGCCATTGGCTCCGCTGCACTTACTGCCCTTGCTTTGTTTGGCGCCTTTATGACAACTGCTCACTTAGGTTCAATTGATGTATCTAAAGCCAATGTAATGGCAGGTTTATTTATCGGAGGTATGCTTCCGTTCGTATTCTCAGCTTTGTCAATGGGTGCTGTAGGTCGTGCTGCCATGGCCATGATAGAAGAAGTAAGAAGGCAATTTACCAATATCCCTGAATTGAAAGCCGCTCTCGGGGTGATGAGAAAGAATGGTGATACAGAAATGAAGGACTGGTCTGCTGAAGATCAACAAATATTTCACGATGCCGATGGAAAAGCTGAATACGGAAAATGTGTTGACATATCTACGAAAGCCGCCCTCAGAGAGATGGTGCTGCCCGGAGTAATGGCAATTGCTGCTCCCGTAATAATTGCTTTCATGCCAGGTTTTGGAGTAGAGGCACTGGGTGGGATGCTGGCTGGCGTAACGGTATGTGGTGTGCTTATGGCCATCTTCCAATCCAACGCAGGAGGTGCTTGGGACAATGCCAAAAAGAGTTTTGAAGAAGGCGTTGAAATCAATGGAGAAATGTTCTATAAAAAATCTGAGCCGCACAAAGCTGCTGTGGTGGGTGATACTGTAGGGGATCCTTTCAAAGATACTTCCGGGCCTTCATTGAATATCTTGTTAAAACTAATGTCTGTAGTGGCCCTGGTGATTGCTCCACTATTGGTAAAATCTGATGAAACAACAGTTTCAAAAGCTACTCCTGAAACAAAAACAGAAATTGTAGCTGAAAGCACTACCATTATTTTGGACGCAGAGTAAGTTTTCGCTCCACAACATTAAAAGGCCACGCACAATGCGTGGCTTTTTTTATATTTTAGGCCATGCACAAATCGTTGTCTGTCCTCGTTCTATTTTTCGTTGGGGTAATCCCAATCTTTGCGCAAGGGATCACTGGAAGGTGGAAGACCATCGATGATGAAACCCACGAAGCAAAATCAATTGTAGAGATCACCGAACGCAATGGCAAATTTTATGGAAAGATCATAAAATTGTTCAGGTCCGCTGATGAAGATCCCAATCCATTATGCATTGATTGTCCCGTAGATGATATACGATACAACAAAAAAGTTTTGGGCATGGAAATTATTCAGAACATGTCTTTGGAAGAGAATGGTTATGGAGGTGGAACCATTCTTGACCCTAAGGTTGGGAAAATTTATCGGTGCAAACTTTGGATCGAAGAAAATGATTTAAAAGTGAGGGGTTATTGGGGGCCCTTTTATCGTACTCAAACATGGCATAGGTCCGAATGATCTCGCTTTAACTGAATTTAACGATCTTTATCCCTTAATACTTCCATTTAACACTTAACCAGGTTACCAGCAGTGGCATTCAGAGTATTTAATTCAGGTTCTAAGATGGACGAAAAAGAGATCTTTGAGAGAATTCAAAAAGGTGATGAGAAGGCTCTTGAGTTCATTTATAAAAAATACTATCGGATGATGACCAAGTTGGTCATCACCAATAGCGGAACAGAAGAGGAAGCCAGGGACGTATATCAGGATGCCCTAGTGGTATTCTGGCAAAAGGCCCGGTCTGGAAAGCTGGTTTTAACCTCAAAGATCAGTACGTACGTGTACAGCGTATGCCAGAATTTATGGAGGAAGGAGTTGGAAAGAAAAAAGCGGCTCTCCCATGAAGCCAAAGATTCTGCGGTAACGATGGACATGGATAGCCCTGAAAGGGAAAAGATAATGGCCAAGTGTTTGAATCAGCTTGGTGAAACTTGTAGGAAGGTTTTGATGTATTACTATTTTGATGAAATGTCGATGCAAGAAATAGCGGATCGGCTGGGATTTGCAAATACAGATACTGCAAAAACGAAAAAATACAAGTGCAAACAAAAATTAGATGAACTGGTAAGATCTCAGTATTCTGAGCAGGACTTTTTAGATTAAGAAAATGAGCCAATTTGAATTAATAGAAGACTACCTAACCCACCGCTTGGATGATGGTGCAAGAAGCGCATTTGAGGAGCAAATGAATGCAAACCCTCAATTGAAGGCGGAGGTCAACTTGCAGAAAGGAATTATCGAGGGGGTGAAGTCGGCTCGCGCTGCTGAATTAAAAGCAATGCTCAACAACGTTCCTGTAGGTGGTACTGCAAGTACTGTCATAGGAAAAATTGCCATCGCCACTATTTCTGCCGGAATTTTAGGCACAGCGCTTTATTTCGGTCTTAGATCTACTCCTACCCAGGAACAGCAGGTAAAAACAGAAGAAACTAACATAACCCAACCCCTCACCCCTATTGAAGAGCCACAGGAAAAGTTGGAAACAATTATCGAATCAAACGAAGGTTCAAAAGCTGATTTGAGGCAGAAACCCAACGAGACCACCCCGAAGGTGAAACAACCAAAAGAAGAGAAAGTGAGCTCTCCCCGTATTGATGTGCTTGACCTTACCGAGGAAATGAAAGAAAACAGGGAAGATGTGATTGCTCCAAAGTCGGACAATAAGCCAACGATATCCCCCTCTGCGATAGAAGTCGATTTAAATACCAACGACAAGGATTATTCATTCCACTATCAATTCAAGGATTCCAAACTGGTGCTTTATGGCCCATTCGACTCAAGTCTATATGAAATTATTGAGCTCAATGGTGATATAAGAAGCATATTCCTTTATTATAACAACAGTTATTATAAACTGGACGAGAATGAGCATGATATTGTTCCGCTGATCATGATCAGGGATCAGGCATTGTTAATTAAGCTGGAAAAATACCGGAAGAAGAATTAAAAGCGATCCTGTCAACCCGTAGGCATAAATCACCAATCTCCTTATCTTTGGCCTTCATGGTAGGAGAGGTTCCAAAATTTAAGGTCAAAAAGAAAAAGCTGGGTAGTTACCCCTACTTCAGTGTGGTCTTTAGTATTTCACTTGCCCTTTTTGTGATAGGTGTATTTGGCGCACTCATAATCTATTCCAAAGAACTGGAAAAGGTGGTGAGGGATAGTGTAAAGATTCAGGTCTTTTTACAAAGCCGGGTTACTGAAGCACAGCGGCTGCAAATTCAAAAAACACTCACTGCAAAACCCTTTACCGCAAAAAATCGACCCAACGGAGCCGTTCAGTTTGTCTCTAAAGAAGAGGCCGCAAAACAATTTATTGAAGAAACCGGAGAAGATTTTCAAAAGTTCCTGGGAGACAATCCCCTGAAGGATGCCTTCCTTGTAAACATCGATGAGGAGTACCATGAGGCTTCAAAACTAAATTCTATTAAAAAAGAAGTAGAGAAGATCAATGGGGTTTTTCAGGTCTATTATGTAGAAAGTGTAATTGATTCCATCAATAAAAACGTCACCAAAATCAGTATTATATTACTTGGCATTGCGCTGTTGTTATTGTTTACCGTAGTGTTGCTGATCAACAATACAGTCAGGCTTGCATTATTTTCTCAGCGATTTCTCATCCGGTCGATGCAATTGGTGGGTGCCACGAGTTGGTTCATACAAAAGCCTTTCCTTTACAGGTCAATGGCACATGGACTTTTGGCCGGGGTAATTGCATCCACACTTTTAATGGGGCTCATTGCGTTTGCCAATAAGCGCATTGAGGATTTACAATTCATTCAAAACACAGAACGACTGGCTATACTTGCTGGTATTTTGTTAATCACCGGTATTATCGTTGCCCTCTTAAGCACTTTTCGTGCGGTTAATAAATATTTAAAATTATCCTTAGACCAACTCTACTGACAATGAACAAACTTCCCTTTACAAGAAAGAATTATCAACTGATGATTATTGGTTTGCTCACGGTGATTGCAGGATTTACCTTTATGGCGCTGGATTCCGAACCTTATGGCTTTGGTTTTATGGGAATAACCCTCGCTCCTATTGTGGTGGTGGCCGGATTTATTATTGAGATCGTAGCCATTCTCTATTCACCCAAAGAGAAAAAATAAAGACACTTCATGTCTATTTTCCAATCTATAATATTGGCCATTGTAGAGGGCCTTACCGAGTTCTTGCCCGTTTCATCTACAGGTCATATGGTCATCGTATCCTCTTTAATGGGAATTGCTGATGATTCATTCACCAAAACATTTACCATTGCCATTCAATTGGGTGCCATTCTCTCAGTAGTGGTATTGTACTGGAAGCGCTTCTTTATTTCCCTTTCCTTTTATTACAAATTGTTTGTAGCCTTCATTCCAGCTGCTGTCATCGGACTGTTATTTAACGACTCCATTGATGCATTGCTGGAGCGTGTAGAGGTTGTAGCTGTTACCCTCATCCTTGGGGGTGTCATTTTCATTTTTATAGATAAAATCTTCAAGGACACAGCGGAGAATGAAAATAATGAAGTCACCTATTCCAAGGCCTTAAAGATTGGCTTTTTCCAAACCATCGCCATGATCCCCGGTGTATCGCGATCGGCAGCTACTATCATCGGTGGCATGTCGCAAAAGTTAAATAAAAAAACCGCTGCTGAATTTTCATTTTTCTTAGCTGTACCTACCATGTTTGCAGCCACCGCCTATAAACTGCTCAAGTTTTACCAGGAAGGAAATAGCTTTGGAAGTAATGAGGTGGCATTGTTACTGGTGGGCAATGTCGTGGCATTTATCGTAGCGATGTTTGCCATCAAGTCATTTATCTCCTTCCTCACCCAGCATGGATTCAAATGGTTCGGTTACTACCGCATCATCGTAGGCGTGCTTATCCTGGCGCTCTATTATTTTGGCGTGGAGTTATCCGTTCTATAATGGAATGGGATGCTTCAGATAGAATTCTGTTAATCAACAAACCATTGGAGTGGACTTCTTTTGATGTGGTGAAGAAACTCCGGGGTATTTTGAAAATAAAAAAGATTGGTCATGCCGGCACTTTGGATCCCCTGGCCACCGGCTTATTAATTCTGTGTACAGGTAAAATGACCAAACGCATTGACACCTTTCAGGCACAAGAGAAAGAATACACGGGAAAAATGATTCTTGGGCAGACTACACCTTCTTATGACCTGGAAACAAAACCCACTCAACCACAGGATATTTCGGGTATTACAGAGCAGATGATACAGGAAGTAACCTCTCAATTTACGGGAACCATTGAGCAAGCTCCTCCCTTGCACTCTGCGGTTAAAGTAGACGGAAAAAGAGCCTACAAACTGGCTCGTGCGGGCAGCGAAGTAAAACTCAAAGCAAGAGAAGTCACTATCAAAGAATTTGAAATCACTCATATCAACCTCCCTGAGGTGGGCTTTAGGGTGGTTTGTTCAAAAGGCACTTACATTAGAAGTTTAGCACACGATGTAGGCCAGGCGCTTGGAGTTGGCGGCTATCTGTCAGAACTTTGCCGTACCCGAATTGGGGATTTTTTACTAAAAGACGCCCAAACACTGGAAGAACTGGCTCATGAAAATTTATCATAGCATAGACGATTTCCCAAAACTGAATAACGCCATTGTCACCAGCGGCACTTACGATGGTGTCCATATCGGGCATCAGAAAATACTGGAGCGGCTAAAAGAAATCGCAGAAAAATACAAGGGAGAAACGGTGGTCATCACTTTTTGGCCACACCCCAGGCTGGTGCTCTACCCTGAGGAAAATACATTGCAGGTACTCAATACATTTGAAGAAAAAGCAGCGCTATTGAAAGCGCAGGGGATTCAGCACTTGTTGCGCATCCCGTTTACAAAAGAATTCTCTCAGATATCCTCACAAGAATTCATCGATAATATTTTAGTGAAATGCATTGGTACAAAAAAACTGGTAATTGGTTACGATCACCGATTTGGAAAAAACAGGGAAGGCTGTTTTGAACAACTGAAACTAAACGGACCGCAATATGGATTTGATGTTGAAGAAATATCCAGGCAAGACATAGATAATGTGGGAGTGAGTTCTACCAAAATAAGAAAAGCGCTTATTGAAGGAGATATTGAAACAGCCAACCATTTTTTAGGTCGTCCTTACGCCATTTCAGGCAGGGTAATAAAAGGAGAAAAACTGGGCAGGATATTGGGATTCCCCACCGCGAACATAGATGTCGATTCCCATTATAAATTGGTACCGGCAGAAGGAATATATACAGTGACGGTAACATATTCAGATCAAGTATATGGCGGTATGTTATACATTGGCAATCGGCCCACCGTGGGAGGCACACAAAGGTCAATAGAAGTAAATATCTTTGACTTCGATCGGGATATCTATGGCGAGAGCATCACCCTCCACCTAATGGCGCCCATAAGAAAAGATGCTCATTTTGATGATCTTGAGGCCCTGAAAAAACAGTTAATCGCAGACAAGTCGTCTGCGCTGAATGCACTTCGTGAAGGAAAATGGTTATGAACAAAGTACTTTGGAAACCTACAGCTGAAACAATTAAGAACGCCAACCTAACGCGTTACAAAATATGGCTTGCCGAAAATCTCAATCTCCATTTCAAAGATTATGATGAACTCTGGAAGTGGTCGGTGGATCATATTGATGATTTCTGGAAAAGCCTGTGGAGTTATTTCAATATCATTTCAGAGGGCAAGTATAAATCTGTTCGTTCCAGTGACGAAATGCCCGGTATCAAATGGTTTGAGGGCAGCCGTTTAAATTACGCAGAACATATTTTCAGAAATTTCAAAAAAGGTGAAACCGCTATTATTCACGCCAGTGAAAAAAAGCCAATTCAACACATTACCTGGGATGAACTGAAAAGAGATACTGCTGCTTTTCAAAATTTCCTTATTTCTGCTGGCATCAAAGAAGGAGATTGTGTAGTGGCCTACCTTCCTTGTATTCCAGAAGCTACAATTGCATTTTTGGCCAGTAACAGTATTGGCGCTATTTGGTCCAGTTGCTCTCCCGATTTTGGCACACAATCGGTCATTGATCGGTTTGCACAAATAGCACCCAAAGTATTGGTGGCCATGGATAAATATTCCTATGGTGGAAAGGAGTTTGACAAAAAAGAGGTCATTGAAGCGGTGGTAAAGGCCATTCCTTCTATTGAAAAAGTAGTACTTATTTCATCCTCTTCTACGCTACAACGCGATCACGTTTTATGGTCGGCTATAATGAGTAATCGTTCGGCCTCATTGAGTTTTGCCCGTGTCGAATTCAACCATCCCATCTGGGTCTTATATTCAAGCGGCACTACGGGCCTACCTAAAGCCATCACACATTCTCATGGCGGTATCTTATTGGAACAATTGAAGTACCTCACCTTTCACAAAGATCTTCAGCCTGGAGAAAGCTGCTTTTGGTACACCACTACCGGTTGGATGATGTGGAACCACATACAAGCCACTTTGTTGTGCGAGGGTGTGATGATACTCTATGATGGAAGTCCGGGATATCCTGATCTCAATGTGTTGTGGAAGTTTGCTGAAGAAACCAAGATGAATCATTTTGGAACAAGCGCTGGCTTTTTGTTGGCCAACATGAAAGCCAATACCACACCAGGTAAGTCATTTGATTTGCAACATCTTAGGGGAATCGGATCTACAGGCAGCCCCCTGCCTCCTGAAGGTTTTGCCTACGTATATGATCATATAAAATCAGATGTATGGCTTACCAGCATGAGTGGCGGCACGGATGTATGCAGCGGTTTTGTAGGGGGCAATACCTTGTTACCCGTACACCAAGGTGAAATCCAATGCAGAACTCTGGGATGTTCTTTATATGCCTACGATGACGATGGAAATGAAGTAAATCAGGCAGTCGGTGAAATGGTAATTACCAAGCCCATGCCTTCCATGCCAATATTCTTATGGGGTGATGAAAACTTTGAGCGCTATAATGAAAGTTACTTCGAAATGTTTCCGGGCATCTGGCGACACGGTGACTGGATTGAAATAACCGAACACAATGGCGTGATCATTTATGGGCGATCAGATGCTACTTTAAATCGTGGCGGAGTAAGAATAGGTACCAGCGAAATCTATCGTGCTGTAGACCCTATAAAAGAAGTGAAAGACAGTGTCATCATCTGCGTAGAGCGCGACAAAGGCGAATTCTATATGCCGTTGTTTGTAATGCTTGCCGAAAACGTGACGCTCAACGATGAATTAAAGAATAGGATTAACAAAGCCATCAAGGATGCATACAGTCCAAGGCATGTTCCTGACGAAATTTTTGAAACTCCTGATATTCCTTATACGATAAGCGGCAAGAAGACAGAAGCTCCTATTAAGAAAATATTTATGGGCCGGGAGCCTGAGAAAGTGGTGAACAAAGGAGCACTCAGAAACCCGGACTCAATGAAATTTTATATCGATTTTTATCATCAGTATTTGAAACCCAAACCATGAAGCAATCCACTATCAATTTTAACGTAGAACTAGACGAAAAGAATACGCCCGAGCGCATTACCTGGGATGCTTCTGATAAACCCGAGGAGCTATCAGAGACCAAATCCATCAGCATATCGCTTTGGGATCATCAACAAAAAAATACACTGCGCATTGATTTATGGACAAAAGACATGCCTGTAGAGGAAATGAAGCGATTTTATATTGACTGCTTGGGTGGATTGGCCCAAAGTGCACTCACCTCTACCGGGGACGAATATATCTCCAATGAGATCAATAGCCTATGTGAAAAGCTGGTAAAGCACATTAAAAAGGAAAATAAGGGATAATTTACTGGAGTGAAACTCTCCATCAGATTTGCGGATTTAGTTCATATTACGAAAAGGATACCTGGCAGACCACTGGCAAAAAACCTCCTGAACGGCTGTTAGGATTGAGTAAATTCTTGTAGATTTAAACAAACTTAATCTTTTCCATATGAATAAAATCTACACAAAATTCGCGCTGGCGTTTTTTGTTGTTCTGACAAGTACCCTGGGCGCATTTGCCCAAAGTACCATTTCGGGAACAGTAAAAGATGGCAGCACCAATGAATCCCTGGCCGGTGTTAACATTGTTGTTAAAGGTCTGGTGGTAGGAACAATTTCCGATTTAAATGGTCAATTTAAATTGAATCTTTCCCAAAGCCCACCCTTTACCCTAAGCTTTTCCTTCATCGGATTTGCTACCCAGGAATTACAAATAACCAATGCGAACACTACTGGAATTGAAATCACTATGGAAGAGCAATCGATGCTTGGACATGAGGTAGTGATCTCCGCTTCCCGTGTTGAAGAGAGCATTCTCCAATCTCCGGTGACGATTGAAAAAATGGATATCACAGCCATCAGACAAGCAGCTACCCCCGATTTCTATGATGCCTTGGCCAATGTAAAGGGTGTTCAGGTAAATTCTGGAAGCATGAACTTTACCGCAGTGAACACACGGGGTTTTGCCACCATTGCCAACACCCGCTTTGTTCAGTTAGTGGATGGAATGGATACCCAGGCTCCGTTGCTTAACTTCCCTACCGGGAATATTGTTGGTATTGGTGAATTGGATGTAGAAAGTGTTGAATTGGTGCCTGGAGCAGCTTCCGCACTTTACGGACCAAACGCTTTTAATGGTATTCTTATTATGAAAAGCAAAAGCCCTTTTGAATACCAGGGCTTAAGCGCTCAGGTAAAGGCAGGCATTACCAATTCAGAGGCAGGGGGCTCCCATCCTCTTACTCAATATAGCCTTCGTTATGCAAAAGCATTTAACAACAAGCTTGCTTTTAAGGTCAACTTCTCAATCATGCAAGCTACCGACTGGACAAGCAATGACTATAAAACCGAAAGAACCAATCCGGAGTCTACCGAAGACTTAAGTGGCATGCCCAATTTTGATGGACTGAATACATATGGAGACGAAGCGATTATTCCAGTGCCCATTGGAGGCACCTTCGGAACCCTTGATCTTCGCAGAACCGGCTTCAAAGAAGAAGACATGTTGGAAAGCGATGGAGTGAAAAGCATTAAGGGGGATGTGGCGCTTCATTATAGGATCAATGATAAAGTGGAAGCACTCTACAACTATCGTTATGGTGGAGGAAGTTCTATTTATCAGGGAACAGAGAAATACATACTTCGCGATTTCTCCCAGCAGTTTCACAAGCTTGAGTTGAAGGCAGATAACTGGTTTGTGCGCGGATATATGACCGCTACTGATGCGGGTGATTCTTATAACCTTTCAGCATTGGGTGCATACGCCAATGAATCAATCTCTCCTACTGCCGCGCAATGGGCCCCTGAATACGCTCAAAGATATGTGCTGGCACTTCAAGGTTATATACCCGGTGTGCCCGCAGGTAATCAAAGCGCAGCACATGCGGCCGCTCGGAGCTACGCAGACCGGACCAGGCCAGCAGATGGATCTCAAGAATATACAGATTTAATGAATACGGTGAGACAGAGATATTTCCAAAGAAATCCTCCTGGCGCTTCATTCATGGACGATTCAAGATTATACCACGCAGAATTTAATTACAATTTTGCAGATAAAATCAGCTTTGCCGAAGTTCAAGTGGGTGGAAACTTCAGGCAATACAATCTGTTCTCCAGCGGAACCATTTTTAATGAAGCTCCTACAGATGGCGTAAACTTTGAGCGGATTCCAATCAATGAATTTGGTGCTTACATTCAGGCAACCAAAACCATTGCTGAAAAGTTAAAACTGGGCGCCTCACTTCGTTACGATAAGAATGAAAACTTTGATGGAAGAACAACTCCACGGATTTCCGCAGTATACGAATTGTCTAAAAATCAAAATATACGCGCTTCGTTTCAGACAGGTTTTAGAAACCCAGATACACAAGCACAGTTTATTTATTTCCCTTCTTCAAGTGAAATACTTCTGGGTAGCACAGAGGCCAATGCCGCAAGGTATGGCGTACACAATGGAGGTGCATATACAGATGCATCCTATGCAGCGTACAGAGCTTCTGGAGGAAGTTTAGACCCGACTACAGGCGCTACAGTAGGAGGAGATCCTTCTAAACTGATTACTGCCGACATTCCGTATGTGGCACCTGAAAGCCTACAAGCCTATGAATTGGGATATAAAGGCGTTTTCAACAATAAAATACTGATTGACCTTAATGGATACTACACTGAATACCAGGATTTCATCGGGGGACAAATTGTGGCTGCCAAAAACGCAACCTCACACCAGGGCAATCCATTGCCTGCTGGTACCCGTTTCTCCCTTTATAACAATGCAACCGAATCCGTTAAATCATATGGTGTTGGGCTGGGCTTAACCTACAGTCTCCCAAGAAACTTTACGGTAAATGGAAACTGGAGCTGGGCTTATTATGAAGCCAACGAAACCGCTGACTTCAGGGCCAACTTCAATACACCAAGAAATAAAGTGAGTGTAGGACTTGCTAATAGAAAAATTGCAAAGAACCTGGGATTCAATGTAAACTACCGGTGGCAATATGAGTTTCTGTGGCAGTCGTCTTATGGAGAATGGATGGTTCCAGAATTTGGTGTAGTAGATGCACAGATTAATTATCGCGTACCTTCTATTAAGTCAACCATTAAATTAGGTGGAACCAACATAGGTGGAGGTGACTACAGAACCAACCTTGGTGCGCCTTTCGTGGGTCAACAGTACTATATCTCCATTACGTTTGATGAGTTCTTTAACTAATCCAGACTTAAAAAATTAACGATATGAAAAATTTTAAATTCATTTCAATACTCACCCTGGGGCTGCTAATCACAGTATCGTGTGAGCAGGAACTGATTGTTACTACTCCACCTGTTGTGGTAACACCAGATCCTATTACCGGAGCACCTGGCTCGGCAGACTTCTCGAAGTTCATTGCCGTTGGTAACTCCTTTGTTGCGGGCATGCAGGGTGGCGCACTTTTCACAGAAGGTCAGAATAATTCTTTGCCAGCCATCATGGCCAAGCAGTTTCAAGTTACCGGAGTGGGTGGTGGCGAATTTGTACAACCCACTATCAATGCCACATTGGGATATAATATATTCATTACCCAACCTATCCTTAGTGATCCAACAAAACCAGTTTTGGGAAGGATGCTGTTACAAGGGGCTTCCCCTAAACCAACGCCACAGGCGTATGCAGCAGGGAATCTTGAAGCATTGCCAAATCCAGGACTTAATCCAGGATTCATTTACACCGGTGGAAAGGCTACTTTAAATAATTTTGGTGTGCCTGCTATTGTTCTTGGACAATCGCTCATACCCGAAACAGGTGCATGGGCAGGTGCTGGAGTTGATCCTCGGTTTAGCCCTTTTTATGGAAGACTTGCTTATCCAGGCACAGGAACATCAACCATTATTGGAGATGCTGCAGCTGCAGGAGGAACTTTCTTTATGTTCTGGTTAGGGTTAGATGATTTCTTTTTACACGCTGCTTTTGGAGGAGACCCTGCTAAAGCCCCTCTTACATCTAGTGGAGCTTTCAGTGCCCAGTACGGATTTGCAATTGGAGGTATGCTGACCGACCCAAATATTAAGGGAGTAGTAGGTAATTTTCCGGATATTTTTAAAATGCCACATTTTACTGCCGTGGCCTGGAATGCGTTGCCTCTTGATGCAGGTACTGCTGCCAGTGTCACTACTTCGCTGGCCAATAATTATAATGCGTTTTTAGATGGAATGGTCGGAGCCACTGTGATCACTGCAGATGAAGCAGCCAAAAGAAAGGTGGCTTATGTGGAGGGGCAAAACGGCATTTTGATGAATGATGAGACATTAACCGATTTATCCGCTTATATGGCTGGACCCTACGCTGGACTTTTACCCTATGCTATCGCTAGGCAAACAAAAAGCACAGATATACTTCCATTAAGTGCAGGATCTGTAATTGGAACTTCAGTTGGTGGAGATCCCAATAAAGTTTATGGCGTATCCGTACCATTACCAGATCAGTATGTGTTGATTCCTACTGAAATTACTGCCATCAACGATGCAAGAACGGCTTTTAATGCAACCGTAGCCACTACCGTAGCTGCTAATTCAGGTAGATTGGCATTGGCAGATATCGATGCAACCATGACTTCCTTTGTAGGTGCAGGTGCTGCTGTGTTAAACGGAGTAACCATCACTCCAAATATAAATCCACCCACAGGATTTTATTCTGAGGATGGTGCGCACCCTAACAGCCGCGGATATGCTTTCTTATCACGCACATTCATATCGGCCATCAATGCCAAGTTCGGTGCTACTGTTCCTTTGACAGATGTAAGTCTGTATTCGGCAACAGCGTTACCGATACCTTAAGTAGTGCCACTTTGACTTGCCCTAAAATAAGTTGACAACCTATTTTAGGGCAAGTCACTTTAATAAAAAAGAGGCTGTCTCAAAAGTATTCCGTTTTGTTGAGCGATAGCGAAACATCCCTTATTTAAGGTCTAAATAACGAAAGCTTCTTCGCTATCGCTCAGAAAAGCGCTCCTTTTGTAACTTTTGAGACAGCCTCCTTTTTTTTGCCTGCAATTTATTCTAAAAAAGCTCTTTGGCTATTCTGTAGATAGGATCGGATTTACCCATAGAATAAAAGTGAAGTGTAGGAACTCCATATTTGATCAGCTCTTTTGATTGATTAATCGCCCACTCCACACCCACTTCTTTCACCGCCTTGTTGTCTTTGCATTTCTCCACCTCATCTACCAGGGTATCTGGCAAGTCGATATGAAATATGGTGGGCAAGACATTGGTCTGCATTTTGGCAGTGATGGGTTTTAGCCCGGGGATAATAGGAACATTGATTCCCTCTGCACGGCAGTGTTCCACGAAATCAAAATATTTCTTGTTGTCAAAGAACATTTGGGTGACAATGTATTCTGCCCCCATATCCACTTTGGCTTTGAGGTATTTCATATCCGACTTAAGGTTGGGAGCCCAAAAATGTTTTTCTGGGTAGCCGGCCACGCCCACACAGAAATTAGTAGGTGTTGTGTTTTGCAGTTCCTCATCCAGATAAATTCCGTGGTTCATTTTAATCACCTGCTCCAATAGTTCCGAGGCATAGTGATGACCATCGGGTTCCGGAACAAACCGGCCTTCATTTTTGATGGCATCTCCTTGCAATACCAACACATTGTCTATTCCCAAAAACTGTAAATCAATCAATGCGTTTTCAGTTTCTTCTCTTGAAAACCCACCACAGATGATATGGGGTACTGTATCTACTTTATAGTAATTTTGAATGGCTGCGCAAATCCCTACCGTTCCTGGTCGCTTGCGGGTAGATTGTTTTTCCAACAATCCATTCTCCTTTTTCTTGTAGACATACTCCTCGCGATGGTAAGTCACATCCACAAACGGAGGTTTGAATTCCATCAATGGATCCATGTGGTCAAATAACCTTCGTATGTTCTCCCCTTTCAATGGGGGTAATATTTCAATGCTAAAAAGTGTTTTACCGTTAGCATTTTTTAAGTGTTCTGTTACTTTCATTTTCTTCTTTTCACGCGGAGGACGCAAAGTTTTTTTCGCAAAGTCCGCTAATTACAAATTGTTGACGATTCTGTGAATTCCTTCTTTTAGTGATTTTACATTAAAATTTATAAGTAATGCTAGCTTTAAATCCGAAAGCTTTAAATAAGTCAATGTCTGGGCGAAATGAACGGGAGCTAATACGTCAACGGATTTTATTTCAATAATCACCATGTCATTAACCAATAAATCGATTCTGAAGCCTGCATCCATTTTAATATCTTTATAAACAAAAGGAAGTGCAGTCTGCTTCTTTACTGCTAATCCGAATTCAATTAAATCGTGAGCTAATGCTGTTTCATAAACAGACTCCAATAATCCTGGTCCCAAAGTGGTGTGCATCTTAAGTGCCGCACCAATTATTTTATATGATAACTCATTTTCATCCATACTTCGCGGTCTTTGCGTGTATTTACTTTGCGTCCTTTGCGTGAACCATCAATATCAATATGCCAAGTTGGGTGACAGCCACCTCTCAGCTTCTTCCACCGTCATGTTCTTTCGTTTCGCATAGTCTGCCACTTGGTCCTTACTGATCTTACCCAATCCAAAATATTTTGAGTCAGGATGCGAAAAATAAAATCCACTTACCGCAGCAGCCGGGTACATGGCAAATGATTCTGTTAATTTCATTCCGATCTTCTCTGCCTGCAACAAGTTAAAAAGTATGCCCTTCTCAGTATGCTCAGGGCAGGCCGGATAACCAGGTGCTGGCCGAATGCCCTCGTATTTTTCCTTTATGAGCTCCTCATCAGAAAGAGATTCATCGGCCGCATAGCCCCAAAACTCCTTTCTCACCTTTTCATGGAGCAGTTCCGCAAAACCTTCAGCAAGTCTGTCCGCAAGCGATTTGGCCATGATCTCAGAGTAATCATCTTGGTCCGCTTTATATCTTTCTAACAGCCCTTCCAGTCCGATTCCTCCAGTAACAGCAAAAAGGCCTATGTAGTCCTTCTTCCCCGAATCAACAGGAGCAATGAAATCGGAAAGACAGAAATTGGGAAGCTTAGCTGCTTTCTTGTTTTGCTGACGTAAATAATGAAAACGACTCAACTCCTTGTCCCTATTCTCATCGGTGTACAGGATTACATTGTCATCCTCAGTGGAAGCGGCAGGGTAAAATGCGATCACACCACTTGCCTGCAACGAATTATTTTGAATGATCTCATCCAACATACGTTGTGCATCATCAAATAATTTTTTTGCTTCCACGCCCACCACCTTATCTTCTAATATACCAGGGTACCTACCCGCCAACATCCATGTTTGGAAAAAGGGTGTCCAGTCAATGAATTTTCTTATTTCTTTTAAAGGATATTGGATAAGCTGTTTCGTCCCCAAAAAAGAGGGAGTAGTTACATTCGTGGCTTCCCAATTAATATCCACTCTGTTTCTTCTGGCTTCAACCAGCGGAATATAGTTTTTTATCTCTTGCTTCTTTTCATGATCGGCCCTTAAGTCAACGTACTCTTTCTTAACTCTTGTCTTAAAATCTTCTCTCGCAGGGAGATTCATAAGTTCGCTGACCACTGGTACACTTCTTGATGCATCCAACACATAAGTCACAATTCCATCATATGCAGGATCAATTTTAACGGCAGTATGAATGCGTGAAGTCGTAGCGCCACCAATCAGTAATGGCAAATCCATTTTTTCGCGTTTCATCTCCTTGGCCACATGCACCATCTCGTCCAGCGAAGGAGTGATCAGGCCGCTTAAGCCAATCATATCTACCTTTTCTCTTCTGGCCGTCTCCAGTATCTTTTCTGAAGGCACCATCACTCCCAAATCAATCACCTCGTAGTTATTGCAAGCCAGCACTACCCCCACGATATTTTTACCGATATCATGTACATCGCCTTTCACTGTGGCTAGCAATACCTTTGCAGCCTGCTGTCCTGTATTTCCACTTCTTCGTTTCTCTTCCTCCAGATAAGGCGTTAGATAGGCTACCGCCTTTTTCATTACCCTCGCACTCTTTACTACCTGTGGCAAAAACATTTTACCGGCACCGAACAAGTCTCCCACCACATTCATGCCTGTCATCAATGGCCCTTCAATTACTTCCAATGGCTTATCATACATCAGGCGGGCTTCTTCCGTATCTTTTTCTATATGGTCGATTATTCCCTTTACCAACGAGTGGGTTATCCTTTCCTGAATGGTGCCCTGCCTCCAACTGTCATCAGTTTCTCTTTTCTTTGCAGATCCTTTCACCGTTTCAGCAAAATCCAACAGCCGCTCAGTAGCATCTTCTCTCCTGTTGAGCAACACATCTTCTACGCGTTCCAATAAGTCTTTTGGAATCTCATCATACACTTCGAGCATGGTAGGATTGACGATTCCCATGTTCATACCGTGTTGTATAGCATGGTAAAGAAATGCGGAGTGCATGGCTTCTCTCACCAGTTGATTTCCACGGAAACTAAATGAAACATTGCTCACCCCACCTGAAACATGTGCGCCTGGTAAATTTTCTCTTATCCATTTGGCAGCTCTAAAATAATCAACGGCATAATTCCTATGTTCGTCAATCCCTGTGGCAATTGGAAAAATATTGGGATCGAAAATAATATCGGATGGAGGGAATTTAATCTGGTCTACTAAAATGCGATAAGCCCGTTGACAAATGGCAATTCTTTTTTCATAAGTATCCGCTTGTCCTTGCTCATCAAAGGCCATCACTACGGTAGCAGCGCCATACCTTCTCACTAATTTCGCCTGTCGGATGAATTCTTCCTCTCCTTCCTTCATGCTGATGGAATTCACAATCCCCTTTCCCTGCAAACATTTCAGCCCCGCTTCAATCACTTCCCATTTTGATGAATCGATCATCACCGGAATTTTGGCGATTTCGGGTTCAGCTGCCATGAGATTTAAAAACTTAACCATGGCTTCTTTGCTGTCCAGCATCCCCTCATCCATGTTTACATCAATCACCTGTGCGCCCCCTCTTACCTGATCCAGCGCCACCTCTAGTGCCTTTTCAAAATCTCCTTCCTTTATAAGACGAAGGAATTTGGCGGAACCAGTCACGTTGGTACGCTCCCCAATATTTGTAAAGTTTGATTCCGGAGTTATTATTACAGCTTCTAATCCGCTTAGTTGTAGTAGTCTATTGTCCATGGTCGATTGCAAATCAGCTTTATCTTTACTTGATGGAGTTCCTTAATGCCTGAATTCCTTTTATCAATTCCGTTAAATAGTTATAGAAGTAATCAAATTGAGGTTGATCTATCAACTTCCTTCTCTTAGCAACATAAATGCATGAAACAACTTCTATTCCGGATCGAAGTGCAAATGACAAAAATCTCCGGAATTCTGGATTGGTTTGTCCAGTTGATCCTTCTGCAATATTTAATGCAATTGAATCGGACGCCCGCTGAATTTGAGATGTTAAGATAAATAATTCCTTTTTGGGAAAATTATCGGTCAACTCTGAAATCTCACCAGATAATTCAATCGCACTTTGCCACACCTTTAGTTTTTCAAATTTAAATGCCATAAAATAATCGTTTTATTGATCGGTTGGTTAAAACTTAATTGGTTCATAGACCATAGTCACATACGACAGGCAATCGACTGACTATGGACTATGGACTGTTTGTTGATCATTCACAATTAATCTTGGACTATATTGAGATGCCAACTCTGCAATCACTTGAATGTGCTCCGGAGTAGTACCACAACAACCACCTATAATATTTACCAATCCCTCTTTTAAAAACGCTTCGATTTGTTCGCCCATTTCTTCTGGCCCTTGGTCGTATCCT
>JAHBUB010000029.1 GCA_019638285.1 Cyclobacteriaceae bacterium | reverse complement strand
ATACGCAGTATATACCATTAATCCACAGGATGGAGATGGAAAAATTATTTTCCACCACCTCAAAACCAGTGCACAAGATTCGGTTCATCGTGCAGCCAATGTTTCACTTTCCTATGATAGCAAGTATGCGATCTTCAAAATACAGCCTCAGAAAAAAATAGTAAAAGAGCTCCGCAGACAAAAGAAAAAAAAGGAAGAGTTACCAAAAGATTCTCTTTGTGTTTATTCCTTTCAAACGCATAAAGCCGAAAAGATTCCAAATGTAAAATCCTATCGTATTCCGGAAAAAGCAAGTGGATGGATGGCCTACCAAATAGATCCAAAGAAAGACGATAAACCCAAAACGGGAAATCAATCTGAGCCTAATGACAAATCCAAGAAAGCAAAAAAGAATAACGAAGAGAATGGTTTCACGCTCGTGCTTCGCAAATTATCAAACAGTAACGAAACTTTTTTTTCATACGTTACAGATTATCGATTTGCAAAATATGGCGAAGCGTTACTTTTTTCTACTTCAGGAAATGACTCCACGCTCCAGGCAGGAGTATACTGGTACGATTTACAAACTGAAACTCTCAACACGTTATACAAAGGCCATTCTAAGTTCAAGTACAAAGGACTTTCCATTAGTGATGGAGGTGATCAAGGAGCATTTCTAGTTGACACCGATACAACCAAAGCATTGGTTCACAACTTCAAAATTTATCACTGGAAAAAAGGAGATGCTTCGTCAAAGATGCTCAATGTTGAAGCTGGTTCTAGCTTTCCAAAAGGTTGGCTTATCAGCGAACATTACACACCGATTTTTTCAAAAAATGGTGATAAACTATTCTTCGGCACTGCCCCAACCCCAGTAGTACAGGATACCACACTACTCCCTGAAGAAATTGTAAATGTGGAAATCTGGAACAGTGAGGATGACTTCATCTACCCTCAGCAAAATGTGCAGTTGGAATCCGAAAAAAAACGCACCTATCTGGCAGCCATAGACCTCAACAATAACAAAATGATCCAGTTGGGTGACAAAGTTATTCCGACAATTATTAGTGGTGATGAAGGCAATGCTAATATAATCCTTGGCAAGACAAATGTTCCTTACCTTAAAGCCATAACCTGGGAAGGTAATGTACCAGAGGATTTATACATATATGACTTGGAAGGTGGTTCCAAAAAGAAGATCGCCACAGCGGTAAGAGGTTTTTCCAATCTGTCACCAAAAGCCAATTATGTGTATTGGTTTAGCGATCCTGATACTGCATGGTTTTCATATTCAATCAAAACAGAAAGAACTGTCAAGTTGACAAAAGGATTGAATGTAAAATTTGCTGATGAGCTCGATGACCATCCTGACTATCCCGGACAATATGGTGCCGCTGGTTGGACAGTCAACGATGAATCCTTTATTGCATATGATCGCTACGATCTTTGGGCCTTCGATCCGGAAAATAGAAAAGCCCCCGTCAACTTAACTAAAATAGGCAGGCAACAAAAGATTACATTTCGTTATGTGAAATTGGACACTGAAGAACAGTTTATCAATCCTGATAAAGACCTTCTACTCTCCGCTTTTGACGAGACTACCAAAGCTTCAGGTTACTATACCCTTTCATTAAAAAACAGAAAATTGACCAGGCGAATAATGGATAACTATCGTTTCAATGATGTGGAAAAAGCAAAGCTTGCGGATCAATTGTTATTTACGCGTCAGAGCTTTAGGGAATTCCCCGACATATGGACTGCATCCGATACTAAATTTTCTAACCCTAAAAAATTAAGTAACGCAAACCCTCAGATGAAAAACTATTTCTGGGGAAATGTTGAATTGGTGAAGTGGCGCTCTTTGGATAACATTCCGCTGGAAGGGCTGTTGTACAAACCTGAAGGTTTTGATCCCCAAAAGAAGTATCCGATGATTGTTTACTTCTACGAAAGAAATAGCGATAATCTTTATGAATACATACCTCCAACTCCGCTCAGGTCTTCTATTAATAGAGCCACCTATGTGAGTGATGGTTATCTGGTATTTGTTCCTGATATTGTTTACAAAATAGGGTTTCCGGGAGAGAGTGCCTACAATAGCATTATGTCGGGTGTCAACAGCTTGATTGAAAAGGGTTTTGTGGATGAAAAAAACATTGGCGCCCAGGGTCACAGTTGGGGTGGCTATCAAACTGCCTATCTGGTTACTCGCACCAACCTCTTCAAAGCAGTTGAAGCCGGGGCCATCGTTGCAAATATGACAAGTGCTTATGGTGGTATTCGCTGGGGAAGCGGGATGAGCCGGATGTTTCAATATGAGAGAACACAAAGCCGTATTGGCGGTACACTTTGGGAAAAGCCACTTCTCTATATTGAAAATTCTCCGTTATTTTTTGCAGATAAGATAGAAACCCCAATGCTGCTCTTACACAATGACGAGGACAGTGCAGTGCCTTGGTACCAGGGAATAGAAATGTACATGGCCATGCGCAGACTCAATAAACCTACATGGATGCTGAATTATAATGGAGAGCCACACTGGCCAGTAAAACGTGAAAATAGAATGGACTTTCAAATTCGTATGAAACAATTCTTTGACTACTATTTAAAAGGTGCCGATGAGCCTCTATGGATGAGAGAAGGAATCCCTGCGATTGAGAAAGGAATAAAGAAGGGATACTAATACCTCATTCATATTTTAGTCAATCATTGATAATCTGGGAATGATAAGGAGTAATACCTTAACTATCTGGCTTGCCATTTAACACGAGTATCTGCCAGAAAAGGTATTTATTCTTACTTAGGCAAACCTATCCAAATAAATTTAAGCCAAGTACCAAACGGTCAACATAATAATGCTTCCCAAGGCTATTAATTTTTTAATAAGGGTCAGTCTTATTTTTAGTGTCATGATGCTAATAGTTTATGCGATACAAATGCCGACTCAAAAAAAAGTGATGATTATTTTAACAACGTCACTTAATATACTTTAGTATAAACCTTCAAACTAGAATTAGGGCAACATTCATTGTGTCAATGCATTTAATTCACGAATTATGGGGTATCATTTTCACTACTCCCCATAACCTCAATTGGGTTTATTCTTAAATACTACCCAATGTGATTCAATTAATGTTAATTAAAAATGAGTATCCGATGATGAGTAATAAATGGAAGGCAGGGAGTAGCTGATTTCGATGGTATGGAATCAGTCGCATTCATTTAAACCGAAACACCTTGATTAGTTAAAAGCCAGTGTTCATTTCCTCTTCTTTACTTATTCCTTCCCTACACATTGATTTTCAACATTACTTCTTCGAAATGAGTCTACTGAATCAATTTAAATGGTTTATTAAATTACCCAAGGAGGGTGATAGATTACTGTCTAAAAAAAGGGAACTTTCATTAAAAATAACCTAACTCAAACTCCTATGGAAGATTTACCAATCAATTACGTTGCCATACTTGTAGCGGTTGTCGCTAATTTTATTCTTGGATTCCTTTGGTACACACCGTTATTCGGAAAAGTATGGGCCAAAGAAATGGGGCTTGACACAAGTACAAAGCCAACCAATAGAGAGATGGCCAAGGGCATGATTTTTATGGTTATTGGCAATTTCTTCCTGGCCTATGTTTTCGCCCATAACATGGCCGCATGGTCATTTGTACCCGGCATGGATCAGATGCCGAAGATTGGCTCCATAATGAACTCAGCTATCTTTACCTGGCTGGGTTTTTATCTTCCAGTGGATATTGGCATTGTTACGTGGGAGAAGAAGTCATGGAAATTGTTTGGTATCAACACAGGGTACCATTTGGTTATGCTGTTGATAGCCGCGTCAATTCTTACCTACATGTAATACTTTCAAGGATTCGCAACTTCCTCCAATGTGAGGGGTTTGCATTTTTCTGATTAAATGCGCTTAAGTAAACGAAAAGGAAACATGATGATCGCTCCAATGGCTTCGAAGATAGCAGAAAGGGTGAAGCCCAGAATTCTAAAAGGTAACAACAGCAACCATAATAAAGGAAAAATAAATACCGCCAGCAAGGCGAGCGGCCAGCTTACTGCCAAAAGCAAAAACCAAAGTATGAGTGCAATGAGTGTACGCATTGATAATAGAATTTAGGTTCGTAAGGTCTATGCAAAGTAACTGCCAACTTTTAAACCTGCTATATACGGCCTAAAAACAAAGTATAGTAAATTGCAGTATTCAATATTGAACAATCCGATGTACGAGGATGAACAGTCGCACAAAAATTAACTGAATACAAAGCGCTATTCAGAATAAAACCAACCAAGTATTTTTCCAATGAAACTCTTTGGCTTTTCTTGTTCTACAGAATACACCTCATACTCCTCAACATTTTTATTTTTCCTTGGCCGCTGTGGTGGCGGAGTGTATTTGCTCACTTTCTTAATGTAACGCTGTGTGCGTAGCTCTTTTTTACGTTCTTTTTCCTGTTGTTTCCTTTGCAAAGCTTCGCGTGCCTCACGCTCACGCTGCAAAGCAATAACATTTTTCCTTGGCTCCCGTTCCTGCCTCCTCCTCTCATCCCTACCCCCATGAGGTTTTCCCTTCTTAGCCTTAGTTGGTGATTTCTCTCCGATTATCTCTTCCTTATTTTCTAAATTTTCTACTTCTTTCTTTTTGGGCTCTGGCAAATCTATCTTTCCAATCACCTTCAAGCCAGGCAATTCTACCAAAATCGGCTTAATCACTTCTTGTGCTTTAGATTCCTCCACAGAAATAATCTCCTCGGAAACTTTATACGCTACTAATGGCACATCTAATGTTATTTCAGCATTTTCAAGATCCGGGGATGATCCTATCTTTTCTCCAGACATCTCCTGAGCTTCATCAGCTATATGAGAAAGTAGTAGTTCAGGAGCAAAATGTGTCAGTATCCTCTCTAGCTGATCTTCCGTCACTTTCGCATTAGAGGAACCTTCAATTGGTAGGTTCTTGTCAGCCAAAAAAGTAACTATTTCTCCTGGCTTTATCCCAATTTTTCGGGCCAATTGAGCTAATCGCATTCTTATTCTTTGTTCTATTATTGGCTATTTCAGAGCGCAAAGATAATAATTATCCCTCAGCAATACGCAATCGTATGTAGAAGGGTACACCAAAAAAAACCATCAACTTAAGCATTGGTTCAATTTCATTAACCTCGATTATTCTAATTTGTCCATATCATTAATCTCATTAACTTAACCCCTCATTAAAATTAATTTTCATGGCCAAAGTGACCATCAACAGCTTTGATGATTTTGCTGTCTTTATAGGAAAAGAAATTGGAGCATCCGAATATTTAAAAATAACACAGAAGCAAGTTAATCAGTTTGCTGATGCCACACTGGATCACCAATGGATTCATACTGACGAAACCCGAGCGGTCATTGAAAGTCCATTTAAAAAAACGATAGCCCATGGCTACCTCACATTATCATTAGTTCCCTACTTATGGGGGCAAATTGTTGAGGTTAATAATATTAAAATGCTGGTGAACTATGGTATTGATGGCTTAAAATTTAATCAACCGGTCGTAGTGGATTCAGAAGTATGCCTGCGCGTAAAATTAAACGCTATTACTAACCTAAGGGGGATCACAAAAGCAGAGCTGAATGCTGTTATGGAGATAAAAGATAATCCCAAACCAGCCTTCAGCGCATCTATCATATTACTTTATCACTTTGTGTGATAGAATATCCTTAATGATGCAGTAAATAAGGAAGTAGGTGAGCTAAACTGAAAGCTCATTTACTATTGCAATGGCCCTGTCTATTTCATCTGTACTGTTAAAAATATGAGTGCTGTGTCTCACACCAAATACATCTCCCACACTGCGGGGCCGCATGCGTCCTTTCTCCCAATAAGCATCCTGTAGTTGTGCCCCTGTAAATCCATCAATATTATATACTGATAGTCCTGAACACATCAATGGATCTGCCGGATGATAGAATTTTACTTTCTTGTTTTCTGCCAATCCGCTTCTTAATCGATCCCCCAAAAACTTTACTCGGTCTGTCCATTGTTCATGTCCCACTTGAAAGTAAAAATCCAGTGCTGCCTCCAAGCCAAATAAGATTGAAAAGTTTCCAGTTCCTCTTTGTGTAAACCGATATCCATCATCTTCATGGTTATCCCACTGTGCGCTTGCTACCGTAGTCCATATTTCACCAATTCGTTTAGTATCCACGTACAGGAAGCCTGTCCCTGTTGGAGCCCCCACCCATTTATGAAAACAACCCACATAGGCGTCACAACCAATATCCTGAATATCTACTTTAATGTTGCCCACAGTTTGAGCCCCATCAAGAATTGTAAATATGCCCTTTGCTTTAGCCGCATTGCATATTTCTTTTACAGGAAGAATGGCTCCGCTTCCTGAAATGATATGCGAAATCATCAATACTTTTGTTTTAGGTGTGAAGCTCTTTGTCACAAGCTCAACCACCTCTTCCTTTGATTGAATGGGTTTTGGGATTTCAATTTGTCTTAACACAACCCCATCTCTCTTTTCCCTCACCTCCCAAGAGCACCTTCCTCCGGGGTGTTCCTGATTACTTGTAATTATTTCATCTCCGGCTTTTAGATCAATACCATTAGCAATATAGCTCATCGCATTGGTGACATTGTCAGTCAATGCTACTCCTTTGGGGTCAGCATTAATGAGCTTACCCACTTTAGATCTGATATACATCAGGTCTTGATATCCACTTATAAATCGCTCTTTACTATCATCCTTATAAGGCCAGTCTGCCACATCGGCTGCCATGTAATTGAGATGCTTAGTTACAGCTTCTACAACCACTCTTGGCATCACCCCTACCGTACCTGTGTTGAAAAACACTTTGTCATCAGAAAGGATAAACTGTTTTCTGATTTTTTGCCAATAATCAGGATCATCATCACTGGGCATAACATTCGCTTCTGTTTTCTGTCCATCACTACAGCCATAAGCAGAAAGCGTGGAGAGTGCGAGTGTACTTAAACCGATTGATTTAAGCAGATTTCTACGAGTTGTCATAAGAAAGGTGTTTGCTTTCTAAAATAATAAATTATACTCAATAAAAACGTCATAAAGTATGTGAATGGTTAAGTTGTATACCTACCGCCTGTTAGGGATATAGCCTCGTTCTCTGTATTTTTACAACCCCAAACCGTGATGGAATAAGATGGAAACTGCTACTCAAGGAAAGAAAGAAAAAGAACCTACGAACCTGTCCGGTCACCAGGCCCCTGCGTCTTATAAACCAAAGAACAAAGTAAGAATTGTAACTGCTGCCAGTCTTTTCGATGGACATGATGCCGCTATCAATATCATGCGAAGAATCATTCAAGCAACAGGCTGTGAAGTTATTCATCTCGGTCACGACCGCAGTGTGGAAGAGGTAGTAAACACTGCCATTCAGGAAGACGCACAAGGAATTGCAATGACCAGCTATCAGGGTGGACACAATGAGTATTTCAAATACATGTATGATTTACTCAAAGAAAAAGGAGCGTCACACATTAAAATATTCGGAGGAGGAGGTGGCGTTATTCTGCCAGAAGAGATCAAAGAATTAATGGATTATGGTATCACTAGAATTTACTCACCGGATGATGGAAGAGCCATGGGGCTTCAGGGGATGATCAATGATTTGGTACAACAATGCGATTATCCACTTGGTGAAACACTCCTTGATGAACCCAATCAACTGAAAAATAAAAACCCTTTGGCCATTGCACGGTTAATTTCCGCTGCTGAGAATTATTTTGATCAACACAAAGATATTTTTGATGCGATCCATAAGAACGCGGAGAAATCCACCACTCCGGTTTTAGGAATTACAGGCACTGGCGGATCAGGCAAATCTTCTATGGTGGATGAAATTATACGGAGGTTTCTGATTGATTTTAAAGACCTACCGAATGGGCAGTCAGGAAAAACGATCGGAATCATATCGGTTGACCCTTCCAAGCGGAAAACAGGTGGAGCCCTATTGGGTGATCGGATCCGTATGAATGCCATCAACCATCCGAGGGTATTTATGCGCTCATTGGCCACCCGCCAAGCCAACCTGGTTTTATCTGCTTATGTAAAAGAAACAATAGCTATTCTTAAAGCAGCAGGATATGACTTAATAATTTTAGAAACTTCCGGTATTGGACAAAGTGATACAGAAATTTTAGATCACAGTGACGCTTCGTTGTATGTGATGACACCTGAATACGGTGCAGCCACCCAATTAGAAAAAATTGATATGCTTGACTTTGCTGACGTAATAGCACTGAATAAGTTTGACAAACGCGGTGCCCTGGATGCCCTGCGGGACGTAAAAAAGCAATACCAGAGAAATCATAATCTTTGGGATAAAAAACCGAATGACATGCCTGTGTTTGGCACCATTGCCTCGCAGTTCAACGACCCTGGGACCAATCAGTTGTACAAGCATTTAATGGGCATCATTGCTACGAAGACGGGAGTGGCCTTTAACTCTACATTTGCGATCTCACGTGAGATGTCAGAAAAAGTGTACGTGATACCCCCCAACCGAACACGCTACCTGAGTGAAATTTCAGAAAGCAATAGAGGTTACGATCAATGGGTAATAGAACAGGCTGAGGTAGCTCAAAAATTATATGCAATCCAAAAATCAATTGACACCATAAAAGAATCAACCCTTGAAGACAAGGACAGGATAATAAAAGGGCTACAGGAGCAATATGAAAAAACCAGTCTTAGCCTTGATCCTCACAACAAGCAACTATTAGAGCAATGGCCTGAAAATGAAAAGAAATACAAAGAACCACTTTTCAAATTCAAAGTAAGAGACAAAGAAATAGCCATTCAAACTCATACAGAATCCCTTTCCCACACTCAAGTACCAAAAGTTTCACTTCCAAGGTATGAAGGCTGGGGTGATATACTTAAGTGGGCACTAACGGAAAATGTACCCGGTGAGTTTCCATTTGCTGCGGGCATCTACCCATTCAAAAGAGAAGGTGAAGACCCAACACGCATGTTTGCGGGTGAGGGTGGCCCTGAGCGTACAAACAGAAGATTTCATTATGTGAGTTTTACCACACCTGCTAAACGATTATCAACAGCTTTTGACTCGGTGACCCTCTATGGAAATGATCCAGACTACAGGCCGGATATCTATGGTAAGATCGGAAATTCGGGTGTGGCTATCTGTTGCCTTGATGACGCAAAAAAATTATACAGTGGCTTTAATTTGGCCAATCCACTCACTTCCGTCTCAATGACCATCAATGGTCCGGCACCCATGCTATTGGGTTATTTTATGAATGCTGCGATCGATCAGCAATGCGAGATTTACATTAAACAAAATGGTCTCGAAGACGAAGTAAATAAAAAAATTACAAGCATCTATAAAGGATCGGAACGCCCCTCTTATCAGGGGCCATTGCCAAAGGGAAATGATGGATTGGGATTGATGTTGTTAGGAGTTACAGGGGATCAGGTTTTACCCAGAACAGTTTACGAAAAGATAAAAACAGAAACGTTATCACAAGTTCGTGGCACTGTACAAGCCGATATCCTTAAGGAGGATCAGGCACAGAACACTTGTATCTTTTCTACCGAGTTTGCCTTGCGGTTAATGGGTGACGTACAACAATATTTTATTGAAAATAATGTACGTAATTTTTATTCTGTTTCTATCTCAGGTTACCACATTGCCGAGGCAGGGGCCAACCCTATTACCCAGCTGGCATTTACACTGGCCAATGGCTTTACTTATGTAGAGTATTATCTCAGTCGGGGAATGAATATCAATGCGTTCGCACCTAATCTTTCCTTCTTCTTTTCCAATGGAGTGGATCCAGAATATGCAGTAATTGGACGAGTAGCCAGAAGACTCTGGGCCAAGGCAATGAAAAACAAATATGGTGCCAATGCCCGCAGTCAGATGTTGAAATATCACATCCAAACATCCGGAAGATCATTGCATGCTCAGGAAATTGACTTCAATGATATCCGAACTACTTTACAAGCCCTCTATGCCATTTATGATAATTGTAATTCATTGCATACTAATGCTTACGATGAGGCGATCACTACACCTACAGAAGAATCAGTGCGCAGGGCCATGGCCATCCAACTGATTATTAATAAAGAACTGGGGCTTGCCAAAAATGAAAATCCACTTCAAGGATCTTTTATTATTGAAGAGCTCACTGATCTGGTGGAAGGAGCAGTGCTGTTGGAATTTGATCGTATCACAGAACGAGGCGGTGTATTGGGCGCCATGGAGACCATGTATCAACGCGGTAAAATTCAGGAAGAAAGTCTGTACTATGAAACACTAAAACATACCGGGGAATACCCCATTATCGGGGTGAATACTTTTCTTAGTTCTAAAGGGTCACCTACCATTATTCCTAAGGAAGTGATTCGTGCCACCGAAGAAGAAAAAGAGTATCAGATCAATATGTTGAAACACCTTCATAAGTTTCAGTCAGAAAAAGCGAGCCAACAAGTTGAAATAATTCAGCAGGCAGCTATCCATAACAAGAATATCTTTGAGGCATTGATGGATGCTACTAAAGTTTGCTCATTAGGGCAAATTACCAAAGCACTTTTTGAGGTTGGCGGACAATACAGACGCAATATGTAATAAAACTTACGGGAGTCATGGTTTCACATGACTCCTGTCATTATTTACCTCCTCATTGAGAACTAACTTTCAAGTTAGAAGCTAGTTATGTTAAGGAGGATAAAAAAGTTTTTTATTACCACTGGTGAAATTACTCAATTTTCTGCCCGGTATTTCCGTGAAGTTTTATTTCCGCCTTATGAATTTCAGGAATTACTGAAACAATCCTTCCTTATTGGGAATAAATCCATTGGTCTGGTAGGTTCCACCGGATTCATTATGGGCATTGTGCTAACTTTACAAACCAGGCCTACATTGGTCGAGTTTGGCGCTGAGTCCTGGATGCCCTCTATGGTAGGTATTGCCATTGTGCGGGAGATTGGGCCTGTTATCACTGCGCTTATTTGTGCTGGCAAAGTGGGATCAGGTATTAGTGCAGAACTAGCCTCCATGAAAGTAACAGAACAAATAGATGCCATGGAGGTATCAGGCACCAATCCATTCAAATACCTGGTGATTACCCGTGTAACCGCTGCCACTATCATGTTACCTGTATTGGTGGTATTCGCTGATCTTGTATCTCTGATCGGATCTGCAATGGTAGAGTACCTGAAAGGGGGTGTAACTCTACAACTCTATTTTAGTAAGGTATTTGAATATCTCAACTACGGAGATTTAATTCCATCTATTGTTAAGTCATTTTTCTTTGGATTTGCTATTGCTATAGTAAGTTGCTATAAAGGGTTTAACTCCAGCAAGGGAACAGAGGGTGTAGGCAGAACCGCCAATGAAGCCGTGGTGATCAGCTCTATGTTGGTTTTTGTTCTTGATTTCATTGCTGTCCTTATTTCTGATATTTTTTACGATCTATGATGATTCAGGAAAATAACTTTAAAAAGCCCGTCATAGAAATAAAAGATTTGCATAAATCGTTTGGCAACAATCATGTATTGCGTGGGTTCGATTTTACCTTAATGGATGGGGAAAATGTTGCCTTGCTGGGTAAATCTGGATCGGGCAAATCCGTGCTAATTAAATGCATTATCGGGTTGATTAAAATTGATAGTGGACAAATGAGAGTACTTGGCCAATCTATGTCCGACATGACACAAAAGAAATTGAACTCTATTAGAAGGGATGTTGGTTTTTTGTTTCAAGGATCAGCGCTCTACGATTCTATGTCTGTAAGGGAAAACCTCGAATTCCCCATGCGAAGACATCATGAAAAAAATGATGACTCCAAAACCCTGCTGGTGCGAGTAGAGGAAGCCCTGGACAGTGTTGGGCTTTTACACACATTAGACTTAATGCCCGCTGAATTATCTGGTGGTATGAAAAAAAGAGTGGCCATAGCACGTACGCTTATCCTCCGACCAAAAATTATCCTTTATGATGAACCCACAGGCGGATTGGATCCAATCACCGGAAGGGAAATAAGTCATTTAATTAATAAAGTGCAGGAACAATATAAAACTTCCGCACTCATCATAACACACGATCTGGCCTGCGCTAAAATTACAACCAATCGGATTGTTATTTTATCAGAAGGTAAAAATTATATAGAAGGAAGTTACGGTGTGCTTGAGCAATCAAGTGATCCGGTAGTGCAAGAGTTTTTTAAGAAATAAATAAAACCATGGAAACATCAAGAAAAAGAACACTACAGCTTGGAGTTTTTGTAATCGTCAGCGCGGTCATACTTGTTATCACAGTTTATTTAATCGGCCAGAAAAAAGACATCTTCAGCAACACCTTCAATCTCAAAGTAAAATTTGGAAATGTGAATGGGCTACAAGCCGGAAACAATGTAAGGCTCTCCGGAATCAATGTAGGTTCCGTGCTCTCTGTTGAAATCCAGAATGATTCTATCATTGAGGTAACTATGCGCATTCGTGAAGAGGTAAGAACACACATTAAGCAAAATGCCATTGCCACCATAGGTACTGACGGACTCATGGGCAATATGCTCGTCAATATAAGCCCTGGCAAAGGAGCGTCCAAGATTGTAAATGATGGAGACTTGCTGCAAACTTACAGTAGAATAAAGACAGACGATATTTTAAAAACGCTCACCACAACCAATGAAAATGCGGCATTACTCACCTCCGATCTATTGGAAATTGTGCAAGAAATTAAACAAGGAAAAGGCACTGTATCTTATCTACTCAACGACACAAGCCTGAGACAACAAGTATTTATAACTGTCACTAATCTCAAAAGGGCAACTGTTCAGACCAATGAAATCCTTTCTCAACTTAATCAAATTTCCACGCAAGTTAACGAAGGAAACGGACTTGCCGGATGGATCATTAATGACACCAGCACCCAAGTGAAAATTATATCTACATTAGAAGGACTCGAAACAGCCTCCATCAAAGTCAATTCATCAATTGATAATCTAAATCAAATGCTCTCAGAGCTGGGGAAAGGTGAAGGAGCCATTCCTGCATTGATGAAGGACACTACAATGGCAAATGATTTACGGGTCACTTTAAAAAATCTAAATATTGGTACAGGAAAATTTAGTGAAGATATGGAAGCCCTACGGCATCATTTCTTATTTCGAAAATATTTTAAAGACAAAGAGAAAATCAAAAAATAGATTGAGTAGCCTATTTGAACAATCAATTGAGATGGAATACATCCTTTGACTTCTCCGCTTCAAGTACAAGGCGAATTTGATACCGCAATCGGGATAACAGAAATGCTTCCTTTTTTTCTCCATCTATCGCCACAAATTTTAGTCGATCCTGGTTATCAAGGCTAAGCTCATTGGCTATTTGAAAAATAGAGGTAACCTGCTTGGCATTCGGAATGAGCAGCAATTTCAAATAAGATCCAAATTCCTTTTGTAATTTGCCTTTAACCGGTTTTTTTAAATCAACTTGATAGCGTTCTATATCCCCTCCAGGATAGAGTTTGTCTTTAAATGTGCGATGGAGTGATTCCATTCTAAAAATATCGATGCACTTCACAATAATATCAGATTCTCCACCTGGAAAGCGTTTGATCACGCTCTCTAATTTTACTAATGATCCTAGTTTATGAGTATTATCTACATGATTAAAAAAAATCCCAAATGAAATATCTCCTTTCTCTGCATCATCTAAAAGTTGACGATAGCGTGGTCCAAAAATATGTAATGGCACTAATTCTCCAGGAAGTGGAAAAATAGCTAAAGGAAATATGGGTATTCGTGTCAAGTCTATCACAACTCCTTAAACACAAAAATAGTAGAAAAGTTACATTTTCAGTACTCAATTAAGTAGCCAGTGGTACAATTATATTTTCTTTCCAGCATTCGTCTTCCTTTCAAAAATTCAAGATTGACGATAAATGAAAACCCAAGTACCTTTCCACCCAATCTTTGAATCAACTGGGCTGCCGCATTGGCAGTGCCTCCTGTAGCTAGCAAATCATCATGTATTAACACCTGCCAATCCTTTTTTACAGCATCCTCATGCATTTCGATGATAGCAGTGCCGTACTCCAATGCATACTTCTCAGTCACCTTTTTATAAGGAAGCTTTCCCTCCTTCCGGATTGGTATAAATGGAACCTTCAATTCTTGCGCCAATAGAAACCCAAACAAAAATCCTCTGGCTTCTATAGCGGCAATGGCATCAACTTCCTTTCCGTAGTAGGGAGCAGCCAATGCTTCCACTACTTCTCTGGCAATCTGGGGGTCATTCAATAGTGGGGTAATGTCCTTAAACACGATCCCGGGTTTAGGAAAGTCCGGAACATCACGTATTAAAGATTTGAGGCTATCGGTTAGCTGCACATAGCAATAATAATTAATTTCATGCGGAATAAAACAATAGCATTATGAAAGTTATAACACGAATGATTGAAGATGAGGTGTATGTGGCGCACAACGAACTGGGGCAAGAAGTACGAATTGATATGAGAAAGGCTGATTTAAAAAAAAATCAATCTCCAGTAGAATTGCTACTGTCAGCCGTAGGCGCTTGTGGTGCCGTGGATATTACCATCATGCTTAAAAAAAGAAAAAAAACAATTATTGAATTTATCACCGAAACGGAGGGTGCAAGAAGGGGTGAGAACCCAAAATCATTCACAAAAGTGCATTGTCATTATAAAATCACTTCACCGGATATAACAGAAGATGAGTTATACAAAGTAGCAAAACTGTCGTTGGAAAAATACTGTTCAGTAGCTGACAGCCTTAAAGCAAAGGTCACCTTTTCTGTAGAAGTAATTCGTTCTTAGTTAATTAATCTTCCATTGATAATCACTTGACCTACAAGCTGACTACCGAAACTATAGGGAAGATAAGCCAGGGTGGGAATAGGCATTGTAATGCACACATTAGCAGTCTTACCTCTGGTAATGCTGCCATGGGTTTCCAGTATCTCCATTGCTGCGGCTGTATTGATAGTGGCAGCATTAAACGCCTCCTCCGGTGTCATTCTCATTTTTATACAGGCCAGTGCCACCATCAATGACATGTTGCCTGAAGGAGAGCTACCTGGGTTATAGTCTGATGCAATTGCGAGGGGAAGGCCAGCATTAATAATGTCCCTGGCCGGAGGAAAGGGAAGATTTAAAAAGAAGGCTGCCCCTGGCAAAGCGGTAGGGATAGTATTGCCTCTTTTTAAGGCCTCTATTTCTTCTTTGCCTATATTCTCAAGATGATCCACACTAATCGCATTTACTTTTACCCCTACCTGAACTCCACCCGATCGATGCAATTGATTGGCATGAAGACGAGGTTTCATTCCATACTTTTTACCTTCCTCACAAATCAGCTCAGTCTCATCCGTATTAAAAAACCCCTCTTCACAAAACACATCGATATAATCCGCCAGTTTCTCTTCTGCAACCGCAGGGATCATTTCTTTAACTACAAGCTGAATATACTCAGATTTCGTATGTGATTTTGGAACCGCATGCGCACCCAAGAAAGTTGTTTTTACTTTTAACGGTGTTTCTTCACCAATTCTTCGGGCTATTCTCAACATTTTCAACTCATCCGCCACGGTTAATCCATACCCACTCTTTATTTCCACTGCACCTGTTCCGGATTTTATTATTTCTTGTGCCCTGGCTAGCGATCGTTCAAAAAGCTCGTCCTCGGACATGTGTTGAAGTTTCTGTGCCGAATTTAAAATACCTCCTCCGCTAGCTGCTATCTCTGCATAACTGGCTCCTTTTATCTTCATTACAAACTCTTCCTCTCTGCTGGCAGCAAAAATCAGATGTGTGTGGGAATCAACAAATGATGGAAATACAAATCTACCCTTGGCATCAATAACCCGATCGGCTGTAACATTTGGTAATGATTGCATTTCCCCATAGTCAGCAATCTTACCATCGGAAATCGCAAGAAATGCTTCTTCTATTACAGGTAAATCAGCCATAGCTGATCCTGACAATACTGTAAGGGTGCTATCACGAACCTGAGCAAGACCTTTAATATTTGTTATGAGAATGTCCCAAGCCATCAGAAGTTTTTATTGGCCGAATGACTCCACTTTATAATCAAGGTTGGTACCGAATACGGGGAAACTGATTTTGAACATGGCAAAGAAACCTTCTCCTTTAACACTGGGACGATAGCCAAGCTCACCACCATACGACCAACTTAATGTACGGTTAAACTTTCCATCAATGCCAAGGCGAAAACCTATGGAGTTGGTTTTAATAGCATCTATAGAATATTCGGTTCCAAGGTATTTAACAGGATCCATGCTGAGAGCTGGTGAATAAAGAATGTCGAAATAAAGTGTCAACATACCATCATCTACTGCATCCTCATAATTATTAAAACTCACTGCTATATTGCGAAACCACGAAATGGAACTTCCTACGTACAAACCTGCGGTTGACAGATTACTGAAAACACGTACATCCTGAGTTCTTCCAAAATTATCTACGTAAGTCGCTGGCAAACCATTCCCTTCACTGCTTACCAAATCATTGTAAGCTAAATCTTGCTTTTCCATTACCCTGTTTAAATCTGCAGTCGCATTCCAGATGATTCCACCTAACCTGGCTCCATAAATCTTCCTTACCTTCGCTGGCACCTCAGCAGTCAAGGGTACACGACCTGCCCATTTATTTCCTTTGTAGCTATTCCTATACAATACCATTTTAGTTTTGGATGTTTCCTCTACATCTTTAAAATGATAAGTCCCTCCAAATTCCAGATAACTGAAGCTTTGTGGTTTGGTGTTTGTTGTCGCATTCTTAGAAGCTAAGTCTTTATTGAGATCAAAAAAGCTGGTGCTATAGGGCTTTCTGAAATGGGCACTGAAATCCATCTTATCCTGATAGTAAAAAGTGGCTTCTACACCAAATCCTGCGTTTACGTTAGTAGCGAAAGCCTCTCCGTACAAGGGCTGAAAACCAATGAAAAGCTTATTGATCCCATAAGGCTCATCATATATCTCTTCGTAAGTTACCGCCCCCATATCCTTTCGTTCTCCTTGAGCAAAAGTTACTAATGAGGCTGTTAACAGAAGTAATCCAAGTAGTATTTTTAGTCTCATGACATTCTAGTCAAACCATAAAGGTAACAAAAACATATATTCCCCTCTATAAATAAAGGATTCCGGTCTTATACTTAGTAATCTGAAAATTAATGAAAAGAAGGCTTAACCCTACTTTAGTGTAATATAATCACTCAATCGGTCTATTTATTACTCATTGGAAGGTTTCCTATAAACTCAACCTCGCCTCCTTTAAAATGGATAAAGGGCACAAACAGGTTTGACTGGCCTGCGCTGAAATCATAACCTCTGAATAGGTACCCTGGAACAAAGGTCCTCTCTCTCAACCCTTCCTGGAAATACACTCCGTATTCCTTTAGGCAATGACCAACGAACCACATGAACTCGTAACCAATTTTTGAATTCTCTGTAGGCACTACACCATGTTTGCGAATGAAATTTTTTCTAAACGTTGTATAATTCGGATCAGAGACCCTCGTAAAGGTTGGAGCCGACATAGTAATATGCATGCGTTCGTAGGTAGCAAAATTTGCCGCAGCGTTATTCAACCAGGACTCATTTCCAACTATGATTACGGAATCACCCCTGGTCTCAACTCCACTGATCACTTTGGTATAAAGGATGGGATCATCTGAAGCCATAAATACGCTACCGATACTATCTATCTTCAATTCAAACTCAATAGGATTCTTAAACTCATCGTACTCAACCGGTGTTGCCAATCTATTATAAATCGTCACACTGTTTTCACGGGATATTTTTTCAGTCCACACAATGTTCAATCCAAGTTCCTTTGCTCTCTTTAAAAAACTGTTTGCCGTCACAGTATCTTTGGGAGTTTCCCCATAAAAGACCATGCAATTTTTATTTGGGATGTTGGCAGCAATCCATTCAGCAGATCGCTCTCCTATGGTCTCACTGCTTGGCTGTAAAAGTAGCCCAAAAGGGTTGGAGCCAAAAAACTCTGTGTTGCTGGAAACAGGACTTATCATATTAATCTTATTATTAATGGAGAAGTCCCGAACTGGTGCTGCTTGATTTTGGAACAAGGGACCCACTAACAGGTCTGTGCTTTTAAGTTCTTCCTTTTCCAACAATGAATTGGTTGCTTCAATACTTCGTTCAGTATCGTACAACCGCAAATCGATATTTATTCCCTGCTTTTTGAGTGAGTCTGCTGCCATTTTAATTCCTAAGTACAAATCAAGAATGCTTTGATTTACTTTGGTAGATGTAGTGGGCTCTAAAGATTTTGCCAAAAAAGGAAAAAGTAGAGATACTACATACTCTTCTTTAAAGACATTGACTGGTTTAAGGGTGGATTCAAATTCCTCTCGGTTGAATCCAAATTTGGCAATCAATGAATTAATAAGTTGGGCATCCTGATCAAGAAACGGTTGTTTTGATATCGCCCTTACCAAAGTCTTTGCAACCACCGTGTCCTGCGCGTGTTCCTCTAACATCATTCTCAATACCTCTACATCATCAATTTCCTTGAGGTAGTGTGCTTTCATTTCCGACACACTCTTTTGATGATTAAGGGTTGGGTAAGCCCCCAACATCTGCATGGCCTGAAAATACTGATGCTGATCAAAATATATTTTGGCCATCCAATAATTCACTTCCGGCATCTGGCTCCAGGTTGGATAGAGTTGCTTGATCTGCAGCAGCATGTCTTTTGCGACCGAAGTGAATTTCTGGTGGTAAGCGGACAGTGCATAAAAGAAAGAGGAATACTCTAGATAAGCATTGTCCTTATCGTAGACAACAAGAGGTTTAAAAGCCTCCAATGCAAGTCCGTATTGTTTCTCATTAAAAAACTCGCGCGCGGATTTATACTGCCGTTTATAGTCTTGTGCCTGGAGGGTAGATGAAACCACCAAAGCAATCAGCAGAATAATTAACGCACTTTTTTTATTTGTACTCATGAGTATTTACAAATAGTTACTCCCACTCTATGGTTGCGGGTGGCTTGGAACTAATATCATAAACCACCCTGTTCACTCCTTTTACATTGTTAATAATAGCAGATGACACTTCGCTTAAAAATTCATAAGGTAAATGCGACCAATCTGCCGTCATTCCGTCCACGCTGATCACGGCCCTCAGGGCAACCACGCTTTCGTAAGTTCTCTCATCACCCATCACCCCCACCGATTGAACAGGCAGCAACATTGCTCCTGCTTGCCACACCTCATCATATAAATTCTTCTCTCGCAAACCATTAATAAAGATATGATCCACCTCCTGCAATATTCGTACCTTTTCGATCGTAATGTCGCCTAAAATTCGAATCCCCAAACCCGGTCCGGGGAATGGATGTCGTCCAAGTATCGTTGGATCTAGTTCCATGGATTTACCCACCAACCTTACCTCATCTTTAAATAAAGTATTCAATGGCTCCACAACCTTCAAATTCATTTTTGCAGGCAGTCCACCTACATTGTGATGGGATTTAATGGTCACCGAAGGGCCATTTACAGAAACTGATTCAATCACATCCGGATAGATAGTACCCTGCCCTAACCACTTCACATCAGAAATACGATGTGCCTCCTTATCAAATACTTCTATAAATGTTTTGCCAATGGCCTTCCGTTTTTGCTCTGGATCTGTAAGTCCTTTTAAGGCCACATAAAACTTATCTTTTGCGTCAATGCCCTTGATATTTAGTCCCATCCCCTCATAGGAGTCAAGCACTTGTTGAAACTCGTTCTTACGAAGTAATCCATTATCCACAAAAATGCAGTATAAATTCTTTCCTATCGCATGGTGTATTAATGACGCAGCTACGGTGGAGTCCACCCCACCAGAAAGGGCCATCACCACTTTATCATTGCCCAGTTTCTTTTTTAGAACTGCTATGGTGGATTCTACAAATTGGTTAGGGGTCCAACCTTGCTCACATCCGCATATGTGCACCACGAAATTACGAAGCAGGTTTTTTCCTTCGGTAGAGTGGGTTACTTCAGGATGAAATTGAATGGCATAATGTTTTTTTGTTTTGTGGGCAAAAGCGGTCACTTTTACGGAGGGAGTGCTTGCAATGATCTGGTACTCCTCAGGAAGTGACACAATGGTATCGGCATGTGACATCCATACTTGCGAGTCTTGCGGTACGTCTTTCAATAATTCATTGTGATGATCTACTGTAGTAAGTTTTGCCCGGCCATACTCTCGTGTTTGGGATGGTTTTACCTCACCACCACTTTTATGCGCCATCAATTGAGCCCCATAGCAAACACCCAATATGGGTACGGATCCAAATAGAGAAAGATCAATATCTGGCGCGCCCTTGTCCCTGACAGAACAAGGACTGCCAGACAAGATTACTCCCTTTATATCGCCTGTAATGGCAGGAATGCGGTTAAATGGGTGGATTTCACAGTAAACATTGAGCTCTCGTACCCTTCGGGCGATCAATTGGGTGTACTGAGAACCAAAATCAAGGATAAGAATCTGTTCCGGCATGGTGCAAAAATAACCCGATCCCGCCAGAGAACAAGCAGAGAAAGTGGATTAACTAAAGTACATGAAAACCTACCATTCTAGCATGATTACACCTACTTGAACGCCAATATTGTTGAACGCATCAAGCCCAAAATCTTTGCTTTTGGCAGAAGAATAATCATAATGAATACCCGCCAGAAAAGCCCATCGCGAATCTTCTTTTAATTTGTATAGAAATCCGCCTTGAGGCCTAACCAATACCCCCCAATTTTCATCCTGGTTAGAGTATGCATTGAAGAATTGACGATAATTCATAAAAGAAGCTCCAACCCCCAGTCCTGCATAGGGCATAAATTTTTGTTCGGTTTTGAAAAAGTAATCAAAACTCAGGGTTAATCCATAGCTATAGGCATAATTGAACAGGTCTGTGGTCGTGGCATTAGTGCTATTGGTGTAGGTCTGCCTTGGGATATATCTGGTGTAAGTACTATTGGTAAAATCAACTCCACCGAAAAGCTTCTCGTTGATCATCTCTCTATAACCTAACTTAAATCCTCTGGCGCTCACCTTGTTTACATAATCTATATTGGTCACCGGCACATTGATATCAAGTGCCACCGAATAGGTTTTATCAAAGTATTGTGCATGCATTTGATTTACAATTCCAAAAAACAAGATGATAAATAAACTGTATTTCATCTTCCAATAATAGAGGATTGAACAAATGCCTGGTCTACCGCTTCCACCGACTTTTGAAAAGGATCAACAGAGGATACTATGTCACCGATATAACAGGTCCATATCAGTTTGAATTGATTTTGGCTTGTTTTCTTATTGAGATCAACTAGCTCAAGTATAAGGGCAGCAGAGTTGGAGGCATATGTATTAACTCGTGGGTAATAGTAACCATAATAAGACGAATAATAGCCACCACCATAGCTCGGATAGGAGATAGTTTGATAAACCTTAAAGTCATTCACAATAAAGGCCACAAAGCCCAAATCAGGATTTTGATTTTTGTCTACATAGATATAACCCCGCGCATCCATGTTGGCCTTGATTTTGGCAGTGATGTCCTTGGCATAAGGCCCTAGCTGTAGGGTATCTTTGCTATTATTTGAAATGAGCCCCAGGGTGTCGAGCGTAAGAGTGTAGGTAGTGTAATCATTGAAGCTTACGGATGCATCATAATCTGTTTGAACAATCAGGTTTTGATTAAGCGCTTCGACATCAGGCATAGGCTGACATCCGACTATAAGCAGACTTAGCCCTATCATTAAAATAAATGACCGCATCATATACTCATTAACGTTAATCTTGTCTAGAAATTACACGCTACCAACGATAACAAGAATATGTCAATAGAAGTTTGGCCTATTTGGATAAAGAGTAGCATTTCTCCTTAAGATAATCCCCTGCATCATCTTCTCCTGCATAGAATGCTTTGGCAAGGAGGCTACAACCTTCATTTATACGATCCAATTCGAGCAATGCAACACCCTTATAAAATTGTGCATTCAAATTTTCCGGATCAAGTTTTAGTGCTACATCCAGGTATTTCAGGGCCAGCTCGTTATTACTTTCCTGCAAACTGAAAGATCCTCCATACAAATAAGCGGGCAGGTAGGTGGGGTCGAGTTCGATGGCCTTGTTCAGTGAAATAAAGGCACTGTCTACCTGTTGTAAATTGTAATAGGCAAACCCCAAGTACATCTCCACTTCCGGATCATTCTGGATGGATTTGACGTATTGTAAATCCTGCTTTACTTTTTGATATTCACCATCTTCCATGTAAAGTCCTGATCGCCATTTGATAAGTCCAGGGTCACCTGGCTGTATGGCCAATGCTTCGTTCAAAGCCTTTAGCTGGTTTTCTTTATCATCAGTTTCCCTGTAAACAAAAGCCTTGAGCAAGTGTGCCTGAAACTGATTGGGGTACTCTGCCATAAAGGTTTCAATGTCATGCAGCGAAGCTTCAAACTGAGCTGTGTTATAATAGCAAACAGCCCTTTTGTAAACTGATGAGTAGGTAGATTTGTCTTTGAGTTGAGAGGACTTGATAACTTTGGAGTATAATTTAATAGCGCCCTCAAAGTTTTGTCGGTTCATTAATGTATCGGCCTCTATCTCCCATTTTTTCCATTTTGGAGCCTGTCCTATTGGATCCTGCCCCATTGCATTCACCATCACAAGAATTAACGGGATAAATAAAAGTCTATGCATTCGCACCTGCCTTGTTTCTTTCGCGTTTGCGATCGTTTTCATTAAGGTGAATTTTTCTCAATCTTATGGACTTTGGCGTTACCTCCACATATTCGTCCGACTGGATATATTCAAGCGCTTCCTCCAGGGAAAACCTAATAGCAGGCGCAATTTTCATTTTCTCATCAGACCCTGAAGCTCGTACGTTACTTAGTTTTTTGGTTTTGGTCACATTCACTACCAAATCCCCTCCCCTACTATGCTCACCAATTACCTGCCCCTCATAGACTGGATCACTAGGATCAATAAAAAATTTTCCTCGGTCTTGAAGATTGTGTAAACTATAAGGAATGGCCTCACCTTGTTCCATGCTAATTAACGACCCGTTAATCCTCCCAGGGATTGATCCTTTGTAAGGTTGATATTCTTTAAATCGATGTGTCACTACCGCCTCTCCGGCTGTAACGTTCATTAAGTAACTTCTTAGTCCAATGATACCCCGTGAAGGCATAATAAATTTTAAGATCATACGATCGGCCTTAGGTTCCATGTTGGTCATTTCGCCTTTACGCACTGAAACTACCTCAATCGCCTTACCAGAAACATCTTCAGGCAAGTCAACGGTCAATTCTTCCATTGGCTCGCATTTTACCCCATCTATTTCCTTAAAAATTACCTGTGGCTGGCCGATTTGCAATTCATATCCTTCTCTGCGCATGGTTTCTATAAGCACAGACAAGTGAAGAACACCCCTTCCAAACACAATAAAGCTATCTGCAGAATTAGTTTCACCCAGACGCATGGCCAGATTTTTTTCCAGCTCTTTGTGCAGTCTGTCTTTAATATGGCGAGAGGTTACCAGCTTTCCTTCTTTACCATAAAAAGGTGAATTATTAATGGTAAAAAGCATACTCATAGTAGGCTCATCGATGGCTATGCTTTTCAAAGGCTCCGGATTATCAATATCAGCTACTGTATCGCCAATCTCAAAACCTTCTAAGCCTACGAGCGCGGCAATCTCACCTGCCCTTACTACGTCTACTTTTTTCTTATCAAACCCTTCAAAAATATAAAGTTCTTTAATTCTCGTTTTGGTTATGCCTGCCCTGTCTCTTTTTACCAAAGCCACTGGTTGGCCAGGCTTCAATTCCCCACGATGTACCCGCCCAATGGCAACTCTTCCTATGTAAGATGAGTATTCAAGGGAAGTAATCAACATTTGAGTCTTGCCCTCCTCTACTTTTGGTGCAGGTATATATTCAATAATACCCTCCAGGAGTGCAGTAATATCCTCAGTAGGCTGCCTCCAATCTTTGCTCATCCAACCTTGTTTGGCCGAACCATAAAATGTAGGAAAATTCAATTGATCTTCAGTGGCATCTAGGGAAAACATCAGGTCAAAAACCAACTCGTGTACTTCATCAGGGGTACAGTTTTTCTTATCCACCTTATTGATCACCACAATAGGTTTCAGGCCTAGTTCCAATGCCTTTTGCAGTACGAAACGGGTCTGCGGCATAGGCCCCTCAAAAGCATCTACCAAAAGTAGACATCCATCAGCCATATTGAGCACTCTTTCTACCTCTCCACCGAAATCGCTGTGGCCAGGGGTGTCAATCACATTAATTTTATAGTCTTTGTAGCGTACAGACACGTTTTTGGCCAAAATGGTAATTCCACGCTCACGCTCCAGATCATTGCTGTCCATGATTAGTTCTCCTGGATTTTCGTGATCCTTAAATACATGGCCTGCATGAAGCAGTTTATCCACCATTGTGGTCTTCCCGTGGTCTACGTGGGCAATAATTGCAATATTTCTAATTTTGTTAACGTCCATATAAGCTAGATTCTCCTTCTAATAAATAAAGGGCGCAAAGATAGATTTAATTTGATGATTAGTTAAACCAGTTGAGTGCTTGGTAATACTTTTTTAACCTCTAAATCGCAAAAAGGTTCCCATGGGTAAGTGTCTTTCTTTATTTGAATGGAGATAAAACTCTCCAAAATCAGGGTTTTCAACCTGAAAATGAGATTGAACAACATTTAAACCCACCTGAGCAGAAAGGCCTACTGCATACATACTTAAGATAAAGAACCTTTGTTTTGGTAGTAGCAATTCGCTGCTCAACCGTACCAACTCGTTGAGTTTATCCTGCAACATCCACTTTTCCCCTCCTGGGCCCCTTCCATAGGGGGGTGGGTCCATAATGATCCCATTGTATTTATTTCCGCGTTTCACTTCCCGCTTTACAAATTTCAGTGCATCCTCATATACCCAACGAATGTCATTTTGATGATTCAATTGCATATTCTGATTGGCCCAATTGAGCCCTGGGCGAGAAGAATCCACGTGTGTCACCTCTGCACCCGCCATACGAGCAACCACTGAAGCTGCACCGGTATAAGCAAAAAGGTTAAGCACTTTGGAGGTACCATTCCTCCAGGAACTCACAGTTTCAAATATGAAGTCCCAGTTATTTGCCTGTTCCGGAAAAATTCCCACATGACCAAACCCAGTCAAGGCCAAACGTAAGGTAAGTTTCAACAGATGGTGGTGATAATCAATTTGCCAACTATCTGGCATCTTATTATTCTTTTTCTTCCAACCTCCTTTGGCATCTTCACCAAAACGATAGTTCTCCTTTTGCTCCCTGTTGAAATGAGCATCCGCCCTAAGGCGCCACTCTTCTGGTGATAGGAACGGCTCCCAGATTGCCTGGGGCTCTGGTCGTATCAAAACATAATCTCCAAACCGCTCCAGTTTTTCAAAATTCCCAGAGTCGATTAATTCATATGCTTTCCAACCGGAAGGATAGTGCATTTGCATAGCGCGAAAGGTATTGGTGTTTCGTTAAAGTAACAAACTTAGTCGGCCTTCTGTAGGATAAATGAAAAGATGGCACCACTGCTGGTTCAACTTCCACATTAATGTCTCAGAATTTGCAAGTAAACTTTGTAATTGAGGTGGTGACCATGTAGCAGATTGGCCAATTTAACAATGAAAAAAATAGCCGATATTTACCAACCTTTACCCTATTTATATTGCTGTCTCTGTATAAAAACAAGGCCATATTATAATAAAACTGTGTAAAGCCAAAATCTCTATGCATCCTGTCATCATCAGTCACAGTAACCCAAAGATAAAACACCTTATTTCTCTTGATAAATCCAGGGAGCGCAAAAAACTGGGCTTATTTGTGATTGAGGGGCTAAAGGAATTGAAGCTTGCAAAAAATAATGGATATGAAATTGAATCTATTTTTTATTCCACACACCTGATTGATGAGACTACCCTTCAAAAGGCTGGGTTTCAAAAAAGTCAGTTGTGGGCTGTGGGACAAAATGTGTTTGAAAAAATAGCCTATCGAGAAACCACCGGGGGTGTGGTCGCTATTGCCAAGCAAAAGAGCAACAGGTTGGATCAATTGCAATTAAAGAATAATCCACTCCTATTGGTTTTAGAAGCTGTTGAAAAACCCGGAAACATGGGAGCTATATTAAGAACAGCTGATGCAGCGGGTGTCGATGCGGTTGTTTGTTGTGATCCACAAACAGATTTTTATAATCCCAACGTGATTCGCTCCAGTATAGGTTGTGTATTCACTAATCAAATCGCTGCTGCCACTTCTGATGAAACCATTGCATGGCTAAAGGCGAAGCAGATTAAAATATTTTGTACCTATTTAGGTGGTTCCATTCCTTATACGTCTGCTTCCTTTCAGCAACCTTGTGCCATTGTTATGGGCAGCGAGTCCAGCGGGTTAACTGAGGCGTGGATAAAAAATTCAGCTGCCAACATTATTATCCCCATGAAAGGAAAAATTGATTCCATGAATGTGTCCGTGTCTGCTGCCATTGTGGTATTTGAGGCGTTGAGGCAGAGGCAACTGTAAGCGTTCAATTTTCAGTTCTCATGAATTATTTCGTCCATGGTAAAAATTTTTCCATTTGCTTTTGTAGCAATTTTGGTGGATTGGCGTTTAGTGTATCTCCATTAAGTACTCTCTCGTAGTTTCTTACATATGCTTCAGCCATCTTTTTTGAGTTAAATTCCTCCCGAGCATATTCATGACATCGTTTTTTTGAGTAAGAATCACTCCCTTCAATGGCCTCCGCTAGTTCTGAAGAGTTGCTACTCAGATAACCAACATCTTTATTGACCAATTCAGGAAGCGAGCCATAAGGTGTCCCAAAAACTGGGCAGCCAAAGTAAAGGCTTTCTGTAATGGCAATACCAAACGGCTCATGCCACCTAACAGGGAACACTAACCCTTTTGAATGTCTCAACAATTCATTCTTTTCCTCTCCACCTACCATTCCACAAAATCCTATCCTTGGACTTAGTGTAAGCCGAAATCCCATTTTAATATTTAATCGATTCCCTCCAAGCACCTTCATCTTTTCATGGGAAGTCAGCTTAATAGTATTGATGGCCCCTTGCACATTTTTTACCCTCCATGCCGCCTTCCCCAAGAAATGAAAATACTTTCTTTTACCCTCAAGGTTTGGATTCCCATAATCAGACCAGTCCACTCCATTATAAACAAAAGTATCGGAGCCATATCTGGAGGCATGATATTTCGACACAAATACAGTATTCCTATCTAATCCAATTGATGCTTTGATGTTGGTATGTGAAGTGATTAAGTATGGCTTTTTAATTTCTTCTTCAGGGTAATACTGGAAATGAATCATGTCAATTGAGTCAGGAATTTGATCGGATAGTGATTTGGAATGATCAAAGAAAAGGACTGGAGCAAAATCACAATTTGACCCTTCGTTGACCAGGTATGTAACACTATGCCCCGCTCTGATCAACTCCTTTCCCAAATACCATATTACCCTTTCAATACCTCCATATAAGAAAGCAGGGATTACTGCTTTGTGTGCAATTAAAATATTCATTTGCTACTTTATACGCAGAAGCATTTATAAACAGTGGTTCGATAGTGGGCATTAGGCCACCCGACTTATGAGGTCAGGTGGCGCAATGAAATTTAATATCCTCCGCAATATTCCATGTCGAAATCACCAATAGGTGCACCGGGAGGAGCTTCTAATAATTGTTCATTTTTAAAATCATCAGGATTCTTTTCAAACCTTTCAATTTGAGATAATACCTGGTTATAATGTGCCTTCCAGTCTTCATCACTTGTAGACTTTAGTTTGGCAGTTACCCATGTTTTCAGTTTGTCTATTTGCAACTTTGCAATCGCTTTCACTTGTGTGGAAGATTGATCACTCGCAGCCAATGAAAACATATTAGTGAGCAACACATTGTTTACAGTGATTTGTACTGCACCTTCGTACCCGGGCTTCGCATTTGCCTTAAAGGTATAGGCAGCGGCCTTGTCCATTACATTTTCCAAACTAGGGAGTCTCGCATCCCTTGAATGATATTCATATAAACGAGCTGCACGAGCGGGATGCAATAACAAACCAAAAGTCATATCGGCTGCGCTTTCCACAGCCGCCAGTGGATCAAAAGTAAGCCCTGTTCGGATTTTAACCACTTCGCGATGTCTTGAATAACCCAGAGGCCTTGGTGGTATCAATTTTATTATACTTTCAGGTAGCGCCAACACGCTGGGGTCCACTGTTTTTAATACCGCTTCAATGGCTTTGATCTGATCCTGTGGAGAAATCATTTCAGTTATAGGCTGTCCGTCACCTCGAAGTGCATAGCGATAATTCAATCCGCCAATTACTTTGGCAGCGGCCTCCGTTTGGTATCGGTGAAAGAAATACATGGGTACCAGTACTTCCTCCAACATTGCCATTGGTGTATTCATTTTAATGCTTTTTTCACCGAAATTTTTGAGTGCTACGGATCGAACTTCCAACATTCTCAGAAGCTCATCTGATACGTCTTTACCATTGTCCCACAAATGAGTATAAGGGTGCGCACTTCCCAACGGTCGGGCGTCCTGATCCGATAAAAATGTTAAACCAGCTTTCAATCCATTTTGAATAATATCATTGAGTGCTTTGTCTTCATTGGTACCTGGAGGAAAATCCTGGTATCCATAGGCCACTGTCACCTTATCGAAGGCGCCAATTTTATCATCGTATGCATGGGCCAAGCTAATTTTGCCATCCTTCAATTCGGCCATCGGATGTGGGTAATCCATTACAGAGGCAAGCCCCTCGGTACTGGACGAGTAGGAGTGTGCCAGCCCAATGGTGTGACCTACTTCATGGGCGGCCAATTGTCGCAACCTAGCCAGGGCCATTTGTTCCATTTCTTTGGATACTGGTTTGCCCTCTTCATAAGGCGCAAGCAATCCTTCAGCAATTAGAAAGTCTTGTCGAACACGAAGGGACCCCAACGATACATGACCTTTGATAATTTCTCCAGTACGTGGGTCACTTACCGAAGACCCATAAGACCAACCTCTCGTAGAGCGATGAACCCACTGAATAAGATTATATCTCACATCCATTGGATCTGCATCATCTGGCAGCATTTTAACTTGAAAAGCATTAATATATCCTGCCGCCTCAAACGCCTGATTCCACCATTTGGCACCATCAAGCAAAGCCGAGCGGATAGGTTCTGGAGCGCCTGGATCAAGATAATAAATAATAGGCTCCACAGCTTCGCTCTTTGCAGCAGTGGGATCTTTTTTCTTTAACCGATGTTTCGTGATAAACATTTTTTCGATGGGCTCACTTATAGGGGTGGCATAATCATAATAAGACATCTCATAATATCCAGAACGAGGGTCAAATTTGCGTGGCTCAAAGTTATCATCAGGCAATTCAATAAAGGAATGATGTAGTCTTACTGTAACATTGTCTGGAGTAGGTGTCACGCTTCTTATATAATTGCCGGTAGCATCTCCTACAAAAGTTATGGTTGCCTCAAACTCAGAATTTTTGGGGAAGCTCTTCACCCTGGGCAAGTAAATGGCCGAGCGGGATTTATCCAAAGTATAGTTTCCCTGTTTACTGGATTTAAGTTGACCAATTATATCATGTGAGTCTCTGAGAAGAAAATCTGTGGCATCCACAAGCACACGATTGGGGTCCTCCGCAACCACAGTGAATCCCCACAAAACAGACTGGGCAAATGCTTGCTCTACCGCCCTACGTTCCATCGCATTATCGCTAATTGCTCTGTATTTGTAATTCGGTTGTATCAGAAGAACTTTAGGGCCTCTTCTATCAAATTTTACTACTCGCTCACCCCCAAGCTGACCTCTGTCCAATCCAATATCATTGGAACCAATACCCGCAGGAAGCGAATTGACGTACAAGAATTCAGTGTTGAATTTATCAATAACCAGAAAGATTTTGTCTTGCTTTTCATCATAATAAAATTCGAAATAACCTTCATATTTTTTCATTTCGGCCGTTTTGATCTGTATGGCGGATTGTTGAACGGAAGGCTGTGACTCCTGAGTATTGGATTTTTTTCTTTGTGCAAAAAGACTGACAGAAACTAAACAGAGGAGAATGATCAGAAATGGTTTGAAATTGATATTCATAAGGATAGAGATATTTTGTGCGATTCTAAATCTAAAGATAATTCAGTCTATACAAAAATTAAAAAGCAAAACGGCCATCCTTGCAACCAGAGACGGCCATTTGCAGCCATAAGGGGTTTAACTAGATGAGTTTATCCTGATTGGCCCTGGCGATGGCCTCGGATTTACTTCTCACCTGTAATTTTGAATAAATATTTTTAATGTGTGTTTTAGAGGTCTCCTTAGAAATAAAGAGTTCCTCTGATATCTGTGTATAAGTTTTACCCTCAGAGATCAGTTGTAATATCTCAGTTTCCCTTTTGGTAAGAGGCGTGTCAGGATTGAGATGAAAATTATCAATAACCATTCTGGCAATCTTACTGCTCATGGGAGCTCCACCTCTGGTGATTTCATCCAAAGCGGAGAGCAACTCCATGTAATTTGCACTTTTGGTAATATAGCCTGAGGCCCCAGACTTAAGCGCCTCGTATACCATTTCACTGTCTTCATATACAGTAACCATGATGATATCAGACTTGGGGCTTTTCTCCTTTATAATCTTAGTTCCCTTTATCCCATTCATTCCCCCTGGCAATTCCACATCCATCAATACAATGTCCGGCTTATCAGTATGCAAATGTTTAATAGCATCCTCACAGTTGCTGTATCCATTCACAACAGTAAAATTTTGAGAGCTATCCACGATCATGGTAAAGCTGCTCCTGATTTCCGAATCATCTTCAACGATCAGGACTCGTTTTTTAGGTTCAGTGTTCATATTTTTTCTTTAAATATAAGCATTGGCAGCGCCAGGCGTATTTCAACTCCTACTCCAACACAACTTTGAATATACAGAATACCCCCAATTCTTTCCGCCCTTGTTCGCATATTTTTTAACCCATTCATCTTAGCTAGTGTTTCTTTGTCAAATCCTCTGCCATCATCAACCAGTTTCAGTTCATATGCATCTTCCAAAACCCTCATAGTAAATGTCACATTTTTTGCTTCTGAATGATTAAATGCATTGGTCATTGCTTCTTTAAAAATGAGATTGATTTCTCTGCTAAATCCATAGGGAATACGCACAGATTTCTGTATACTATTAAGCGCACGGTACATCATTTCCTTTTCCTCAAACAATTTTTCCCCAAAATCGCGGATATGAAGGAAGAGTTTTGACAACTCGTCATTCCCAGGATCTATGCTCCATATAAAATCCCGAGCTCCCGTGTACAAATATTTTGCTGATTCCTCCACCTTGTCGTACAAAGCCACAGCATTACCATTTCTATCCAATTTCATCAGGCTTACATAATTGATAATCCTGGTCAATTGATTTCCCATTTCATCATGAAAATCCCGCGCAATTTCCTTACGTAGGCTCTCTTGTTCTTGTTGTCGGATTCGTTCTACCTCTAGTATCCTATTTATCTTCTTACGAACACGTAGATAAAAAATCAACATGATAAGGCCTGCCAACAATAAAATCAATAAGACTTGAAATGTTTCCGTTTGATAAAATGGTGCTTTTATTATAAAGGCATAGCGCAATGGCTCTCTATCCCAACTTCCATGATTGTTGGTAGCCTTAACATTGAAAACATAATCCCCAGGGGGAAGATTACTGTAGGTAGCACTTCCCACCGGAGATGGTTGCGACCATGTTTTATCAAAATTTTCCAGATAATACTTGAACCTGACTGAAGAGGGATAACGTTTATCCACCTTGTTAAACTGAAAGGTGATATGATTTCTATCAGCAGGTATTTTCGGCTTATAAGGTAATCTAAAAAAACCCGAAAGACTATCTGCATAATCCCGGCTGGAATACTGGCCGTAAAATATTTCTATGTCACGCAAGTGCAATGGGAACGAACTCCAGCCTTCTCTGGGAAGGTCATTATACCGATAAACACCATCAATCAATCCAAAATACTTTTCTCCATCAAGTAAAAATGCATTGCGATTTGTTTCTACACCTTCTAGTCCATTCTCGAAACCATAATGAAGATTCTGTTCTATCTGTAGCTGATTGCTCAGTTTAAGTTTGGTGATGCCTTGTTCAGTTCCTACCCAAATGATGTTATCACTGTCTGCTGCTACGAAATTAATAAAGTCTGAAGGGAGACCGTCCAGGGTTGAAATTGTCTTTCGTTTAAACGATATGGGATCAATAAACATGATGCCACCTCCCCCAGAACCTAACATAAGCAATGAATCTTTATAGAGGCTAATTGAATTAATGGTTGTACTGGCAAACTCCGGAAGTGGAATCCTTTTAATAACAGAATCATTCTTTATCACAGACAAGCCTGATTCGCTACCAACAAAAACGGAATTGAATTTAGGGAAGTACTTTATGGCAGTTACATTTATACTCTCTGGCCCTTCATCAAGTAGAAGGTTTTTAAACTCATTGCCATTGAAATATCCAATTCCATTTGCCCTGGTGCTGTACCATACATTTCCCTTCTGATCAATGTCCAGGCTGTTTATGTAAACACTTGCCATACCATTTTCTCTGGTGTACCAATCAAAAGTATCTCTCGCTTCATTATATCGGCCTAATCCACTGTACGAGCCTACCCATACGGTCCCATCTTTGGTTACACGGATTACATTTATTTCACTAGGAACCCCATCATAATGTTTCAAAACTCCATCAGCATATTTCCAAATACCTTTATTCAAAGTACCTATCCAAAACTCACCATGCTTTCCTTTTTCAAGCGCCAACACAGATCCAAACCGTTCATATCCATACCTATCAAAATCTTTTATATAATATTTAAAAAGACCTGAGCCAGTGGTCCCCAACCAAGTATTGCCTTCTGAGTCAGGCAAAATCTGATTGATGTTCACATCCCGAAGTATTGTATCAATCTGATGGTTCCTTCCTCTCTTTCTTTCCAAAAGAAGATTGCGACCATATCGTGTCCAATACACATCATTTACACTATCGTATTGGATAATCTGATTATCAATATCCATGACACGCTTTACAAATCTTCTTTTTTGTAAGTCAATAGAAAAATAGCCTTTCTCTGTATTAACCCATACCTCTTTTCCGTAATTAAAAATGGATAAAGCATAATCAAAATCTTTTGCATGACTCATGGCATAGGTACCAAGAGAAGACTTGATCATAAAACTACTGTCATTGAGGTAAAAGCAAATTTCTTTTCCCGGCATAAGGTGTGTATAAAGAATTAGTCTTTTATCTTTTAGTGGTTTATTCCAATAATAAACCGAGTCATTAAATATTTTGCCAAGTGCTCTCTGGCTGTTTACGAAAAAGACAGTGTCATTCACCTCAAACACCCTACGAATACTAAGTTTAGAATGTAAGCCTTGCGGAATAAATCTTTTAAAATCAACTCCATTGTATCGGGTAATTCCAGTTGGATTGATAATCCATAAATTCTGTCTCGAATCCAATTTGAGAAACTGAACGATGTTACTTAACAGTCCATCCCTGGTAGTATACACTTTAAATTTATTGCCATCAAATCGGGCAAGTCCGCCTCCATTGGTGGCTATCCAGAGATATCCCTCCTTATCTTCCACCATCATGTTCACCTGTGATTGCGGAAGTCCATCCACCGCTGTGTACTGACGCAGTGAAAATTGCTGTGCCCACAATGGTGAGACGGTTTCCACACCCGTAAAGAAAATGATAAAAAACAACCGATACATTAGCTTACCGAAAGTAGTTGTTTTTGTGAAGGCCATTGTAACGCAATTTACGTCAATCTGATAAAGGTTAATAAAATGACTCTTCTTACGGGGATAATAAAGAATCAATTTTATTCATAATTAAAACAATTTTAATTCTTTTTAAATGCAACCAAGTTTATTCCAGCATAGTCTAATAAAGCAAAAAGGCGCATATGATCAGAAATTATTTTCTCACCACCCTAAGAAATCTCAAAAAACACTTTAGTTATTCACTCATCAATATCTTTGGTCTTGGCCTGGGTATTTCTATCAGTCTTTTATTGGCGTTATGGATCAGGCATGAAGTCAGCTATGACAGTTTTCATACCAACGCAGATCATATTTATCGGGTTTCAATGGAAATGAGTTTTGGGGGTCAATCTGCAAAATATTCAATTTCTCCAACGGCCCTTCTACCCGAATTGGAAAAAAATTTTCCGGAAGTGATATCTGGTGTCCGATTGTATAATCCAGCATCCTTCAACCCATACATTGTTAAAAAAGATGATAACTTATTTGAAGAGAAGCAGTTTTATTTTGCCGACAGCACCTTCTTTGATGTACTTACTTACCCCCTGCTAAAGGGAAATCCAAAAACAGCGCTTACAAAACCAAACTCCGTGGTGTTGACGGAAAGTATGGTAAAAAAATACTTCGGCCAGGAAGATCCCATTGGGCAAACATTGTTGATCAACGGTAATAAAGAGTACACGGTAACTGGTATAACAAAAGATGCCCCAGGAAATTCTTATCTCAATTTTGATTTTATAGGATCTTTCTCTTCACTAAATGCATCCAAAGAGGAGCAATGGTGGAGTGCCAATTATCAGACTTTTGCTCTACTCGACAAAAATGCAGACTTGAATGCCTTGGAGCAAAAAACCAACAAACTGGTGAAGGAGGCCCTCGTCAATGAAATTACAAGTCCTGGAGACTATGTAAGGTACAATTGGACCAACATAAAGGACATCCATCTCCGCTCCGAAGCATCTGCTGAAATGGAGCCAGTAGGAAACATACAATATGTATACTTATTCGCAGCTATTGCTTTTCTCATTCTTCTTATCGCCTGTATTAATTATATCAATCTTGCTACCGCCAGGGCAACTTTTAGGGCCAAGGAGGTGGGCGTACGCAAAGTGGTTGGGGCCAGCAAACAACAACTAATCGCTCAATTTATTAGCGAGTCGGTGGTGATCACTTTTTGCGCATTGGTATTTGCCTTTCTGTTAGCACAACTATTGCTTCCTCTCTTCAATACTCTTACCGGAAAACACTTTACCTACACAACTCTTACGGAACCTATCTTCCTGGCAAGTGTTATTGGCACTTCTTTGATTCTTGCTCTTTTATCTGGTGCCTACCCCGCCTTTGCCATCACTTCATTCAAATCAGTAAATATTCTGAAAGGAAATTTTAGAAATTCTTCCAGTGGAATCTGGTTAAGAAAAGGGCTTGTCGTTTTTCAATTTTGTGTCACCCTCATTCTTATAATAGGCACTTTGGCCATCGCCCAACAAATCTTTTATATACAACACAAAAACCTGGGCTATGATCGGGAAAATACAATCATTATCCCACTGGACAGGCAAACAGAAAAAGTTTATTCATCTCTTAAGAGTGAATTTATCAGGTCTGGTAGAGTGGCCGTAATGGGCAGAGGCACAGAGTCTCCTGTAGAAATTACTGGAGGCTACAGTCTTAGCTTACAAGAATCACAAGTTCCCCCTCTATCCATTACCGCTTTATCAGCAGATGAGGATTTCATTCCTTCCTTGGGTATGGAAATAGTTTCTGGTAGAAATTTCAACGAAAATGATATTCAGAATTTTTACAAAGACACCACTTATGCATTTATGGTAAACGAATCAGCACTTTCCAATCTGCTTCTTAATAAAGACGAGGCGCTTGGCAAGCATGTGTCTCTAAATGGACGAAATGGTGAGATTGTAGGTGTTGTGAAAGATTTTCATTTTACTTCTCTTCACATGCCCATTGGCCCTTTGGCGATCTTTAGCGGTCCGGATGAATATAATTTTGCGTTTGTTAAACTTAACCCCGGGTCGCTCAGCGAAACACTTAAAGAATTAAAATCCATTTCCAATAGCGTTGCTCCCCACCGACCTTTTAGTTATGAATTTATGGATCAACAATTCAATGCATTATACAACTCTGATCAACGCATGGCCAGGCTGTTTGAAATATTCTCGACCTTAGCCATTGTCATTGCTTGTCTTGGTCTTTTAGGATTGGTTTCATTTTCTGCCACTCAAAAAACAAAAGAAATTGGAATAAGAAAAGTGATGGGAGCCTCCTCAGGAAATATCATTCTGCTTATCACCAATGAATACACCCGGTTAATTCTTCTCTCTATATTAATTGCCGTTCCTATATCCCTATACGCTATCAAGCAGATGTTAAGCAGTTTTGCTTATAAAACTACTCTCAGCCCTATTTCCATCGCTTTAGCAGTTTTGAGTTGCGTCTTAATCGCATTCTTCACCGCCAGCTACCAAGCCCTAAAAGCTGCCACAATCAACCCAACTAAAACATTGCGAAATGAATAAAATATTAATTCTTACCTCTTACTTGTGACTTCAATTTAGTCTTTGCATTATTATCAAAGAATAATGCAGTATGTCGGAAGAAGAAATACGGCAAGAGGAAACAATTATTGCGAAAGCCAAAAGCAACCCTGCTGCATTTGCCCCCCTCTATGAGAAATATTTCGACAGAATCTACTACTATCTCTATCGACAAACCGATGATGAAGAGTTGGCAGGAGATCTCTGTTCGCAAACATTTGTAAACGCATTAAATAATCTGAAGAAATATGAATTAAGAGGAGTACCCTTCTCTGCCTGGCTTTATAAAATAGCCAGCAATGAGCTGCGGAAGCATTACCGAAAATCCAAAGGCAAAAAGATTTTCAGTATTGAAGAAGTACGGATTAAAGAATTGGCAGAACAATCAGATGAAGTTTGGGATGAAGATCAAATCAATCAACTCATCGACTTCATGAAGGATCTGCCGGAGGATATGTTACAGGTACTTGTACTGCGCTTTTATGAGGAACGTGACTTTAAAGAAATTGCCTACATATTGGAAATTACAGAAAGTGGCGCAAAAATGAGGACTTACAGAGCCTTAGATAAACTAAGAAAGAAATTTAAGATCAAGATTAAGTACGATGGGTAGAAACGAAATCAGACTGCGCAGACAGCGCATGACTGCCCGTGGAAGCGAGCGGTTTAGAAATTACAACTCTGTTCTAAAAAGACATGAGGAAAATAAACGCATTAAGAAAGTGGCACGCGTATTTGGATTTTTTGTGGTGATCCTAATAGTCATTATGCTAATCATCTTATTGTCCCGGTGGGAGGAGCGCGCACGAACAAAAAGCAGCGCCTACCAAAAGGTCAATTCCATCAGTTTTACCTATCCATCACTTCATCTATTTGCTTCCCCACTTTCTTCTCATTGGTATACTTTACCTTGAGAAAAGTTGCCACAGTAGCAGCTATTTGATTTTGAAAATATTGTCCTTCTTTTTTTATCTCTCCCTTTCCGGTAGTATCAGGCCCGATTACTGCAAACCAAATTTCTCCAGAACCCCTCACTTCATTTCCATGACTTCTCCATGTATCCAAAGGATCAGTGCCTCTTCCATGATCGGTCGTTATTATAAATGTGGTTTTATTCTTATAATGATCATTTGATTGTACCCAATTCCATAGCTGTTCAATAAACTGATCTGTCCTATGGGCCGATTTTAAATAGGCGCTGTAATTCCCATCATGAGCAAAATCGTCTGTTTCACCATAACCAATGTACACCAGCCTGGGTTCTTTTCTTTTTACATATTCCCAAGCGTAGTGATGGGTAAATGCATCCAATCTCACTTCATCCCATGGGCCAGGGATTTCTCTTTGTAACTCATTTAAAAAAACTTCTCTGGCAGATAGTCCAGTACCTTCAGCTGACTCAAAGCCCGCATTCACGGGAACCCCACTTCGTTTTTCATTTATGATAAATGGAAACACATCCCATGAACCAAAAACTGCTACTTTCTCTTTAAGTGCAGGCTGCTTATTGACAAACTCAAGCACCGTAGTATTGGGATTATTTATCTTAGCATTACTCTTAATTCTTTCATCATCAGAGAAGCCGGTTAATATTTCGTTATAGCCAGGATATGAAAACCACATCGTGTTTGTACAATTCACTTTATTATTATAAGCACGATTCCCATATAACTGCCCTTCGGTGGCAATGGTTGACCAAAAAAAAGGCATTAAGACTTCCCTCCGCTTTTCCGGATCATCTTTCCAAAATAAGTCGGTTAAATTTTCTGGATCGCTTACGTATTTCTCATTCTTAACAAGAGCTGGGTCAGCTCCTGTGTATAGCTCCTGCCAACGATATCCATCCAGTGTGATGATAAATACATTTTCAGTTTTTGTCGTTTGTGCCCCGACATTCACAGAAATAAAAGTCAGAAAGATTAATGCGATTCTTGTTTTCATTCTAATCTCTTTAGAAAGAGGGTATGTCTGGTGTACAGACCATTTAAAGTTACCTTAAATATCATTTATACTCACTATATTTTTTATGACTGAATTATTGGCCTATCGTTCCCGGGTGGGTATGAATAAACGAAATCTTTCATGCAATGGCTGAATCAGCACCTCCATCCTTATAAAAAATCAGGTGCGTTTCTGAAATGGATATCAAATAATTACATGTCAATTAAAAAAATTTAAGCATCTTGTCAGAAGGATTAATTTCAAAACTATCTTCAGCAATGCCCTTACCTTCTGAAACTGAACATCCCATCACCCAATGGCTGCGCAAGTCAAGTGGTTTTACTTTCGCACTCTATACCTCCCTGGCTGCATTTTGTACCTATGCTTGCATATTTGCAGTTCGCAAAACTTTTGGTGCTGGTATTTATGATGATATCACATTCTTGGGAGTCGACTTCAAAGTATGGATGGTGATTTCTCAAGCCATCGGTTATATGATCTCCAAGTTCATCGGAATCAAAGTGGTCTCAGAATCAGGCAGTGACAATCGGGGAAAAGAAATATTTGTTGCTCTCAGTATTGCCATGCTGGCGTGGTTAGGATTTGGCCTAACGCCAACTCCTTACAATTTGGTATTTATGTTTCTCAATGGGCTCCCCCTCGGAATGGTGTGGGGGTTGATGTTTGGTTATCTCGAAGGGAGAAAGTTTACAGAAGTTTTAGGAGCAAGTCTCTCTGTGAGCTTCATCTTTGCTTCGGGGTTTGCCAAAACGGTTGCAAGTTTTGTAATGGTGAACTGGGGCGTGTCCAATATGTGGATGCCATTTACTGCCTCGCTCCTATTCTATATTCCCATGCTATTGTTTTTGTGGCTATTGAACAAAATTCCACCGCCCAATGCAGAAGATGAAGCCCTGCGAACCAAGCGGGTTCCCATGATGGGGAAAGACCGAATGAAATTCGCAATGACATTTGGTCCAGGGTTGCTATTGCTCGTTCTTACCTACACTTTACTGACTGTATTCAGGGACTTACGTGATAACTTTGCAGCGGATATATGGGTGGAGTTGGGCTATGGAGACAAGCCTGCGATCTTCACCGCCACAGAACTTCCCGTAACCATCGTAGTGTTGGTGGTAATTGGCAGTCTAATGATTATCAAAAACAATTACAAAGCCATGATCATCAACCACCTTATTGTTCTATTCGGAATGATACTGGTAGGTGTCAGTACTTTTGCCTTTGAAAAAGGATGGATTGGAGCACCTGCATGGATGGTGCTGGTCGGGATGGGATTGTACTTTGGGTATATTCAATTCAATAGCATTTTCTTCGATAGGATTATTGCTGCCTTTAAATACATCAGCACCGTAGGATTTCTTATTTACCTGGCCGACTCGGTGGGTTATGTGGGCAGTATGGGCGTGTTGATTTACCGGTCTTTTGGTCAGGCAAATATGAGCTGGTTGCGCTTTTTCATGTCTACGGGATATATACTTTCCGTTGCGGGGAGTGTTCTTATTATTCTATCTCTGTTCTATTTTAAAAAGAAGTACAAAACGTGGGATAACGTTATCTAAGTGGCCAAATAAAAAAAATTATTGGAATCCTTAATGACCATATCTGTAGGCCTGCTACCCTGCAGGTTATATCTATGGAAACATCAATATTAGATTATCCCTAATAAAGAAGGGTAGTGTTCAGGGTAAACAATTTTCCAGAGTTTAAACCCTTTGTAGAATTCACTTTTCCATTATTATGAGATAAGTAATCCTTTTTTGGCTATTCACATAGTCGCCTATAGAAACGATCATCATTTCCGCTAATATGTAATGGGGCTTCACCAAATGAAAGAGAGAGGTAAATAAGTGAGCCTGCAGGGATTCAAACCCCGAGTCTTCTGATCCGTAGTCAGATGCTTTATTCAGTTAAGCTACAGGCCCATTAAATCGGCTCAATTAGAATTCTGAGCAAATAAGGACTGCAAAAATAGCGGAATATTTCTTCCTTGCAAAAGGTAATTGTAAACCAAATCCCCAATAGATGAAATTCAGTTGATGAAACCGCGTTTTAAATACCTATATCACCCTGGCATTTTATTGGAGCGTCTTCCTTGCCTGCGGCAGACAGGTGATTCGTAGCCAGATGCTTTATTCAATTAAGCCACAGCCCTATAATTACCTTAGATTACCTATTCAAGGCATTTAATTGGGATTGCAAATCCAAAGGAATAAAATCTTTCGGCCAAGAATGCTTTTGGCACCTGTCGGCAAATAACCTATTTTTGAGGCTTTAAAAATTAACTGGACTATGATTCGGAGCGTTGCAATGTTCATCTTACTTGCTGGAATTTCATTTTCCGCATTTTCTCAGGAGACATCAAAGAAAGTAAACAGGATCAATATCCCCGGATCTTTTTTGGTAGATATAGGTGTAAATAATGGACTAAGTGCTCCCTCCAATTTCGAAACCGGATTTTGGGGCTCCAGAACCTTAAACATTTACTACCAATATCCCATCAGGTTATGGGAAACCAAATTTAGTGTAGTACCTGGAGCTGGATTTGGGATGGACCGGTACAAACTCACTAATAACTTCACCCTCAACCCTACTCCGGGAACTGATGGGACCTATGCCCTTGTGAACGCAGCAACATTGTACCCCGGCACAAAAAAGTCAATGATCGTTGCCAACTATTTTGATGTTCCTGTGGAAATAAGGTTTGATTCAAACCCAACCGATATTTCAAGAAGTTTTAATGTCGCTGTTGGGGTTCGTGGTGGCGTATTGCTGGATGCCTTTACTAAAATAAAATACAAAGAAGATGGAGAGACCAAAACCATTAAAGACAAGCAAAACCATGGCCTTAACGATATCCGGTATGGTCTTTACACAAGACTAGGTATCGGTGGCTTTAGCTTATTCTTTCAGTACAATGCCTCTCAACTTTTCAAGACAGACAAAGGCCCTGAAAAAACCAACATGAATACCTTTACCACAGGTATTTCAATTAACGGATTCTAGTTCCCTGAGAAATTAGGCGTTCTCTTCTCCAGAAAGGCAGCAACACCTTCTTTGTAGTCATTTGTATTCCCTGCTATCTCCTGACAATAGGCTTCATAGTCGAGCATTTCCTCCAGTGAAGATTGAGTAGATTTGTTCAGCATTTTCTTTATCAAACCTATCGCCTTGGTGGGTGCCTTGGCAAAATAAGCAGTGTATTCAGCAACCGCATTATCCAATTGGTCTGCCGGCACTGTTTTATTTACAAGTCCCAGTCTCTCGGCTTCCTTACCTTTAACACGACTTCCCATGGCACACAATTCAAATGCTTTGGCTCTACCCAATACCCGAGGGAGAAAATAAGATGATCCAGAGTCTGGCACCAATCCTATATTAATAAAAACCTCAATGAGTGTTGCTTCTTCTGATGCCACAATCATATCACAGGCCAAGGCAATAGAACATCCCGCTCCCGCTGCCACGCCATTTAATTTACAAATAATGGGCTTGGGTAATGTTTGCATAGCCGTAATCAACGGATTATATCTTTGGTGTAGCGAATCCTGAAATGATCGCTTCTCTGCTCCGGATACGGCTTTCAAATCCTGGCCTGCACAAAAAGCTTTTCCTTCTCCCGTAAGTACAACTACCCTAACTTCTTTATCCCTGGCCACCAATCTAAATGCATCCTGAAGTTCGTAAGTAATGGCATCATTTAAAGCATTGTATACATCAGGACGATTTAGCGTTATCGTAGCCACACCCTGATTTACCTCATATCTGATACACTTGAAATCCATAAGCTTAATATTATAATGTCAGAATAGAATTATCGTTCCAAAAAAACCAATGATAAAACCCGAAAAGCTCCCAATGAAAACCTCTTTTGGCGTATGTGCATTGAGCGCCAGCCGTGAAGACATAACTATGCCCGCAATCACAATGACGATGGCCGTTGGGATGAGTAAACTACCCGCATCAGAAACCTTATTCATAGGCAACATCATGCCGACTACCCCCCACAATGCAAGACTGTGCACACTCAGCTTGTAAAAAAATGTGACCACAGTAGCAAATACCACCATCGCACTTACAATCATCATCAAACGTAACAAATTAGGTATTGGGAACTTCCAATAGAACATAACCGTAACAAACACATATATGGCTGAAATGAAAATAAAGGGCAACATCCGTTGGTGTTGATGCGGCATGTTAAGATCATTTATTGAACCTGTTAATCTTAACAACAGAAAATTGACAGCAGGAAGCGCAAAGGTGGTTATAAAAATAAGAAGGATAATCCAGAGTGAAGGCCGTGCGGGTTGCAATATTACCGGAAGAAAATAAGTTAAAAGCAAAAACAGATAGGTCGTCACCAACAAAGGATGAAATACCACAGAAATAACCTTGGCTACCCCCTTCACGCTTACAATTCTTTACGTAAACGGGCTACCGGGATGTTTAACTGCTCCCGATACTTTGCCACCGTTCGCCTTGCGATATTATACCCTTTTGCCTTCAGCAAGTCTTCCAACTTATCATCAGAAAACGGTTTGCTTTTGTCTTCCTCTTCGATCAGATTTTTTATAATCTGTTTTACTTCGCGGGAGCTTACCTCCTCTCCGGTGTCTGTTGCAATCCCTTCACTAAAAAAATATTTTAACGGATAAACCCCAAAGTCTGTTTGTATCGTTTTGCTACTGGCTACACGACTTACCGTAGATATGTCCATATTAATAATCTGAGCAATATCCTTTAGGATCATCGGCTTCAGTTTCGTCTCATCTCCTTCCTGAAAGTAATCATATTGAAAATCGACAATCGCCCGCATCGTTCTCAAAAGTGTAAGTTGACGTTGCCGGATGGCATCAATAAACCATTTAGCAGCATCTAACTTTTGCTTTACAAACGATACAGCTTCCTTTAGCTTCTTGTCCTTCTTATCGCTTTTGTCATACGCCTTAAACATCTCATTGTACGATCTACTGATGCGCAGCTCTGGTGCGTTTCTGGAATTCAATGCCAAATCTAATTTTCCGTTATTGTTTGTTAGGATAAAATCAGGAATTACATATTGATTTTTAACCATTCCAGAACTGCCTTCTCCTCCAGGCTTCGGATTTAGCCTCACAATCAATTCGATCGCATCCTTGATATATTCTTCATCATCAAGATCAAGCTTCTTAAGTATTTTTTGATAATGTTTCTTTGTGAATTCCTCATAACATTCTATAAGAATTCGCTTAGCCACAATCACATCTACATCCTGCCCATCATCCATTCGCTCCAACTGAATCAATAGGCACTCTTGTAAATTGCGTGCAGCAATACCAGCAGGATCAAAGGCCTGAATTTTTTTCAGAATTTCTTCTGCCTCTTCTAATGAAGTTTCTAAGCCCTGAGAAAAAGCAAGGTCATTTACTATGGCTTCAAGATCTCTCCTGATGTAACCATCGCCCTCTATACTTCCAATCAATTGTTTTCCAATTGCCAACTGATGATCATTCAGACCGAGAAAACCCAGTTGGGTAATTAAGGTCTCCTGAAGAGTCGATGAGGTGGGCATGGGCATTTCCTTGTCGTCTTCATCATCTACATCATTATGCGTTTTATACCCACTGTAATCATCGTCCTGCAAATAATCCTTTATGTCAATCTCCTCTTCCTTATCGGCCACCTCCTCCTCTTCTACCTCCTCCTTAAATTCATCCTCCTGCTCTTCGGGTTCTCCTTGCTCCAACACAGGATTGAGTTCCAATTCTTCTTCAATTCTGTTTTCAAGCTCTGCCGTAGGCACCTGCAACAGTTTTATAAACTGAATCTGTTGAGGAGACAGTTTTTGTTGTAATGACTGCGTAAGGCTTAATTTTTGCATGTACTCGTTTTATGGCGTAAAGTTACCAATTCACCCCGTCTGTCAAAAGCAGTTATTTTTCAGTCCCAGTGCCTATACATCTCTATGCCTGCAATTGACAGAAGAATTCACTTAATATTAAGGGCAAAGCGCTGTTGTTTTGCTTCAATGCTTTGATAAAAATTACAAATTCACGTTTTTTGCCTGCCCAACAGTAATGTGGGGTCAGCCATTTGCTGATATTCTTATATTAAGTCATTAAACACTGACTATTTCAGTCAACAAACGAAATGAAACGCACCAAGATTAAAAATCTTTTAGTAGCAGCTCCCGAGGAGCAATCGATAGTATTAATGGGATGGGTACGTACTTTTAGAAACAATCAGTTCATTTCAATTAACGATGGCTCCACCATACAAAATATACAGGCTGTAGTAGAACTGGATCAGTTTGACGATGGCCTTATAAAGAGAGTTACCACTGGCGCCTGTATTTCTATCACAGGTAAGCTGGTGGCATCACCTGCCAAAGGACAAAAAGTGGAGGTGAAAGTAGATAAGCTAGAAATTCTGGGTGACAGCGATCCTGAAAAATATCCTCTTCAACCTAAAAAACACTCCTTTGAATTTCTACGGGAGATTGCCCATCTAAGGCCGAGGACAAACACGTTTGGTGCTGTGATGCGTGTACGCCATGCCATGGCTTTTGCAGTTCATCAGTTCTTTAATGAGAAAGGATTTGTTTACGTGCACACACCCATCATCACAGGATCCGATGCCGAGGGGGCTGGGGCTATGTTTAGAGTAACCACCTTGGATGCCGACAATCCTCCTCGCGATAAGGGTGGAAAAGTAGATTACAGTCAGGATTTCTTTGAAAAGGAAACCAATCTCACTGTTTCGGGACAGCTGGAAGGTGAAACCTATGCACTTGCCCTCGGAGATATTTACACTTTTGGTCCCACTTTTCGAGCAGAAAATTCCAACACTACCCGTCACCTGGCAGAGTTTTGGATGATTGAGCCAGAAATGGCCTTTTATGATATTAATGACAATATGGATTTAGCACAAGAAATGCTTCAATACCTGATGAAGTATGCCCTGACTCATTGTGCTGAAGACCTTGCCTTTCTGGACAAAAGAGCCAGCGATGAGGAGCTAAGTAAACCGCAAGCACAACGAAGCGAACTCGGGCTGATTGATCGAATAAAATTTATTGTCGAAAATGATTTCCAACGGCTTACCTATACAGAGGCCATCGACATCCTACAGCACTCAGCCCCCAATAAGAAAAAGAAATTTCATTATCTTATTGATAAATGGGGCGTTGACCTACAATCAGAGCATGAGCGATACCTGGTTGAAAACCATTTTAAGAAACCCGTTATTTTGTATAACTACCCTAAAGAGATCAAGGCATTTTATATGCGACAAAATGAAGATGGGAAAACGGTTGGAGCCATGGATGTATTGTTTCCAGGGATAGGAGAAATTATTGGCGGCTCTCAAAGAGAAGAGCGGTATGACAAGCTACTCACCCGAATCCAGGAAATGGGATTACCTGAAGAGGAGCTTAGCTGGTACATTGAGCTAAGGAAGTTTGGATCCGCTCCTCATAGTGGATTTGGATTGGGTTTTGAGCGACTTATCTTGTTTGTTACAGGCATGACCAACATACGGGATGTCATTCCATTCCCAAGGTTTCCAGGTAACGCAGAATATTAAAATAAACCGGATCGTTCCGCACTCCACCAATATTTCCCAGTTGTCAAAATTTATTTTATAAAGGCCAGTGGAGTATTACATTCCGATTTTAGTTATTAAAGATGGAAACAATTGAGATATCTGGGGTTATCGGTCTTATTGCACTGGGAAGCTTAACGGCAAATTTTCTGGTGGGCCTTTTTATTTGGACAAAAACAAAAGTCAAATTACCAAAGGGAATTACCTTTTTAGGGCTGCATAAATTCACTGGATATACGGCTGCTATTGCCATCCTGCTTCATGTTCTATTAATACCTCTTGATCCAAAATCGGAATTTACATGGGGCGATTTGCTTTTACCATCATGGACGGTGCATCAACCCCTTGCAAATACTTTTGGTGCAATTTCGTTGTACCTCATCTTTATAGTAGTTGCCACATCCTACTACAAGAATAAAATAAAATATTCCACATGGAGAACCATTCATTTTACTTCCTATTTTGCAGCAATTCCATTGTTTTTACACAGCATCATTACAGATCCACTTTTGAAGGATAGGCCTATTGACTGGATAGATGCAGAAAAAGTGTTTGTTGAAATATGCGCAATAATAGTTCTGGGCCTTATTTTATATCGATTTGTAATTCGAAAAAAACCAGTAGCTATTTAGTGAGCTTCACAGGCTGACGTGTAAACGCAAGGAGTGGGATAATTCCCTGATAAGCCAATTTTCGGGTTACACTTCTAGCAAAAATCTTCTCAAAGAGATTTAGCTCATGGGTAAAAGTGGTTAACAAATCACCCTTCTTATCTTTAATATATTTATCAATTGCTGCAGGCACATCATCATCAATCACAATCTCCAAACTAATCTTCGCATAGTCTGCCTTTTGTACCATTACTTTCACCTCTTCTCGCTTTGCATCAACGCTTTTATCGATTGCTTCCACCACATGTACCATATGAACAGTAGATCCAAATATTCTGGCAAAGGGGATGATCGCATCCAACTCCTTTTGCACATCTTTCAAATCAGAGGCGTATACTACATTCTTAAAATTGGTGAATTCAGCTTTCTCAGGAATTGCCAGCACTGGCTCGCTGCACACATCAATTACAGAAACTGACGTTCCTCCCAACACTGCCTTTTTAAGCCTGCTTGCGCCACGGCTTCCCATAATAATCAGATTAATTTTATTGGCTTTAGCATACCTGCTAACGGTGTCTGCTACGTTGTGCGCCTTTATGGCTTTGAAGCTAACGTTTGCTTTTGATTTGGTTTGTTTGATACTCTCTTCAATTAATTTTTCGCCCTCCTCTTCTGCAATAGCAAACAACGAACGCTCTATCTGTTTCAGTTTCAGGTGAGATTTTGGAACACCATCCAGACGAACCACATTCAAAATTGTATACTCTGCTTCAAGTTTTCCCGCCATTCTAAGGCCATAGTTGATTGCCACTTTAGACAATTCAGAAAAGTCAGTGAGAATAAGAATCTTGAGTGCTGCCATAGTCGTTATTTTTTAGAACGCCTAAAATAGCAGATTCGGTCAGGAGAAAAAATATAATTGTGAGGGGTGGTCTACTGATACAATTCAGCGAGCTATCGCTTGAGGAATTTATAAGTCGCTTTCAAACCGGAGTGTTCTTCCTTTACGGATAAGAAGTAATAACCTGATGGAAGATCCTTTACTCTAATCCTTACTTCGTATTCATCAATTTGTTCCTTTTCAATATTCAAGGTGTTGCCAATGACACTATGCATTGCCAATTGAACTGAACTTGCATTGGGAGTTGGAAGTTTAACAGTAAGATAATCTGAAGCAGGGTTTGGGTACATTTGAACCACTCTTTCTGTAAGGCCTATCTCTTGGTAAATAGACGATCCCTCACTTTGGCTAAATCCAATAAAGGAATAGCTCAAGAGAAGATTAAAAATAAATATGGTTCTAAACAATTTCACTTATGTTATTTACGTAATACTATCCCAAGGGTTTGCTCTAAATCGTAAAGTTTCAGCTTTTTATACCTATTTGACACAAATTCTACGCCAAAGGTTTAAAACTGATCTAAAAATTACCGCGAAAGCTGCTTAAAAGCCGCTGATAGTGAATTAACAATGTCTGAAGCTGTAAGAGATATTTGTCCTGTTTCCCATGCAGCCAAATCGCCTGCATACCCGTGAATAAAAACCCCCAATATGGCTGCGTCCAATGCATTAAGGTACTGTGCTCTTAATGATGTAATAATACCTGTAAGTACGTCTCCGCTTCCCGCAGTGGCCATACCAGGGTTGCCTGAGCTATTAAAAAATACTCTTCCATCAGGAGCAACCACAGAAGTGTTAGCTCCTTTTATTACTAAAATACATTTTGTTTGTGCTGCAAAAACTTTGGCTTTTTCCAGACGATGAAAATCATCGTCCCAATCACCTATTAATCGGTGAAGCTCTCCCGGGTGAGGAGTGAGTATGCAGTTTTCTTTAAGCAAGTGAAGTAAATGGGGATTAGCCGCCAA
>JAHBUB010000028.1 GCA_019638285.1 Cyclobacteriaceae bacterium | reverse complement strand
CAAGAGGAAGCACAAATATTAATTGATAGAATCAATATTGGTGAACCTATTCAATACATAATTGGAAGTCAGGAGTTTTATGGAAGAGAATTTATAGTCGATTCCTCAGTATTAATTCCAAGACCAGAAACGGAAATACTCATTTCCATTGTATTGGATCATCTCACTAGATCAAAAGTATTAAATCCCAAAATTCTTGATATTGGAACCGGTTCAGGTTGTATTCCTATCACATTACAATTAGAGTTAGGTGTAGCCGATATAGCCGGAATAGACATTAGTGAAAAAGCCCTTGCCACCGCTAACCGTAATAACGAACTACATCATACACAAGCTAAGTTTTCAATTGTTGATGTATTGAGCCATCCTCTTCCAGACAATCATTATGACATCATTGTCAGCAATCCGCCTTATGTCACTGAAAAGGAAAAAGCGGGCATGAAAATAAATGTGCTGAATTTCGAGCCGCACAACGCATTGTTTGTGCCTGATAATGACCCCCTATTATTTTATAAGGTCATCGCGAAAAAGAGCGAAGCATGTTTAAATTATGGAGGGATGGTTGTGGTAGAAATAAATCAATTATTCGCTAATGATGTTGAATTAATATTTATGAATAATTCGTTTCGTTTCGTGGAAACCATAAAGGATCTTTCAGGAAAAGACAGGATTGTAAAAGCTATTCTTTAAGGGCTTTAACAGATAACAATCTGTACTTGGCGTTTTATGTCAATAAGGCACCAAGTCAAAAAAAGAAGGGCAATGGAACCATTGCCCTTCTCAACAAAATCAAACAATAAACTATTTCTTAAAATTGGTAACTACCTTTTCAATGATATCACAGCATTCATGGATTTGCTCCTCTGTCATTACCAGTGGAGGGGCAAAACGAATGATATTTCCATGAGTAGGTTTAGCAAGTAATCCATTTTCTTTTAATTGCACGCAAATATTCCAAGCCGTTTTACTGTCAGGCGTATCATTTACAACTACCGCATTGAGTAACCCTTTTCCACGCACCAATGTCACCAAGTCACATTTTTTGATGAGTGCATTCATACGCTCTCTGAATACTTTTCCCAACTTCTCTGCATTATCTGCCAGCTTTTCTTCGATTACGACCTCAAGTGCTGCTTTGCACACCACCGCTGCCAGGGGGTTGCCTCCAAAAGTGGAGCCATGCTCACCCGGTTTGATGCCCAACATAATTTCATCATTGGCGAGCACACAAGAAATCGGAAGCACACCACCAGAGATGGCCTTTCCCAAAATCAAAAGATCGGGATAAACGCCTTCGTGATCACTTGCCAACATCTTTCCAGTGCGGGCAATTCCGGTTTGAATCTCATCCATCATCAACAACACGTTGTTCTTTTTGCACAACTCCGCTGCCTTTTTCAAGTATCCTTCAGAAGGCACATAAATGCCGGCTTCGCCCTGAATGGGTTCAATCAACAGCGCAGTTACATTTGGATTTTTAAGCTCCTTCTCTAATACTTCAATGTTGTCGTATTCTACAATCTTGAACCCTGGATTAAATGGCCCAAAACCCTTTCTTGCTGAGGGATCTGATGAAGCAGATATAACTGTGGTAGTTCTACCATGAAAATTTTTCTCTGCAGTAATTATAATGGCTTGATTCTCCGGAATTCCCTTTACGTTATATCCCCACTTTCTCGCCAGTTTTATTCCTGTTTCAACGCCCTCAGCTCCGCTATTCATAAATAGCACCTTATCATAGCCAAACATTTCGCAAATAAATTTCTCTGCTACGCCTAGCTTATCATTATAGAATGCCCGGGAAGTGAGGGTCAATTCTTTTGCCTGATCGATCAGTGCATTTATAATTCGCGGATGACAATGACCTTGGTTGACTGCACTATATGCCGAAAGGAAATCGTAATATCGCTTCCCCTCCACGTCCCATAGAAATACTCCTTCTCCTTTATTCAGAACTACATCAATTGGCTTGTAGTTGTGTGCCCCATATTTTTGTTCTAAAGCGATAGCCTCCTGGCTGGATGTGATAGCTGTTTCCATAATTAAAATATTTTTTAATGTAAATCTTCAGAAATTGTGCGCCTGATCCCCGATTGGTCCGGCCCGGAATTACCCTGCTAAATCACGTAAGATGCGCTTAGTCTGATGATGACAAAGATAATGATTTGGGTTCAATCGCCTAAGAAGTTGAGGTTGGGCTTGCCGTTTTTTGCCTTAACTTTACATCGATGGAAATAGTGATTTTGATTTCGGGAGTTGTAATTGGTGCCGTTGCGGGGTGGCTAATTGCAAAATATAAGTATTCGGCTGATCATGCAGAGGCGCGTGCTTTCGTCTTTCAAGCTTCAGATCTAAAAAAAGAGCTAGAACAACTCCGCCAGGATAACCTGAGACTTAACACCAGTTTATCTTCTACCGAGGCTGACTATCGCAACCTTCAGGAAAAGTTGACCGTTCAAAAGAAAGAATTGGAAACGCTGCAAGAGAAGTTTACCATTCAATTTGAGAATCTTGCCAATAGAATATTTGAAGAAAAAAGTAAAAAATTTACAGAGCAAAATAAAAGTAATCTTACGGATGTACTGAAACCTTTGGGTGAAAAGATCACGGAATTTGAAAAAAAAATAGACCTATCCCACAAAGATGCGATAGAAAAAAACGCCAGCCTTTTCAATGAACTAAAAAACCTAAAAGACCTCAATCTTCAAATGGGTGAGGATGCACGTAATCTGACGCGCGCACTTAAAAGTGATACCAAAACCCAGGGTTCGTGGGGAGAATTGATTTTGGAAACCATCCTCGAAAAATCCGGATTGGAGAAAGGGAGGGAATATATGGTGCAGGAGACGTTTTATGCAGAAGATGGCAGAAGACAAAGACCTGACGTAATCGTAAATCTGCCGGACTCAAGGCATATTATTATCGATTCAAAGGTGAGCTTAACAGCCTATAACAATTATGTGAATGCTGAAAAAGATGATGAGAGGGACGCACAGGTAAAACTGCACATGCAGTCCATCAAGCAACACATGCGAATTCTTACCGACAAAAATTATCAGAAAAATTACAGCGATAACGGGCTTGATTTTGTAATCATGTTTATCCCCATTGAAACGGCTTACTTATTGGCCCTTCAAACCGACTCTAAGCTATATGAAGAGGCTTTTGATAAAAGAATCGTTTTTGTGAGTCCTACTTTGCTCCTCCCTTCATTGCAACTAATCAAAAGTGTATGGCGTCAGGAGCATCAGAATAGAAATGTAGTTGAAATCGCTAAGCGTGCCGGTGATTTGTATGACAAATTTGTTGGTTTCACAGAAGACCTGCTGACATTAGGCCGACATCTGAATTCCTCCAAAAAATTCTATGAAGAATCCATGAAAAAACTTTCTGAGGGGAACGGCAATCTGGTGAGTAAAGTAGAGAATTTAAAAAAACTGGGTGCCAAGGCGGAGAAAACAATAGACCAGCAGTTGTTGGGACGAGCAGAGGATCAGGTGGATTTGTTCGATCGGTGAGATGGAAGTGTCGTTTAAAAAAGGAAAAACAAAGAGTACTCAAGTGTGCAAAAGGAAAGACGGATCGACTTTCTGGAGCGCTATGGATCCATTTATGATTGTACATGACTTGGCCCATTTTTGTGTAGAAAGCAAACTAAGGGCCTTCAATGGATTTTATAGGTTAATCGCAACAGGAATTGATATTTCAGATTTTGAAAACAAGCAAAAAATTAACTCCAAAAACCTGCCTTCTGAAGCTAAGATTATAGAACTTATTGTTGGTCAGATTTTAACAGAAAGAGCCGATAATAAACTTTCGGAAAATTTTAATGCCACCTTAGCGGAAAGCGCAAATGCATTGGGAATTGACAAAACCACCAGTATTAGAAATGAAATCTTAGTTTCTATACGAAAAGACTTAGAAAAATTACTTAATAAGTGGAACCTTCTGCCCGTTGGAGATACTTTAACCTTACACTTCAATGAAACATGAAATTAACAGCAGATAACAAACTCAAAAAAATAATAATTGTTGGTGACCGAGTACTCATCAAACCAAAAAAACAAAATGACAAAACGGCAAGTGGACTGTACCTCCCTCCTGGCGTTCAAGAAAAGGAAAAAATTCAAAGCGGTTATATTATAAAAGTAGGCCCAGGTTACCCCATTCCTACTCCAGCTGATGAAGAAGAAATGTGGAAAGGGAAAGAGGAAATGGTAAAATACCTACCATTACAGGCGCTTGAAGGAGACCTGGCAATTTTTCTTCAAAAAGGTGCAGTGGAAGTCATGTATGAAAATGAAAAATATTTCATTGTGCCTCAATCATCGATATTGATGCTGGAGCGAGAAGAAGATTTATAGATGGCCGGACTTTCATTTGATGTTTTACGAGTTGGAAAAAAATATCGACTTACCAATTATGGTGATAAATATGACTTTATTATTGAGTCTATGCTTTCCAACGGAGACTTTAAGGTAAAGGACATCCATACCCTAGAAAGATATCTGCTAAAGGACACTTTTAAATTTGGAAAAGGGAATGATTTTCGCCTGGACGAGTTAAGAATGCCATAATACGTCTTCTTATTTCTCTATATGTATAGGAGGAGTAAGCTCTTTTGATTTTATTTGAATTTCCTAAAAACTGAGTGTTATGAATTTACGATCACTGATTGCCGCGGTTCTCTGTATTACTACTATTTCACTATTTGCTCAAAGTGATCTGCCTGGTGATTTCTTATCAAAAGAATTCCACAAAGAGCGAAGGCAAAAACTCCGTGAAAAAATGCCACCCAATTCGGTGTCTGTGTTTTTTGCCAATCCGGTGCGAAACCGTGCCAACGATGTGGATTTTGTTTATCATCAGGATCCTAATTTCTTTTATCTCACAGGCTATACTGAGCCCGATGCTGTATTGCTTATCTTCAAAGACAACCAGATTGCGGCCAATGGAAAATTTTATAATGAAATCATATTTGTTCAGCCCCGTGATGCCATGCGTGAAATGTGGACAGGGCGAAGGCTTGGTGATGCAGGGGTAAAAAATACGCTAGGCTTTGAGCAATCTTTCAACAATACTGAATTTAAAAAGTACAATGTGGATTTTTCAAAACTCAGCCAGGTATTGTTTTACGATTTCTTTAATGATGTAAGAAACAACCCTGCTGATTCATCCGATCTCTACAGTTTAATCGAAGACTTCAAGGTAAAGGTCAATTATGACGCAGCTAATGGCATGACCGTTTCCCGTGAACAAAGAAAAAACAACCTGAACCTTACTGCACTGGATGGGTACATGCGTGAACTTAGAGGCGTTAAAACTGAAGAGGAATTAGAAATGATCCGCAAGGCGGTATTGGTTTCATGCCAGGGACAGATTGAAGTAATGAAAGCCATAAAGCCTGGAATGTCAGAAAGAGAGATACAAGGCATCCATGAGTTTGTATTCAAGAAATATCAAGCTGAAGACGTGGGCTATCCATCTATTGTGGGTGCAGGACATAATGGTTGCATTCTTCATTATATCGAAAACTACAGGCCAGAAATTTCTTCGAAGGATTTGATTTTAATGGACCTTGGTGCAGAGTATCATGGATATACTGCTGATATTACCAGAACCATTCCCATCAGTGGCAAATTTACTCCTGATCAAAAAGCCATCTATGACATCGTGTTGAAGGCCCAGGAAGCAGCAATGAAAAAAGTAAAGCCCGGTGTAAGCTTTGCTGAACTCAATCAAGTAACCAAAGATGTTGTAAACAAAGGATTGAAAGACCTGGGTATTATAAAATCTTTAGATGAAGATCATATGTATTATCCACATGGCTGCTGCCATCATATAGGATTGGATGTACACGACAAAGGATTCAGAGATGCCATTCAAGAGAATATGACATTTACCATAGAACCCGGAATTTATATTCCAGAAAACAGCAATTGTGATCCTCGCTGGTGGGGTATTGCAGTTCGTATTGAAGATGATTTCAGATCGACTAAAAACGGATATGAACATCTATCAGATCTCGCCCCTCGCACAACAGAGGATATTGAAGCCACAATGAAACTACCAAGTCCGTTAGACAACTTTATCCTTCCCGACTTGAAAAACAAAAAGTAGATTTCCATAAATTGCAATCGTAGTATTTTTTGTGTTCATTCGATGATAATGATCCAATACTATGATTGCAATTCGCAGAATTTATGATCACAATAATCCAGTTAATCAAAATGCATTGGTCCAATGCAAAGAAATACTGGTTGCTCAGTTCCCTCACCTAACTCCTTCAGAAGCAGATGATATCTTTGCTGCTGCCAAAAATCCATTGGCGGTACATTTTCGTTATGTTATCCTCGTAGCTGAGGCACGCAATAAAAAAGTATTAGGTCTTGTTATTGCCTCTTACTTTCCAAAGGAAAAATTTTACTTTCTTGATTATATAGCTTCTCACCAACAAAGAAGCAGTGGGGGTATTGGTGGGGCATTGTATGAAAGGTTGCGTGAAGAAGCCGCTACAAATAATGTCATCGGAATATTTTTTGATTGCCTTCCCGATGAACCTGAGCTATGTCTCAATGAAACTGAAAGGAAACAAAATATTGCAAGGCTAAAGTTCTATGAGCGATATGGTGCTCGTCCAATAATAGGCACTCAATACGAGCTCCCACGGAACGACAACTCCATTTTTCATTTGGTCTTTGAAGGGCCCGGTGAAAAACCAGAACTCAAAGCATCTGATGGAAGGCGAATCATCAGGGCTATCCTGGAGAATAAACAAGGCGGAAAATGTTCTCCGGAATATATTAAGAAAGTTATTGACTCCATAAAAGGAACCTCCTTATTGTTAAGAGAGAAGCGATATGTTAAAAAGGAGAAGTATATAGAAATAAAAAAGAAGATCCCTTCTGACAAGAAAATCGGGTTGGTTATAAGTGAAGGTCACATCATCCATCACGTTAGAGACAAAGGATATTTGGAATCTCCGGTAAGGGTCAAGTCGATATTGAAGGAACTTGAAAAGGTTAATATCTTCGAAAACGCAGCCTCCAAATCTTATCCCGATAGTTGGGTGGAAGAGGTTCATCATCCTGAGTTTGTCAGTTTTCTTAAAAAAGTTTGTGCTGCTGCAAAGGATGGCGCTATTCTTTATCCTGAAATTTTTCCTAAAAGATTTTCCCAACGCATCCCTCTCTCACCAGAGCATCAGATCGGCTATTATTGTATTGACAGCACCACTCCTATCCATGTCAATGTTTACAAAGCCGCCCGTGCGGCCGTCAATTGTGCACTTACTGCGGCTGATCAGGTGCTCCAGGGCAGGCAGATGGCCTATGCGCTCGTGCGCCCGCCCGGTCATCACGCTGAACGGAAATATTTTGGAGGATTTTGCTACTTAAATTCTAATGCAGTAGCTGCTAACTACCTCAGCAAAAAAGGCAAAGTGGTTATTCTTGATATCGATTACCATCATGGCAATGGGCAGCAAAATATTTTTTATGAACGCAATGATGTTTACACTATCTCCATTCATGGCGATCCATTATATGCCTATCCCAACTTTACTGGTTTTGCGGATGAACGTGGGTTGAATGAAGGTGATGGTTACAACCTGAACATTCCTTTAAAAAAAGGAACCGATGGTAAACAATATCGAAAAGCATTGGCGCTCGCCATTGATGAAATCAAAAAATACAATCCTACTTATTTAATCATTGCGCTTGGTCTGGACACCGCACAAGGTGATCCTACCGGAACCTGGAGGCTGTCTTCTCAAGATTTTGTAGAAAACGGAAAAATTTTGGCAAAGCTTAATTTACCAACGCTTATCGTTCAGGAGGGAGGATATAAAAACCGGGACCTTGGCATTAATGCCCGCCACTTCTTTGAAGGATTGTGGGAAGGATATTATATGTAAATATTAGAAACGTTCTATGAAAAAATTATCAGATAAAGTTTTGGAAGCACATCAAACTATTTCTTCGTTTATTCGAGAAACTCCTTTAGAATATTCTTATCCATTATCTGCCGATACCAGTTGTGAGGTATATCTAAAACTGGAAAACTTACAGATCACAGGATCTTTCAAAGCCAGGGGATCGATGAACAAAATTCTTTCTCTAAAAGACGACAAAAGAAAAATCATCACTGCCTCCACAGGTAACCATGGACTTGGAGTAGCAAACGCCTTAAAAGCAACAGGAAAAGAAGGCACCATCTTTCTTCCCACCAAAGCATCGGCTGCCAAAGTAGAAGCCATCAAGCAAAGAGGTATCGCAATAGAGTTTCATGGAGATAGTGGTGAAGTCACCGAAGTGTATGCACGAAAATATGCGAAGGAAACAAATCAGGTTTATGTCTCTCCCTACAATGATGAAGATGTAATAGCAGGTCAGGGTACAATTGGAGTAGAACTCTACCGGCAATTACCAGAACTAGATGCGGTTTTTGTATCGATTGGAGGTGGCGGTTTGATTGCTGGAATTGCAGCATATCTTAAATCAGTGAACCCCACCATTCAAATAATCGGATGCTTACCGGCCAATGCCCCTGTGATGTACGAATGTATCAAAGCCGGGAAAGTCATAGACGTGCCAGAACAGCCTACCCTCTCTGATGGAACTGCCGGTGGCATAGACCATGACACTATCACCTTTGATTTGTGTAGGGACCTGATAGATGACTACGTTCTTACTTCAGAAGAAGAGATTTTAAGTGCGATGCGATTTGTATTAAAACATCACCATCAAGTTATTGAAGGATCGGCCGGAGTGGCGGTAGCTGCAATACTTAAACAAAAAGAAAAACTCAAAGGCAAGAAAGTGGCTGCTGTCATTTGCGGCAGTAATGTAAGTGAGGCAGTTCTTAAAAGGGTAGTTTGTGATGTCTAGTATTATTTCACTTGATAAAATAAAATCATCTCTGAGTTCATGCGCTGACTCAGAACTAATTCAAATCATTGAAGATGGTTTTGTCAGTTACTCAAAGGAAGACGTGGTAGTTCCTCCAGTAGGACATCTTCCTTTTATCAATCCTCCGGGAGACCTGCATATTAAATACGGTTACATCAAGGAAGATGACTACTATGTAATCAAATTGGCATCCGGCTTTTATGATAATCCTAAAATAGGACTAAGTTCCAGCAATGGGTTAATGTTGGTGTTCAGCCAAAAGACAGGCAAACTGCTTTCTATACTTTTGGATGAGGGCCATCTCACTGATATTCGAACCGCATTAGCAGGAGCAGTAGTAGCCAAACACCTTGCGCCTGCACAAATAAACAGGATTGGAATTGTCGGTACCGGAATTCAAGCCAGACTTCAACTCAAGTTTCTAAAATCTGTAATTGATTGCAGGAATGTAATCGTTTGGGGCAGGAGTGATGACAAACTAAATGATTATAAAAAGGATCCAATGTTAGCCGGCTTTGATATCAATACAACAAAAAATATAACTGAATTAGCCAAACATTGTAATTATATCGTTACAACTACTCCCTCTAAAAAGCCACTTCTTTTGGCGAAAGAAATTCAGCCCGGAACCCACATCACCGCTGTGGGTGCCGATACACCGGGTAAGCAAGAGTTAGAAGCCAGTTTATTTGGAAAAGCATCGCTTATTATAGCCGATAGTAAATCACAATGCATGGATCATGGTGATATTTTTCATCCTGTTCACCAAGGCATCATTAAGGAAGATCAGATTACAGAACTAGGCACTCTTATTTCCACGGGTCAAAAAAGGAAAAATGACTCCGAGATATCAATTGCTGATCTCACTGGAGTGGCCATTCAAGACATTCAGATTGCTAAACTCATTTACCAAAAAACAAAAGGGTAACAACCTATTTCTCGTATTCAGTAAAACAGTATCTTATCCATTCAAGAAGTGTCTATGCGTAAATGGTTTAGGAATTCAGGGCCTGGAGCTTTAGTAGCTGCAGCCTTTATTGGTCCGGGTACGGTCACCGTTTGCACCATTGCTGGTGTCCGTTTCGGTTATGATCTCCTGTGGGCTATGGTGTTATCTACCATCGCTACCATCGTGCTGCAAGAGATGGCCGCACGATTAGGCATTATTACGAGAAAGGGCTTGTCTGACGTTATTCGGCAGGAGATTCAAAGTCCAGTCATCAAATACATCATTGTCGCTTTGATCCTCTTTGCCATCGTTATCGGAAATGCTGTGTATGAAGCCGGTAACATCAGCGGAAGCAGATTAGGTCTTGAAACATTATTTAATATTTCAAATCCAAATATTTTAAAATACCTAAGCCTCGTCATAGGTGTCTTTGCTTTTATATTACTCTACCTGGGCAATTATAAAATCCTGGAGCGTACACTCGTTTCACTGGTCATCCTGATGAGTATTGCTTTCGTGATCACCGCCATACTTACAAAACCCAACCTGCTTTCAGTCGTAAAAGGGATGTTTGTTCCGTCTGTTAGTGAAAGCAATTTATTTACTATCGTTGGACTCATTGGCACAACTGTGGTGCCTTACAATTTATTTCTTCATGCCTCATTGGTAAAAGAAAAATGGAAAACACAGGGTGATTTGCACTATGCAAAAAAAGATACGATTATATCTGTCGCATTTGGCGGACTGGTTTCAATGGCCATCATCGTCTCTGCCGCCTCTGCTAATATCGCCACCGTTACCAGTGCCACTGATCTGGCCAAAGGACTAGAGCCACTCTTCGGAAGTTTTGCGAAATATTTTTTAAGTGTAGGATTGTTTTCCGCAGGCATCACCTCCGCCATCACCGCACCGTTGGCTGCGGCATACGTGGCCAATGGATGCCTTGGATGGGATGGCAATCTGAAGAGTTTCAAATTCCGAATGGCGTGGATGTTTGTTCTATTTCTTGGGGTGCTGTTTTCATCTCTTGGGATCAATCCCATAGAAATTATTCAGTTTGCTCAGATAGCCAATGGCGCTGCTTTACCCATTATTGTTGGTATCCTGCTATGGATCATGAATAAAGAATCCGTTTTAGGTAAAAACCGTAATACAAGGTTTCAAAATTCTGTTGGGATCATCATCTTTATCTTATCAATCGTACTGGGGCTAAGAAGTATAGTTCAGGTAATCAACAGCAATAAGAATATGACTTATTCAATTGACATTAATTGTGATTTAGGAGAGGGTATTGGCAATGATGCTCAATTAATGCCTTACCTCAGTTCTTGTAACATTGCTTGTGGCGGTCATGCCGGAGACGATAATACGATGCGGAAAGCAATACACCTCGCCCTAGAAAACAATGTGAATATAGGGGCTCATCCATCATTCCCCGATCAAGAAAACTTTGGTCGCACTGAAATGAATCTTCCCAATAATGAACTGACCACAATTATTATAGCGCAAATTATGCGGCTGAAAATTTTAACTGAAGAAGTGGGTGGAAAGCTAAGTCATGTAAAACCGCATGGAGCCCTGTACAATATGGCGGCTGTAAATGATAGCACCGCAGAAGCAGTGTTAGACGCCATGGCTCCATTTAATAAGGAGTTGATTCTATACGTTCCCTACGGATCGGTGATAGCGAAAAAAGCCATAGAGCGAAAGCAGCCCATTAGGTACGAAGCCTTTGCAGACCGAAACTACAATGATGATCTCACCTTGGTTTCACGAAAATTGGACAATGCAGTATTAGAGAATACTGATCAGATAACCGATCATGTCATTCGAATGATCAAAGAAAAAAAGGTAAAGACAATCAATGGGAATCTTGTCACCATTGAAGCAGGCACAATATGTGTTCATGGCGACAATCCTCATGCAGAAGAAATTCTCTCTCAGTTAGCTAAGAATCTAAAAAATTATAATGTAAGTATTGAATAACTTGAATTCATACCCACTTATTTACAAGGCTTTTGGCGAGTCCACACTCCTTATTGAATGGCCGGGTGAGATTGACCAAGCTATTCTAGTTGACGTTTTACAATTCCAATCCAGCATTGAGAACGAACTGTGTGATGTGCTGATAGAAACTGTAAATGCTTACAATTCATTAACTGTTATTTTTCAATCTGATATTATATCCTTTAAAGAAATAAAGGAAAAAACGCAACGCCTTTATCAATTAAAGTTTCTTCTTATAGAGAGAAAAAGGAATACCTGGAAAATCCCAGTGTGCTATGATAAAGAATTTGGAATAGATCTGGATGATGTCGCCAATCAGAATAAGCGCTCTGTTGAGGAAATTATAGCTATCCATTGTATGGCCGAATACACTGTCTACTTCACTGGTTTTCTTCCTGGCTTCCTATACCTGGGTGGTTTGCCAAAACCTATCCACACACCAAGAAAATCAACACCACGCCTTAGAATCAAAAAGGGAGCCGTGGCAATTGGTGGACAACAAACCGGTGTTTACCCCTCTGAAAGTCCAGGTGGGTGGAATATTATTGGTAATAGCCCATTACTATTTTTTGATCCAAAACTCACCCCCCCCTGTTTTGCACGTGCCGGAGACTTGTTGCAATTTTATCCAATTGATAAAAAGGAGCATCAGAAAATCTTACGTGAAGTTGAACTTGGAATATTTAAAATTGAATCCAAATCAGAATGACTGGATTTGTTGAAGTGATATCTCCCGGACTTTACTCTTCCATTCAGGATCGCGGAAGATTTGGTTTTCGGAAATACGGTGTGCCAGTTTCCGGAGTAATGGATGAGCAGAGTGCCTCGTTGGCCAATCACTTATTGAACAACCCTCTGGAGTCTGCGCTAATGGAGATAACCATGACAGGGCCTAAATTATTATTTTCCGTCCCTACCCAAATTGTAATTTCAGGAGCGGATATTTCACCACAATTAAATGGAGTCACCATTCCACTCAATAAAGCAATTGTTGTGAACCAAGGCGACCTGCTCTCCTTTGGTTCATTGAGGTACGGACTTCGATGTTACCTTGCCGTAAAAGGTGGGTTTCAAACAGAGCGTATTTTGAACAGTCGGTCGTGCTTTGCCCCGGTAACATCAGACAGTACTATTAAAAGTGGCGACCAATTTCAGATTAAGCATTACAATAATCATGAAAATCATTTCTCTTCTGTAAAAGTAGAGGAATCGCATTTTTCATCCATCAACCTCGTATGCACCAAAGGCCCTGAGTTTGACCTACTTAATCCCAAAGAAAAAGAAATCATTTTTAATACAATTCTATCGGTTAGCAACGACAACAACAGAATGGGTTACCGGCTAGAAGGCAACGCCTTTCAATATCCCTCCGATTACAATATGCTTACATCGGCTGTTCTGCCTGGAACGATCCAACTCACTCCATCAGGAAACCTAATCGCCTTAATGAAGGATTGCCAAACAACGGGCGGATACCCAAGAATCCTTCAATTATTGCGAAATGGCGTCAATATATTGGCCCAAAAAAAAGCAACTGATAATATCTCGTTTACACCCATAGACATAAACTAAACTAAAAATACTCCGCTGATGGATTAAAGTTAAGGGAACCAAAATCCTATGGTTATCTTAATTTCAGATAAAGTCTATTTCTATTTATGATATCATTCATTAAGCGATTAAACAAACTCATCTGCGTACCAAGGAGTGAAGAAACTTCTTATACTGTGTTTTGGTGGGGCGCTTTTTATGGATTGGCGGCACTTAGCCTTGCGGTAATGCTGTTATCTGGTGTTTTTTTCCGTGTCGGCTTACCCTCCTGGGTCATGGCCAGCGCAACACTGGCAATAGGGATTGTCGCATTTTGGTTCTTTCGTATTATAGGTACACTACTTCATAAATGGATTTTAAAGATTCCAGCCTTCATCTTCGCTCTCTTCTTTGGCACCATTGGTATTCTTATTCTGGCTCGGTATATCCAGTTTGGGTTTCCTCCACAGGTTTATTACATCGGATTTGCACTAGTCATCGTAAGCATCACATTCCTGTTTGGTTCAGGGTTCGTCCTTTACAAGCGTGTTTCAAAATTAAAAAGCCTTCATATCATCGCCTTTTTAGCGTCTATCGCCCTCTTTGCTATTGGCAGCTATTTTCTATTCTATAAAGGCTACAATCCCTATAAGACCTCATTTGAACAAACACCTACAGCCTTACTTTCTGAAAAGGGAATACCCAACCCTGGAGAAAAGGGATCTTACTCAACCACTTATTTTACATATGGCAGTGGCACAGATAAGCAGCGTGAAGAATTTAGTAGTGGCGTAAAATACAGAAGCAAATCTGTGGACGCCTCCTTGCTCCTACCTGAATGGAAAGGATCTAAAGGAAAATGGAGACAGCGATACTGGGGGTTTGGCGTTAAGAATTTTCCGTTAAACGGCAGGGTGTGGATGCCGGAGGGAAAAGGTAAGTTTCCCATTATCCTCATTGTACATGGCAATCATGGCATGGAAGAATATTCAGACCCGGGCTATGCGTATTTGGGAGAGCTACTTTCAAGCAGAGGGTTTATTACTGTATCTGTTGATGAGAATTTTGTCAACGGCACCTGGTCAGGGGATTTTATGGGCAAAGAAATGCCAGCGCGTAGTTGGCTTTTGCTGAAGCACCTCGAGCTGTGGAAAACATGGGCAAATGATTCTACCCATGAATTATATCAAAAAGCTGATTTGGAAAATATAATTCTGGTCGGACACTCCAGAGGCGGGGAAGCAGCGCCCATAGCCACCCATTTTAATACGCTTAACCATTTTCCGGATAATGCTAACGAAAAATTTGATTTCAACTTTGGAATCAAAGGAGTACTGTCCATTGCGCCCACAGACAAACGATACGACCGAAGAATTAAACTACAGAACGTTAATTATCTTTCTATTCAAGGATCTTACGATAGTGATGAAGCCAGCTTTTTTGGCTTTCGCCAATACCAGCGAATCACATTTACGGATAGTGTTTTTTATTTTAAGTCAGGTTTGTATGTACATGGCGCCAATCACGGACAATTCAATAGCGTGTGGGGCACATACGATGGTGGCGCTCCAGGAAAATACTTGCTAAATATCGCACCCATGATGACCATGGAAGAGCAGCAGCAAATTGCGAAAGTTTATGTAGGTGCCTTTGCTGAAGATGTTTTGCACCATAAGAAAAGCTACAGCGAACTTTTTAAGAACGCTGCCTCCGGCAAGGATTGGCTTCCTCATCATATACTCATCAATGCATATAAAGATTCCAACACCAAAAGCCTTATCACTTATGAAGAAGACATTGATGTAACCACAGGAACAATGGCAGGCGCTACCATTACTGCTGAAAACCTGAAAGTTTGGAGAGAAGCTACTCTAAAATACAGAGACAAAGACACACAAGCCAACAATGCAGTCATATTGGGTTGGGAAAAAGACTCAACATTTAGCGCGGCTTCTTATCATATTTCATTCAAATCTTCAATCTCCTTAAACTCCACTGCCTCACTTTTTTTCTCAATGGCCCAAGGAGATATTAATGAACTAAAAACCGGTGAAAAGAAAAATGAAAACGATTCGAATGATCCTCAGGAATTAAATTTCCAAATTCAAATAATAGATAGCCTCGGCCATGATGCCATTATGGATATTAATGACATTAAGAAATTAACACCCAGGCTAAAGGTGCAATACACAAAAATAAAAAGCTTGAGCGAAGAGGATTATGGAGACGCGTGGGAACCCACTCTGGAAACCTTTGAATTACCTCTGTCCCGTTTTAAGATCACCGATGTTCAATTAGACCATCTCAAAAGCATTAATATCAATTTTAACAAAACAGAAAAAGGCGTTTTGATTTTGGATGAAATAGGACTTCAAAACAATTAGTCAATATTCGCTTAAATCCTCAGCAAACCACGAAACCCCCTAGAGGCATAGTAAGATTGCGCTCCATTGTGATACACGAAGACCTGGCCGTAACGGAAATCAGCAAAGATAGCGCCACCAAGTTTTCTTATCTCAGAAGGTGTTTTCAACCAACTTGATGTCTTTGTATCGAAATTTTTTCCTGCCTCTTGGCAAGATTGAAGTTCCCGATATTGACCTTCCGTTAAAAGTTCAATGCCCATGGCTGTAGCCATATCAACAGCATTGTCTTTTGGTTTGTGCTCTTTTCTGGAGTCCCACCCTTCCCGGTCGTAGCACACACTTCTGCGGCCTGTGGGACTTTCTGCTGAGCAATCATAAAAAATGTATTCGCCCGTCATTTCATCACCCCAAATAACATCCGGTTCACCGCCAGTTCTTTCCATTTCACTGAGCGACCACAGTTTTCTACTTTCAGGATTAGCCTCCAATTTTGCCTGTACTTTTGTCCATTCCAGGCCTTTGTGGCGATACCTGTTTTGCTCAAAACGGGCTTTCAACATGTTGAGTAGTTCTTCACGTTGCTTCGGTGACAATTCTCTTTTATTTCTCTTTGCCATAAAATTTGCTTTCAACTTTAACTTGGGTGTTTTGCGATCGGTTATGTGTCCGATTGAGCACTCGTTTGGCTTTGACCACTGCAATGTCATCTGATGTGAGCCTTCTCAGGATATTAAAATCGCTAACCAATTTAGGCGTTTATTATATTAGTGCGATGCAATAAACCTTTTCTATTGTAGAATTTCAATTAAATTAGCCTTCATGAAACTCATTTTAATTACCCTATTAGGAGCCATTTTTCTTATTGGATGTTCTTCTTCTGAAAGTGATCAGGCTACCTCTTCATTAGACTCTCTATTTTCAAAAACATTACCCGCTGATGAGCCAGGTGGAGCTATTCTTATTATGAAGGGAGAAAAGATGATATATAGTAAGGGTTATGGTCTTGCTGATATGCAAACTAAAGCTCCGATCACCACAAAAACCTTATTCAACCTAGGCTCCATTTCAAAAACTTTTGTGGCCAACGCCATATTGATTTTGCAATCAGAGGGTAAACTTTCCGTAGAAGACCCGATGGACAAATACTTTCCTGATTTTAAAAACAAAGAAATTGCTTCAAAGATTAAGATCAAACATTTACTAACGCACACTTCAGGCCTTCCTGATAATCGCCAAACGAAATCTGACTCTGCGTTTTACATAACCGCCAAGGATGCCGAAAACTGGTACCCTGTCACCCAAACAGATACGCTCGTGTTTGAGCCCGGCACTCACTATGAGTACTCCAATCCTGCCTATAACGGATTGGCGTTAATCGTGGAGCAGGTAAGCAAAATGAAATGGCAGGATTTTATTAAGAAAAATATCTTTGATCCCTCCGGGATGGCAACCTCTACCATTACAGACGGGCCCTATCCTGAAACAGGTGTAGCCCATGCATATTTAAATAGAAGCGGCAAGTGGGTAGAAAAGGACTATGGCGAGGAGCCTACATTTGCAGCTGCCGGTAATGGTGGAGTGTGGAGTTCCGTGGAAGAGCTTAGTAAGTATGAACTTTCTCTTCGCAAGGGAACATTTCTAAGTGATTCTATTATTAAAAGGTCTCAAACTATAACTCCTTGGGAAAATTGGGCAGATTCAGTTCCTCCTTTTATAGGATGGTCCTGGTTTATAAATAAGACTCCTGACGGATTGAAGACCGTAGGCCACACTGGTAGTCAGGGCGGTTTTCTATGCAATTATGTTACAGTCCCACAAAAGGAAATCTTGTTTGTGATTCTGTGCAACACACCACGCGATGTAGATGCCTACACCGCATTTATCACCAATTGGTTAATCAAAAACAATTGGATGGAAAAAACTGGCTGACCACTAAACTACTTTTTTGCGAATTACTTTGGCATAGGTGCGGCTGACGGGAAAACTTTTTCCACTTTGCATTTTAACAATCATTCCTCCGTTAAAGTGTCTTTCTATCTCCTTTAAAAAATTGAGATTAATAATGGTTGATCGATGTACTCTTATGAACATATCCGGATTCATGATTTCTTCCAGCTTTCCTATTCCTGAGCTACTTACAAACTGATCAGCTTTAGTAGTGATAATGGTATAATCTCCAGAGGCCTCCAAGTAAATAATTTCATCTACTGGCAGGTTAAATAGTTTCTCAGACTTTTGAACAAAAATGTGTGACTCGTAATTCTCCTTTCGCTCTCCCCTTATCCCTTTCAACAAATCTTCAATGTTGTTTTGTTCTAACTTTTTGCGGGTGAGCGCCCTGTTCACTGAAAGGGTAAATCGCTCTTCATCCAAAGGTTTTAATAAATAATCCACTGCATTCTTTTCAAATGCTTTAATTGCATATTGATCATATGCTGTGGTAAATATCACATAAGGATCATGTTCAATTTTTTCTAACACTTCAAATCCATTCATGCCCGGCATTTGTACATCCAAAAATATCAAATCAGGTTTCAGAGCGCCAATGGCCTCTACTGCATCCTTACCTCTTTCACATTCGGCCACAATTTCAATTTTTGGAAATGATTCCAAAAATTCATGAAGTAACTCACGCGCTAACTTCTCGTCATCAATAATAATACAGGTTATATTCATACAGCTTGTTTTTCTAATTCAGGTTCGTCTTTTTCCTTTTCCTTGTTTTTATTTTCTTTTTCCTTTTCTTCTATAAAAAAACTTACGGCATATCCTTTATCATTAGCACGTATTCTCAATCCCGACTGATGTCCATAGTAACTTTTTAATCGTTGGTCTGTATTTGCCATGCCCACTCCACTTGAGCTGCCATCCATTATTTTTTTTGCCTTCGTTCCCAATCCATTATCTCTTACTTCAAAAAAAATTATTCTGCCAGATCTTCTTACGGTCAAATAAATAGTGCCCCCCTCTTCCTTGGGTGCTATACCGTATTTCACGGCATTCTCTACCAAAGGTTGAAGTATCATAGGAGGGATCTCAATGCCCAGACAATCGGGATCAATATCCGTTTCAAACTGTAAACGTTCGCCAAACCTTACCTGTTGTATTCTTACATAATTTTCAATGAAATTAATCTCATGTATCAGTTTCACCATTTCATCACTATGAGAATCGAGTGCATATCGAAATATGTCCGATAATTGGGTAATTACCCTTCGGGCCTTCTCCTTATTCGAATGCATCAGCGTACTAATGGAATTGAGAGTATTAAAAAGGAAATGTGGATTGATCTGTGACTTCAACAAAGAGATTTGCATTTCTTTATTCTTAATTGCCAATTCACTCTTTTCCTGTTCCTGTTTTTGTAAGCCCTGAAAATAACGAATCACATAATATACCCCTACCGTAATTATATATTGATCGTAAAATCGCAATGCATCCCAGCTCATAAGCTCCAACATGTACTCCTTCCAATGATCAAAATACACCAACCCATCAAGATAATCTGTAAAATAATAAGAAAGGGTTCCCATCACCATGAAGAACATGAGAATGCCAAAAACGTGAGCGGATATCTGAATGGATGGCTTAAAGCGCGACAGCCAATGCGACCACAGAAAAATTAGAATAATTGAAACACACAATGCCTCATAAAGAAACAAAGCATTCCAAAAAACATAAGATGCCGGATGAACAAATTTCCATTCAAATATGGCACTTATAAAAAAGTTGATTGCATACCAAAGGCAGATGAGAAGATATGCTCGCCTCCATACTCTGGGTATGTTGTCAAATAATTTCAAAGTGGGGAAATTTGTGTCCTAAATTTAATGATTTGGAAAGAAAGACCGTCATAGTAAACTTTGCAAGGTTAAAGTGACTGTATGATCGATAAGAATGCCAATTTAGCAGTCAGATTGTTCATATCTTTATGACGAATGACAAAAATGAAAAGCCACAACTGCTGTTTTCTCATTGTAGTACTACTTTTTTTGTCAGGCCAGCTCCTTGCACAAACTATTACCATTAGTGCTCGGGTAATAGACAGGGAAACAAAGGAGCCTTTGCCTTTCGCTTCAGTAGGTCTAAAAAACAGACCCATTGGTACCATCACCAATTTACATGGCGAATTTGATTTTCATATTCCCATTGAATTTAGAAATGATGTATTGGTTATCAACATGCTTGGCTATCAACCTTACGAAAACCCCGCCTGGACTATCACGGATAAGTTAAATATTGAAATGGTAAAATCCACCAAATTTCTTGATGAAGTGGTAGTCTCTGATTCCTTGCGCGGAGGAGAAATTCTTAGCATAGCCCTAGGCCGCATTACACAAAATTACCCCATGAAGCCTTTTCTTCTCGATGGTTTTTACCGTGACATAAAAGAGGTAGGGGGCACTTATGTTTCACTTTTGGAGGCAGCTGTCAAAATATTTGATGAAGACTACAAGGCCCCTCGAAATAAATTTAAACTTCGCGAACGCGTGGCCCTTCAGGAGGTGAGGCGAAGCCTTGGTTACGAAAATAAATTCACTGCCTATTTTGATGAAGGAAACCTGCTCGAGGACATATTACTTCATAATAATATACGCTACCGCCAATTTCCTGAAGAAGAAATATTTTTTAAAGGAATGATCAGAGGAAAAGATTCCTACTATAACGGCCATCCGGTATATGTGATCTCTCAAAAATATAATTATAGGCTTACCATCTTTGTTGACAAAAATACTTATGGAATCATACACCTTGAGTATGAAAACAATGAACAGGAGACCATTAGGAAAAGAAGAGGGCTAGTAAGCAAGTTTGTCAACTTAAAAAGAGTAATTGATTTTAAATCATACAACGGTGTGCTTTTCCTTAACTACATCACACTAGATTCCAAAATTAACTGGTATGATAGAAAGACAGAAGAATTGAAATTTGAAACTCAATTGCATCAGCAACTTTTAATTAACAAAGTGTATCCTAACACGGATGAATATATCGGAACTACTGAAAAAATGAAAAACTACGGCCTTCAATACCAGGACCTTAGGTACAATAAAGAATTTTGGGATAATTACAATGTGATTAAAGAAAGCCCTCTGGATCGAAAAATAATCAACGATTTGGAAAAAGATATGTCTTTAGATAAACAGTTTCGAAAGAATAACTAAAAATCAAGTCACACTAATCACAACATTTCTTTCCTTCAATCTGAACAGGTGGACATGGTTCAGTTCCATAGGAGCAAAACACACAACAATCTTCTGGTTTTGGCTTTAAAACTTTCTTACATTCTTTACATTCAAAGAAATACTGACAAGCATCGGTAGGCATTATTTCTTCCGTTTCATGCCCACAGTGAGGGCAAGTTATTATGGATTGTAATATCACCTCCACCATCAAATAAGTTTTTCAAATTCTCTTTCAATGGATTCAGCCAATAGCTCTGCTTTATTAATAGGCACCACGCCTGTGTATTCACATACCAAGCCTCCTCCAAGATTTGAAAGCGCAGCAATTAATCCGGGCTTAAGGCCAAGGGCCACACACAACCCTGCTATACTTACCACTGTATCCCCTGCTCCCGACACGTCTGCAATCTCTCGTTTATGTGCAGGATATCTTTTTTGTTCGGATTGATAGTCAATATAAACCCCATGTTCAGAGAGAGTCACCATCACACCCGCATTAAGTTTTTCACTGAGAAGAGTCACTGCTTTTCCAACCTGCTCTTGATCTCTTGCGTCAATATCCAGTTTCAAGCCCTCTTTAAGTTCTTTTAAATTTGGTTTGAATAGTGTCACATCGCTATAAGACAAAAAGTTTCTCTTCTTCGGGTCTACAATGGTAGGGATATTATTTTTCTTAGCCAACGCAACGGTCTTCTCTATCAGGCTCGAACTAATCACACCTTTATCATAATCCTCAAAAATAATTGCGTCACAACTCACAATCAATTCATCAATTTGTTTCAACAACTGCGTCTCCTCATCCTTCATCAGCTCCATATCCGATTCTTCATCAATGCGTACCACATGTTGATGGCTGGCAATAAGACGGGTTTTAATAGTGGTCGGTCTATTTTTACTTATTACAATTCCTTCTTTGCTCATTCCTTGCTCATCCATGCAGGTTAACAATTTTGTTCCTGCATCATCTTCACCAATCAAGGCGCATAGAATTGGTTTTGCGCCCAGTGCCTTTACATTAAGGGCAACATTGGCAGCGCCTCCTAACCGGAAATCTCTTTTTTTAACACGAACAATAGGCACTGGAGCCTCTGGAGAAATTCTATCCACGCTTCCCCATATATAACTGTCAAGCATGATATCGCCTATCACCAGCACAGTTAATCCGTTAAAAGCCTCAAAAATATTCTCCAGGGATTGGTATTTCATTTACTTCAAATGAGATAGGGCTTCCTTCATTCTTTTCATCGCCTCCACCAATTCTTTTTCCGAAGCGGCATATGACAACCGTATGCATTTTTCTTCACCAAATGCACTTCCGGCCACCAACGAAACGCGTGCTTTGTCTAAGATATACATACAAAAATCTTCTCCATTGTTTATAATGCTGGTGCCATCTGATTTACCGTAGTAGTGACTTACGTCTGGAAAGAAATAAAATGCCCCCTGAGGGTAGTTGGCTTTAATGCCTGGAATTTCCTTTAGCAGATTATAAACGATGTCTCTTCTTCGCTTGTATTCCTCTACCATTTTTAGCGTAGAAGTCAAATCACTAGTGATCGCTGCCAGTGCAGCGCGTTGTGCGATAGAGCAGTTGGCAGAGGTTAACTGTCCTTGTACTTTATTACTCCCATTTGCAATCCATTTTGGTGCCGCGAGATAACCAACTCTCCAGCCAGTCATGGCAAAGCCCTTGGCAAAACCATTGATGGTTATTGTTCTTTCAAACATGCCAGGCAAGGAGGCGATACTCGTGTTCCCTCCTGCATAATTAATGTGCTCGTAAATTTCGTCTGCGATTACCAATAGGTTGTCGTGCTTTAGTACTACCTGAGAGATCGCTTCCAGCTCACTTTTATTGAATACAGATCCGGTAGGATTGCAAGGTGAAGAAAAAATAATGGCCCGTGTCTTTGATGTAATTGCCTTTTCTACTTGCTGGGCAGTCACCTTAAAATCATTTTCGAGTGTGCCTTTTACAATTACTGGAGTCGCTTCCACCAGACGTACCAATGCATCATAACTTACCCAATAAGGAGAAAAAACGATCACCTCATCACCGGGATTGAGTAGCGCAATCATTGCATTGGCAATGGACTGTTTAGCGCCATTGGATACCACTATATTCTCTGCTTTATAAGGCACATTATTTTGTGAGGCATACTTGGCAGCCACAGCCTCCCTTAAGTCTTGGTATCCGGCCACGGGCGGATAAGCAAAATATTTACCGTCATCTATTGCCTTTTTTGCAGCATCGCACACATGTTGAGGCGTTTTAAAATCAGGCTCGCCTAAACTAAGGCTGATCACATCTATACCCCTGGATTTATATTCTCTGGCCTTTGCAGCCATTGCCAGGGTGGCAGACTCTTCAATGGCTTCAATGCGGTCGGAAAGCGTTTCTTTCATAATCGTCAGTTTCAAAGTATTTCACGCAAAGAAAACCATATAAATCTAGAAGGAAAACAATGGTTTGACTTATTGTAACGGTTCCTTATGTAGGCAAGCTAATTAAAGAGCGTTCGACCCAGAATACTTCTCCCAAGTGTAATTTCATCCGCATATTCCAGATCTCCGCCTATAGGAATGCCCCGCGCAATAGAGCTTAACTTTAGCGGAAAATCTTTCAATCGCTTACTCACATAAAACGCAGTAGTATCTCCCTCCATGGTCGGGCTTAAGGCGAGAATAACTTCTTTAATCTCAGATTCCCGATGAGACACACGCTGCAATAGGGTTTCAATTTTCAACTCAGAAGGTCCTATCCCATTCATAGGGGATATCACGCCTCCTAATACATGGTACAACCCAGAATATTGTGAGGTGTTCTCTATAGCCAAAACATCAACTGTCTCCTCTACTACACAAAGTATACTTCGATCCCTCCGATGACTACGGCATATAGAACACTCCTCTTCGTCAGAAATATTATGGCAATATTTACAAAAAACAATATTAGCCCGGAGCTTATTTAGCGCTGCGGTGAGCGCAAAGGTGCTTACTTCATTTTCTTTAATAAGATGAAGGACTAACCTTAAAGCGGTTTTCTTTCCGATTCCGGGTAGTTTAGACACTTCGTTAACAGCTTCTTCAATAAGCTTGGAGGGATATTCCATGTATTTGCTGTTAAAGTATCTTAGCGTCTATTCCCTTTTCACAAATTGCCTGACGCATGGGTTGCAATTCCTCAAAAGATCCATTTTTCACGGTACACTTACCACGGTGATGAATAATCCAAGTGCACTGCTCTGCTTGTTCTGGTGTATGTCCGCACACATGCATTAATGTTTGAATGACATGCTCAAAGGTGTTGAAATCATCATTAAAAACCACAAGGTCCTTCGCATCTGTAGTCTCAATAGATTCCAGAACTTCAACGAGCCCTTGTTCCTGATCCGACATTTTCATAACCTCTTTGTTCAACTATCCACTTGCCTGACGCTCTAAAAAATCTGTTTTTCAACTTCCTGTTTCAAAATTAAAAAAAATTAACAAGTTTTAGCGTTTACAACCCGCCATGAGTCCTTCATTAGTACTGTTTATCCTGCTTGCCTACTTCACTATTTTAATAGCCATTTCTATAGTTACCTCCAAAGGAGCTACCTCAGACACTTTCTTCACCGCAAACAGGCAATCTCCCTGGTACCTGGTTGCCTATGGAATGATTGGTGCATCACTCTCTGGAGTAACATTTATTTCTGTTCCTGCCAGCGTGGGGAGCACTGCCTTTTCCTACTTTCAGGTGGTCCTGGGGTATATATTGGGTTACTGGGTCATTATCGGTGTACTGATGCCCTTATATTACCGATTGAACCTCATCTCTATATATTCTTACTTTGAAGACAGGTTTGATCGCATTTCCTATAAAACGGGTTCGTTCTTTTTTTTACTCTCCAGGTCTATGGGTTCTTCCCTCCGACTTTTCCTTGCCGCCTCGGTATTGCAATTGTTTCTCTTCGATGCCTGGGACATCCCATTTTTTGTTACAGTGATGATCACTATCTTTTTTATCTGGGTCTACACGTTTAAAGGTGGAATAAAAACGATTGTGTGGACAGACACATTTCAAACTACGTTCTTGATTTTGGCCGTAGTCATTTCCGTGGTATTAATTGCACAGCGGATGCATCTTAGTTTTGGGGGTCTTTTGTCGTTGGTGTTTGAGAGTGACTACGCTCGCATTTTCTTCTTTGACGATCCAAAAAGTACGCTCTTCTTTCCAAAACAATTTTTTGGAGGTGCCTTTATTGCTCTTACGATGACCGGTATGGACCAAGACCTGATGCAGAAAAATCTCACCTGCAAAAATCTGGGCGAGGCTCAAAAAAATATGTTCTGGCTAAGCAGTACATTGGTAATTGTCAATCTGCTCTTTCTGGTATTGGGTGCTCTCCTCTATCTCTACAGTACAGAGTTTGGTATTTCGTTGCCTTTGGTTCGCGATGAACTCTTTCCCATGCTTGCTTTTAATGAATTTGGCTTATTTGCGGCCATCCTGTTTTTACTGGGCATCACCGCTTCCACTTATGCAAGTTCCGATTCTGCCTTGGCTGCCTTAACAACTTCCTTTTGCATTGATTTTTTAGATTTTAAAAACAAACCTGAAAAAACTAAGCAAAAGCAAAAAAACATAGTCCATGTCGGATTCTCTGTTTTGTTTCTCATTATTATCTTGGTTTTCAAAGAAATAAATGAGCGATCTTTAATTGATGCCGTATTGGTAGTAGCTACTTACACTTATGGGCCACTCCTTGGGCTGTTCGCATTTGGTATCCTTACCACAAAAAAAGTGAATGGAAAGTTAGTCCCTCTTATTTGTATACTCTCTCCCCTTATTTGTTATCTCTTTGTTCACTATGCGCCAAAGCTATTCAACGGTTATCAGGTGGGATACGAAAATTTGATCCTCAATGGATTCCTCACTTTTCTTGGATTGTATTTAATCAGCGTAAAAGAAAAGGCCACCCAATGAGTAGCCTTTTCCGATTAATCCAACTGACATTTATTATCGCACAACCTCACTCAAGATGAGTTCTTTATTATAATTGAATGTTGCTATTTCAGCGCCTTCTTTCATTACTTTAATTTTATAAGCACCAAAATTTACTTTATCAAAGTCGATAATCATTCTTTTTCTTTTGATGGTCATTTTTGATACCTCTTCACCTTTCGAGTCTGATATTACAATTTGTCCACCTACCTGATCCTTGTGAAATCTCAAAACCATCACATCCATCCGGTTAGACTCAGCTATCTCAACTGAATCCGGATTAGAATTAGAAGCCAATACGTTTGCTGTAAAGGAGAATAAAGAGATGGTAAGGATAATGCTGAGCGTTTTCATTTAATTTTTATTCGTTTTATGTTTTATTTAATTTTTGAATACACCTATACGAATGGTGTGCCAGCACTAAAAACGATCAAAAATGATTAAATAAGGGGGTTAGAGTATTAAAAGAGTCCCATTTCGGGAATGCGTATCCCAATGAGACTAGTACAACTCCTTGTGTGGATCCCAAAAGACCTTTGAAAAGTCTACAATAGTATCATCTTTTACTTTCACACCCTCCTTTTCTAGCCTGTATTGCATGGTGGTAGGTGCTTTAAAGTGAAATCTTCCTGTTAGTTGCCCGTTTCTATTGACGACACGATGAGCAGGTATGGTCTTATCATTATGAGCAGCATTCATTGCCCAGCCAACCATCCTCGCACTCATTTTGGTGCCCAAATAGGCAGCGATGGCACCATAGCTGGTGGCCCTTCCTTTCGGAATTAACTTCACCACCTCGTATACATCATTAAAAAAATTATATTCTCTCTCCTTTTTGCCCATATCTACCAGTAATCAAATTGATAGGTTGAAATTAGCAGTTATTGAGGCATTGGAATGCTTGAGGCCTTAAATTTGCCCAGATTTTAAACTATGAAGAGAGTAATTATTTTAGCTTTTGTTTGTTTTGCCAATCTGGCACTATCGCAAGACCTGATTTTCCCTTACCAATATGGGTGGAATATATTGTCGGAGGGCGATGAGTTGAAATTTAAACTAGAGGTAAGGGATTCAATTTCCCCCAGGCTTTTTAGATTAGAGGGGATTGGATCTACGGGTATCCAGTTTGATACCTTGGGCAATTTCTTCTGGCAACCTGGTTTTGATTTGGTTGACCGTTTAGAAAAACAAAAAGATTTCAATGTAATTTTTGAGGTATTAATGAAGGATGGAAGGAAAGCCCGAACAGCCATCACATTTACCGTGCTCCATAAAAATCGCCCCCCTGTTATTGAAGAGTTACCTGTAGTCTATGTAAAAATGGCCTCAAGCAATAGTTATCAAATACCTGCGGAATATGTAAAGGATATGGATGGCGACCCCATAACTTTTAAACCAGTACAAGAAAAAATGCCTCAGGGTGCCCATTTGAGTTCCCTTGGCTTATTTACCTGGACCCCTTCAAAAAGTCAGTTTTACGCACTAAGGGACAATCCTCTCACAGTCGAATTTATTGTGGAGGACCAACCCGCCAAAGCAACCAGCCTTGGTAAATTGAAGATTGCACAAACTCAAATGGATTTGCCTCCTGAAATATTTTTAGTTCCAAATGATAGTATCATTACCGTCTCAGAAAGTGATGTGGTTAACCTTAAGATGTATGTTTCAGATCCTAATGGAGACGACAATATTGCTCAGGTCGGCTTTGTTTGTTCGGATCCACAGGTACCCAAGGAAAGCTTTAAAGAAAACACAAAAGTACAATCTGAATTTATATGGAGGCCAGGGTATGAATTTGTAGAGGAGACGGATACTACAAAAAAGGTTGACTTTATCTTTTTTGCCATTGACAACGCTAATAACCGTACCCAACGCAAAGTAAGAGTGATCGTGAGAGATGCTGAGAACATTGAAGAAAAGGACAAGCTTACCTATATCAAATACCGAAATTCACTTACCCAGGCGAAGGGACTCATCGACATTCTGGATGATAATCATGAAACTCTTTCAAAAGCATATAAAAAAGCTAAAAGAGGAAAGAAAAATAGGGCCCTTATTAATGCATCCTTGGGAGCTACTACAGGGTTATCTCCTGTTATCCTTCCTACGGATCCTTCAAAAGTTGTCTCTGCAATAGGGGGCACCACAGTGCTTACATTGGGAACACTGGAAGCCACGGAGCTACTAGGGAAGTCGAAAAATGACATTCTGGAGAAAATGAAGGTAAATGTGGAGATAAGAAATCAGCTTCAGGTGGCTGGAGATAATTTTGCCAGAAAGTATGCACTCAAGACGAGCAGAAGGAACCAGGAATTTGACATTGACAGAGACAAACTCCTTCCCATTATCAACAATCAGAAATTGGTCGTTTTAGAGTTGGATGCCAGCAAGCCGAGTTACCGTAACTATTCCAACAAAGAACTCAAGAAAACCTTTCCGGATTTTAGTGAGGAGTAGGTCTAAACTTTGTTGAAAGCGATTTATCAATTACTTTTGCCGACCGATCCGCGCTAAGGTTTAAAACTTAGGTTTAGCATTTACAGAGGAGTGGCAGAGCGGTCGAATGCGGCGGTCTTGAAAACCGTTGAACCGCAAGGTTCCGGGGGTTCGAATCCCTCCTCCTCTGCAAACACCGCAGTAAAATGCCCCGAATGTCGGGGCATTTTTGTTTGTGATGGATCTAAACCAAAACAAAATTTTGAGTGAGGAGAAGGCACAAAACAAATCGAGCGAAGCACGCTTGAGCAGATTGTTTGGCTTCCTCTCAAAGGGATCAATGCAATTAATCCCTCCTCCTTTATTCAAAAAATGAAATAATAATATCCTGTTGGTTTTTATTGGTAAAAAGACAAGTGAATAAAAAAGAGGCCAAGTATTTGATTTTGGATACCACTGGTCTTTTATTGCGAATAATTTAGCGTTTTATCTATAAGACCTACAATTAAATTGATCTGGTGCATAGGCAATGCCTATGATTTTAGTAATGCGATTGCTCTGCCTGAAAAAAAATAAAGAGGAGGATAAGGAGAAACAAAGTTTCTTCCCTATCCGTCCTCTCACACCATAAATATTACAAAGGATTAATTACGATTTAATGGTGGATAGCTTTTGAATGGTGAAAGATTCGCGGCCTCCATCAGCTGTTTGTAAGAAGACCAAGTGGTGCTGTAAAATTTATTTACACGCTCAACGATTTTGTTAATCTCATCTTCAGCAAAGCCATACACCCTTCTATCAGTAGCATTAATGCTTCCTTTGGCGGAACTGATGTATCCCAAGGCGGAAATGATCATCCGGGTAAGAGTCGGATCTGCCGGTTTTGTACCCAAGCCTACTTGTGGTATGCCTAAGATACTATCCATGATCGCTTTAATAGAATCTTTAACTGCTTTCGTCTGGTCTATTTTAGATTTTAAATCCTCATTCTTTCTGCTTTCCATTTCTTTCAAATATTCGGCAGCAAGATCATTGGATTCGCGCAGGCGAGTAGTAGCAGTAGCTGCTACCTCCATCATCTGACCCAAATCTTTTTGCATTTTATACCTGGCTTCCAAAATATCTTGCGACACACTGAAACGTGGGTCATACTTTACAACGAGTTGTGTTGAATCTTTTGCATCGCCATATGTCATTCTTACTTTATAAGTTCCTGGCAATGCTTTTATACTCACTGATCCGCCCCATCTGTCACCTGCTCCGCCTCTTGATGGTGCCTTTGGTGCAGTTTCTGTTAAATCCCATTGATAGCGATGCAAACCACCAGTTTCTGGTGACTTCATTCTGTCATTTACAATCCTTTCTCCCTTTGTGTTGAATATCTCGATCTTAACAGAATCGTACTTTACATTGCCCTTTATTTCAGGTGCAGGAACCGGCTCTGGTTTTACTTCTGTCTTTTTACCTTTATTCTTAGATGGTGCTTCTACAGCAACTTCCTTCTTAGCTTGCGCTTTATTGGCAACGTAAGAAATCATTGCACCCGCAGCACGATTCTCACCCATATACATACCCTCAGCAGGAAACATTACACCATCCGCATATTGATACTCTGCGATATACGCTTCTGGAGGTGTGAATAAATGAATGGTCTTGGATAATACTTGCGTTCCATTTTTTACCAATTCTCTTAATGGTCGAATATCATCTAATATATAGAACGACCTTCCAAATGTTCCAATCACCAGATCTTGCTCCCTTGGATGAATTACTAAGTCCATCGTAGGCGCTGATTTTGGAAATCCAACAGTCCATCTGGTGTAGTTTTTCCCTTCATCTAAACTTATAAAAAGTCCATTTTCAGTTCCTACAAATATCAACTTTGGCTCAACTTTGTCTTGCACCATGGCCAACACATAATTCTCTTCGCCCAGCTGCGCTCCACTTACCATACTCACCCATGTTTTACCATAATCTTTCGAGCGGAAAAGGTACGGCTTGCTGTCCGCCTTTCTGTAATTGTTTGCTACCACAAACACTTCACCTGCATTGTAAGTAGAGGCATTTAACTGAGGTATCCATGATCCTTTCGCAAATCCCACTGTAGGTGTCACATCCGTCCATGTTTTACCTCCATCGCGAGTAAGTTGCACGTGGCCATCATCAGTACCTACCCAGATCACATTCTTCTCTAGAGTGCTCGGTGAAATAGTAATAATGTTACCGTAGTTTTCAGAACCTATTTCTGTTCCCACACCACCTTTGGCTTCTTTCTCATAATCGAACTCCATATTTGAAGAAAGATCTGGTGAAATTATTTCCCAGGTTACTCCCTTATCGGTTGACTTATGAAGAAATTGACTTCCATAATAAACGATGTTGTTGTCAAATGGATCGAGTGCCAGTCCGGAATTCCAATTGAATCTCAATCGCATTTTAGGATCAGGGTGCGTAGGCTTAATGGAATGTTTATATCCTGTTTCTTTATCATAACGAACCAAGGCTCCGTTCTGTGTCATGGAATAACCATACCTGTTATCTACAGGGTCAGGAATCACATCCATACCATCACCAAACATGAGTTCTTTCCAGTAGGTGTTGTAAATTCCTTGATCCTTCCACATGTAGGCTGGGCCAGCATATACACCATTGTCTTGTGCGCCCCCATATACGTTGTACGGTAATTCCATATCCACATTGACATGATAAAATTGAGTAACCGGAATATTTTCGGCAAACCTCCAATTCTTCCCATAGTCATGCGTAGTATAAAGACCTCCATCATTACCATCGATCATATGAGCAGGGTCTTCAGGGTTAATCCACCATGCATGGTGATCGGGATGTACACCACTGTATGGAAGTAATTTACGGAATGTTTTCCCTCCATCTTCGCTTACATTCACTTCAGAATAGTAAGTATAAAGTCTATTTTCATTTTTTGGATCTACCGCTATGCTGGAATAATAAAAAGGTCTCCCTCCAATATCATCCGTTTTATCGTTCATCTTTACCCAGTTTTCACCTCCATCAGCTGATCGGTAAATAGCGTTTTTGGAACTTTCAACCCAAGCGTAAACTATTTCAGGTCTATTCATTGATATTGCAAAACCCATACGTCCAAAGTTTCCTTCAGGCAGGCCATTCTTGCTGGTTTTCTTTTGCCAAGTAGCACCACCATCATAGGTGATATACATGCCAGAGCCATCTCCACCACTTACAAACTGCCATGGCTTCCTGTGGTGTTCGTACATACCAACAATCAATTTATTGGGGTTAGATGGATCCATCACCATATCACCAACTCCTGTTTTCTCATTGATATACAATATATTTTCCCAAGTCTTTCCGCCATCTGTCGTTTTATAAACACCTCTTTCTTTTTGATCACCCCAGGGGACTCCAATGGCACCTACATATACTACATTGGGATTTTGCGGGTCAATAATTACGCGATGGATATTCCTTGTTTTTTCAAGTCCCATATTTTTCCATGTCGCCCCACCATCCAGCGATTTATAAATCCCGCCTCCACTGTTCATACTGTTACGCGGATTTCCCTCACCTGTCCCTACCCAAACTACAGAAGGGTTACTTTGTTGGATAGCGATGTCTCCTATGGATTGGGTATTCTCTTTATCAAATACAGGAGTCCAATTAATCCCTGCGCTTGTGCTTTTCCACAATCCACCGGATGCTGTACCCGCATAAATTATACTTGTGTTGGATAATACTACATCGATGGCAGTTACCCTTCCGCTCATACCTGCCGGGCCTATGCTTCTGGCTTTCATTCCGGTCAATTTATCCATATCAAGCTGCTGAGCTGGCAAATTGATCACAACCGACATTAACAAAGCGATGATTGTGATTTTAATTATACTTTTCTTCATACTGTCTTATTTAAAATAATTGATATTCTGGTATTGTAATGACAACTCATTTTAATCCATAACTCCGCATTAGCTCTCAATGAGAAACTGCCGCAGGCGTTTCCGGATGATTAACGTAACGTTCAAAAAACTCTATGATACGAATGTTTCGATCCATCATACGGAGTGGATTTCCACTTCGCGACAATTCATGACCTTCATCAGGATAGCGAATATATTCGACAGGTTTATTAAGCAGTTTGAGGCTTTTGTACAGCATCTCAGATTGAATTACCCCTGTTCGCAAATCTTTGTCGTTATGCATAATTAACAAAGGTGTTTTTATTTGATCTACATACGACAATGGTGATTCGCTATAAATTAAATCCTTGGACTTAGCATCCCATGGATAACCACCAAAGTAGGAAGGAACCAATCGGTATTGATTTCCCTCACCTAAGAAAGTAACTAAATCATAAACACCACGCTGTGCATTTGCTGCTTTAAAGCGATGGTCATGTCCAACAATCCATGCCACCATGTACCCAGCATAACTTCCTCCCGCAAGAAATAATTGATCTTGATCAATCCAATCATTGTTCTTTGCTGCATCATCCAGTGATCCCAAAATATCGCCAGCGGGGCCATGGCCCCAGTCCTTCATATTTCCCTTCTTGAACTTATCTCCGTAGCCGCTGCTACCGCGAGGATTCGCGAAAACAATTCCATATCCCCAGCTTGCCTCTAACTGAAATTCATCCCATTGGCTAAGTGGGCCATACATACCAGCTGGTCCTCCATGCATATAAAGAATTGTTGGATATTTGACTCCGGTCTTTTTTCCTACTGGTTCCATCACCCAATATTGAACTTTTACTCCATCGGGGCGAGTTACCCAATATTCTTTAGGAACAGATATGATTTTGCCGTTAACCCATTCATTCAATTTAGTCAATTGCCTTTGTGACTTATCTTTCAAGTTCATCAAATAAACTTCAGATGGGTTTTCAATTGTAGCCATTGTGTACACCAATCTGTCTCCATTTAGCGCGAAGCCAGAAACAGAAACATCATCCCTTTCAATCACTTTTGATATTTTCCCTCCTTTAGCGGAAACTTTAAAAAGAATGCCGTCACCTTCAGAGCCAGCCGTAAAATAAATGGACTGATTGTCTTTTGACCAGGAAGCGTTATATGAGTCTCTGTCTAGTGATGCTGTTAAAACTTTTGGGTTGCTCCCATTGGCGGAAACAACTGCTATTTGGCTTTGAGCCGTATAAATGTCATTCTCAGGTTTTACATTAAATGCAATCTGTTTTCCATCTGGTGAATAGATAGGATTAGAACTGCTGTACCCTGAGTAAGACAAAAATAATTTTGCGCTTTTGGTAGTAGGATCAATGGACCAAAGGTCAGTATCCATGTCTCTGTCAGGGTGTACCTTATAGGCTCTTGAGTGAGCTATTAAATTTTTACCATCTGGTGACCATTGCGCGCCTAAAAAGTTTTGAAACCCATCGGTTATTTGAGCTTCTTCATCCTTGGATAAGTCTTTAATGAACAAATGCGTAAAGCTTAAATCGGTATAGAGATTATTTTCAGCTTGAAAGCTTTCATTAATAAATACCCTAGGGTTGCCCTGACTCGCATTTTTTGCTAGCCATGCTCTTACTTCATCGATAGATCCATCCTGACTGGCTTTTGTCTGTTTTTTTTGATCAGAAGACATAGACTTGAAGTTTGGCTCATCATTATACTTCCGACCTGGTCGTTCATAATTCCAAGGCAATTTTGAGTCAATTTCATGGTATGGAATGCTCGAAGAATATAAAATGCTTTTACCATCTGGTGACCATTGAGGAGAGCTAGCGCCATTTTTCGATTTCGTTATTGGGTATGGCTCACCACCATCCAATGACATTAGCCAGATTTGAGGCTTGTTCTTTTCCACTCTTACGAATGCAATTTTTTTCCCATCTGGGGACCAGACCGGCTGACCTGCGCTTTTGTCACCGTAGGTAAGTTGCTTTGCTTCCTCGACTGTTGAAAGATTAGACAAATAAAGATGTCTGGTATAATAGTAATCTGATTCATCTTTTACCGCTTTGCTGGTAACTACCATAATTGCCCTGCTTCCGTCAGGAGATACTTCCACCTGACTGGCATTCACAATTTTCATTAAATCGGATGTGACAATTGGCTTTTTGGTTTGTCCAAAAATTAGGTAAGGGAGGAGTACTAAAGATATTGTTGTAATAAATGATTTCATGGGAACAAGTTTAAGATCTTGCCTGAGTAAACTGATATATCAAAAGAGTAAGGCCTTGCAGGCAGCAGTAATACAACCACTTACCTGCAAGGCCAAAATTCACTAATTTCTAACCATCAAAGAATTTGCCCTTAACTCAGTATCCGGAATTGGCCACAAGTAAGTAGGGTCTGTAGGATCCACAGAAGGCACACTTCCCTTTGCTGCAAATGGTATATTTAACCGCATCACATCAAGAGAGCGCATTCCTTCTCCCAAAAATTCAATTTGTCTTTCGTGTAGAATTGCGGCAGTGAGTGCATCGGCATCTGCAAAATCACCAGCCACCCATTGTGTGCTTGCGTCTGCTCTTCCTCGCACTGCATTAAGCAACGCTAATGCTTGTGCATCTACAGTATTTGTAGAACGAACTCTCGCCTCAGCTAAATTCAACAACACCTCGCTGTATCTGATAATTTGAACTTTATCAGTATAAGGCGTAGGAGTAGGAAATTTATTTAGCCAATCGTTTCCACCTGAAGTCACTATTAAATCCCTTCTATCATCTGTCGATAGCCAATTTGGATCGCTTATAATTCCTGTAGGATTAAGGTAGTATTCAGCACCACCGGCTGCCTGCCAATAAAATCCAAGCTGATTCTGAGTGCCCGGGTTGTCCTGGTTAGTGAAAATCATTGAAAACATGTTTTCTTTAGTCAATTGCGGTGCAGCAAAAACATTGCTAATGCTTGTTTCCAAAGCATTGGCAACACCTGTTGATGCTACAAACGGAGCAGTCGCAGAAACAATTTTATTTGCCTCTGTAATTACATCATCCCACTTTCCCATTGCTAGATACACCTTTGTTTTGAAGGCTATTACCGAATTGCGGTGTGCGCGAGACACGTTAAGCAAATCCTCGCCATATGTTAAAGGAACGTTTGCTTCCGCAAAATTTAAATCATCAAGTATTTGTGTATAAACTTCAGCTACGGTACTTCTTGCTAAATCGTTGTTATCACTTTTGGATTCAGCATTCAAGCGTATTGGCAACCCCAAGCTACTGCCATTGCCCGTTGATTGATAAGACTTGGCAAAGCTTTGTAACAAGTAATGATAGGCTACTGCTCTTATAAATCTGGCCTCTCCAATATATTGATCTACTGTCGTTGAATAATCAGCCGGGAAATCCGGAGCAACAAAATTATTTTTGTTGGCCTCAAGTCCGGCAAGAAACGTATTCACCAAATTGATAGATGCATAGGCGTATCGCCAAATTGAAGCTGGTGGACCTGACGATTCTACCATAGTAAAGTTCCAGATATTTAGTCCTGTGGAGGCATTACCACGCACATTAATAAACTCCTCCCCTCTAATGTCGCTATAGATAAAATAGCGACCACCCAGAAAGTTTCCGTTCTTAATGGAGTTCCCACTGTACAGCCCATTGAGCTGTTGAGCAATTCTGCTTGGTGTTTTAAATACTACCAAGTCAGAAAAAAGGATCGAAGGTGCTGGCTCCAATTTCTCAGTATCGCACGATGCTGAAACTGCAACCATTATCAAGATCAGAGATATGATTTTTATGTTTTTCATGTTTTTCATATTAAAATTTGAATGTCTCTTCCTACGAATGACATACCTAATTTAGAATCCAATATTTACTCCAAGTGAAATAGTCCTTGCTTGTCCTATTGCATTCCTATCAATTCCAGGAGTCAAGTTACTATTACCATTTACTGATATCTCAGGATCAAATCCCTCATATTTTGTAATAATAAATGGGTTCTGAACCTGTCCATAAATCCTGGCGCTTGATATTTTTAACCTACTAATTACGGCAGGAGGCAAAGTGTATCCTAACATAATGTTTCTCATACGTAAAAAGTCAGCTTTTTCCACATTCTCAGAAATAGGTAATGCAGCACCTCCGTTAGAAATATTATCACCAAACACAAGTCTTGGGATGGAACCACTTGTATTGGTCGGTGTCCAACGATCTAGTACATCCGTACTAAAGTTGAAAAATCTCTGATCTCTAAGACCTGCCTTAGTACCATTCATGATATAATTACCACCTGAAAACTGCATAAATAGACCCAGGTCCCAGTTCTTATACTTGAAGGTGTTATCAAAGCCGCCATACCATTTAGGCAAAGCGGGACCTTGTATCCTACCATCTGATTGTGCATTTATCGGAGTTACTGCTCCGCCATCAGATACCCTCGTCCAGCGCTGGCTTGATGGTGCCGCAAGATCATATTGAACAACTGTACCATCTGCTTTTTCGAACAGGCGTCTTCCGTTGTCAGGATTAACACCTAAGGTAGGCACAGCCCATAAACTAGAAATCGACTCACCTACTCGAATAACGTTTTCTGAAGACAGTATTTGTTGATTGTCACCATCCAAAGAAAGCACTTCATTTTTAAGCGTGGTCACATTGGCACTGATAACCCAGCTAAAATCTGTATTTCTTATAGCTGTTGCTCTCAATGATAACTCGATTCCAGTGTTACGCATTGAACCCACGTTTTGAGGAATAATATTTGGATTGTCAGGATTAGGCACGCCTTTCGAAGGTGACTGAGGCACATTTAGGATCAAACCATCCACATCATTTTTGTAGTACGCAAACTCTAAACTGATTCTATCATCCAATAATCCAGCAGAGAAACCGACATCCATTTTCTTACTTGTCTCCCAGGATAATTCAGTATTTCCAGCTCTGAAAAAGTACAATGTGGGCTTATCTCCGTACAAGCCTCCACTGTAAGTTTGTAATGAAGCGAAATCATTAATCCCTTGATTATTTCCTACAAGGCCATAGCTTGTCCGCAACTTCAAATAATTAACCTTAGAGCTGAGGCTTGAATTCTGCCAAAAATCCTCTTCGGAGATTGAGTAACCCAAAGATCCTCCGTAGAAGTTACCCCACTTGTTTCCAGCTGCAAATGCAGAGTACCCATCTCTTCTGTAATTGAACGTAGCAAAATATTTTTTATTAAAATCATAATTCACCCTTCCGAAATAAGATAGCAAGAAGTTCTCTCCAGCGATAGCAATATTGTTTCCTGCTTGATCTTGGTTAGGAATGGTATTTACAAAATTCCCCAATGCATTTGTAAAGAATGGGTCTGATTGGTTTGATCTTAAAATACCCCATCTGTTCACTTGCGTATATTGTTGCTCTCCACCTGCCAACAATGAAACGTTATGGTTATCGGCTAATTGAAAATCGTATTGAGCAGTATTTTGCCAGTTCCATCTTGTATTTAAACGTTGAATATTCACCGCTCTACCACCCACAGCAAAACCAGGATTTTGAAGTGGGTTCTCATACGCTTCATCAGTCAATGAAAGACGATCTATCCCATATTGCGTTTTGAGGTTCAGGTTTTTCAAAATTTCCCAGTTGAGATATGCACTCGCCTGAATTTGACTACCCTCGCTACTGAATCTGTCTTTATCCATTGCGATAGCAAGGTTTGGAAACGGTGATGCCCGAAGGTTATTCATTTTTCCAATGGCACCTCCCGTGCCTATATTATACGATCCATCGTTATTATAAGGGGCAATATTCGGATCGACATTAAGCACTAAGCGCGGCCCGTTGGCAAAATCACCCGTTTGACCTGACACAGATCCGGAATTCGCTGAAACTGTAGCAGTATTAGAAAATGAAACATTAGCACCAATGGTTACCGTTTTAAAAAGTTTATGATCAACCCTTGCTCTTCCCTGGGTTCTCGAAAATTCATTTAGTTTCACAAATCCTTGTTGATCAGTATACCCAATTGACATATAATAATTGGTCTTATCCGATCCTCCAGAAAAACTTAATGCATTCGAGTGAGAAAAACCTGTTTGAAAAAAGTATTTACTCCAATCTGTATCAATTAATTTACCATCAGCATCATAGCTTGGGAAATAAGCTGGCGGTAGTCCTGCGTTTACCAATCCTTCATTTTTTAGAGTCATGAAGTCCTCAGCTCCAGTAATCTTGATGTTTTTCCTTGCTTGGCTGGTCCAGCTAATCCACGAATCGTAGTTTACCTTCATGTTTCCCTTACCACCTTTTTTGGTAGTAATTAAGATAACTCCTGCACTCGCGCGTGATCCATAAATAGCTGTTGCAGAAGCATCTTTCAATACGTCTATGCTTTCGATATCTGCGGGGTTCACACTCGCCAATGGGTTAAATGGAGCCGAGTTAGTAGATATATTGTCAGTGTAAGTAGGAACTCCATCAATTACAACCAATGGAAAAGAGCTCAGATTTATAGAGTTTATACCTCTAATTCGGATAACCGGTGGGTTATTTAATGCCCCATTTGGTGATGATACACTTACCCCAGCTGATCTACCTTGTAATGCCTGATCAAAACTTTGTACTGGGGCATTGTTAATATCTTTACCACTTACAGAAGAGATTGCGCCTGTCAGATCTCTCTTTTGTTGTGTTCCATATCCCACCACTACAACTTCGCTTAACTCAGTTACATCATTTGCCATGGAGACATTGATCTCAGACCTTCCCTCTGTAGAAACCTCTTGAGTTAGAAAACCAATGAATGAGAAAACCAATACTGTGTTTTGTCCAGAAACCTCAAGACGGTAATTACCATCAAAATCTGTAATGCTACCAGTGGTGGTTCCCTTAACTACCACATTCACCCCAGGCAGAGCGGACTGGTCCTCTGCCGAAGTAACCCTACCCGACACTACTCGGGTTTGGGCATTAATAGTACTCGCAAATAGAAGCAAGCCCATTATTGTTGCGTAAAATTTGGCCATGTTTAAATAAGTTAGGTTTAGGTATTAAAAGTTAAGGCGCAAGGCTAATGACAACTTTTAAGATTGAACTTACCGTATAAATAAAATATGAGCCTAACCTTATAGATAACTCAACATTTATAATCTTGGCAAAGAAAATATTCCCCTATGCAAAATAACTTTAGAATTATATGGGTAATTTCTCCCCGACAGAAGATTTAAGTAGTTGGTAACTCTGACTTGAATAGTCAGTTGATTACATATTCTGACCCCAACAAAAAAAGACTGTTCTATAGAAAGTCTTTTTATAAAGAAAATTTCATCAACTATTCATCTCCCTGGTTGGCGATCCGCATCTGTCTCTTATGCGATTCAATTGCTTCCAATCTAATTCCATGATGAAGACTAGCATTGATTTCGTATCCAAACAAAAGCACTACTGTGATTAGTTGAACCCAAATCATAAGGGCAATCAGCACTCCGATGGAGCCATATAATTTATTGTAAGTACCAAAATTCGTAATGTAGTAAGAGAAAAGATAAGAAATTCCAAGGCAACCAAGTGTAGCAACAAATGAGCCTATCGAAAAGAATCTCCAATTGTAATGTACCGCAGGGCCGAAATAATAAATAAATGAAATGGCCAAAAAGAATACCACAAATATTACCAGAAACCGCAACCCCAAAAGCAAATAAACGGTGTAAGCATCAAAATTAAAGCTGCTGAACTCGGAGAGGTTTGCTGTGATATGGTCGATGGCAAACTGGCCTACTACTAAAAGTGCCACCGCCATAATAACAACAACGGCCAGCATAAAGGTGAGGCCTGTGGCTGTAATTCTCATTTTAAATGCACTTCTCCGCTCTACCGTTTGGTAGCATGCGTTAAATGCTCGCATCAAAGCCATCATCCCATTGGTCGATAAATATAAGGCGAATAAAAAACCGAATGTTAATAGACCTCCTCTTTGATTGCTAATAATGTCAAAAACCGTAGAGGAAATTACCTCATACATACTGGGCGGAAGCATCTCGCCAATAAATTCCATAATACTATTTTTGTTTACTTCAGGAAAATAGCGTGCGATGTATGGTATTAATGTAAACAAGAAAATAACTGCGGGGAAAATAGCCAATATAAAGTTATAGGCTACACCATTGGCCCTATTAATAAGGTCATCCTTCTGAATGTTGGAAATAAATATTTTAATAAACCGATAGAGGGATAAATTCTGATGCTTTTTGAATTTTATATTCTTCATCCAGCCTCGAATCAGCATGAGAGAAGGAAAACGCAAAATCCATTTTCTTATGGTAAAATTCATTGAAAGAAAGGTTCAAGCACTTTATCAAATGCCTTTGGGGGTTTGCATGGGCGACCCGTTGTCTTATTTACAAAGACTAACAAAGTCTCTCCCTGATGAAGCTTTTTGCCTGCCTCATTGTAGATTTCATATTCAAAACGAATGCGAACACCCGGCTTTTCTCTGATCGTGGTCACAATCTTAAGATTGTCATCATACAATGCGGGAGAAAGGTATTTTGATTTGTTTTCCAAAACCGGCATCATCACACCCATCTCTTCAAGTTCTTTATACGTCATCCCCAATTGCCTCAGGCTTTCAACTCTGGCCACTTCAAAATAAGAAGCATAATTGCCATAGTATACATAACCCATCTGGTCGGTTTCGCCATATCTTACACGCAAGTGGGTCTCTGAGATATACATTATTGGTTGCGCAACGCTCTTCCTTTTCTTTGTTCAATTGTTAGTGCTCGTTGATAGTTCCTGGCATTGATCATATGTTGACTCAGACTGGAACTAAAATTATGATAGCCAGAAAAATCTTCTTTGGCACACATGTAAATATAATTATGAGACTTGGCATTTAGTACTGCATCAATAATGGCAATCCTTGGCATATTAATAGGCCCGGGAGTAAGTCCCGTATGCTTGTAAGTGTTGTAAGGAGAGTTTACTTCCTTGTGCTCGTTAAGAACGCGTTTTAATGCAAAATCTCCAACAGCAAAAACCAGTGTGGGGTCTGCCTGAAGAGGAATACCTTCTCTCAGTCGGTTAAGATAAAGTCCTGCTATGGTGGGCGCTTCATCATCTTTTACTGCTTCGGCCTGCACGATGGATGCCAGTATGGAAACCTCAATGGGTGAAAGCCCTAGTGAGTCCGCTTTTTCTATTCGCTCAGCATTCCAAAACCTTTGATATTCCTTGTGCATCCGAGCCACCAAGTCATCTGCTGAAATGTTAAAATAAATCTCATAAGTATTGGGGATGAACATACAAAGGATATTGTCTGCATCGAATCCTTCACTATTGGTCGCAATAAATTCATTGAGTGCGCTGTAAAATTGCTCAGGGGTTATGCTTAAATTCTTGGTGATCTTTTCACCCATCTCACTTATCAGCCGTACGTGTGTGAAAGTAACGTTTACTGGCTCCTGCATGCCGGCTCTGAGTATTCTGATGGCCTGAAGGTTAGTCATGTTTCTTTGCAGACGATATCGTCCCGGTTTTATCGATTTGTCGTAATCATATAACCTTGCGAGAAAACTAAATGATACCATATCATTTACAAATCTTCCACGTCCAAGATTTTCTTGTACCTGCCGATAAGTGGCTCCCGGCTCGATAATAAATATTTTATCTTCCCTGTCTACAAGGATATTAGCAGTATAAAATATTTGATACGCGTAAAAAGTAAATGTGATTAGAAGGGTTGATCCGACTAAAAACAATATCAGTTTTTTCTTTGGTATTTCATCCATGAGATTTAGCGCTAAATTAATATTTTCAGCAAAGGCCAAGCCTTATAATAAAATTTGATCTATAATTAAGTATCCAAAATTACAAAATTGGGCTATAGACCCTTCTCATAATTTTTAGAATTTACTTCTAGCGCAAGATTGGATATATTTAACCCATATTATGGCTGCTGTTTTTCTTTCCATTCATCCTCAAAACCCTGAACAGAGGAAGATCGCTCAGGTTACTGAATTGCTTCGCAAAGGGGGAATTATCATTTACCCCACTGATACCATATATGGTATTGGTTGCGACCTTACCAACCGAAAGTCCATTGAGCGACTTTGCAAGATAATGAACGTGAAACCACATAAACTTGATCTTTCATTCATTTGTAATGATCTAAGTCATATCTCTGAATATGTGAAGAGAATAGACACACCTGTATTTAAAATATTAAAAAAGTCACTGCCAGGGCCTTTCACTTACCTTTTTGAGTCGAGCAGTAAGGTTCCCAAAATTTTGGACGTAAATAAAAAAACTGTTGGAATAAGAATTCCTGATCATCCTATTCCGAGGGCATTGGTCGAAAAACTCGGCAACCCTTTAATTACCTCCTCTATAAAAGACGATGACGCGATAAAAGTCTACACCACTGACCCTGAGGAAATCTATGATGATTTTAAAAATGAAGTTGATTTGGTGATTGATGGAGGCCCAGGCGGCCATATTCCTTCTACAGTAGTCGACTTTACAGGTGCCACACCCACAATTATCAGAAATGGGTTGGGTGATTTTGCCCCCTACTTATGAAGGCACTTCTTGCTCTTCATTATCTTCCTAATCTGGAATACTTTACGATTATACTGCATGCTGAAAAAATAACTATTGAAAAACATGAGCAATACGTAAAACAAAGCTATCGCAATCGATGCTACATCAATACCGCAAATGGGCCGCAAATGCTCGTAGTTCCTGTGACTGCAAAACACGGAAAGGCACTAGTAAAAGATGTGCAAGTAGATAAAAACGGCAACTGGCAAAACAATCATTGGCGTGCGATTTCTTCCGCCTATGGTAAAGCTCCTTTCTTTAATCATTACGCTGATGAACTTCATAATATTTTGTTCAAGGGTCACATTTTTCTATATGAACTCAATATAGATTTGCTGTCATTCTGTCTGCAATCCTTGCAAGTTTCACTCACGCTGACGGAAAGTGCCTCTTATGAAAAAGAACCACAAAGAGGGGTAACCGACCTTAGATCAGTTATAAGCGCTAAAAATCAACATTCAGACCGATATTATTATTTACCAATACCCTATGTACAAGTTTTTGGCAATAAGTTTGCATCCAACCTCAGCATTATAGACTTGTTGTTCTGCGAAGGACCCAACGCGATTCAAATAATTAAATCCTCCATCAAGGGTGATCTGAACAAATAAAAATTGATCGTTGTTTTTAAGTAGGATACATCAAGAAATGGCTTGAAAATCAGATAGTAAACGAGAAGTTTGCACTTTGATTAATCAACCCTAAAACTTTACATTTACACAAACAGAATTGTTTAATATGGAAGCCAAATTTTCTAACCGAGTAAAGGAAGTCATCTCGTTGAGCCGGGAGGAAGCCCTTAGATTGGGTCACGACTATATCGGCACAGAGCATCTGCTCTTGGGGATGGTACGTGAGGGGGAAGGAGTTGCTGTGGGCGTACTCAAGAAATTGGGTGTACCACTTGAAGAGCTTAGAGGAGAAATCGAAAAAGTTTCTAAGGGCACTGCCACGCATGATGTTAAAAATCTAGCAAATATTCCCTTAACAAGGGCTTCTGAAAAAGTACTCAAAATCACCTATCTGGAAGCCAAAATTTTTAAAGCACAATTGATAGGAACAGAACATTTATTGCTTTCTATACTGCGAGATCCCGACAATCTGGCTACTCAGATTCTAAACAAATTTGATGTAGCCTATGATGTGGTTAAAGAAATGTTAGAATATCAAAGTGATCAACCACTTGCTTCTTCTGATACAGATGATCCAGATGAAGATTCATCAAAAATGTTTGGTGGCGGATCAGGCGCAACAGGATCAGGCAAAGAGAAAAAAGGAGGTGAAAAATCACGGACTCCTGTCCTTGATAATTTTGGCAGAGATCTTACAAAACTGGCAGAAGATAATAAGCTTGACCCAATAGTAGGACGAGAAAAGGAAATAGAGCGCGTAGCTCAGATTCTGAGCAGAAGAAAGAAAAACAATCCTATTTTAATAGGAGAACCAGGTGTGGGTAAGACTGCTATTGCAGAGGGTCTTGCACTACGCATTATCCAGAAAAAAGTATCTCGTGTTCTTTTTGGTAAGCGTGTAGTCACTTTAGATCTCGCTTCTCTAGTAGCTGGCACTAAATATCGCGGCCAATTTGAGGAGCGTATGAAAGCGGTAATGAATGAATTGGAAAAATCTGCGGATGTTATCCTATTCATTGATGAATTACATACTATCGTTGGTGCAGGTGGCGCTTCCGGTTCACTGGACGCATCCAACATGTTTAAACCAGCGCTTTCTCGAGGCGAAATTCAATGTATTGGTGCAACCACCTTAGATGAATACAGACAGTACATTGAAAAAGATGGCGCTTTGGCGAGACGTTTTCAAATGGTAATGGTAGATTCTACTACCGTGGAAGAAACCATTGAAATTCTTGATAACATTAAGGACAAATACGAAGATCACCACCATGTAAGCTATACCAAGGAGGCAATCGATGCTTGTGTGAAGCTATCCGATCGTTACATCAGTGATCGCTTTCTACCAGATAAAGCCATTGACGTATTGGATGAAGCTGGAGCAAGGGTACATATGAATAATATTCATGTACCAGAAGACATTCTTAAACTGGAAAGCGCCATTGAGGACGTGAAGAAAGAAAAGAATCGTGTGGTGAAAAGCCAGAAGTATGAAGAGGCAGCCCAACTGCGGGATAAAGAAAAGAAATTGATCGAGCAGATGGATATTGCAAAAGCCAAGTGGGAAGAAACAACAAGAACTGAAAAGTATACCGTTACAGAGGATAATGTGGCAGATGTCATTGGCATGATGACCGGCATCCCCACCAATCGGATAGCTCAGAAGGAAAGCAACAAATTGCTGGGTATGTCCGAAGAGCTTAGTGGAAAAGTGATTGGGCAAGAAGAAGCAATTAAAAAATTAACAAGAGCAATTCAGCGTACACGTGTCGGATTAAAAGATCCAAAGAAGCCAATAGGGTCATTTATTTTTCTGGGGCCAACTGGAGTGGGTAAAACAGAACTTGCAAAAGTACTGGCTACGTACTTATTTGATAAGGAAGAGGCCCTCGTAAGAATAGACATGAGCGAGTACATGGAGAAATTCTCTGTATCACGACTTGTTGGAGCACCTCCAGGATACGTAGGTTATGAAGAGGGAGGGCAGCTTACAGAGAAAGTGAGAAGAAAGCCTTACAGTGTTGTGTTGTTAGATGAAATCGAAAAGGCACACCCAGATGTATTCAATATTCTTTTACAAGTATTGGATGATGGAATACTCACAGATGGCTTGGGCCGTAGGGTGGATTTTAGAAATACCATTATCATTATGACTTCCAACATTGGGGTTCGTGATCTGAAAGATTTCGGTTCGGGAATTGGTTTTGCTACTAAAGCAAAGCAGTCCAATGAAGAAGAAAACATGAAGAGTACTATTCATAATGCATTGAAGCGTGTTTTCAGTCCGGAATTTCTTAATCGATTGGATGATGTAATTGTATTTAACTCACTGCAACGCGAGCAAATCCACAAGATCATTGACATTACATTAAGCAAACTTTTCGCGAGAATCAGAACACTTGGCTATAATGTTGAACTAACTGATAAAGCCAAGGATTTTCTGGCTGAAAAAGGTTATGATCAACAGTTTGGTGCTAGGCCGCTTAACAGGGCCATTCAAAAGTATCTTGAGGATCCTATAGCGGAGGAAATACTAAAAGGAGAAATTGAAGAAGGTGCTACTCTTATGGCTGACCACGATGAAAAAAGTGAAACACTGATTATTAAAGTAAAGAAGCCAAAAGCTTCTTCAAAGGAAAAGAAGAGCGAGTAACAAGGGTCTTCAATTTATAAAACTAAAGGCAGGTTAAATCCTGCCTTTTTTATTTAGTACCCCCCCATGAATTTTCTGGTAAACCATTCCACTGTGATCAACGCAAGCAGAAAGAAAAAAACAAGCTTAAGATTGATCAGTGGATTGAACGATTCTTCAGAATGAATCAGATTTTGTGCCTTCACTCTAGAGAAATCCTCTTCAAGTTTTTGTAAATTGTCTACCGCATAGAAGCTACCCCCGGTATTGCTGGCCCATCTGCGCAATAAATCAAAATCTGCCGTCAAGTTTTGAGATTCAATGTTCTGCTCAACAACCAAAAACTCACCTTTCACAGATTGTTTCACCCCGTTAAGATTGGTTGAAGAAGTGTAGGCATAAACACCTTCTGTAAGTCCTCCAATTCGATACCTTGAATTACCAGGGCTCGTGATATAACTATATTGAGATCTATTTCCTTTCTCATCCGAAAGCTCAATTTCTATTTTCTGGCCGTACACCTGCTCAAATAATTCATTATATACCTGGCTTTCAAAAATCACAGGCTCACTGGCTGTAAATTCATTTTGAAGAGGGAAGCTTCTGAATTTTCTTTTGTCTTCCCGTGTACTCAGGTATTGTATCAGTTTTGAAAAAACATCGTCAAATCCTCCTGTTTTCTGAGTCTCTGCAAATTCATCAAGTCTCCACCTCCACACCCCATCACCTATCAACACAGCCATCTTTTGATCATTCGAAGTAGCAGTAAATAATAAGGGTCGGTCGGTAGTTATCCTTCCAATCCTTTGGTAAAGTAAAACATTGGCATTTGGCGGATAGGTGAATTTTCCGAAAGGCACCCGGGCCGGAGGGTATCGGGAAAAAATGCTGTTTAACTTATCACTAAAACCAAAATCTTTAAAATCCGCGTTGATAACAGGCGTCACCTCGTCCCATTGTCCAGGGTTTTCAAATGTAATTGGTACACCGTTAGCAGCTAATTGTCTTAAGTTCGATCTGTCACCTAACATAATAAACAAAGATGTTCCACTCTCTAAAAGTTTTTTGAATAGTAGTGTGGTTTTACCAGAATAATCAATCGCCTGCTGAAATATTGCCAAATCTATATTTTCGGGCCGAAGTGCTTCTGGTGGTGCATCTGTTATCCCGGGTATGTGAACAATAAATTCATAATTGGCATTTTCTTCTACCACGGTGCGGATCGCTTTGATGTCGGGATGTGGCGCAGGGGCAACCATCAATATCTTTTTCTTTCCTTCAACGACCTCGACAAAAGCACTTGCATGGTTATTTTTTTTATTTTGTTCTTGTGCAATAGGTGTCACTGTGATGTCTATTCGCTGAAGTCCTTTTTCAGTTGCATCCAACTGGAAGTCGAAATTCAAAATTGATTTGTCTCCGGAGTTTTTACTGTCGCGGGCAATCAGTTTGCCTTTTTGGTACACTGAAACAATTATCTCTTGTGCGCTAATGCCCCGTATCAAAACCTCAGCACGAAGTGGAAATTGATTTCCCTGATAGGCTATCTTGTTGTAAAGCACATTTCGCAATACAATATCTATCCTCTCCGTGGTATCACCCACTCCGACAGTATATACTGGCACCCTTGATGGTGAGTAAAGTGGAGAGCTCCCTGAATTATAAATACCATCAGACATCACCACCAGCCCAGCTAGATTTTTCCCTTCATATTGCCCCACTAGGTTACGAACAGCCCCATTTAAATCTGACGTGGGATGATCAAATACAATCTTGGCATTTTCGCTTTCATCCAAAGTTGTCATTTTTACACTAAATCCTTGTGACAGCAACTCATCCTTAGTTGACATCAACTGCTTGTTGATGTTGTTCCATTTCAGTGAGTCCACTGTCTCTTTGACTGAAACAGAATTATCTACCAAAAAAACTATTGACGGTTTCTCATACTCATTAAGGGTAAGTTTCAAAATGGGTCCAATTAACAAGAAGGCCAAAAATGAAACAAGTGTCGTTCTAAATGTAAATAGAATCTGATTGGTCCTTTTCGTCCAGGTATGTTTTGATTGGTAAAGCAGGTAAGCATAAAGTAGCCCCAATGCCAAACTGAGTAAAACAAATACCGGAGAATATTCGAAGAGTAAGCGTTGTTGATTCACCTAGTAGTCATATTTCTTGCCCCACAATTTCTTTAAAAAAACTCTCAATTCAGACTCACGAGGGTTTTGTCCAGGGTCATAAAATCTCGTGCCTTTAATTTCTTCAGGAAGGAATTCCATGTTTGTAAAATTGCCTTCATGATCATGAGCATATTTATAACCTTTGCCGTAATCAAGGTCCTTCATTAGTTTGGTTGGTGAGTTTCTAATGGCTAACGGTACAGGCAGGTCACCGGTTTCACTTACTTTCTGCTGTGCCTGATTAATCGCCACATAACTTGCGTTGCTTTTTGGTGAAGATGCTAGGTATAATGCACATTGTGAAAGAATTATCCTTGATTCAGGATAACCGATAAGATTGATTGCCTGAAAAGCATTAGTCGCCAATACCAACGCAGTGGGATTCGCATTTCCTATATCTTCAGAAGCCAGTATTACCATTCGTCTGGCGATAAATTTAACGTCTTCGCCCCCCTCAATCATTCTAGCAAGATAATAGACAGCTGCGTTGGGATCACTACCACGTATGGATTTTATAAATGCCGAAATGACATCGTAATGTTGCTCTCCACTTTTATCATAAATCGCAATTCTTTTTTGAGCCACGTTCACCACCAGTTCATCAGTAATCACCACATCCCCTTCAATGGAATCAGTAATTAGTTCCACCAGGTTGAGTAGCTTTCTCGCATCCCCGCCAGATATATTCAATAATGCCTTATGCTCCTTGATTTCTATCCTTCTCTTATTTAATTCCTGATCCTTTTTCAGAACATCCTGAACCAATTGTATCAAATTCTCTTCTGACAGAGGTTTCAATGTGTACACCTGGCACCTAGAAAGCAGTGCGCTGTTTACCTCAAACGATGGATTCTCAGTAGTTGCTCCAATGAGGGTGATAGTACCTTTCTCAACAGCACCCAACAAGGCATCTTGCTGGGATTTATTAAAACGATGAATCTCGTCTATAAACAAAATGCTCTTGCCCGATCGCTTGGCTTTATCGATTACTTCCCTTACATCCTTTACACCGGCACTTACAGCACTTAGTGTATGAAAAGCCTTCTTTACCTCATTGGCAATAATATTTGCAATGGTCGTCTTTCCTACACCCGGAGGACCCCACAAAATCATAGAAGGTATATTTCCAGAAGCGATAGCCTTTCTAATAATTCCTCCCTCCCCTACAAGATGCTCTTGCCCAATTAACTCACTGAGTTTTGTTGGGCGCATACGTTCCGCCAGGGGTATTTGACTATTTATATGCACGTCATATAGGAATTAGCGTTCTTATGGGGCCCCTAAATTAGAATGATACCTTCTTGAATATTTCATTGGTTTGTTCCAGCATGTTATCGGTAAAATCCAGATGTGTAACCATTCTTATTTCTCGTGGCCCAAACTTTAATGCCTTGATGCTATTCTCCGATAACTTTTGAAGTACTTGTTCTGGCGTGAATCTCTTATCTACTACAAAAATCACAATGTTGGTATCTACCGGCTTTACCATTTCCACCCAGCCAAGGGATGCTAACACTTTCCCCATTTCTCTGGCTCTCTTGTGATCATCCCCTAGTCTTTTGATATGATGATCCAGGGCATATACTCCGGCCATAGCAAGATAGCCAGCCTGCCTCATGCCTCCGCCAAACACTTTTCTTATTCTTCGCACCTGATGTTCCAGTTCCTTTTTACACAGCAGCACAGAACCAACTGGAGTTCCT
>JAHBUB010000027.1 GCA_019638285.1 Cyclobacteriaceae bacterium | reverse complement strand
ACTAGAACACTTGTTGTTGGATGAAGCGGTTCAGGTAAAAGTGAAAAAGAGTGTGCCTAGTATTCGCACCGTTGTTTCGGATGCTACTGAGTTTGGATTGGCCCTACCGGCTTATGCCGCATCGCTAAGTTATTTTGATGCATTTCGCAGCGAATCCATGCCCTCTAATCTTATTCAAGCGCAACGCGATTTCTTTGGTGCGCATACCTATGAGTTAATTGGTAAAGAAGGATTTTTTCACACGGAATGGAATAAGGCCATAAAAGCTTGACAGCAGTAGCGCAGGTACAGTTCATTAAAAATTGAAAATTAAAAGGTATGCCAGCCAATACAAAAGACCAGCCAATAATATTCTTCATCTTTGGGGGAACCGGTGATTTAAACTGGCGCAAAATTACTCCGGCTCTTTATAATTTATTTTTGGATGATTGGCTGCCCAACCAATTCTCCATTATAGGTACAGCGCGTACTCCTTTAACGGAAGATAAGTTTCGCAGCAAGTTAAGAGAAGGCATCGATCAATTTTCAAGAAAAGGAAAATCAAAAGATAGCGAATGGTCTGATTTTGCAGCTCATGTATTCTATCAAGTGTCTGATCTCAATGATGAAAAGGAATATGCAAAATTTGGGAAAGCGATTCTTGATCACACCAAGGAATGGAAGAAAGAGCCTTGTGTAATTTATTACCTGGCTGTGGCGCCTAATTTCTTCCCCATTATTGCAAAAAATATTGCCAAGAATAAATTAACAGGCAATCCAGACACCACACGGATTGTTATTGAAAAGCCTTTTGGTCGTGATCTTGAGTCGGCCAAATCATTGAATGAACTTTTGGGAAGCATCTTTGATGAGAAACAAATCTATCGCATAGATCATTACCTGGGGAAAGAGGCAGTTCAAAACATAATGGCATTTCGTTTTGCCAACTCTATTCTGGAGCCGATATGGAGCCGCAATTTTATTGAACATGTGCAAATCTCAGTCTCCGAGCAAATAGGGGTGGAGGACCGGGGAAATTACTACGAAAGCGCTGGGGCTTTGCGCGATATGGTACAGAACCATGTCCTGCAATTGCTTTGCCTGATCACAATGGAAACTCCTATTTCTTTTGATGCAGACGAGGTGCGCAACCGCAAGGTAGATGTGTTGCGATCCTTACGAAAATTCGAGCCAGATGCCATTCGCAAGCAAGCTGTCAGAGGCCAATATGAGAAAGGATGGATAGAAGGCAAGCAAGTAGCAGGCTATAGGGAGGAAGCCAACGTAGACCCACAATCCAACACGGAAACATTTGTGGCTATAAAATTTTTCATTGACAATTGGCGTTGGCAAGGCGTACCGTTTTATGTACGCACAGGGAAACGCCTTCTTCAATCGTCTTCCATCATCACCATTCAATTTCGTGATGTTCCGCATGTGGTGTTTCCGTCCTCAGCGACTGACAACTGGCAGCAAAACAGACTGATTATCAGCATTCAACCGGAGATGAGCATTCGTCTGCAGTTGCAAATGAAAAAGCCGGGGTTGGATATGATCTTAAATACGGTGGACTTACTATTTGATTATGCGGGCAACTATACGGTGGAAACCCCCGAAGCATATGAAACTTTGCTGCTAGATACCATGATGGGCGATCAGACGCTTTTTATGCGTGCCGATCAGGTAGAGGCAGCGTGGAAAATTCTCATGCCGATACTCAATTCATGGCAATCGAAAATGAGTGTCAACTTCCCCAACTACAGAGTGGGCTCATGGGGGCCGGAAACGGCAGAAGCCTTAATAGCCCAGGACGGTTTTCATTGGATTACTCCTCCAATAAAAAATGAAAAGAAATAACGCAACCATTCGTGTTTATCAATCAATACCTGAATTAATCACAGCATTGGCCGATGACATGATGGCAAACGTACGTGATGCGATTGCCAAACGTGGCGAATGTAACTTAGTATTATCGGGAGGGAGTTCTCCTCAGAAACTGTACGAGGCCCTCGCATCACCTGATTACAGAAATAAGATACCGTGGGATAAAGTCAAATTTTTCTTTGGAGACGAACGCGATGTGCCTGCGGACGACCCAGAGAACAACAGCCACATGGCAAGAACATTGTTTCTTGATGAATTGTATATACACGAATCAAATATTTTTTCGGTCGACACTTCGCTTTCACCAGTGGAAGCGGCCAGGGATTATACATTTCGGATTAATTCACATTTCAAAGGACGCGAACCGATTTTTGATTTGATTCTTTTGGGATTGGGAAGCAATGCACATACCGCCTCTCTATTTCCCCACACTGCAGTACTGCACGATACCTCGGCCACGGTTCAGTCTGTTTTTTTAAAGGAGGTGAATACCCATCGCATTACCATGACTGCCCCATTGATCAATCAGGCACGACACATTGTATTTCTGGTATATGGTAAATCAAAAGCGGAAGCGGTGCGTCATGTGCTGGAAGACGAATACAACCCGGAGCAATATCCGGCTCAGTTGATACAACCAGCGCACAACAGCCTGCACTGGTATTTGGACGAAGAGGCTGCCTCACTTTTAAAAGAAGAAAGACAAACCTGAAAGAGAATCTGTTTTGGTTTACGATGATAAATGACAAACTACTATGCTTCCTAAAATAAATCCAACCACTACGCCAGCGTGGAACAGACTTTTGGCGCACTACCTAGAGATCAAAAATAAACGCATGAAATCCTTTTTTGATGAGGACGCCACCCGGTTTGAAAAGATGAGTATCACATTCAATGAAATTATTTTTGACTACTCAAAAAACATTGTTACGGATGAAACGAAAAAGCACCTTCTCGAACTGGCGAACGATTGCAAGTTGAAAGAGGCCATCGAAGCGATGTTTAACGGAGAGAAAATAAACGAAACGGAAAATAGGGCAGTACTTCATACCGCATTAAGAAATTGTTCCGATATGCCTGTTGTATTGGATGGTTTGGACATAATGCCGGAAATAAATAGAGTATTACTGCAAATGAAAATATTCTGTGAGAAGGTACACGGAGGTAAGTGGAGAGGCTACTCAGGAAAAAAAATAAAACACATCGTAAATATTGGTATTGGTGGCAGTGACCTGGGCCCGGTGATGGTGACAGAAGCATTGCGTTCCTATTGGGTGGAAGGCATTCAGGCACACTTTATTTCAAATATTGACGGAACCCAGATGGTGGAAGTGTTGAAAGACCTGAAAGCAGAAGAGACTCTTTTTCTCATTGCTTCAAAAACATTTACTACGCTGGAGACCATGACCAACGCACAATCTGCCAGGAAATGGTTTTTAGAATCAGCAAAAGAGGAGAAATACATTGCACTTCACTTTGTGGCGTTATCCGCGAACAAAGAGAAAGTAGCAGAATTTGGTATTGCTCCTGAAAACAGATTTGTTTTTTGGGATTGGGTAGGGGGTCGGTATAGTTTGTGGAGCAGCATCGGCCTTTCCATAGCACTTACCATTGGCTACGATAATTTTGATAGCTTACTGAGAGGGGCACACGAGAGCGATCTGCATTTTAGACATACTGCTTTTGAAAACAACATCCCTGTGATCATGGCGCTGATAGGGATATGGTATACCAATTTTTTTGGTTCTGAAACAGAAGCAATCTTTCCTTATGATCAGTACATGCATCGCTTTGCTGCGTATTTTCAACAGGGCAACATGGAGAGCAATGGCAAACATACCGATAGAAATGGTATAGATGTGGATTATAGAACCGGCCCTATCGTGTGGGGCGAGCCAGGTACCAATGGGCAACATGCTTTCTATCAACTCATTCACCAGGGCACACATTTAATTCCATGTGACTTTATTGCCCCTGCGATCTCTCATAACCCAATAGGGGACCATCATGCGATCCTACTAGCCAATTATTTTGCGCAAACGGAAGCATTGATGAATGGGAAGAGCAAAGAGGAGGTAGCCAATGAGATGAAGGATGATAAAGAAGCGCGTAAGGAAAAAGTGATACCATTTAAGGTTTTTAAGGGCAACTATCCTACCAATTCCTTTTTACTAAAGGAAATCACTCCATTTTCTCTGGGATCATTGATTGCACTGTATGAACATAAAATTTTCGTTCAGGGTGTCATCTGGAATATTTTCAGTTTCGATCAATGGGGTGTGGAACTCGGAAAACAATTGGCCATAAAAATTTTGGACGAATTGAAGGGTGACACAAAAGTTTCGACACATGACGCTTCTACAAACGGACTGATCAACGCTTACAAAAAATGGCGCAATTAATTGAAAACAATAATTAGAAATGAAATACCAGGAAATTATTGATCTAATAGGAAAAGAGGAAGAATCTCTTTTTTCACATCAATGTAAAACAATCCCAAAACAGAATCTGCATCTTCCGGGACCTGATTTCATTGATCGCATGATGGTGAATTCGAATAGAAACACCCAAACACTTCGCAACCTGGATTTGATTTTTAATACAGGGAGACTCTCCGGAACGGGCTATCTCTCTATTTTACCGGTCGATCAGGGTGTAGAACACAGTGCAGGGGCATCGTTCAGCGTGAATCCAATATATTTCGACCCTGAAAATATTGTAAAGTTGGCCATGGAAGGGGGTTGCAATGCAGTAGCCAGTACCATTGGCGGTTTGGGAATAGTGGCGAGAAAATATGCCCATAAGATTCCTTTCATCGTAAAAGTCAATCACAATGAATTGCTCACCTATCCAAATAAATTTGACCAGATTATGTTTGGGTCAGTGCGGGACGCATGGAACCTGGGAGCTGCGGCCATTGGGGCCACCATCTATTTTGGATCGCAAGAGTCGGATAGACAAATTATAGAAGTCTCGAAAGTGTTTGAAGAGGCCCATTCATTAGGGATGGCCACTGTTTTATGGTGCTATTTGCGCAACAGTGCGTTTAAAAAAGAGAAGGTAGACTATCATGCATCTGCGGATCTGACAGGTCAGGCGAATTATCTCGGAGTAACCATTCAGGCAGATATTATTAAGCAAAAGCTTCCTGAGAATAATGGCGGGTACAAAGCGCTTAATGTGGATGGAGTTCACTACGGAAAAATAGACGAGCGCATGTACACAAAATTGACTACCGACCATCCCATTGACCTGTGCCGCTATCAGGTTGCGAATTGCTTTATGGGAAGAGCGGGCCTTATCAACTCAGGAGGACCCTCACTGGGAAAAAAAGACCTGAAGGAAATTGTTCGCACTGCAATTATTAATAAGCGTGCAGGAGGCATGGGTGTAATCTCGGGAAGAAAATCATTTCAGAAACCATTGAAAGACGGTGTTGAATTGCTACACGCCATACAGGATGTGTATTTGGAAAAGAAAATTGGTGTGGCGTAGTTTTTATAAATGAGTATTTAACTTAACAAGGTTGAAATGAACATATCTTCTCTTGCTGGAAAGCCTGCAGAGCAGGAAATATTCGTAAACATCCCAAGGCTCATTACAGCCTATTATACGGGTACGCCCGATCCTTTCGAACGCGAGCAACGGGTTGCTTTTGGAACTTCAGGTCACCGTGGGTCTTCTTTGAAAGACGCTTTTAATGAAAATCATATTCTGACAATCTCACAAGCCATTTGCATGTATCGCAAGGAGCGCAAAATCAACGGTCCCTTATTTCTGGGATTTGATACACATGCGCTTTCTGCACCTGCTTTTGCTACTACCATGGAGGTCTTGGTGGCCAATGAGGTAGATGTGATGATTTCTATCAAGGATGAGTATACACCTACTCCCGTTATTTCACACGCCATTTTGAAATACAATCAGGGGCGAAAAACGAGCAGGGCAGATGGCATTGTGATTACACCTTCACACAACCCTCCTGACAATGGTGGATTTAAATACAATCCTCCGCATGGAGGGCCTGCCGGAACGGAAGTGACGCAATGGATTGAGGCAAAGGCAAATGAACTGCTGAAAGACAAACTCAGGGGTATAAAAAGAATTCCGCTGAACAAGGCGCTGAGTACTTCTCATGTCCATCGTCACGATTATCTCAACACATACATCAATGATTTGGGGAGTATTGTCGACATGGAGGTGATTCGCAATTCTGGAATTAAGATGGGGGTAGACCCTTTGGGAGGAGCCGGCATTCACTACTGGGAGCCAATGGCAGAACGTTATCATCTTGACTTAACGATGGTTAACAAAATTATTGACCCAACCTTTGGTTTTATGTCGGTGGATTGGGACGGACAAATCCGTATGGATCCCTCATCTCCTTACGCCATGCAGCGATTGATCGCGATGAAAGATCGGTTTGATATATCGTTTGCGTGTGACACCGATTATGACCGACATGGAATTGTTACTAAAAGTGCGGGTCTCTTAAATCCAAATCAGTATTTAGCAGTGGCCATTCAATATCTGTTGCAGCACCGACCTGGGTGGAACAAAACAGCAGCGATTGGGAAAACTGTAGTGACTACACAACACATCGATCGCATAGCGGCAAAAATGAAGCGACCACTTTACGAAGTTCCTGTCGGCTTCAAGTGGTTTGTGGATGGTTTGATGGACGGCACGCTTTGCTTTGGCGGGGAAGAAAGTGCAGGTGCAACATTTTCACGAATGAATGGGGAGTTGTGGACCACCGATAAGGATGGATTTATTCCTGCATTGCTCTCAGCAGAGATTACAGCCAAAACTGGACGCGATCCCGGTACATTGTACCACGAACTCACGCAAGAATTGGGAGAATCATTTTATCAACGCGTAGAAGCGAAAAGTACGCCAGAACAAAAAGAGAAGTTGAAAAATATTGCTATCTTACAGATAAGCAGGGAAAACTTGGCCGGAGAAAAAATTGAACACATCATCTCCCATGCACCGGCAAATAATGCACCAATAGGTGGCCTTAAAGTAAGTACAAAGAACGGGTGGTTTGCGGCAAGACCTTCGGGTACGGAGCCCATTCAAAAAATCTACGCTGAAAGTTTTTTGAGCGAGGAGCACATGAATCGAATCGTGGAAGAAGCGCAAAGCATTCTCAGCGAGGCGTTGGAAGTAAAGGAAAGTAATCCATGAAATTGAGACCGGCAGCACACGAACTTATAGCAGAAATGAAGAGCCTTTTTCATGACAAAGGCTCCAATCAAAATTACATAAATGAAGAACCTTTAAGAGCAGAACTGTTCAATGCGGATCAGTTGAAGCGTTTCGGGAAAACACTGGCCGAAACACATCGACTAAGCAAAGAACCGGCAAAGGAATATTTACTCAAAAGACTGGAAAGCAATGAGTCCATTTTGCACAACGTGCGTCAACTTCTTACCGATTCTGTAAAGAGCAATCACATCATCACTCCGGCAGGCGAATGGTTGCTCGACAATTTCTATCTCCTGGAGGAACACATTCGAAATGCTAAGATCCATTTTCCAAAGGGGTACAGTGAAGACCTTCCACAACTTGCTGGGGATTCATTAGAAGGGAGTACCAGGATTTATGACATCACATTACAGAAAATAGCACACAGCGATGGGAGAATAGACATTGATCGTTTGGGCGACTTTATTGAAGCGTATCAGTCGGTCACTTATTTAAAGTTGGGAGAACTATGGGCCATCCCGATCATGCTTCGACTTGGATTGATCGAAAACATAAGGCGTGTCTCTGCACGCGTAGCCATTGATAGGGTCGACAGAAATCTGGCCGATCATTGGGCCAAGAAGATGTTTGAAATTATCGAGGTAGAATCCACAGACCTTATTCTTGTGATCGCAGAAATGGCCCGCTCAAACCCTCCCATGAGCGCGGCATTTGTTTCTGAACTGATACGGCAGCTTCGGGGCAAGGGACCGGACTTGGCCATGGTGCTTAATTGGATTGAACAACAATTGTCAAAGAGTGGTTTGACGAGTGGAGAGTTGGTAAATGCTGAAAATCAAACACAGGCAACAGATCAGGTTTCCATCAGCAACAGCATCAATAGCCTCAGAGAATTGGGGTTAATGGATTGGACTAATTTTGTGGAGGCGCACAGTGTGGTGGAACAGACCCTTCGTCAGGACCACGGGGGAGTATATGAATCAATGGATTTCTCCACCCGCGACAGGTACCGACATGTGGTGGAACGCATTGCAAAAATTAGCGAACAATCAGAAGTGGGGGTAGCGCGAATCGCCATCGCATTGGCTCGAAAAAATGTACTTAAAAAAGGAGACATCCGTACATCCCACGTAGGTTATTACCTGATAGGCCGTGGAGTGATTGAAACAAAAGCGCAAGCAAAAGCACGCGAACCTGCCCTTAAAAGGTTTAGGTATTTGTTGCAACGATTTTCTTTTCAGGCATACCTATCCCTTATTTTCTTAATCACGGTTTTTGTGAGTGCAGCTATTTTAATAAATGCCGGCTTAGAAGTAGACAATAAATGGTTTCTTGGATTGATTGTTTTTTTAACCCTCCTAAGTGTAAGTCAGCTCGCTATTTCTTTGGTTAACTTTTTATCTACCTTATTCGTTAAACCTCGCCTGCTGCCCCGCCTGGATTTTTCTAAAAGCATCCCTGCAAAATTTCGCACACTGGTGGTGATTCCAGTCATGCTGAGCAATGAAAAAGAAATTGAAAACTTATTGGATGCATTGGAAGTACGATTTCTGGCAAACAGAAATGACAATTTACATTTTGGCTTATTGACCGATTTTACAGACGCAGCACAACAATCCCTTCCCGAAGACCAGCCCCTGGTTGATTTGGCCCAAAAAAGAATAGAAGAACTGAATAAAAAATATAAGAGAAAGAACAACGACTTGTTTTATCTCTTCCATCGCCCGCGACTTTGGAATCCGAATGAAAACTGTTGGATGGGCTATGAACGAAAACGAGGAAAGCTTCTGGAGTTAAATGCACTATTGCGAGGCGGTGCAAAAGACCGCTTTTCTCTCATTGTGGGTAACCCTTCTGTTTTTCCGCAAATAAAATATATAATTACCCTGGATGCGGATACCAAACTGCCGTTGGGATCAGCATGGAAATTGGTGGGAGCAATGGCGCATCCATTAAATCATGCATGGTATGATGAGAGAAAGAAACGAATAACAAAAGGGTACGGGATTCTTCAGCCCAGAGTATCAGTAAGCTTGTCAAATGAAAATGGCTCGCTGTACAGGCGCTTGCATGGAGATGAACCCGGAATTGATCCATACACCCGTGCCTCATCAGATGTGTATCAGGATCTGTTTGCAGAGGGGTCATTCATAGGCAAAGGAATTTATGAGGTAGATATTTTTATAAAAGTATTAGGAGAAAGATTTCCAGAGAACAGAATATTAAGCCATGACCTTCTGGAAGGTGCTCACGTGCGATCTGGATTGTTGAGTGACGTTCAATTGTACGAGGAGTACCCCAACAGTTACCGGGAGGATATGAAAAGGGTATCCCGCTGGATTCGGGGGGACTGGCAGATTCTCCCATGGATTTTCCCAATTGTCCCCGGTGCAGATAGACATTGGCATAAAAATGTGATTTCTGCACTATCACGCTGGAAAATATTCGACAATATCAGACGGAGCCTTGTTCCCATAGCCCTTACCACGCTAATCATAATAGGATGGACGGCATTGTCCTCTGCCTTATTCTGGACCATGACGGTGTCTTCAATTATCCTGGTGCCAATCATCATTACTTCCATGTGGGAGACCATTCGAAAACCGAAAGATGTTGTCTTAATTCATCACATTAAAAACTCTGTTCATAGCATTAAGGAAGTTTTTGTGATGACCTCATTCAGGCTGATTAGCTTGCCCTACGAGGCGTGTGCAAATGCAATGACAATAGGGCTTACACTTTGGAGACTGTTGGTCAGCCGAAAAAATTTGCTCCAATGGAACGTGTCAAACACTCAGTTGAAGGCCAGTCAAATTAGTTTGATGGGTACCTATTCTTTTATGTGGATGGAGTTGCTGCTCGCTGTTGTGGTACTTGCCGAGATCATCCTTCTTTATCCGAAAAAATTATTTATTGCTGGCCCCATTCTTTTGTTTTGGATTGCAGCGCCCATCGTTATTTGGTGGACCAGCCAACCACTGAAAAAACAGGCATTCAAACTCACACCTGAGAAAAAGATGTTCCTGAGAAAAATGGCGCGTAAAACCTGGGGCTTTTTTGAAGAGCTTGTGATAGCAAATGGCCACTGGTTACCCCCTGATAACATACAGGAACAGCCGGTAGCAATGGTGGCCTACCGCACTTCACCAACTAATATTGGACTCTCTTTGCTCTCCAATATAACCGCCCGTGATTTTGGATATATAACCACCAGTCAATTTATTGATCGAACAGCCAAAACCATGAGCACACTGCAGCGCATGGAAAGATTCAATGGACATTTTTACAACTGGTACGACATACAATCTCTTGAACCGCTATTGCCTAAATATATTTCTGTGGTAGACAGTGGAAACCTGGTGGGACACTTACTTATTCTCAAGCAGGAACTTTTGGCCATACCGCATCATTCAATACTGAGTCCAAAGTCATTCCATGGCTTGCGCGACACATGGAGGGTACTCAGTGACACCTTAGAGGAAAAAAATAGCGCAGTGCTAAAACAATGTAAAATCACTCTCGAAACTGCGTGTGATACAGAGGACCTTACCTATGTAGCAATAATGGCATATTTGGAAGCCACAGAAAAAGAGTTTTGAAATAGTTTTTTCAAGCCTTGGAGACGGACTCAAACAATGAAACGCACTATTGGAGGAGTGCATTCAAAAATCAGATGGCTTCTTTAAGGGAGGAATGGGAGATTTTCATGCCCTGGTCCTTATTGAAAACTGTGCCTCCGGAACTTGCAGCACTTGGTGCAGTAAAGCCGAACACTGCTTTAAGCCAATGGAGGTCAACCACAGAAGAATGGCTGGAAGAAGTGAGAAAATATCGGGCAACCAGGAGATCAATTGCAGAAGACGATTGGATTGAAAAACTGGAAATGGCCATTGCAAGATCAATAGAACACGTGGACAAGCAAATTGCATTGACCAAAATTCTGGCAAAACAATGCAGTGAATTGGCGGACATAAAATGGGACTTTTTGTATAACCGATCCAACAATTTATTTGCAATTGGTTTCAATGTGAAGGACCGCAGATTGGATGCAGGGTATTACGATCTGCTTGCTTCCGAAGCGCGGTTAGGAAGCTTTGTCTGCATTGCCCAAGGGAAAGTGCCGGTTGAAAACTGGTTTGCGCTGGGTCGACTGCTCACCAATGTGGAGGGTGATCCAATTCTTCTCTCCTGGAGCGGCTCAATGTTTGAATACCTGATGCCGCTGTTGATCATGCCTACTTTCGAGAACACGTTACTTGACCAGACGTGCAAGGCAGCGGTGGAATGGCAGATTCATTACGGAAAGAAAACGGGCAAACCATGGGGCATTTCAGAATCTGGCTATAATATGATCAATGCCAGTTCCCATTATCAATACCGAGCATTTGGTGCGCCCGGCCTTGGTTTGAAACGGGGTCTCGAAGAAGATTCAGTGATTGCTCCGTATGCGTCAGCGCTTGCATTAATGATAGCGCCCAAAGAAGCATATGAAAACCTGAAGCTACTTCGCAAAGAAGGATTAGAAGGACGCTACGGATTTTACGAAGCGGTAGACTATACCCCTTCACGCTTGCAACGAGGACAAACCAGTGCCATTATCTATTCCTATATGTCGCACCACCAGGGAATGAGTTTGTTGTCTGTAGCCTATTTACTACATGACAAACCCATGCAAAAACTATTTGAAGCAGAACCTCAATTTGAGTCGGCCTTGTTGCTTTTGCAGGAACGCATCCCACGTGCCACAGTCTTTTATGCACACACCACCGACATTGCGGATGTGGGATATGTCGCAAAGGGTACCGAATCAAGAGAGATCGATACACCCAACACCCCCATACCGGAAGTGCAGCTATTATCAAACGGCCGCTACCATGTAATGATAACCAATGCAGGAGGTGGTTACAGCCGCTGGAAAGACCTGGCAGTAACACGTTGGCGTGAAGATGGCACCCGCGATAACTGGGGCGCATTTTGTTATATAAGAGATGTAGAAAGCAACACCTATTGGTCGAATACGCATCAACCCACACTGACCAAAGAAGAAAAATACGAGGCGGTGTTTTCCGTGGGACGTGCAGATTTTCATTCCACACACAATGAAATCGAAACGCATACAGAAATGGTGGTGTCGCCCGAAGACGATATTGAAATGCGGAGAATGCGGGTGTCAAACAATTCTTCTGCACGCAGAGAAATTGAAGTGACGAGCTATGCAGAAGTCGTGTTAGCACCGGCAGCATCTGATATCATGCAACCCCTGTTCAACAATCTCTTTGTACAAACGGAGGTTCTTCCCCAGCAACATGCCATTCTTTGCAAACGGAGGCCGCGGTCTGTAGAGGAACCAACACCGGTGATGTTTCATCTAATGACACTGCAAGAAAAAGTGACGGAAGAAATATCCTATGAAACGGACCGGATGGAATTTATTGGTCGTGGCAATACTGCTGTGAATCCGAGAGCAATGAAGTCAGGGGGACCACTCGCAGGCAATCAAGGTGCTGTATTGGATCCGATAGTCGCCATCCGATATGTCGTCATACTTGATCCTGGAGAAACAGTAACGTTTGATATGGTGACTGGAGTGGGTGATACGAAGGAGATCTGTCAGAATTTGATTGGTAAATACCAGGACAAACATCATTCAGATCGTGTCTTTGAGTTGGCATGGACACACAGTCAGGTAGTCCTGCGTCAGATCAATGCCACAGAAGCAGATGCACAACTGTATGGGCGACTGGCCAGTTCGATACTTTACAACAACACCTCTTTCCGTGCAGACCCATCTGTTCTTATCAACAACCACAGGCAACAATCCGAACTGTGGGCTTATTCTGTCTCTGGTGATCTTCCTATTGTTTTGCTGAGAATTGAGAAACAAAGCAATATGCAATTAGCCAAACAATTGGTAAAGGCACATTCTTACTGGAGAACAAAAGGGCTCATGGTTGATCTGGTGATTTGGCACGAGGGACATTATGGGTACCGACAGGTGTTTCAAAATGAGATACAGGCCTTAATTCCTGACGAACTAAGAGATCGGCCTGGAGGAATTTTCGTAAGGGCATCGGAACAAGTATCCTATGAAGATCAGATATTATTTCAAACGACAGCGCGTATTTGCATTTCGGATAACGGTGGAACCTTGACTGATCAGGTCAATCGGACCCTGCCTGCTAAAGCTGAAATCTCCTACTTCTCATCAGGCCAGAAAATTAAAACTCTGGCAACGCCAATTTCACCACCTAAAGATTTGACATTTTTCAATGGGGTAGGGGGCTTCAATAAGCAGGGCAATGAGTATGTGATGCTCGTGGACAATAAAACAAAAACACCGGTCCCTTGGGTAAATGTAATCGCCAACCCGGATTTCGGATCGGTTATTTCTGAAAATGGATCAGCCTATACATGGACCGAAAATGCCCATGAGTTTCGACTTACTCCATGGAGGAATGATTCTATTAGTGATACCAGTGGAGAAGCATTTTATCTCCGCGATGAGGTGAGTGGACATTTTTGGTCCACATCCCTTCTTCCTGCAGGGGGAAACACACCCTATGTCGTACGCCACGGTTTTGGGTATAGTGTATTTGAACACCGTGAAGATGGTATTTATTCTGAAATGGTAGTGTATGTAGACCTGGAAGCAGCGGTTAAATTCACTGTAATAAAAATTCGCAATGAGTCCGGGCGACCGCGTAAGGTATCTGCTACTGGATATGCCGAATGGGTGCTTGATAACAATCGGTCAAAATCGATAATGCACATTCGCACTGAGGTGGATCCGGATAGCGGAGCACTCTTTGCGAAAAACCCCTATAATATTGAATTCAATAAGCGGGTTGCATTTTTTGATGTGGATCAATTAAAAAAATCCATTACAGCTGATCGCACAGAATTCTTGGGACGAAACGGAACATTGCAGCGTCCGGATGGCCTATTGCGAAAAAAACTTTCAGGAAAAACAGGCTTGGCCCTGGATCCTTGTGCAGCCATTCAGGTTCCGATTGAACTGATGGACGGGGAGGAACAAAGAATTATTTTCAGACTGGGTGCCGGAAAAGATGCCAACGAGGCGAGCCGAATCGTACACCAATTTCGTGGAAGCGAGGCCGCTGACGAATCATTGGAGAAAGTAAAAAAATACTGGAAGCAAACGGTAGGAACCTTGCAAATAGAAACGCCCGATCTGGCTGTTAATATATTGGCCAATGGATGGCTTACCTACCAAACGCTGTCATCACGACTTTGGGGACGCAGTGGATTTTATCAATCGGGAGGTGCTTTTGGCTTCAGAGATCAATTGCAGGATGTGTTGTCCCTTCTCTATGCAGCACCTCAACTTGCCCGCAAGCAAATTTTATTGAGTGCATCCCGCCAATTTAAAGAAGGAGATGTGCAGCACTGGTGGCATCCACCGGTGGGAAGAGGGGTGCGCACCCGAATATCAGATGATTTCCTATGGCTGCCCTTGGTAACTGCTCGCTATGTATTACACACCGGAGATACAGAGGTACTTAATGAGACAGTACCCTTTCTGGAAGGGCGTCCGCTCAATCCGGATGAAGAGTCTTATTTTGACCTTCCATTTACCTCAGGTACATCTACCTCGCTTTATGATCATTGTGTACGAGCAATCAAACATGCATGGCGATTTGGAGAAAATGGCCTTCCTCTCATTGGAACAGGTGATTGGAACGATGGCTATGATAAGGTAGGAAACCATGGCAAGGGGGAAAGCGTTTGGATGGGATTTTTTCTTTATGAGATACTCATACAGTTTGAAGAGACTGCCCGTCTAAATAATGATTCGGCATTTGCCGAGGAATGCAATCATCAGGCAAAGCAACTAAAGGAAAATATAGATAAGAATGCCTGGGATGGAAAATGGTATAAGCGCGCCTGGTTTGACAATGGCACCCCGTTGGGCTCCGCTGTAAATGAAGAATGTAAAATTGACTCCATTGCACAAAGCTGGTCGGTACTGTCAGAAGCCGCTGATTCAAGCCGTGAACATGAGGCAATGGAATCGGCCTATCAGCACCTTGTTCAAAAAGACGTGGGGATCATTAAATTATTGGCGCCTCCATTTGACAAGTCTGCGCTAAACCCCGGTTACATTAAAGGATACGTACCGGGAGTAAGGGAAAACGGGGGACAATACACGCATGCTGCAGTTTGGTTGATCATGGCCTTTGCAAAATTGGGCGATAACAAACGGGTATGGGAATTGCTGAATATGATCAACCCGATCAACCATGGCAACACACCGGAAGCGATAGCGACTTATAAAGTAGAACCCTACGTACTGGCAGCCGATGTATATGCAGGTACACAACATGCAGGACGCGGTGGGTGGACGTGGTATACGGGATCAGCAGCATGGTTGTATCGCCTTATTATAGAATCATTTCTTGGGTTGGAACAGCAGGGAGATAAATTGAAAGTGAATCCCTGCATTCCTGAGGAATGGAAGTCATTCAAAGTACAATATCGATATAAAGAAACGGTTTATGATATTGAAGTCACTCAAAAGAAGAACGCAGACGAAACAAGTATGGCGGTAGACGATGTGGAGCAAAACGATAATTGGATTGTACTCGTAGACGATGGGGCGGAACACCATGTTCGAATCATTGCATAATGATCACTGCCCTGAGTGTGCAACTCAGAACGATTAGACCCCTAAGAATTCAGTTTGTAATGAACAGTACGATCAAACCCAATTGATAATTTCCTTGTCAGGTAACCCCTGATGCTTTGGTAAGTGTGTTACAATACGTTTTTCTTGAGTGATCTTTGATTTTGCAGAAGCTGCCTTTATCATGATAACTAAATTGAATGCATTTGCTAATGAACATGTCTCTCGAATAGTGCGCATTGGTGTGATACTTATTTCTTGAGGTTTGATTAGATATTAGTAGTAACCAGCATTACTTTATTAACTCTCTCCAGTCACTGTAAGCCTTTCAAATTGTAGTCACTTTAATAATTCATTTATACAACACCCTCATAAAACTTGGTAGAACCAATAATAATAAAGGAAGGCCAGCGAGAAATCCACCAATGACTGCTATAGCAAGTGGCTGTTGCATTTGGGCACCAATTCCTATTCCCAAAGCCAAAGGCATCAATGCAAGTATTGCTCCGATGGCCGTCATCAATTTTGGACGAATTCTTAGGGCTATCGCATAGTTGATGGATTGATCCACATCATTAGATATTATCATATTTTGTCGATACTGATTAACGGTAAAGATGGCATTCTCTGCTACAATACCCACGATCATGATGATACCTGTATAACTGCTTACATTAAGAGGAATACCCACAATGAAGAGCGCGAGTATGCAACCGCTAAGGGCAGCGACTGAAATCAACAATATCAATAACGATATCCGCCATTCCTTAAATAAAAACATGATCACAGCAAAAACTAATAACATGGCCATGGCCAGGATCGTTAGCAATTCGTTAAATGATTTTTGCTGTTCGGCATAGGCGCCTCCATATACGATGGTATATCCTTGCGGCAAGGGAAGTGTAGATTCAAGTTTCCTCTTAATATCTGCAACCGCACTTCCAAGATCGCGATTTTCCAAACGGGCAGTAATAATCACCGCTGACTTTAGGTCCTCTCTTGTGTATTCGATCTCTCCAGGAACAACTTTTATATCACAAAAAAAAGTAAGCGGGCGTGTAGTACCATCGGGCAAAAAGATCATTTGTTTTTTTAATACGTCCAGGCCATTGTCTTTAAAATTGGTGAAACGCAAAAGTATTCTGCGCATTTGTTCTCCATCCTGAAGTTGTCCAATCTGCAATCCTCCCGTCATCGCTGCCTGAAAGGGCGATGGGGTAGGTACATTTGAATTGAGCCCCAAGGGAACGCCTGCGGTGTACGCAGTAAGTTGCGTTTGGAAATCTGTTAATGGAATTTTATAAAGACTCAACTTCTCCCTGTTGGGAATGAAAATGATAGAGGGCCCTGCCGTAACCAAGCCGCTGTTGATATCTGCAATGCCAGGGATTTCCTGTAAAAGTGTATCGGTTTTTCCGGCCAGCACTTTCAAGCGATCATAGTCATCTCCAAATATTTTTATCTGTATGGGCGATGGGGTACTCATCAAATCGCCCAACAAATCAGAGATGCGCTGCCCAAACGAAATTTCCTCCATGGCCACTACCTTGCTTTCAATCTCCTTCCGAAGTTCATTGATGACTTCATCCGTTGTTTTTGTTCTATTCCTTTTCAACTGAATAGAATAATCCCCAATGTTGGACGGGTCGCTTTTGAAGGCCATGTGAATTCCCGTTCTTCGTGAATATGATTCCACATCCGGATGCACTTCAATAATTTTTTCGATTTCTTTGCAAATCGCATCGGTCTCTTCAAGGGAAGTGCCCGCTGGCGAAATGTAGTCCAATACAATGGTGCCTTCATCCAGTTCGGGAAGAAACCCGGTTTGCAGTTTACCGGCTGCCCACCAGGCGGACACAACCAATCCAACCAATAAAAGAATGGCAACAATGGGTTTGTTGAAAGTCCAGGTAAGCCATCGAAGGCGATTTACAGAATGGGATACACTATGATCACGCGGTTTGAGTGAAGCTTTATACCCGATCAGTAGATGAAGCACTGGCAACAGCAACCAGGTGACCAAAAATGATGTCACCATCGTTAGTTGCATGGTATCTGATAATTCTCTGAAAAAACTTCCGGCCAAACCACTCATCAGACGAAATGGAAAATGGATTACAATGGTGGCCAATGAAGAGCCAACCATGGCTGGAAACAACCCATGGATGGCTTCCTTCACGACCGTGAACCGATCTTTTTCTGGATGGTCTTCATGGCCTCTGTAAATTTGTTCTATGATAACTATCGCATCATCAATGATCAATCCGATGGAAGCGGCTATCGCGCCCAATGACATGATGTTGATGGTGATGCCCACCAGGTAAAGTACCAAAATGGTAAAGGCGAGCGTTACCGGTATTGTAAACATGACCACCAGGCTCGATCGCCAGGAACGAAGGAAAATTATCATCACAAGGAGTGCGAGCACCAGCCCTTCATAAATTGTTTTTACTACGCTATCAATACTATCGCCCACGAAAGCGCTTTGGTCGTAGTATGGTTTTAATTCATACCCTTTAGGTAAAAGTTTTCTGGCTTCATTGGCTTTTACTTCGACCTCCTTTGCAAAATCGATTAAGTTTATTCCGGGTTGCTTCACCAGGTCGACTAGCACAGCATTGCTCCCGTTGGCGTTAATAATGACAAACTCTTGTTGCTCCTGTATTTCAATGGTGGCAACATCTTTCACACGAACTATCCGGCTGCCATCATTTTTCAAAATAATATTACGCAGCGACTCAATGTCTTCTACACGCGTATCCGTGAGGGATAGATATAGCCTGCGGTAATCTGAGACAAATCCATTGGACAACACAAAATTGGTGTTGTTGAAAGCCGCTATGAAAGTGCTCGGAGTGAGGCCCAATGAAGTTAATTTTGTGGGATCAGGGATGATAACAAAATCCTTTGCCCTTCCCCCCCTTACTACTACGTTAGAGATGCCGCTTACCTGAGAGAAGATTGGTCGCAACACCAGATTGGCCTGATCGCGCATCGCCACCTGGCTATGTTCTTTGCTCTCCAGTGTAAAGCCATACACCGGGAACAAAGATTGATTCATGGCTTCAATGGAAAGGTTAACTCCCTGCGGAAGAAAATTCTTGATCTCATTGATTCGGCTTTCAATCTGGATTCGCTTGGCATAGGTATCCAGTCCCCAATCAAAAAATACATCGATGGTACATACACCACGATTGGTGCTGCTTTTCACCACGGTAACTCCCTGCACTCTTTTTACGGCACTCTCCAGCGGCTTCGTTACGGTAATCATCATCCGGTCGATCGGTAGCTGGCCCGCATCGGCTATGATGGTGATGCGTGGGAAAAGCACTTCTGGGAAGAGGTTGGTTTGCATTCGTGTGAATGAAAACGCACCAGCAACCAACAGCAGGATGCCTACAAATAATATGGGATTGGTAAAAACCTGATGATAGTTCTTTGAAATCATCTCTTAGTGGACCACTTTAACTACTGCGGTGTCTGGCAGTCCATAATTTCCCGAGATCAGAAACTTGTCGTTTGGCTTGAACAAGGGTGAAGTGATCGTAATCGATTCCGCACTCATTGCTCCGGGAGTGATGATTACTTTGATAGCCATGCTATCATTGAGTAGTTTCATTACCCAAAAGTTCTCCATCATCTCATCGCTTAGCACCGCCTCTTTGGGTAGTACCTGCTGATTTCCCCCAGTGTTCTTGTTGACTACTACCTTCACAATGAGATTCTCCGGAAGAACAATGCGGTCAAAGGATTTTGCCAATATGGTCTGGGTTTGTGCCAACGCATTCATGGTAGAAAGTGGAGTAATAAATTTTGCCATATAACGCGAATCATCAGGCAACACAATCATGCAATTCATCCCCGTTTTAGCGTATGAACTATACTCGAAGGGCACATTGACCGCAAATGCCAGCGCATTGCTTTCTGAAATAGTACAGAGTTGTGCGCCTTCCAAAACATAGTCTCCAATTTGTTGCTTATCCAACGTACTGATAATCCCTGATGCAGGTGCCTTTATCGTGATTCTACCAAAAGACGTTGTCGTTGAATCGGGCATCACTGCTTCTGACCCAAGGGCTCTTCGCTCTTTTGTTTCTAGCGTATATAAAATCTGTCCTTCCTTCACGGGATCACCCAGTTTCACTGATACACTTGTTATGAATGAAGGGATGGGTGAGGATACGACATTGCGCTTTAGGTATTGTGTATTCGCAAAAAAGGTGAGTTCATCTCTTACGGTACCGTGCGAAAGTTCAATTATTTTAACAGGAACTTTGACTTGGATGCGGGGTTCCCCCACTACAGGGGGTTTGCAGGCACCCAGGGTAAATAAGAGAATGATTATCAAATTAAGTTTTATGTGCATGGTTTACCAATTCCAGTAGTTGTATAGATTAATAAGCAATTCCTGATTTGTTTTCTGTAATACATAATCTCGCTGGGTAGTCGCCCTGTTTTTTAAAATATTGATGTAGTTGATTACAGATATCTGCCCCATCATTAGCTCCTGTTTATAAAACTCCAACAGCTTCTGATACTCTGTAAGTTGGTCATCCATGAGCGTGAGTCTTTCATTGATGGATCGTAATTCGACCAGTATCTTACCTTTGCGCATCCGATTTTGATGATAGAAGAAAGTTTTATATGAACTGGTGGATTTTAATAAAACAGCCGTTCGTTGTTGGCTAATTTTACGTTGCTTGCCATCGGTGAGGTTCAATGTAAAATTTACGCCTGCACTCATCCCAAATCGATCGGCCAGGGTAGGGGCATACACGGCATTCAAACCTGTGTTGGCAAACAACCCTACAGTAGGCTTATATTTCAATTCAAACATCTTTTGAGCCGCTACCAGATTGAGGCTATCCAATCTGTATTTTTCGGTAAACTGGGACGCCTCTACATCGGTGGTCAATGGCAAATCGATATCCTCCAGCACCTGATAGGTAGTGTCTGTAACGCCACAAAGTACACGCAAGTCCATTAAGTTTCTTCTGTAAGCAGCCTTATAAGTGGCCAGCGAAGTCTGCTGATTTTTATTTTCGATGATCAGCAATGAAAGATCCGATTGTTTGGCGATTCCACTTTCTACCAACCTTGAAACTACTCGTTCCTGATCGTGGATGATTGCAATCAGGTCTGTGAGGTACTCAGTCTGCTTATAATCTTGCAAGCACAGAATATATTGATCCGTAATAAATTTTTCCAAATCATGTGAGGTAAGCTGAACGGAATTCTGATTGAGTTGAGCGCCAATAAGAGTTTGTTCAGCCGCGGTCTCATACCGCATTCCGTTAAACAATGGTTGATTGATAGTAAGCAAGCCCTGATACACACCTCCATTGCTTGTCGCCAGGTCAAAACCGGAATATTTTTCGGAGGTACCTGATGGATTAAGATCAAGTTTGGTTCTTCCCTGGTCCCTGTCAATGATGGGTGAAATCAAGTAACTGCCAGTAAGGCTCACTTGTGCTTTTGTAAAAAGTGCTTTCAGACGCTCAGCTTCCAGACGTGCGGCCTCACTCTGATTTTTGTAATCCTGAATGAGTGGACTATTCAGCTTTGCCTGCTCGATGTAAAAGGTAAGGTCCTGCGCCTCAAGGGAGGCGGCAAATCCTTTTATCAGGAAGAAAATGAGTAAGAGTACCTTCATGCGTTATACGATTGGATCAATAGCCTATTAATAGTGAATAGTGCAGTCAGTGCGTAGTGCAGTCAGCTCTTCCGGCCTCATAGTGCAGTCAGGTCTTCCGACCTGACAAAACGGATATAGAACAAACGCATATACTATTTTTGACCATATTCTAAAATCATAAAGGTGCCTGGAACAATTGTAGGTCTTGGATTAGGGTTATCAGCAGTAGCCGCGGGTGCAGGTCCATATTCAGCCGTTGACAAGAATACATGATGTGTCTTAGGGTCTATCGCAATGGTGCGAGCACCTCTCACTGTTTCTATGGTTTGCACCAAACGATATTCATTCTCGGAAATTTCCTCAACTACTGAAATAGAACCCTCTCCATTAGAGCTAAATATCCGCTTTGAAACAGGATCAAAAACAGCACCATCCACGCGTTTGCCGATGGGTACTTTAGCAATTATCTCACCCGTATTGGAATCAATCACCATCATCAGCTCATTATGACAGACGCTAAACAGTCGATTGGTTTTGGGGTTATAAGCCAGGCCGGTTGGCGCTTCACCTGGGGCAATGGACCACCGGTGTTTAATCACTAGGGTTTTGGCGTCAAAAGCCACTATTTCATGGGTGTCTTCCAGATTAACAAATAGGGTTCCTTTTCCATCAGACACACCTGCTTCTACACCTTCGCCTCCAAGCTCGATGGTACCTGTCACCTTCGCAGAAGTAACATCGATTGCGGTAGCACTTCCGCCACTGTGATTAAATACGAAAACTTTATCGGAGAAGGTATCGTACAACAGCGCATCCGGATTTTTACCGGTGGGTAACTCTGCAATTTTAGCCAATGTCTTTAGATCAAATAGAGTAGCTGTGTTTGTCTTTCCATTGGTGACGACTCCTCTTCCTGCTTTGGAGACAATGGCTATTCCATGAATACCAGGGGTGTCTGTAATCGCGCCTAATTTTTTGTGCGATTTAATGTCCAAAACCTCTACTTGATTTCCATGAGAAACGAATAAGCGCCTGCCTTCTGCATCTACAGTTAAGTAGTCCCAACCCCCCTCACCACCGATAATTGTTTTTCTGATTAAAGTATAATTGGCCTGCCCCATTACTTGACAGGAGGTGGCCAATGAAATAGAAGAAATCAATAGCCATATTTGAATTGTGCTTTTCATAAAATATTAATTTTATTTTTCGATGAAAATGGGATGTGGTGTGACTTTGTAGAATAGACAAATACCAGTTTCTTCATTTCCGAATATTCTAATCCAATTCTGGATAAATTCTGAATTCTTACCTTTCGCATAGCCCATGCTAGGGATGAATTTTTGGCTAAGAGACGTTCATAAAGTAACCTTGGGCTTAATTCTGGCTGGTTATTGATTTTGTGGAAATAGCGTTACATAAAAAAGGCTACAGAATTTCTCCAGAATTATCCGGTTCATTGTGCCCAATGAAAAACTTCAAAGTCTTACAGTCCAGGCTTGGTCTCTTAGTGCTGATTTCGCTTATTCTGGTGATAATTTCAACTCTTACCAGGATATCCTTTTTGATCAAATCCAGCCAGGAGGTAGATTTTACAATACTAAATTTAGTATATGTATTTCTGATAGGCTGGTTTTATGATCTGGTCAATGCTGCTTACTTCATAATACCATTTTCAATTTATCTTTGGTTGGTTCCTACCCGGGTTTTTACCAAGCCCTGGCACCGGTTCATTCTTTATGCCCAATTTCTATTTTTTATTTCTTTTTTGATCTTCAATGCTGTTTCGGAATGGTTTTTTTGGGACGAATTCAGCACTCGATTCAACTTTATTGCTGTTGATTACCTGGTTTATTCCACCGAAGTCATTGGCAACGTGCGACAATCTTATCCCATGGAGTGGATTATTGCCGGGGTATTGGCAGTCGCCTTGGTTTCTACTTACCTATTAAAGAGTTCGATCAAAAGTAGTATACAGATTCCTGTTTCCTTTAAGCAGCGTTCTAAATATATGGTATTGTATATTGTACTGTTGGTGCTCATTTTCAATACAGTATCAATTAACTTGCATAAGTTCAGTGACAACACCTACGTAAATGAACTAGCGGGTAATGGATTGTACGAGCTGTTTGCGGCCTATAGAAATAACGAATTAAACTACGATCAATTCTATGCTAAAATTCCGGATGAGGAAGCTTCCGATATCCTTAGAAGAGAAATAAAAACAAGAGAAGCAACATTTAATGAAGATGCGAAGTCTATCATTGAAAGAAGAATTGCCAATGAAGGTGCAGAAGAACAATTAAATGTTATAATGATCAGCATTGAAAGTTTTAGTGCTGATTTTATGGGGGCATTCGGAAATACTAAAAACCTCACACCTCACTTGGATTCGCTTTCAAAGTACAGCCTGCTATTTACAAATTTGTATGCCACCGGAACCAGAACGGTAAGGGGCCTGGAGGCATTGTCATTGTGCGTGCCACCCACTCCAGGTCAATCCATTGTAAGAAGGCCGAATAATGAAAATCTTTTTTCCCTGGGGGAAGTGTTTGGCGGAAAGGGTTATGAAAGCAAGTACATATATGGTGGATATGGATACTTTGATAACATGAACTATTTCTTTGAAAACAATGGGTATGAGGTAGTAGACCGAACGGCTCTAAAAGATGAAGATATTGATCACGAAAATATTTGGGGAGTGGCGGATGAAAACTTGTTTAGTTTGGCCATGAAAGAGATAGATAAAACGACCAATCAAAACAAACCTGTTTTTGCTCAAATCATGACCACCAGCAATCATCGTCCTTATACATACCCCGAAGGGAGAATTGATATACCCTCACACACAGGACGAGAAGGGGCTGTTAAGTATACGGATTATGCCATTGGAAAATTTATACGTGATGCGAGATTAAAACCATGGTTTTCCAAGACAATTTTTGTCATCGTGGCAGATCATTGCGCGTCCAGTGCCGGTAAAACCGAATTGCCAATTGAGAAATACCACATACCCATGCTCATCTATTCTCCAGCTCATGTAAAACCCGGTGAGATGAAACGACTCATGAGTCAGATCGACATTGGGCCAACTCTGTTGGGGATGTTAAATTTTTCATACACAAGCAAATTTTTTGGTTACGATATGTTTAAACTTGAAGAAGGCCGTGAAAGAGCATTTATAAGTACGTATCAGAAATTGGGATTCATCAAAGACGGGTTGATGGTCATATTATCTCCGCAAAAGGAATCAGAAGTTGTGGTACTTAAAGAGAATGGGATGGTTAACAATGACAGCATCTCAAATGATCAAATCGTTAAGGAAGCAATTTCATGGTATCAATACGCAAGTTATATGTTCAGCAATGGCCTTATGAAAAATACCAATCGCAATTCAAATGCAATTGGTAAATAGCCCCTATTAATATGCTGAATCCTGGCCAGCGCAAGAAACTGCTTCTTTTAAGTATTGCCTTGCTTTTATTGACGTTAGAAATAATGGCACAAGAAAGGTATGACTCAATAATTACAAATCAGGGGCAAACGGCATCCAGAAAAGTTATGGTTTACCCTCAAGGAGATCAACTTTATATTTATTCAAAACCCAGACCTTTCGGGTTCTTCACGCAAATTCCAAGAACCTATCAATCGGCAACCAAATTGACTTTCCGAAAGGAAAGTATTCCAGCCCTTTCTCTTATTGTAGGCACTAGTGTAGTGCTAATAGCATTAGATCAGCAGATTTTGGATGGCGTGCGAAATATTTCTGACGCCATCAATCTTAATCCTACAAGAGATTACAGGACGTTAATTGGATTCAATCTGGGCTCCACCGCTATTAAAGTATATGAAGCGCCTCAAAACCTGAATAGTATTCTTTATTCTATTGGGGAGGGATCAACAAGTATCTTGATCTCAGGTGGCTTATTCGCCTTTGGTAAAATAAAAAATGATTACCGAGCTTTACAAGTGGCTGGTCAGATTATGCAAGCACAGTTGGTACTGGGACTAACCACTCAAATCATTAAACGCATTTCGGGGAGGGAAAGCCCATTCCGGAGAACGGCCCCAGGGGGAGTGTGGAGCCCGTTGACAAGTCCATCGTTTTATCAAAATAATGTTTCGAGATTTGATGCATTTCCATCCGGGCATTTGGGAACGATGATGGCAACTACAATTGTTTTGTTGGAGAATTACCCGGAAAAGAAATGGATAAAGCCAGTGGCATATGGACTAATGGGGATTGTCTGTTTTGCAATGATTAACAATGAAGTGCACTGGGCGGGGGACTACCCATTGGCATTGGGCTTGGGCTATGTAACGGGCAAAGCCACAGTAAAACTAAACAGATTGATTGGTCCGGGGATTCATTGATTTTTAAAAGCAGGTAAAGGCAACACAATGAAAATACTTATTGTCGAAGATGAAAAAGAACTGGTAAAAAGCATGGTGCAGTTTCTCAGACAGGAGAGTTATGTTTGTGAAGTAGCTTACACAGAGAGAGAAGCCAATGAGAAAATATTGATTTTCGATTACGACTGTATTTTACTGGATATTTCGTTGCCTGACGGAAATGGTCTCAAGATTTTGCAGAAACTAAAGGAAAATAATAAAACAGATGGTGTAATTATTATTACGGCTAAAAACTCAATGGACGACAAGATCAAAGGTTTGAATCTTGGCGCTGATGATTATTTGCCCAAACCCTTTTATCTACCGGAGCTTAGCGCACGGATATCAGCGGTGGTACGGAGAAAAAGATTTGACGGAAATAATAAATTAGTTTGTAATGAAATTGCTGTTGATTTGTTGGGGAAAACTGTTTCTGTTAAAGATAAGCCGGTAGATTTAACCAGAAAGGAATACGATTTATTGATTTTTCTAATGGCCAACAAAAACCGGGTGGTCTCCAAAAATGCTATTGCAGAACATTTATCAGGTGATGATGCGGAGCTCCTTGATAAATTTGATTTTATCTATTCTCATATCAAAAATATGAAAAAGAAAATGACAGAAGCTGGATGTGAAGATTATATAAAGACGGTGTATGGTTTAGGATATAAATTCACAGCATGAGATTACTCCAGGTAAGTATACGCAGTTTACTACTATATGCATTTGTCTTAGTGTTAATAAGCATCCCAGTTTCTTTTTACTCAGTGAGAACTATTTTAAAGGAAGAGGTAGACGAATCCCTGTTGCTTCATACCAATCAGTTTTTACAGCACATCAAAAAATTCGAATCCCTGGATGACCTGGAAACGGATTTAACTGTTTTAGATCAACTGTCCTATAATATTAAAATAAAACCCATTGATTCAACTTTAAATACCAAAGAGTTTCAAACCATTTATTTATATGATAGCATGGAACAAGAGCAGCGACCTTTTCGCCAGCTTTCATCCAGTGTAGAAATAAAGGGTCAACCCTATTTGCTTACTATTCGCATGTCTCTTATTGGCAATGACGAATTGGTTTTTGCGATCGGGTCGGTACAAATCCTTCTTATTGTGTTATTGATTGCTGGCTTATTAATGATTAACAGATCATTGAATAAAAAATTATGGAAACCATTCTATAGAATACTCGAACGACTGAAGGCCTATCAGCTGGATAAAAGTGAATCATTTCAAACAGAAGAAACCAATATTGTGGAGTTTGACGATTTGAATAGAACTGCCATTCATTTAATGGAAAGGAATCGGAAAATATTTCTTGAACAGAAAGAATTTATTGAGAATGCTTCTCATGAATTGCAAACCCCTTTGGCAATTTTTCAGTCTAAATTAGACAACTTAATGCAAAATCCTTCAATGTCAGAATCAGACGCAATGACGATTGCAGAGCTCGAAGAGACTGCACAAAGAATGTCGCGATTGAATAAAAATCTTTTGTTGCTCAGTAAAATAGACAATGAGCAATTCGGAGCATTGCATGATATTGAACTTTCCAAGCTCATTAATTCGTTAATTGACAATGTAAAGTCCATTGCTGAGGAGGAGGAAATTAACTGGAATGTCAAGTTGAATCCTCTTCACATCAAAGCAAATCAAACCTTAACGGAGATACTATTGACTAACTTGATTCATAATGCGATCAGGCATAATGTGAATGGGGGTAAGGTTTCGATTTTACTGGAAAGTAAAACATTGACGATTTCAAACACTGGGAAAGCGCTTCAAATGAACCAGGACAAGATGTTTGAACGATTTAGTAAAGAAGGAGTCGCAGAAAACAGTACAGGTTTAGGATTGGCAATTGTGAAGAAAATTTGTGAAAGCAATCATTATTCTTTGAGTTACGAATTTGGAAAAGGAACCCACACCTTTTCAATATCTTTCTAGAACAAAGTACGCTGGATCCGGTCACTCCAAAAATCATGGAGGCTTCCTTCCCAATCCTGGCAAGGTTACTCATGTTGATTTGAAAATAACATTTTTTGGATAGAAGACTTAAAATTCAGGGTCCCTCCAGAATGTCTTCGTTAGTTACATTAAAACATAGATGATAATTATGAAAATATTAATGGTGGTATTGTGCATTGCATTATCAAGTTATCAAATCAATGCTCAGAAATTGAACGAGGGTGATGTACCGGAGGTTTTGAAAAATAATTTGCATCAGAAATTCAAAACCAAAGATGTGGATTGGGACAAAGAGGGAGAGAATTATGAAGCCAGTTTTGAAAAAAAGGGCAAGGATGTTTCTGTATTATTTAACGCAGATGGATCAATACTTGAAGTGGAGAGGGAAATCAAGATGAAGGAGTTACCAGCCGCTGTAAAGGTAGCATTGACACGTGACTTCAATGGTTTTGACTTGAAAGAAACTACCGTAATTGAGGCAAACGGACAAATATCCTATGAGGCTGAGGTTAAGAAATGGAAGAAATCATTTGATCTCATTTTTGATGCCCAGGGGAATCTCAAAAAAAAAGGCACTAGATAGTGAAAAGGGAGATTAACAAAAAAATATGATTTGGATTTCCGTCTCCAGAATCTCCCCAGAATCCATGCTTAAGTTGAAGTCGAATGCAGAGGGCAATTGTTGAAGATGGGTTGGTGCGGTCAACATGACCTAAGCCCGGCAGAACCAAAATTCTGCCGGTTACGCTATTCGCAAAATCAACCTGGCAAAAATGAAACACTTATTCCTGGCTCCGCTTTTGACTGCACTTCTTATAGTCAATATAACTTTTGCCCAAGTTAATCCACAAACCAGAACGGATACCTTAAAAATTTCGATTCCAAACATCACTACTTCTGGTAACCAATTATTCAAGGGTACATTAAGAAGTACCTATAAGGTGCATCTAATATTTGTTGCAGGAGGTATCTTCTCACTCACCGACAACGAAATTCTAAGCAAAGAAGAAATTTACGAAGAGCGAAATGAATGGGTTCCTAAATTCCATCACAATGCGGATAATTACTTGCAACACGCGCCCATTCTTGCAGTGTATGGTCTTAATTTGATAGGAGTAAAAGGCAAGAATGACTTTGGTAATCGCACAGCACTACTTATCAAGTCTGAATTGATCATGGCTGCCTTGACCTGTTCATTAAAAAGAATAACAACTGTACCGCGACCAGATGACCCTGGGGCTAAAACCTCTTTTCCATCAGGTCACACCGCCCAGGCATTTGCCACTGCTACCTTCTTATCAAAGGAGTACGGCCATAAAAGCATCTGGTACAGCATTGCTGCATATTCAATGGCGACAACTGTGGGCGCCATGCGGGTAATGAATAATCGTCACTGGGTATCAGATGTACTGGTAGGAGCAGGCATAGGTAATTTTTCAACCAACTTGGCTTATCTAACGCACCAAAATAAATGGGGCAGGAATAAAAGGGAAGGTCAAACCATTGTTATGCCCTCGTTTGATGGACAAACAGGCATGTTAAGTTTGGTACATCGGTTCAATTAAAAATGAGAAAATGTGTGTGACAATCAGAGACTGAGTGAGGTTGACCGAATTTCAGGTGAAAGAGTTGTTCGGTAATATGAAATCAAACATAAGGTGCTTCCATAAGTTGGATCATATTATGGAAGTGGTGGTGATATCATTGGCCAGTCCGATGTAGAGTTTCGTAGTTGTTTGCGACTCGATGGTGTAGGTATAAAACATTGAAAGCATAAAAAAAGCCTCTCCGTAAGATACGAAGAGGCTTTTGATTGTCGGGCCTGCCGGACGTAGTCCTGGCCTGCCGGACGAAGTACGGGCGGCAGGATTAACTTCGTTGATCCTGAATGGGGGGGGGATCCAATCTAAAGCCCTCCACTCATTTCATTCGTTTCGTTTTGTATTTTCTATCCTCGCTCAAGCGTAATTGGCTCGGCTATAAAAAACAAAACCTCAGGCAATGCCTGAGGTCTTTTGATTGTCGTCCTCCCTGTACAATTTTCGAACCTTTTTATTGAAGACCTTAGAAAGTTGGCTAATATGGCAGCCTAATCAAATTGCTAAGTTTCGTGCCCTGTGCATCTTCATTATATTAGTCAAATATGGCTAATTGATTCTAAATGACACGGCTGATCTTTTGAAAAGAAATAAAAAAAGGGCCCTATATGAGCCCTTCATCAGCGAAGGAATAATATCCTTCGGTGGTTATTATGATGTGATCAAGTAATTGAATTTCCAAAAATCTACCAGCTTCTCTTATCTTTCTGGTCAGATCAATATCCGCCTGACTCGGCTGTAAATTGCCAGAAGGATGATTATGACTTAGAATGATACCTGATGCTGCTGCTTTAATCGCGGCCGCAAAAATTAGTTTTGGATCAGCTACAGTCCCGCTGATTCCTCCTGTAGATACTTCAAAAATTCCAAGAACCTTGTTTGCACGATTCGTAAGCATTACTTTGAATTGCTCTACAAGCTCAATCTTCGTCTCATCCCAAGTTTCCTTTAATACAGTGTGGGCATCCCTTGAACTGTTGATCTTAGGACGCTGCGATGGCTTGATGTTTGACTTGTAGCTGAGCTGAATCTCTGCTACCTGATACTGTCTTGTTTCTTTTGTGTTTTCCATAATCGTAAGAATTAATTATGGTGCACTCGAAGGCTTTGGAAGGAATTTGCGCAAGGAGGAACGGAATAATTGGGGGTTCCTGGAAGGAGGCACGACTGTAAGGGGGAAACCGTTTATGCCGGAAATTCCTTGCAAGCATATTCCGACATAAGCATAACTTTGTACCAATGATTAATGACTTGAGTTTATGATTCGAACTGTTGAAGATCTTATTAAGAATTTAATCGAGGTCGGGAAATCTCGTATAGACGATACAGCAATTTTGCACAGACCTACAATTGGTGACATGTATGAGGGGCTTACCAAATCAGTTTTGGAGAAAGCTGTGTTTGAAGGTTTAAATCTTAATATCGTGATCGGTTCTTTTATTCAGAATAAAAAAGGAGAATTAAGTCATGAAATGGATGCAATGCTCATTGAGGGGGAAGCTAAACAACTTCCCTTCACAGAGAAATACATTGTTTCAGAGGATCAGGTAATAGCTGTATTTCAAGTAAAAAAAACATTAAATAAAAGCTTGTTGTCAGAGGCATACTTTAATCTCAAGAACGTCTATGATATTTGCGAACTTGAAAATTCAGCCGCCTATACATTCAGAATCCTAACAGATTCATATAAAGGAGTATTTAAAATGGGCAAACATAGCAGTAAGCCTGTTACAAACTATTTCCAAAGTACCACAGCAGAACACATCTGGCATTGCTTAAGGGCAGAAGCATGTCTGCCATTGCGTATCGTAATAGGTTACCGTGGGTACGCATCCGAATCGGGACTACGAGATAGTTTTAAAGGTTTCTTAGAAGAAAATCGACTTGTTTCAGGATTCAGTCCACTACATTTTCCGAACTTAATAATGAGCGATCAGTTTTGTCTGCTCAAAGGAAACGGAATGCCTTATATATCGGCAATTGAGAATGGTACTTGGCCATTTTATAATTCAAGTTCAAACAAACCTGTTCTGCATTTATTAGAATTTATCTGGAGCCGTCTATCTTACCGATATGAATTAGATCCTCAAATATTTGGAGACGACTTGGAGATAGAATGCGTTAATCGTTTTTTGAATTGTAACATTGTAAATATAATGGGACAACGCGGATGGAATTACCATTATGATGATTTCCCCGGGAATTACTTCACTCAGCCTATACCACCAGAAAATTGGGAGCCGGTTAGTATTTCCAAAGAGCAACACCATGTCATAGCGTATTTATGTAAGTATGGATTTTTGAAACTAACAAAAATAAATTGGTGTCTAGAGATAATAAATAGTAAAGTTGATGTGGAGCCATTTATCATAGAGCTAGTAAATACCGGCTTAGTCTACATCGACTCACATAAGCAACTTGCGCTATTAACCGATCACTGCAGATGTATTGCTTTACCTAATATCGGATTTGTTGCGGGTGACGACAAAACTGGAAAATTAACAAGATGGGTGGAGAAGAAGCTGGGAAGAAAAATGATGAATACGCTTCATATTAAATTTGATCTTCCGTAGGGCATTTGTCAAATGATATAATGAGTTTTATTTCACTAATCGGGATAAGAAGTAAAAGCAGATTATTAAATAAATTTACCTAGCCATTTTTACCGACAAGCCGCCAATGAGCATGTTGCGAAAATTTTGTCAAGGGTGACGATTCAAAAATAATAAGATAGAGATCGTCACTCGACTTGCCCTTGACAAATTTTTCGCAACGGGCATACCTTTGGCTTGTGGTGAAATGGTCTTATGTACTACTTAAGTATGGCACCTGAGTGCGAGTAGCCGTGAGTTTTGTGAATTTAATCCTCCTTTAAGTATTTTATTGGATTGGCCCTGGAAGCCCGCAGTGTTTGAAATCCGGTTGATAGAAATAGGACGCAGGCCATGACCAATGGTGGTAAGATAAAATAAACAATATTCAATTCGATTTGATAACTGAATTCATTGAGCCATCGCGTCATAAAATAATAACTGGCAGATCCGGCCAGTACCGAAGCGAGGATTATGATAAAAACATAACTGGCGTACATCCACTTAATGATTTGAATGGTACTGCCACCAAATACTTTGCGGATACTGATCTCCTTTAGTTTTCTGTTTAACAAATACGTGGTCAGGCCAATTAAGCCAACTCCAGCAATCAATATCGCGATCAAAGAAAACGAGGTGTAAGCTTCTTTCAATTTGAATTCAGCACCATATAATTGTTTGATCTGATCGTTCAGAAAATCATACTCCAATGGATAACCATGATAGAGTTCCGGCCATTTTTTACCAAGTGCCTCGATTCCAGCTTGGTTATCGTTTAGCTTCACTGAAACGAACCTGAAGGTAGGCGTGAAAGCATACATGATGACTGGTTGCACAGCTTCATGCAAAGAGGTGTGATTGAAGTTCATTACAATACCGACCACTTTTCCATTCACCTTGCCAGTTACTTGTTGGCCAATAGGATCTTTGAGTTGCAGTGTTTCTACTGCAGCTTCGTTGAGCAGTACATCGGCAAGGGTATCGATGTTGTTGGGATTGAGAAGTCTTCCTTCTTTTATTTGAATATGGTAAAGATCAAAAAACTTGTCGTCAACCAAGAAGGTGGAAAGGGCCTGCTCTCCGGATTCAGATCCCAGCATTGTGTAGGTGTACGTGAGTGAATTGTTGGCACCGGGGGTGCTTGAGGAAAAGCAGGCTTTTTCAATGCCAGGTAATTGTTCAATTTCATTCGTCAGCGTTTGAAAGCGATTATTTTGTGACCTGTCTTTTACAGGAACAACAATTACATTTTCGCTATTGAATCCAAACTGACTTGATTCCAAAAAATTGAGTTGTTTGAATACAATCCAGGTGGCGATGATTAAAAAGATGGAGATGCTGAATTGAAAAACCGCTAAACTGGTTCTGAGTCCTGAGCTTGTGCCACCGGTTTGCGGCTTACCAACCAATGAGGTTGTAAGTTTTCCTGATTGCCAGGCAGGAAATAATCCAGTAAACAAAGCGATGAGAGTGACTACTCCCAGGGCTGGAGTTAACAACCAAAGGTTTTGCTGCAGCATAATTTGCTTGCCAGTACTCATATTAAAGTAAGGCAACGCAAGTTGCGTCATTAAGAGTGAGAGCATGAAAGCGGTCAAGCAAATGACCAGAGATTCTATAAAAAAATAGAAGGTAAGGTTACTTGCGTTGGCCCCCAAGGCTTTTTGTATGGCAACTTCTTTTGATCGGGATAGTTGAGTGGCGGTAGATAAATTGATGAAATTGGCGCAAGCCATGAGTAGAATAAATAATGCAATGGTGCCTAATATGTAAGAAAACTTTTCATTACTGTTGGCAGAAATTTCATCCTTGCGATCAGAGTGAAGGTGAATGGAAGTGAGTGGTTGAAGGAATAAAGATTCCTTTTCCTGTACCCATTCTGGTGCGTTGCGCTTTAACAAATCGGAAAGCTTGGATTCAAGCTGAATCGCTGAAGCACCTGGAGCCAATAATACATAGGTATAGTGGTCAAACTGACCCCAGTGTGCCAACCGTTTTTCTCCAAACAAATCGCGTAATGTAGAGAAAGTAACGAATGCATCGGCAATGAAGTGAGAGTTGGGATGCATGGACTCCATTACCCCGGTTACTTTCAGGTCAATGCTATTGTCATAGCGAATGGTTTTTCCAATCACATCCGTGCTGCCGAAATACTTAAGGGCAAGTGCCTCCGTCAGTACAATATTATTTTTATCCGCCAGGGCCAGGTCTCGGTTCCCTTTTTGAAATGGGATGTCGAAAATTTGGAAAAACGTGCTGTCCGTGAAAAATAATTGTGGTTCGTAAAATTGTCTTTCGCCAATGGAGAGTAAATCAGTACCGGGGTTTTTTCTAATCCGGGCAACTTGTTCTATTTCAGGAAAGGCCCCCTGCAAGTACTGGCCTATAGGTGCGCTGGTTTTGGCCCAGGATGTTATGGTGCCATCGCTGGCGAAGTCTAGGATCACACGGTAGATACTATCGGTTTTGGTGTAGTGCCGGTCGAAAGTATATTCGTCATAGATAAACAATGACACCAACCACAGGGATGCTAGCCCTACTGCAAGCCCAAGGATATTTACGAAAGTATATACTCTGTTTTTGTTAAAGAGATTGCGGAGACCCAATATTAAAAAAGAGCGAATCATTGCTGGTTTAGGATTTCAAACGGCACTGAAACCTCCAGCTTCTCCCAATAAATCACTATTTCTCCTGCTTTTTCAGTTTCAGGTTCTATTACGTAGCGAAGTCTTTCCTGATGTGTTACTTGAGTCTCAGGGACTACATTTATACGCACTACATCTTCCTCTTGTGCATAATCATCTACAAGGTGTTGGTTCCAGTTCTTGTTGAGAATGATCATCCACTGATCTTTGCTTGGAATAGTAAAGAAGGCATATTTGCCCGCTGGTACCACTGTCTTACCAATTTTAATATCGTGATCAAATTCAATGCTCGTGGCTTTATGCGCACCTGTTACCCATACATTATCATAAGCAACTAGTCCGCCCCAGATTACACGGCCACGAACTGCTGGCGAATAGTATCGAATGGTCATACTAACATTTCCAATCATCCCGTCTGTGCGTGCTCGTATACTGCCTTTTAAAGTGTCTAGTTCACTTTGCGGTTCTATGATATTTTCTTCATCTTTTGGAGATATAGCTTTTGTTTTTGGTTCTTCAATCTGCATATCACTTTTTGTATTCCCGTTTGCACAACTCAACAGAGTGGCCATTATTAAGCTTCTGAAAATAATATTCATCATTATCAATATTAAGGTTATGGTTAATTAAAAGTTTACAGGCTTAATTCCAATGTTGGCCTTTCTTGAGCGTAACAGTTAAAGAATTTCTCACAAAAGTAGATGATTAGCTTTTTAGACCCTCAATGTGCAAAGTTAATGGATTAATCGTTTCATTATTAGATTTCAATGACGTCATTTTCGATTAAGTTCATCGTGTAAAGTCTTTAGTGCATTGGCGTTACCAAAGAAAAGTTATTCCAGTTCCAAACTTATAATCAGAATCGTAAGAACCATGTATGGCAATGTATTTGTGTATGTAGTAATCAAAATCAATATTATACTCTCTATCTGTGTTAGCAACCAGGCTAAGGCGCAGTCTCTTGGTGATCGGTATATCGTTTCGTGCAATCTGAAACCGAACATCGCCCCGGTGGTCAATCCTCAACTCAGTCAACAAAAACATTGGTAACAAATAACGAATACCCAACACCCCTACCTGTCTGTTTATAAGCTTTCCACTTTCTATTACCTGTCTTGTGTTTCTGATATCGGCTCCGACATAGGCTGAGAAGAACTGTCGCTTGTCAAGAAACCGCTCGTAGTCGGGTTGAAACTCATATTGATTTTTATAACTTACCCTGTAGGTGGATCCTAGTATCCCCCTGTTTCCGGACAGACTCACAAATCCAAAGACAGCATCACTGGCAACTTTTGTCTGGCCCCACAAGAAAGGCATCTTGTCTTCTTTGAAGAGTTTGCGTTGATCTTTATCGGAAACCTGGGTATTAGATGGTGAATTTTCGTAGCTCACCACCCGTGCCATTCCTGCCATCATGTGATAAAGTATGTGGCAGTGAAAGAACCAGTCTTTCTCTTCGTTGGCGTAAAATTCAATGGTCACACTTTGCATTGGCTGAATATCAAACGTGTGCTTCATAGGTGCATATTCCTCCTGCTCATTGATAAACCGGAAGAAATGGCCATGCAAGTGCATAGGGTGACGCATCATGGTGTTGTTCACCAACGTCATTCGCACATTTTCACCTTTGCGAATCATAATTTTATCCGATTGCGAAAGCGTCTTGTTATCAAACGACCATACATAGCGGATCATGTTGCCAGTAAGAGTGAGCTTAATTTCGCGCATGGTTTTATCCTGATCCAGCGTAGTGGGTTGTGGCGATCGCAGCATATCATAAGAAAGGGTGACTTCTTCCATGTTGCCCATGTTCATGCTGCTCATATCCATACCTGTCATGTCCATATCTTTCATGGTGGTGTCCATCGGCATGGACATGGTGGAATCCATTTCCATATCCACCATAGATGAATCTTTTTCCATCTTGTGACCTTGATGTGTTGTGTCGGCCATGTTCATTTGCTTCATGTCCATACCCTTCATATCACCCATGTCCATTCCTTTCATCCCCGACATATCCATACTCCCCATCTTACCCATGTTGTTCATGTCGCGCATCATCTCGAAGTAGTTTACCCTGGGCAGATCGGGTGCATTCATTTTCATGCCTTCACCTAAAAACAAAGAAGCATATCCTGAAATATCCTGTGCGGTGGCCCGAAATTCGTAGGCCATCCCATCATCGGGTATTATGACTTCCACATCATACGTTTCAGCAACTGCAATTAGGATTTTATCCACCTCCACCGGCTCTACGTTCAGGCCATCTGCAGCAACGACTTTCATTTTACCTCCCGCATATTGCAACCAGAAATACGATGATGATCCACCGTTGATAATTCTGAGACGGACCTTATCACCGGGTTTGCCCTCGTTCCATGTGCCTTCCGATGTACCATTGATGAAAAATCGGTTGTAGTACACATCTGAAATATCCATAGCAGGCATACGTACCCATTCTGTTTTAGCCCGATCCTTGAAGTAACCTTTGGTTAAAGCTTCTCCCCAGCTCTGAACAGAATTTTTCTTGATGGCATACCAATCCGAACCCCGCTTCAGTGATCGAAGCACTTCGTGAGGGTTTTCGTTTGTCCAGTCCGAAAGCATGATTACTTTTTCCTTTTTCTCTTTTCCCTCGGGCGGATAAATCACAATAGAGCCATAAATACCAGATTGCTCTTGCAACAGGGTATGCGAGTGATACCAATACGTGCCCGATTGAATGAGTGGAAATGTAAACGTGTGCGTGCTGCCTGCTTCAATTGGAGCGGTGGTCAGGTTGGGTACTCCGTCTTGTTCATTGGGTAGTAATAATCCATGCCAATGAATGGACGTTTCTACCTTCATTTGATTATGCACTCGAATGATGGCGGTGTCACCTTCCGTAAAAAATAATATAGGAGCTGGAATTTGGCCGTTCAAGGCAATGGCCTTTCTTACTTTGCCGGTGTAGTTTACCAACGTGTCTTTCACATAAAGGTCATATTCTACCCGCTTTCTATTTGCATGCTTAACCGTCTGTTCAAGACTCCTTTCTGTTTGGTGGTTGGCGTGCTGTGCACTTACTGCTGAAATGGTTAGTGTGAACAGTGCTGACAACCCAATATAATTGAGTTTGAAAAATCCGTTTATTAAGGAAAACAGATTCTGGATATATAGGATTGAAAGTCTCACAGTTGGTTTAGTTTAAATTAATATTTAACGGTTTTAGCGATCTTTTCTAGAATTTTATGACTTTCGCCAAACTTGCAAAGTGCATCGCAATGTTCCCGCAAATCTGAAAATAGGATGTACTTTATAGTTACACTGCTATTCTTAATCGCTGGCCTGCTAAGTTGCAACACAACATCCTTTTCGCGGCTGTTGGGTATGATAATAAAAAGGGAAGTATTGTGGTCGGCAAATGAAATGGCCAGATCACTCAATCTTAATATGCCTGAGTAGATTGACGTACTTTTTTCAACCTCAAAGGCACACACGGCCTTGTTGTTGTTTTTCTCAAACCAAATGATGTCAATAAGTTGGATCGTGTTGAGCGTATCCTTGTCCACATTGAGTTCAGGAAATTTATTCAGACTAATAAAAGAGAAATTGATTTCACCATGACATTTGCCTCTGTCATTAGTTGCAGCAATCGGATCGTACCCTAATGCTTTACCAATTTTTAGCAGATGATATTGCATTTCAGTATGCAAATCTTCTTCGTGTTTTTCACCTATCACTTCCTTATGCCGCTTGTTGTATTGTTTTAATAGTTTGACTTTGTCTTCGTCCGAAATTATCTGTCCTTCTATGATTATGTTTCTTGAACCAATCTCAAAAAGCAGACCTGCGATAGCCCCAAGGTCTTTTGACAATTGATCTTTATTGTCAGCATTTGTTTTCATAATTATTTCCCTCATTTTGAGATACTCTTGCCAACTGCCTAGTTTTTTCTTATCTCGAAATAGATAATTGAATCCGTTGACAATGGCTGTATTGAATGGCGGAAGTATGGTGGGATGCAAGAAGTAGAGAATACTAGCCACAGCAGGGCCTAATCCTTTTATTTTCAAGCCATCCAGTTTTATAATCTCACGAATCAGTTGATCTTCATTGCTGGCATAGTAACAGTTCTCCAAAAACTGACCGAAGGCCTTTTTGTTAGTCTGATTTTCATAGATATCGGGAATGCGCATTTTAGGTTTCCAGTAAAAGGGATGGGCAGCACCTTCAAACACTTGCTTCTGTTCTGTGATAGCCGTAAGTACAAATTCCAGAGATGAACCTTTAAAATCATTGCCAAATTTTTCCGTCTTAATGTCATCTATCACCTGGGATACTCCACGCCTGATAGCACGAAAAGCTTTTAGCCTTTCGTCACTACCGATGAACCACGTGTTGTAAACCGAGGCCGGGTCAAGTTTGTACTTTTCTATTATTTCGTTAATGAGCGGTTGTTGGTCCATCGTTTTGGGGTTTGATGCCTTTATATAAAGATAATGTTCCAAGCATTGTTGCAAATGATTTTGTTTCTGTCACATCTTCAAACCCTGCTAGATTAATATATTCTGGCAACAAGCCTTTTACATTGTCGGTGGTGGTTTTAAATCCATCAAGAATCTGAACGAAATAAAACGCGCCCCTCATGAACAAGTTTCTAGCCTTTCCCCAATCGGCAATGTGCAATTCACCATTGGGTTTTAGAACCCGGAAAATTTCACGCAGTGCCTGCCGTTTTTGCTCCCGGGTTAAGTGATGAAATACAAGGCTTGATACCACTCTATCGAAATAACCATCGCCAAAAGGAAGCGTATGACCATCGTAGTGAAGTAGTGTGACTTTCGCTGTTGATTTCATTAGCTTCCTTTCGGCAATGGTTAATATATTCTTGTCCACATCAATGGCATGAAGATTTGTGTCAGGACGTTTTTCAGCAGCCTGAGGGAAAGGGTAAGCGATCCGCAACCAAAATCCAGAACCCGGCTCCCTGGCTCCAAACTAGCCTGTTCGATCAAGGCGCTTTTAAATTGTTTTTCCGGCATTAACGCACCTACTACCGGATCATACAATTTTGTGAGCCAATCGAACTTAAGCGCGGGGATATAGGATTCGGTATTCATAAAATTAAAATCCTTTTAAATCAATCTCATGGTTTTCGTGATGAATTGTGCATGTTAACAATTTTCCATGTTCCGTTCTCCTTCATCAAAAAAGAGGTAGCCACTCCTTTTCTTTTGACTTCCTTATCATCCTTTTTCAACACAATGGTATAGAGGTAGGTTTCCATGGCAAAAGCGTAGTTACCAGTGACATTTACATCTACTTTATAATTTTCAAATTGAAAAGATTTGAAATCATCCAGTTCCGGCCCTATGTGATGGGCGAGGTACTCCTGATACGTTCCCTCCACACTGCCCGACTCGATCACCACAGAACTTTCAGTAAATAGTTTTTCCGTGCCTTTTACATCAAGTCGTTCCAATGCTTTTTTATAAGCATCCAGGGTTTTTACAACGGCTTCCTTATCACCAGCCACATTCTGACCATAGGTTAAGGCGTAGGCGAATACAAAAATTGACATTACCAGGTATTTCATGATTTGTGCTTTCATCATTTAAAAATTTATATGTTTAAGATTGTTTTAGTTATTGGGTTGACTTGTTACTCAGTGAGTTTCATTACCTCCATCATTTTCAACATCACCTTTCCTTTTCCACTCAGCAATACACCTACTTGTCCGGCAGCGCGGGTTTCGGCATGCCCGTGGTTAATTAACTTTTCGTTGAGAAGGCCTTTGTAATGCTCACCGGCTGACGATACTGTTAACGTAGCCCAATCAGTTGGCATTTTCATTTCCTTATTGTCCATCACGTTGTCTTTGCCGTTCTCCACTCGTCCTAATTTCATCGCAGAACTTGTCAGCGATACATAATCGTAATTGGAAACATCGGTATAGTGATGTACAACAGCTACTTCACCTTGAAAGCTGTTGGTTTTGAATTGAAGATTGGCACCTACATTCTCCAATGCACCGTCAAAAAGCAGAATTACTTTTTCCCCAGTGAGTGTTAAGTTTAGAACTTTGGAGCCATCACTTTCGGAGGTAACGGAGGGCGTTAATGAAGGCTCATTGCCCTGCTCCAATTTGAGCATGCCTGTGAAAGGCTGATCCCCCGGCATCCACATCATCGTTTCCGAGGTGCTTTCATCTGTTCCCTCATCGTGATGTCCAGCTTCGGTGTGATCCTCAGTGTTAGAACTATCTTGTTCGTGATGATCAGATTCTTCAGTTTGCTCTTCTCCTTCTTTTTGTGACTTCGTGCCACAAGAGCTCATAGTACCGGCAAGGAATAGAAAAACAACTAGGATTGTTATAATGGATAAATTGGTTTTTAAATTTTTCATTCGATTTAATGTTTAATGTGAGTAAAATTTACTTTAGTAGATAAATATTGGTTCAGCCATAGCCATTACTTTGCTTTTTGTACACCAACACCATACTTGTAAACCAGCTTTGCGCCAAGATCGGCTGTCTTACTAATCAAAGCTGCACCGGCAAGGCTTCCACAGAAAAGCAGTATGGCCACCGCGCGTTTGCGATCCAACTCTTTCCAAAACAGAAAGGCACGGATGGCCGCAAACAAACTAAAATAAAGCAGTGTGTAAAGTCCCCAGTCAGCGTGGTTACTAGCCGTTAATTCGGCCCGCATGGGAACAGAAACAATGTCAATGGCCTGTTTGCCACTTAAATATGTAATAAGGGCTGACAATGCAGCGAAAACAAAAAGGGCTGTCACTACCATGTGCAACCAATTCTTTTTCCAAAAGAATTTAACGAAATCAAAGAAAAGGGCCGTAATGAACACAGCAATTGGAAAATGAACCAGCATAGGATGCACGTTGGGTGCCCATTCAGGAAGTAAGCTTTCCATAGATCAATAGATTATTAATTGTACATAGAAGGATTGAATGACGATAAGTCATTGAACCATTCAAATAGCTTGAATGGATATTCTAGGAAAAGATGGGAGGAGCCCGCAGTAGACGGGTTGAAAATAAATTGTAATCTAGTCTGGGAGGTTTGATTGGTATGTGAAATACCTTATCAACAAACCATACATCGGTTAAAATTGAAATTTGTAGGGTAGCAGCAGTATTAAATTGAAAGTTCTTACTAACTACTTTTTTATCAGGAACGGAAGTTGACGGTAAGAAGTCGATGTTAGCTGTATGTGTAAGAAAGAACAGGCCGCTGTCTGATGTACCTTCATTTTCGTGATTATGTTCGTGATTCCCCTCTTCATCAGCATCGTGTGTATGCGCTGATTTAAATTCACCAAGAGAATTGAAATGACTATGGGGAATAAGGCTATGCGCGATTGAAAGCGAATACGCGATAAGGACAAGACAATATATAAACAACTTGATTTTCACCAGTTCTTACCTCATTGTTATTAAAGTAAATTTAGTAAATAAATCGCAAACATCTCGTTAAAATGCTAAAAGCTTATCACACGATTTCATAGTTCAGCATCATACCATCGTCTTCATGCTCAAGGTTATGGCAGTGAAATACGTACACCCCTTTATCTTGAGGGAATTTCATGATGACTCTTACTTTTTCTCGGGGCATCACGAGTACAGTGTCTTTCCAACCTCTTTCCGAAGCAATCAATGAACCTCTTCCTCCTGTTCTGGATAGGATTTGAAATTGAACGCCATGGATGTGCATGGGGTGAATTTCGTCACCTGCGGAGTTATCAAAATCCCAGATTTCAGTAGCTCCTGCATCAATCGTTTCGTCAATCCGGTTGAGGTCATAGATTTTGTCGTTAATGGTGTGCATGCCACTTCCCATATTTCCACTCATGCCTTCCATCATTCCCTTGATTTTCATTGTGCGTGTTTTGGAGGCTGAACCTTCTATCATCGGGGTGATTGCAGAAAGTTGAGAGGGTGTGGAGAACGCATCACTCACTTGTTGATTCACTGTAAACTTCATGATCTTGAATTCCTGCTGGCCTTGAGCACCACCATCGAAAGTTTTATTCAACAGATAAACCTCCTTTCCAACTGCCAAATTTTTAAAGCTTACTAAAATATCAACTCGCTCGCCCGGGCCTAGCAATAAGGAATTCACAGAAACGGGCTGGGCTAACAAACCACCATCAGAACCGATTACTTCAAAACCCAGGTTATCGCTCAAACTAATGTTATACACCCTGGCCGTTGAGCCATTTAAAATACGCATCCTGTAGTACTGGGTAGAAACATTGTGGAAAGGAGCATAAGCACCGTTTACTAAAATATATTCACCCGTATAGCCCGTCATGATTTCATTCATGGAGGGTGAATAATTCAGCTGACCATTTTCAATGCGCTTATCCTGGATGACAAGCAAAAGTTCACGGTCACCAGAAGGAAGGTTCAGTGCCTGCTCTTCTGCATCATTTGCAATAAAAAAACCTGCGAGCCCAGTAAATACCTGTCTGGCTGTCTTCCCGTGCGGGTGAGGATGATACCAATACGTGCCCGCCCGTTGGTTAATGGGGAGGGAAAAATCAAAACTACCACCGCTGTTGATAACATCCTTGGGATGACCGTCCATGTTGGCGGGAACTAATAGCCCATGCCAATGAATATTGGTTTCCTCGGAAAGCAGATTTTGAAAAGGAATTGCAACCGTGGTACCTGTGTCTACTTTAATGGTTGGGCCTAGGATGCCATCTGCGTATCCGAATACGGAGGCATTCTGATTAATTAAAAGGCTTGCCGTGTTCCCCTTGGCCTTCATTGTAAAATTACTTGACATCACTGTGGGGAAAGAAAGGGACGTGGCGAAGGTTCCTTCCTTAACGGGCACTGCATTAGACCCCATGTTCATATTCATGTTCATATTGTCCATACAACTTTGCAGTGTTGGAGGAATCATGATCGCGGAGGCGGCCGCTGCTCCTGAAAGTTTTACAAATTCTCTACGTTTCATTTCTTTAGATATTTTTTAGCGTTGTCCTGATTTAAAAAAAAATAAGCGATCAACAATACGCGTGTTGAGTGAGACGTTCAACTTGCGTTAACTCCGTCACATCTCCATCCGCATTAGTGAATCATTTCTTTTACACTACCGCATTTCAGCATTTTGTCTCCGAAATAAGGATTCTTAATTTCCTTTTCATTGGAGAGCCAATAGGCACCTATGTTATTGTTCGCCATGGGACAGTACTCAAGATAAAGCATACCCATTGACAACTTTCCGTCCTTTACCAATGTGGCCATTTCGTTACTAAGTGTGCTGAACAATTTGCGTTGCTCTTCGAGATCGGAAGTACTTGCCAATTTTGTTGCCGCATCAATTGAGGCTACTGAGGCTTTGGCATCTTTCAAAGCTTTATTCAATACATTGGCTCCAGTCTTGGCTCCCTCACTATCAGAGGCTACCAAAGCATTCTTCACATGAATGTAATGTTCATATGCTTTCCCCAGTTTGGCGTCTTTAAACATGACCATCGTTTGGTCAGTCTTCTTCTGATCGTGCCCGGCATGATCATGTTGTGCAAAAGCTCCCCAGCTGCCTAGAACCAGGATAAGCATCATCATTTTTGTTTTCATAATTGTTACATGTTTAAGTTTAATTATAGTATTGCATTGTTCTTTTTTGTTGCCTTGATAAGTCTTACTGTGCCGACCATCGACTTAAAATGCGCAGTCTCTTCAGCCTCTTGAAAAGTTTCTTTGATGGCTTTGGCTAACAAATTCTCAACGTTATCAGTCGTTGTCTGAAATCCATCCAAAAGTTGAACGGCATAAAATCCTACCCTCTGTAGTGCACTAGCCGGTTTACCAAAATCTGCTATGTGAAATTCTCCGGAAGGCTTAAGCACTCTACGGATTTCTTCCAACGCAAAATATTTCTGGCGCAGCGTGAGGTGATGAAACACCAGGCTTGACATCACGTGATCGAACGAGTTGTCCGGGTAAGGCAGTTTACTGCCATCGTACTGTTGCAGATCAATGGTCAGTTTCGTCTTTGAAAGTTTCTCTCTCGCAACGGATATAATTTTTGCATCAATGTCCACACCAAAAAATATTGCGTTCGGATGTCTCTGAGCCGCCATGATTGAGAGCGTAAGCGAGCCGCAACCAAAATCAAGAATCCGGTCATTTGGTTTGATCTCCATTTGCCGGATCAATGCGGACTTAAATTTCCGCTCTGGCATGGTAAACTGTAACACGGGGTCATAGACTTTTGTGAGCCAGTCGTACTTTAATGCGGGTATATAGTTTTTGTTTTCTTTCATTTATTATATGTTATTGATTATGCATAAGTTGACTCAAAAGAACGAACAGTACAATTCCGACCAGGACAGCATAGACTATTCGTCTTGACCATACTCTCCAAACTGGAGGTGGCTTAGGATTGCCATTTTCGCAACAAGGTTTAGCCATAACTTTAATTTAAAGTCTCTTTTGTTTCTCCACAACGCAGCATTTTCTCACCGAAATAGGGATTGCTGATTTCCTTTACATCACTGATCCAGAAAGCACCTTTGTTATCGAATGCCATTGGGCAAAACTGGTAGTATGCATTAAGTCCCTGCACTCCGAATGTCTTAATGGATGAATAAAGAGTATTAGTGAGTTGAGAAAAGGCTGCCCGTTGAATCTCTATATCTTTGGCAGACAAAATGAGTTTGGTAGCCATCTCCAGATTTTTCAACTGCTCCATCCATTTAACATGTGCGTCTCCTTTTACCAAACCCATATCCACATCTTTCAAAGCAGTATTGAAAGCCCTTGTTTGAGCAGAAGCGGAATTGGCGTCCGATGCTACCAACGCCTCTTCGATTTTTAGATAAGGTGTCAGCAATTCGTTGAGTTGTTGTATAAATGCCTGATCTACCGACATTGGCGTTTCCGTCTTTGGAACTTGCTTGGCATCACTTGCTTGCACAGCTACCTCATCGTGCTTATGGCCAGCCATTGGGTTAACTCCCTTCTTGAGTACGATCTCACTATACAATAAGTAGGCGCCCGTCACAACAATTGAGTCACCTTCTTCCACACCACTGGTAATCTCAACTTTGTTAAAATTTTCCAGTCCGGTGGTGATCATCTGTGGACGGTACTTGCCAACACCGGTTATTCTATACACATGATTGCCCGACTCTTCGCGGATAACAGCATCAGCAGGTAAAGTCAGTGCTTTCTTTTTTGAGTGCTCGAAAACGATCTCCGCCTGCATGCCGGGCACAAAGCGATAATCAGTATTGGTAAGTGAAGCGCGTAATACAAAAATCTGGCTGGACTGCCTGTATTCCGGGGAGAGAAAGATGACTTTGCTTTCAATAGGTTGATTCTCGAATCCGTTAACATAAATGATTATGCGGTCGCCCAATTTTATCAGCGATGCTTCCCGTGGATACATTTCCGCTTCCACCCAGAGTTTGCTAAGTTTTTCTAAGCGATAAATGGCTGCGCCTTCGGCAACATATTGTCCTTCTGTTACGGGTATTTCGGTAATGATGCCAGAGGCGGGAGCAACGAATTGTATTCGAGGATTAGTGGCTTTCGATTTGGACAGTTCTTCAATCTGATGTTCTGTCATTCCATACAGCCATAACTTCTTCCTGGAAGCTTCCAGGTAAGAAGAGTAACGTTTATTGTCGATGGATTGGGATTGTGCGAGAGCGAGTAAATATTCATTCTGATAGGTGAGCAGTTGTTCACTGTAAATTTCATAAATCAGTTGACCTTGATTTATTGGAATGCCTGTCTCTTTGATGAAGAGTTTGTCAATCCTGCCCGGAACTCGTGTGCTCACTACTTCCGTCTGTGTCTCGTCAGCACGGAGACGGCCGTTCAGGAGTATGCTGTTTCCAATCTCCTGAACCGACACCCGTTGCACAGTAATGTTGGCAAGTTCTATCTGGCTTTCGCTGAGCGTAACCTCTGACTTATCTCCCCCTGCATTCACCACCACCAAATCCATTCCGCAGATTGGACATGTCCCGGGTTTATCCTGCACGATCTGCGGGTGCATGGGGCACGTATAGGTTTGTTTTATTTCAGAAGACTGACCGTTGTTGTTCTTTCCATTGCATCCTGTCAGTAGTATGATGACACTAACAACTAAATATTGGATTGTAGTTTTCATCGTTGTTATGGGTTAATTACTTTTATAAAACTCTCGCTGTCTACCAGGTATTGAGCATTGGCGGCAATCTCCATCGACTCATCTAACCCTTCAGTAATTTCAATCCAGCCATCCGTCTCTACTCCTGTTTTTACTTTAAAGGGAATGTAGGTTGCCTTCTCTTTGATGAAAACTATTTGCTGAACTCCAAGATCAAGAATTGCCTTTTTCGGGATCCACAGTGCCTGGTTATGTGTCTCAGTAACATGAGCCGTTAAAAGTTGTCCAACACGGATTTCAGTGGCGATAGCATTGATGTAGGATCTAACTTGCAGGAATTGTTTGCCCTCGCTGAAAAATGGCTGAATAAAGTCCACCTTTGCCTGTATCGCTTCGGGTGTACCTTTAATGTGGAGTTCAATGAGCACACCTTTTCTGATCTGCGCACCTTCCTTCGCGGGGAAATACAGTTCAGCCCAAAGGCGAGTACCATCTACGACTTTGAAGAGACTTTGCCCTGTGGACACATACATACCTTCGCGAGTTGAAAATTGCCCGCCCGTGGCCAGTGATGAATTTGCCGAATTCATTGCATTGCTTGGCTGCACCCCTCCACCCATAGCGCCTCCTGATTTTTTATTCATTCCACCTCCGCTCATGGATGTTGATGATGCACCACTTGCCGTGCTGGCTTCAGGAAGAGACACGTTTGACTCCACGATGTACCCAGAGTAAGGGCTGAACACCGGGAACGCAAAGGATTCTTTTCCGGTCTTGATGATGTTCTCTATTTGATCTTTAGTAAGTCCCAGTAATTGTAGTTTCTGTTTTGCAGACTCGATGATTTCGAATTGTTCCTTATGCTGGCTTACCACGTAGAGTAACTCTCGTTGCGCAGTAATCAATTCCGGACTATATATCTCCATGATCACCTGGCCTTTTCTCACGGGTTGATAGTTGTATTTCAGATAAAGCTTTTCAATGCGTCCGCCAAAGCGCACAGGCACCGAGTAGGTTTTACGGGTATCATAGCTGATTACTCCCGGGGCTGTGACATTGACTGGCAGCGTTTTTCTTTCCGGCCGAATCATCTCAATAGCAGCTACCACAGAGCTATTCGTAGGCTTGATCAGATCTTTCATTTCCTCCGATACGGCTACCGGTTGTTCTGCGCCAGACTTCTTTACCAAATCCATTCCGCAGATGGGGCAAGTTCCCGGTTTATCCTGAGTAATCTGGGGATGCATGGGGCAGGTGTATTCATCGTGAGCATGCACCTCTTTGTCCTTTTCTGAATTACATGCTGCAACCAAACCCATCATTACGATAAGGAGAGCAAATGCTTTCAGACTTTTATCAATCGCACGTTGCATATTATTTTTCCAATTGTTTTTCATAACTCACGATCATCTGATAATATCTTCTCATCACATCTAAGTATTGGATTTGTGCCATGATGAGGGCTTCGTATGCATCAATTACAATAGGCAACTCCTCGCGGTTCTCTTCGTATGCCAGCATTACGGTCTCGTAGTTTCTGTCAAGTGCCGGAATTATTTTTTGCTCGTAGTTGTCCAGTTGCTTTCTGGTGGTTTGTATTTCCCAAGCCATTCCCGCAGCCATTCCTTGTGCTTCGTTCAGAATAGCTTCGCGCCCACGTTTCATCGCTTCAATTTGGAGATTCATTCCTCGTACGTTGGCCTTGTACATTTTCGAAGACCATGGAGCGATGGGTATAGAAACCATACCCTCAATTGTGTAAGCGCTGGGCATCATCTGCCCCAATGGAGCCATGTGGTTATATCGGATTCTAAAGTCCGGCTTGGCCTGATAGCCTTCCAACTTCACAGCATAACGCATCGTTTGAATGGTGTTATTGAGTTGCCGGATATCGCTACGGGTGTTTGCCAGTAACGTAGTGTCTACAGCAAGTTCTACCGGACCAAACTCCCGGAAGACGGTATCGATGGCAAAGCGAACATCTTTGGGCAGGTTCATCAATGCATTGAGTGCAATGTTTTTCTGAATGATTTCATTTTCTGTCATAAAGATCATATTCTCGACTTCATGCAATCGTCCTTCTGCCTTGAAGCTGTTGCCTAAGGGACTTTGGTTATAGGGATACCGTGCTTTGGCAATGTTGAACATGAGTTGAATGATTTCCTGATTCTCGCGAAGGATCAGCAGCTTCTTTTCCAAAACAAACCAATCATAAAATGCTATTTTTGCCTGCGACCTCAGTTCGTTGAATGTGAATGAACCAGCGGCCTCTTCAATAGCAGCTTTTGAGGAGAGTAACTGCTGATTGGCCATTAGTTTTGACGGATTGGGGATAGATTGTTCAGCGGAGATCATCACAGATCCTTTATCCCTTTCATCCATCACCATTTGACCAGGATAGGGGGTCATAAAAGTTCCCAGTCCAACCATCGGGGCCATCCAACTTTTCGCACCTTTAGAGATTTCATTTAGTGCTTGTGCTTTGTATCGATATTCCTGCAACATGGGATTGTTCCGATGAATCACAGTGAGGATGCTGTCCAACTTTAATCGTTGCTGTGCCTGGGCGGTGAGACTGCTCCAAAGCGCCAGCCAGGCTAGCATTATAGTTTTAATGTTTGATTTCATGGATTTCAAGTTTTCCGAATTTTCTAAGCTCATATTCTTTGGTCATCAAAAAGATTAGGGGCGTCACCAAAAGGATGTGCGTGGAGGAGGTGAGTACGCCTCCAATCATGGGCAACACAATGGGTTTCATTACATCGCTGCCTACACCGGTAGCCCACAACACCGGAACGAGGCCAAATAGAGCAACGGACACAGTCATCAGTTTTGGTCTGAGGCGTTTTGCCGCTCCGGCAATTACAAATTCTTTCAATTCAATCATTGAAATGGTTTCGCGCGAGTTGCCTCTTAACTCTACCAGTTGCCTCATTGCATCGTTGAGATAGATTACCATCACAACACCAGTCTCTACGGCAATACCGAACAGGGCAATGAATCCAACCGCTACGGCTACCGACAAGTGAACACCCCAGAAGTAAATTATGTAGGCCCCTCCAATAAGCGCGAAGGGTACAGTGATCAAACTAAAGAATGCTTCGCGAATAGAATGGAAAGCGAAGTAGAGCGAGAGGAATATGATGATAAAAACAATGGGAGCAATCAACGTTAATGTTTTTTTGCTTCGGATAAGATTTTCGTACTGGCCGCTCCACTCAATATAATATCCGTTGGGAAGGCTTGAGAGGTCACTGTTTAGTTTATCAATAGCTTCCTGTACGGTGCTGCCTAGGTCACGGTCGCGAACGTTAAAAAGTACAGCACCGCGCAACATAGCATTTTCTGAGTTGATCATCGGTGGGCCATCTTCAAACCGAAGGTCTGCAACGTCTGATAATGGGATTGTACCCAAGGCCGGAGTTTGCACCGGAATGCGTTTAAGTTGATCCAGGCTGTTCCTGTAGTCTTGTGCTAACCGCACATTCACTGAAAACCGTTGACGGCCTTCAATGGTACGCGTGATGGGTGTACCCCCGATAGCAGACTCCACCATCATGTTTACATCATCTATGTTTAGGCCGTAACGTCCAATCTCTTCACGTTTGATATCAATGACCAAATATTTGCCTCCCGTGATGGGCTCGACATAAAGGTCTTTCACTCCCGGAATACCTTCCAAGGCTAGTTTAACTTTTTCCGAAACGGCATAGATCGTATCGAGATTCTGACCATACACCTTTACACCTACATCGGTGCGAACTCCGGTAGCCAACATATTGATGCGGTTAATAATGGGTTGCGTCCATCCGTTAACCACTCCGGGAATTTGGAGTTTAGCATCCAATTCATTAACGATATCTTTTTTCGTTATCCCCGGTCGCCATTCACTTTTTGGCTTCAGCATGATAATTGTTTCGATCATGCTGATGGGTGAATTATCGGTCGCAGTGCTGGCCCGACCTGCCTTCCCAAGTACTTTGTCAACTTCGGGAACTGAGTGAATCAGTTTATCTTGCACCTGCAGAATTCTTTTTGCCTCTGCGTTCGATATGTCCGGAAGTGTAACCGGCATGAACAGAATGGATTGCTCATCAAGCGGAGGCATAAACTCTGAACCAAGGCTGATGATTAAGGGAATGCTGATGACGAGTGCAGCGATGTTAATTCCAATTGTAGTCTTGCGCCATTTCATACACCAGCGGATAATGGGTTCATAGACCTTCTCCAGTATTCTGTTTACCGGGTTAGAGTGTTCGTCTTTAAATTTCCCTTTCATAAAAAACGAAATAAGTACGGGTGCAAGGGTAACAACCAATACTGCATCCACGATCATAATGAAGGTTTTGGTATATGCGAGCGGATGAAACAGTTTACCCTCTTGTCCGGTAAGCATGAATACCGGAAGAAATGAAGTGATAATGATAATCGTAGAGTAGAAGACTCCCCGTGAAACCTGCTTACTTGATTTTTCGATCACAGCAAGACGCTCTTCTTCGGTAATCCATGGTTCTTCTTTTTTGCGGGAGAATATTTTAAGAAATTTCATAGTTATCTTTTTAAGCGTTCCCTGATTTTTTTGCCATTTCTTCAGCGTAGCGTTGACTAAGGTGTTTGTAAGCATTCTCCGACATGATAATTCCGTTATCAACAATTACCCCGATTGCCAATGCAACCCCGGTGAGGGACATGATGTTGGAGGAGATATTA
>JAHBUB010000026.1 GCA_019638285.1 Cyclobacteriaceae bacterium | reverse complement strand
GTATAAAAGTCTTCCATCAATGGAAGATTTTTAGAAGACACCTTATTTATTGAATTCACTTTTGTGTTAACGGGTATTTTGCTCCGCAGCCTTAAGGGTATTCATCAATAGGGATACGATTGTCATTGGGCCAACACCACCTGGAACAGGCGTAATCATCGAGCATTTAGGCGCTACAGAATCAAAGTCTACATCCCCCTTTAGGGAGAATCCTCTCTCTTTCGTTGTATCCTCCACACGGGTGGTTCCAATATCAATAACTACGACTCCCTCTTTTACCATATCACCCGTTATAAGACCCGGCTTACCCACCGCCACCAACAAAATATCTGCTTGTCTTGTGTGAGAAGCCAAGTCCTTGGTGTACTTATGGCAAATCGTAACAGTAGCTCGCCCCTGCTCTGCCAACATCATGCTTAATGGAGCACCTACTAACCGACTGGCACCTACCACAACACAATGCTTGCCATTGGTATCCACATTGTATCTCCTTAAAAGCTCCATCACACCAAAAGGTGTAGCAGGAAAAATATGTGGATTTGCAGAAGTTATACTGCCGAAATTTTCATTTGTAAACCCGTCTACATCCTTCTCAGGCAAAACTTTCTCTGTCACTCTTTCTACAGAAATACGTGGAGGCAATGGCAATTGGACAATAAATCCATCAATATCTTCATCGTTGTTAATCTGGTCAACATGCTTTAACAATCGCTCTTCTGAAATGGTATCCGCAAACCGAAGCAAAGAATAATGAAACCCCACTTCTTTACAAGCCTTCACCTTCCCATCCACGTAGGTGGTACTGCCACCATCGTCTCCGACAAGTATGATCGCCAGATGGGGCAATTTTTTATTGTTTCTTTTTAGTTCTGCCACTCGATCAGCAATTTCCTTCTTGATTTCGGAAGCTACTTTACGACCATCAATGAGTGTGTATTTGTTTGTGTTTGCCATGAGTAAAGATTCTATTTAAAACAGCAAGTTAATACTCGTCAATTCCACTCAATCTTAGAAGCCCGTTCGTCAAAAAACCTAATCGATTTTCAACACCGCCATAAACGCTTCTTGTGGGATTTCCACGTTTCCGATCTGACGCATGCGTTTCTTCCCCTTTTTCTGCTTCTCCAGCAACTTGCGCTTTCTTGAAATATCACCGCCATAACATTTGGCCAATACATTCTTGCGTATAGCACTTATGGTTTCTCTTGCTACAATTTTTTGTCCTATAGAGGCCTGAATGGCTATCTCAAACATTTGCCGTGGAATCAGTTCCTTTAATTTCTCACAGAGTTTTTTGCCCCACTGGTAGGATTTTCCGCGATGCACAACGGCAGAAAGTGCATCAACCTTATCTCCATTCAGCATCACATCCAACTTCACCATATCCGATTCGCGATATCCACTCAAGTGATAATCCAAAGAAGCATAGCCCTTTGAAATCGTTTTTAGCTTGTCAAAAAAGTCAAACACAATTTCAGACAATGGCATTTCAAATGACAACTCTATTCGATCTGAAGACAGGTACACCTGGTTCTTCACCTCACCCCTTTTGTCAATACAAAGTTCCATGATAGGCCCAATGAATTCCGACTTAGAAATAATCTGTGCCATGATATAGGGCTCCTCAATATAATCCAACCTTGTGGGGTCAGGCATTTCTGAGGGTGCATTGATGTTGATAACCGCACCACTGGTAAGTTTTGCCCTGAATTGAACGGATGGAACTGTGGTGATCACCGTCATTCCAAACTCACGCTCCAACCTTTCCTGAATAATCTCCAGATGCAACATTCCCAAGAAGCCGCATCTAAAGCCAAAACCCAACGCTGCTGAACTTTCAGGCTCCCATACCAGAGAAGCGTCATTGAGTTGAAGTTTTTCCATGGAAGCTCTCAATTCTTCAAATTCGCTGGTTTCTACCGGATAGATACCTGCGAAAACCATTGGCTTTACGTTTTCAAATCCTTTGATAGAAGCTCCTGGGTTTTTGGGATGGGTTATCGTATCCCCCACCTTTACTTCTTTCGCTTCTTTAATTCCGGAAATTAAGTAACCTACATTGCCGGCACTTATTTCTTTGCGCGACTGCTTTTGAAGCTTTAGCACCCCAATTTCATCTGCATTGTAAGTTCGGCCTGTGTTGACAAACTGCACAATGTCTTTTTGCTTCATAGTGCCATTAAACACCCTGTAGTAAACCTCTACTCCCCGAAACGAGTTAAACACAGAATCAAAAATCATAGCTTGCAGAGGTGCATTAGGGTCGCCCTTTGGCGGTGGCACACGTCTCACAATGGCCTCCAGTATTTCAGTTATTCCCAATCCCTGCTTGGCGCTGGCGTGAAGAACAGTATCCGGGTCGCATCCAATCAGCTCAACGATCTCATCCGTTACCTCTTCAGGTCGGGCAGCCGGTAAATCAATTTTATTAAGAACTGGTATTATTTCAAGGTTATGCTCTAAAGCGAGGTATAAGTTAGAAATGGTTTGCGCTTCAATCCCCTGGGCCGCATCTACAATCAAAAGTGCACCTTCGCATGCGGCAATAGAGCGGGAAACCTCATAGGAGAAGTCAACGTGACCGGGTGTATCAATAAGATTAAGAGTGTAGTCCTTTCCTTCAAAATGATAGTTCATTTGAATCGCGTGCGACTTAATCGTAATGCCTTTTTCACGCTCCAAGTCCATACTATCGAGTACCTGAGCCTGCATCTCGCGAGAAGTCAACGTACCCGTAAACTCCAGAAGGCGATCCGCCAGGGTGCTTTTACCATGGTCGATGTGTGCGATTATGCAAAAATTGCGGATTTGTTCCATTCCCGTCATTCAGGTTCTTAGTTTGAGCCTGCCAAAGGCTTTTACCATGGGCAGACAGGCAGCAAAGGTAGATATTTTACCAGCTATCGCGAAGGAGGATTTTTAGTTAATTTTAAAGAAAGAAATAGTGTAGAGTAATTTGGTTGGCAATCTGACATTAATCCTGGCAAAAAAGATTTCAAAAAAGAGGAGATAATTAATGGACCAATAGAGAGGTAATTTGAGCCAAAAAATTTGCTGCGTCTTACAGAAGAATTCAAATTTCGATTCTTAATGAGGTATTCAAAACAGGAAGCCTCTATTTTAACAAATAAGAGGATGTCAATTCTTTTAATGAAGCTATTTCTCCTTTCTTCATAGCAGTACTCACCTTCAACATCAACTCAAACATCACCTCTTGCTGATAGCCAAGTTTTGCTGCAACCTGAGAACAATACTTTATCTCCTCTTTGTAAAGTCGCTCATCAATTTTCATTAATTGAACAAGACTAAACAGATAATCAAATTTTTGATCACCTGTAAGCCCCTGAGGAATGATTACTTCGTGATTTTGATTCAACAAGTATGCTACATCCTGCTCTGACAAGCCGTTGGCAAGTCCTATATTCGTGATGTATTTTTTTTCTTTATCAGCAACTTCATCATCTATCAAGGCAAGATTCACTAATAACTTAAGCTGAGGTAAGGCTGACATATGCGTAGCGTTTTATTCCTAATCTGTCAATCACCAAAAATGATTAAAAACTTCTTTAATAAAAACAGACTTTATCAATTATCTTACGCACATGAACTTTCTAGCTCATATCTATCTCTCTGGCAACGATCCTCAATTAGCAATTGGCAATTTTATTGGAGATTTCGTGAAGGCGGGAAGTCTTGTTGGCCGGTATGAACCTCAGGTGATTAAAGGAGTAGCGCTTCATCGTGCTATCGATGAGTATACCGATAGCCATGAGGTAGTGCAAAAGAGTAAAAATCGTTTGAGGCCAAAGTACAGGCACTATTCGGGAGTAATCATCGATATGTTTTACGATTATTACCTAGCCAAAAACTGGGATACTTTTCACAAAACAAGTCTTCCAAAGTTTGCAGAACAATTCTACTTACTACTTGAAGAAAATAAAGAAATGCTTCCTGAAAAAGCGCTGTATATGATGCCTTATATGATACAGAATAATTGGCTTTTAAACTATCGCAAGAAGGAAGGCATCCACAGAGCACTTAGTGGCATGTCAAGACGCACCTCATTCGATTCTAAAATGGATGAATCCATTGTGGAGCTATCTAAGTACGATGTTCAGTTTGAAAATGAATTCATGGAATTTTTTCCGCAACTAAAAGCTTTTTCAGATACATGGATAGAATCTCACCAAAACTGAATGTCGCTTAACCGCATTATTCTCTACTTTTGCTTCCCCAATAATACTATCTCACATGGTCAATGATCCTGAACTCGATGGCAAATACCTTGGCACAATCTCTCGTGATTTTGTTAAGGTGGCCGATACACTTAAAGAATCCTCTTACCAAATTCGAAAAGCAGGGTTCGATTACCCTATTTTCTCTATTGCAAAAGACTCCATTTCTATAGGACAAATTCTCCTTAACAAAAATGATCTGGGGTTGGAGTGGAACTATTACGCCTCATTTCTTGGCGAGTTCATTGAAAGGGAGCTGGTAGCCACGGAAAAGGAAGAAGCCTTTAAGTCTGCCTACAAAGATCCAGATGAATTCTGTTGTTTATTTGTGGTAGATCGTGACTTTACCAAATTCCTTTACATTCCCTACCCTATTGATTAACCTTCCCTAAAATGATTCCAACCCTGAGCGGTAAGAGGAATGGGTGTTCCTTGCTTTGTGATTAGTAAATTTTGATTTGCCTTATCATGCACATGCCCAATAAAATGAATGTCCTGATGGTTTTTAATTTTTTCGAAGTCTGATTGATTAATTGTAAACAACAATTCATAATCTTCTCCTCCATTAAGGGCGCAGGTAATCGGGTCAATCTTTAATTCAATAGCCGCTGTCTCGTATACTTTCGTATCAATGGGAATTTTATCCTCAAATATTTTGATACCCACACCAGAATTTTTACTGATGTGAAGTATCTCTGAAGCCAATCCATCAGATATATCAATCATCGATGTAGGTTGGATCCCGAGTTCGGCCAGTTCGTATACAATGTCCATTCTCGCTTCCGGTTTAAGCTGGCGCCCCACCATGTATTCAAAGTTCTCCAATTGTGGTTTCATTTCCGGGTTTGCCAAAAATACCTGCTTGTCTCTTTCCAGAATTTGAAGACCCAAATAAGCACCTCCCAAATCCCCCGTTACACATACGATATCATTCATCTTAGCTCCACTTCGATATGCCACTTTATCTTTCTTTACCCTACCAAGCGCAGCTATTGAAATCACTAGTCCGGAGGCAGAAGAGGTGGTATCTCCCCCTACCAAATCCACATTATAATTTTCACAGGCCATCTTGATTCCTTCATACAAAGCATCTACAGCTTCCACAGAAAAGCGATTGCTCAGTCCCAGGCTCACTACAATTTGTTCGGGCCGGCCATTCATGGCTGCGATATCAGAAATATTAACTACCACTGCCTTGTAACCCAGATGCTGGAGTGGGGTGTAAGAGAGGTCAAAGTGAACACCCTCGGTAAGCATATCCGTACATAACAATATGGAATCTTCACCCCCTTCAATTACCGCAGCATCATCCCCTATTCCAAACAAAGATGATTTTCTGTTCAATTGGAAATTTGAGCTTATTCTATCAATAAGACCGAATTCTCCCAATTGACCTATTTCTGCTCGTTTCTCTGTCATATTATTTTATTATTACCATTTAACAGCCCTTCCTGTTCATTCACCTCACAAAAGTAAAACTTATCTGCTGTTTGATGGCAAAATCTGATCTTGTTCCGTATCTACGCACAAAATACGGGTATGTAATGAAGAAGATAGTTGGATTATTTTTGATAGCCTTGTTTTTTCTAGGAGCTTGTGCAAGCCCCAAACCGTATTATGAAACACGGGAGGGAAAGAAAAAGCTAAAGCACTATAATCGCCTCCAATTTGGTCAGGAAAAAAACCGTTAATCCTTTTTTTCTTGACAAAGCTCTACTAAGACCCCATTGGTTGATTTGGGATGAAGGAAGGCAATTAACTTATTGTCGGCTCCGTCTTTCGGCTCCGGATTGATGATTGTAAATCCCTGCTGTACCTTGTTTGCAATACCTTTATAAATATCATCCACTGCAAATGCAAGGTGATGGATACCTTCTCCTCTCTTTTCTATAAATTTCGCAATAGGCGAGTCAGGGCGAGTGGCTTCTAATAATTCTATTTTTATCCCTCCCACATCAAAAAACGAAGTCCTTACTCCCTCAGATGCCACCTCCTCAATTTTATAAGGCTCCTTTCCAAATAGCTTTGCAAACAGACGATTGGATTCAGCCATGTTTTTTACTGCTATTCCTATGTGCTCAATTTTATCCATAAGTTTTGTTTATCGGAATTGACTAATTTTGCATGATTTTGAGAAACTTTTAGCCTGTATTTTACATTAGTAGAAAGTATACTCCAACGTTTTTCCTTTGAATTAAAACAACAATGCCAGATATTACAAGTGATGTTCATGTAGAGGTTGCCAGAATTCAACAACAAATTAAGGATTATTTGGGGCTTCGCACCAGTGATCTGATCTTTGAATACAGTGTATTGGATGGAAAATCAAAACTTGACCTGATCACACTCAACCCAAGGCACAATCAATCATTTCTGTTTCATTCAGAAACAGGATCAGATAAGATTGATGCTTTGAATAAGATGTGGGTTTATGTGCAGGATTTTAAAGAAAAAGATAATTCTTACACCATCCAATGGGTGGTTAGTGGAGAGCATGAACTGCACACTTCTTACTTCAGGGCGAGTAATATCTTTAATGCTTTGGAGAAATTGTATTATGGCAGAGATCGTAATATGATTACTGTTTTTAGTGTAGTCCTTAACCCTGTATCATAAAACCATGATAAGCGTAACAGATAAAGCAAAAAGTAGAATTTCCGAACTTCTCAAAGAGGAAGGAAGGACTGGCGCCCATAATGTAAGGGTTTCCGTGAAGGGTGGTGGTTGTTCAGGCCTGATGTACGATCTTGATTTTGATGACAAGATTGAGCCTGCCGATCAGGTATTCGAAGACAAGGGCGTAAAAATTCTTGTAGACAAAAAGAGCCTCCTCTATCTTTTAGGAACCACGCTCGACTTTTCTGATGGCCTCAACGGTAAGGGGTTTCAGTTTGTAAATCCGAATGCGTCACGCACTTGTGGTTGCGGTGAAAGCTTCTCTATTTAATCTATTATAGCTATACATTTTAGTTCTATCGCAATGGGTGTAGGCAGCGCAGTGATCTCTACCGTTGTTCTGCAAGGTTGATTTTCTTTAAAATACTCTGCATATATTTTATTGTAGACAGCAAAGTCATCCTTTATATTGGTAAGGAAGACCGTCACATCCACAAGGTTCTCCCATTTAGAACCCCCAGCCTCTAAAATATACCGAACATTCTGAAATACTGAATGACATTGTTCCTCGATATTATATGAAACAATATTTTTGTTTTCATCCAATGTGACACCTGGAATATCTTTTACCCCCCTCTTCCTCGGCCCCACACCAGAAAGAAAAAGCAAATTACCCACCTTGCGCGCGTGAGGATACAAACCAACTGGTTCGGGGGCTTTGTCAGAAGATATAATTTTATTACTCATAACATTTATTCAATTTCAAAAACCAAACTCGACCACAAACTTTGCCATTCTGCCTTATCAGAGGTGGAGCGAAGCATTTTTACACTGCTTACCATCCATGCACCTTTGTTGCTCACCGGAAAACGAATTGTTCCATCGTCTTCAGTGTAGATGTTTTGTAAAAAAATACGATTGCCAATGTGAGTCCACACTTTCACTAACGCATGAGCTGCCGGCTTTCGTTCATATAAGACCTTGCAATCTAAGTGATCTCCAGTCTTTAATTCGTATGGATTTTGTAGTGGTACAATTTCAAGGCGCATTCCGGTCTCCTTCTTATAAGTATCATCAGTTCGGTCAGTTACCTGAACTAAAAGCTTGGCGTAACGCCTATATAATTCTCTTGAGTTTTTATTTTGTTCACCCAACTTTTGGCGCTCCTCGCTAATATAATCCAATCCATCCTCCTTCAGGTATTCGTTAAACTTCTCAGGCTCGAGTTCAATGTAGGCATTGTTACTTTCCATCGTAATCATGTGCGTTCCTGCATTATTGAAAGTGTATTCGAAGTTATCCCCACTGCTCTTTTTTACTTTGGCTGTCATATCGGTTTTTGAAAGACGATTGTATAGTGTGAGTCCTTCTACCTGATGAGTATTTAAATCCCAAAATTCTCCCTCAAAACCTTCTCCTACCATAAAATCCAGGGTCATTTTCTCACCCACCGCATATTTGAATTTTTTTGGCAGCATCCAAAACTCATGGGCCTGAGCGAATCCAATAAAAATAAATACGAATAATAACGCTATACATTTATTCATTTTATTTATTCATTAGCTCTTCAATCTCTTCTGCTTCAACAGGAATGTTTTTCATTAAATCCACAACACCCTTCTTCCCGATCACTACATTGTTTTCCAACCGTATTCCAAATCCCTCTTCCTGAATATATATGCCGGGCTCCACTGTCCACGCAGATCCTACCGCCATCTTGGCGTGCATATCTCCTACATCGTGAACATCAAGGCCTATCAAGTGAGAGGTTCCATGATAAAAATATTTTCTGAACCCTGGATTTTCTGGATTGTTTTTCATCGTCTCAGACTTTGAAATTAATTTTAGCTTGAGCAATTCTTCTTCCATCATTTTCTCTATCGTTTTTTGATAATCGAAAAAGTTGGTTGATGGCCCCATCAATTTAAAGGCTCCCTGCATTACCCTCAACACGGCATTGTACACTTCTTTCTGGCGCTTGGTGAATTTTCCACTTACAGGTATGGTACGCGTGAGGTCAGAATTGTAATTGGCATACTCTGCCGCTACATCTAGCAAAATCAAATCTCCTGCTTTGCACTTCCTATTGTTCTCAAGATAATGCAGCACACAATTATTAGTACCGGATGCAATGATGGGTTCATAGGCAAACCCACGCGATCGATTGCTGATAAATTCATGAATATATTCAGCTTCAATCTCATATTCCATTACGCCAGGCTTCACGAAACTGAGTATTCTGCGAAATCCTCTTTCAGTAATATCACAGGCTTTTTGCATCAGTTCAATTTCTCTTTTTTGTTTTATTGATCTTAAGCTGGCCATTATGGGTGCTACCCTTTCGTAGCGGTGAAGCGGGTAGGTAGACTTGCACCATTCAATGAATCTGGCGTCTCTGGTTTCAACCACCACACTTGCCCTGTAATGTTCATTGGTATTAAGAAATACAGAAGACACTCCTCCCATTACCATCATATGATGAAAAATCTTCTGAAAATCCCCATTCCAACGAACAGTAGTTATTCCAGAAATATCCTTGGCTTCTACTTTTGTCAACTTATGGCCCTCCCATTTCTCCAATAACTCATCCGGCTTTCTTAGAAATAAAACTTCTCTTAAATTCTTATCCGGAAAGTCCGGACATATCACCAAGCAGCTTTCTTCCTGCTGAATACCCGTCAGATAAAAAAGATCATTATTTTGCTTAAAGGACATTGTACCATCTGCGTTAGTAGGCATATGGTCATTAGAGTTGAAAACCGCGATGGCGCCCTTGGGCAACGCCTTTACCAATCGCTTCCTATTGGTTTCAAAAAGTTCACTTCCAATGTTTTCGTACTTCATATCACATCAAATTCGGTAAGGAAAGATAGTAAATACTCCATCAGCATAAAAAACGCCACCAGAAGATGTTTTTTTAAATACCTATTTTTGCAACGTTCAAATACAACAATGCAATTCCAACTTCATAAAACAGATAGCGAAACAAAAGCCAGAGCGGGCACTATTACCACAGATCATGGAGAAATACCCACTCCCATGTTTATGCCCGTGGGCACGGCTGGTTCTGTAAAAGCGGTACATCAGCGTGAACTAGAACAAGATATAGATGCAAAAATTATTCTTGGCAACACCTACCATCTCTTTTTGAGGCCGGGAATTGCCCTCCTTGAAAAAGCTGGTGGGCTTCATCGTTTTAATGGATGGACAAGGCCTATTCTTACTGACAGTGGCGGGTATCAAGTGTATTCACTTTCGGAAAACAGGAAGATAAATGAGGAGGGAGTTACCTTTAAATCGCACATTGACGGATCAAAACATTTTTTCTCGCCTGAAATTGCCATGGATATCCAGCGAAGCATTGGGGCAGATATTGTTATGGCCTTTGATGAATGTACACCCTACCCATGCGATTACGCATATGCCAAAAAATCGATGGAACTTACCCACCGCTGGCTAACCCGATGTGCGGATCGCATGAAAAACACTGAACCCAAATACGGATATGATCAGGTTCTCTTTCCAATCATTCAAGGAAGCACCTACAAAGACCTGCGACAACAGTCTGCGGAATTTGTAGCCCATCAGGAATTGCCCGGTAATGCTATAGGGGGGCTTTCAGTAGGTGAACCACACGATTTGATGTATGCCTGCACTGAACAAGTTTGTAGTATTCTACCTACAAACAAGCCAAGGTACCTCATGGGGGTTGGCACACCCGAAAATATACTGGAATGCATCGCCCTGGGTATAGACATGTTTGACTGTGTAATGCCCACACGAAATGCTCGTAATGGAATGCTCTTCACCAGCGAAGGAATTATCAATATCCGGAATGAAAAATGGAAAGATGATCTTAACCCAATTGATGCTACGTTAGGAGGTTATGTGAGTACCAGTTATTCAAAGGCCTATCTGCGCCATCTCATCATTAATAAGGAGATTTTAGGCGCGCAAATTGCATCAATTCACAACCTCACGTTCTATCTTTGGTTGGTAAAAACAGCCAGAGAGAGAATTATGGAGGGTAATTTTCTGAGTTGGAAAACACAAACAGTCAAAAAAGTCTCTCAACGGCTTTAGCCAGTCAGCAGCAGGATGAAAATCATTGATAAATACATCATAAAAAAAGTACTGTACACATTCATTTTTGTGGTATTAATCATTGTGGCCATTGTAGCTGTTATCGATTTGGCTGAAAAAATGGACAAGTTTGCCCGTAACAATCTCGACACGGTAACTATTCTTGGGTACTATAGTGATTTTATTCCATGGATCATCGGATTGGTAAGTCCAATCATGGTCTTTATAGCCGTTGTGTTTGTCACTTCTCAAATGGCAGCCCGAACCGAAATCATTGCTATCCTAAGCAGTGGGGTAAGCTTTAAAAGGCTGCTACTCCCCTATTTTTTGGCCTCTTTAATTATTGCGGTTTTCAATTTTGTTTTGAATGGTTGGGTCATCCCACAATCCAACCGATCCCGGCTTGCCTTTGAGATTCAATACCTGAACAAGGCGTACTACTTTGATCAGCGCAATGTGCACATGCAAATTGAACCCAACGTATATTTCTATATTCAGAACTACAACGTAAACACAAATACCGGCTACCAGTTTTCATTGGAGCGATTTGATCACAATCGTTTGGTTGAAAAGCTTACTGCAGATAATATAACCTGGGATTCTACCAAAGGAAAATGGACGCTGCGCTTCTGGAAAAAAAAGAGAGTGGACTCCATCTTTAGTGTAGGATATCGACCTACCCCTGAGTCGAGTCGTATTGGAGAGTCTATGGATACCACACTTTCTATTACACCAACAGATTTTGAAAATGAAGACAGGAAATTTGATGGAATGACCATCAATGAATTGACCGACCATATTAAGAAAATGCGATTCAGGGGAGCTAGCGGTGTCGAGGCTTATGAAGTTGAAAGACAAATCAGGTTTTCCTCCCCATTCACCATTTTTGTATTGGTCTTTATGGGTGTTATTGTCTCCTCACGTAAAAGTCGAGGGGGAACCGGCTTTCAAATTGCTCTCGGGTTTATGCTGTCATTTATATTTATTCTGTTTTTCATGATGTCTCGAACATTTGCCGAAGCGGGTTCACTTTCGCCCGTATTGGCTGCATGGATACCCAATATCACCTTTACCATTATCTCTCTGGTTATGTATAAATATTTAAATCGGTGATTGCCTCCACTACAGACTATTTCAAATTACATTTTATCATTTTTCTGTGGGGCTTCACCGCAATTTTAGGATTACTCATTTCTATCCCCGCGGTTGAGATGGTGCTGTACAGAACGCTACTCGCTGCCATTGGACTTGGGGTTCTAATTTATTTTTCAAGGGTACCATTCAAGTTTTCTCCCGGAGATTTACTAAAAATTGTTGGAACTGGATTCATTGTGGGCATCCATTGGATTGCTTTTTTTGCTTCCGCCAAAGTATCCAACGCCTCCGTGAGTCTAGTGGGATTTGCCACAGGATCACTTTGGACAGCTTTTCTTCAGCCACTGTTAAGCCGAAAAAAAATAAAAGGGTTTGAGGTTATTCTGGGTTTGGTAGTAGTGCTTGGACTTTACATTATTTTTTCTTTCGACTTTCGGTATCCAATGGGATTGGCCCTGGGTGTTATGTCAGGTTTTACAATCGCCTTATTCTCAATACTTAACGCAAGGTTTGTAAAAAAAAACCACCCCTATATCATCACCTTATTTGAAATGACAGGGGCCTTTCTATGCACTGCCCTATTTCTTCCTATTTACAAAAACACATGGGCATTTAATGGTGAATTGCAATTAATACCCAGTGCAATGGACTGGTTCTACCTTGCGATATTATCACTCGTTTGCACGGTATATGCCTATTCTGCTTCAATCGAGCTACTCAAGAGACTTCCTGTTTTTTTTGTTCAGCTTTCTATGAATCTCGAGCCTTTATATGGAGTCATCATGGCGGTACTAATATTTGGGGCCAGCGAAAAGATGCAATCGAGCTTTTACATTGGCACAGCAATTATATTATGTGCCGTACTGTTCTATCCCCTACTTCAAAAAAAATTGCCAGGTTATAGCTCACCTGACCAGTAAATCATTCCCTCAAACTTTTCTTTCAGATTAACAGGTTCTTTGAACAATCCGTAAACTGATGAGCCAGACCCGCTCATGCTTGCATACAAAGCTCCGGACTCGTAAAGAGTATTTTTTATTCTTTGAATTTGTGGATACTGCATGAAAACACTTTGTTCAAAATCATTTACAAGTGTACTCTTCCAGCTTGTTAGATCTTCTGTCAAAATTTCTTGAAGGGATGCCCTTGAGGCATCAGGCCTTACATTTTTATATGCATCCGCAGTTGACACATGGATATCTGGCTTTACAATCACTACAAATTTTCCAGCCAATGAAATATTAATTGGGCGTAACACCTCTCCTCGCCCTGATCCCATCATTGCCTTTTCATGTAAAAAGAAGGAACAATCACTTCCTAACTCAGCCGCAATTTCAATTAATTTATCTACCGACAGATCAAGTGAGAACAGGGTGTTTAGAGACTTAAGGGTGAATGCGGCATCCGCAGATCCACCCCCCAAGCCTGCACCCATAGGAATAATTTTATGAAGATGAATTTTTACCGCTGGCAGACTATATGTTTCCTTCAGTTTATTGTAAGCACGAACACATAAATTCTCCGCATCGGTGATCGGAATGCCGGATTGAGTAAATAAAAATACCTGAGAGGGTATTATTTCTAATACATCACACCATGGAACAGGATAAAAACAGGTCTCAATATTATGAAACCCATCCGCACGTTTGGAAAGTATCCTTAAGCCAAGATTTATTTTACAAAATGGAAAAGAAACCATCGTTGACTATAGGTCTTTATCAAAATGAAAACTTGTCCCCTGTCTTCCAATAATATCTATTTGGAAAGTCTTTCTATCAAATCCTCTGTAATTCCGGTAGAAGAGAACCCGCCATCGTGCATTAAATTTTGCATAGTTACCATTCTGGTAAAATCCGAGAACATGGCAACAATATAACTAGCACAATCTTCAGCTGTAGCGTTGCCTAAGGGCGACATCATTTGGGCATAATCATAAAAAACATCAAATCCGGAAATTCCAGCTCCTGCTGTCGTTTTTGTAGGGGATTGGGATATGGTGTTCACCCTTACCTTCTTCAGTTTTGCAAAACGATATCCATAACTTCTTGCAATTGACTCAAGTACCGATTTGGCCTGTGCCATATCAGAATAATCAGGATAGGTGCGCTGTGCAGCGATATAACTCAGTGCCAGAATGGATCCCCACTCATTCATAGCATCCGTTTTTTCTGCTGTTTGCAATACTTTATGAAATGAAAGGCCTGAGATATCCAGTGTCTTCAGAAATAATTCATAGTTAAGGTCTCCATATGATCTGTTCTTCCGCACATTGGGACTCATCCCAATAGAATGGAGGACAAAGTCAAGTTTACCACCCAATACCTCCATTGACTTTGTGAACAGGGCATTTAATTCATCCTCTGAGGTAGCATCTGCCGGAATCACTTCGGCATTACAAGCTTTTGCTAATTCATTGATTTTACCCATTCTCAGGGCAATCGGTGCATTGGTCAGCGTAAATGTTCCTCCCTCCTCTTTTATCTTTAATGCAGTCTTCCATGCAATGGAGTTTTCATCAAGTGCGCCAAATATGATTCCTCTTTTTCCTTTTAGAAGATTGAATGCCATGATATTTATTTTAATGGTTAAAGTTCACAATTATACAAATTCCAATTTACAGCGACTATTTTTGGCCTTATGAATAATCCACAAGGGCCAATTGGCATTTATGACAGTGGAATCGGGGGGTTAACAGTAGCCCATGCGATAACCCAACTCCTACCCAACGAAGATATCATTTACTTTGGAGATACGGCCCATCTTCCCTATGGGGATAAGTCTGAAGCTGCCATTCAAGCCTACTCCATTAAAATTGCTGACTTACTCTTAAAAAAAGGCTGCAAGGTAATAGTGATTGCCTGCAACTCCGCAAGCTCAGCAGCCTACGAACTGTTAAAAGAATATGTAAGAGAGGATGCCCACATCTTGAATGTTATTGACCCCATGATTACCTATGTATCGGAGCATTTTGCCAATGAGGAGATCGGCTTAATCGGAACCAGACGCACCGTAATGTCCGGAATCTATAGTCAGCGCCTAAATGAAGTAGGTCAGTCCATTAGGCTAAAGTCGTTGGCTACCCCATTACTCGCACCCATGATTGAAGAAGGCTTTTTTAATAGCCAAATTAGTCATGAGATCATTGCTCAATATTTATCCTCAAGCGAACTTAAGGATATTAAAGCATTGATATTGGCATGTACGCACTACCCACTTATCAAAAAAGAAATAAGCCAATTTTATAAAGATCAGGTAAGAATACTGGATTCTTCCGAAGTCGTGGCTCAAGCCTTAAAGGATCAACTTGAAAAGAGTGCGTTAATCAATTCAGAACCCAATTCGACCAAACGTTTCCTTGTTTCAGACTATACACCTTCTTTCGAAGCCTCTACCCGGTTGTTTTTTGGGAAAGTATTGGAATTAGAACTGCACAAGCTATGGAACTGATATTTTCGATTTGATCTTATTCATGTATTATTTGGGGCAATATTCAAGATTTTACTTATCACTTATTGACGTATTTTAATAATTAAATGGTACTGGTTGGCCTTTGAGTCCTAAACTTATAATCCCTTAACCCTCCGGTTACCTTTCGACACACAAGCAGGTTGATGTCAATCATAATCTGAAGTCAGAATTAATTATAATCAATAGAAAAAACTACATTTGGTTTATCTTGTACTAAACAAGTAAAATGAATAGTCCGAAGGAAAGAGATGCTAATATCAATTCGATGGGGTATGTTCTTAGCACTATCCTATTGTTTATATCATTGGTCTCAATAGCACAACCTACAACCCCACGGATTGATTCATTAAAAAATGAATTGCATAAGGTGGAATCGGATTCTTTGAGACTAAGACTCCTTTTGAACCTATCAACAGAATATCAATATCTGGATTTTGACCAATCCAAAACATTGGCCGATGAAGCAACCGCTCTTTCCGAAAAATTAAATTTGAATTGGGCCAAATTAAGGGCTTATAAACAGCAGAGCAATCTTTCTACCATAAGGGGTGATTTTCTCACGGCACTCAAGTTTGATAAGGCCCGGCTTCCTCTGGCAATAGCATTGAGGGACAGCACCAACATTGCAGACACTAATAACTTATTGGGAGACGACTATATAAATGTTGGAGAATATGACGAGGCCTATTTTTACTTCACCCAATCATTCCGAATCTCCCGAGCCATCAAAGACACTCTTCAAACTGCTATTGCACTTCACAATGTAGGTGCCGTGTTCAAAGAGCTTGGACAATATGACATTGCGTTAGATCATATAGAACTTGCGAGGAAGTTAGGTGAAAAAATAAACGACAAGGATGGTTTGGCATATACTTTTTACGAAATGGGAGATATCTACCTGAGAAACAACAAGTATGATGATGCCAAAGAAACACTTTTAAAAGCACTTTCAATTACACGCGAACGGGATATTGACATTCTTGAGCCAAACATTATCTCTCGCATTGCGAGGTTGTATCTCCGCAAAGGTGAATTTGATAAAGCCTACCAATACTACGACTCTTCTGAAATGCTCCATTCAAAAACAAAAAACGAATATGGCCTGGCAGAGTCCTCTCTTGGTAAAGGACGGGTAGCCCTAAAACAAGGAAAGTTTGATGATGCCACAAATCAGATTCTTGAATCTTTAAATATTGCAAAACGGATCAATGCGCGCACCCTGGAAGTTGAATGCTACAGAGCACTTTCACAACTTTATGAAGTGCGAGGGGATTACAAAAGTGCACTGGACTATACCAAACAATCAAAGGCTCTTCAGGACAGTCTTTTTAATCAGGATATGACGCAAAAGATTTTTCAAGATCAGCTCCGGTTTCAAACCGAAAGCAAAGATCTTCAGATTGCCGCCCTGAGTGAGACACAGGCCAAACAGGCAGATGAGCTCGACCGTCAATCTTTTTTAAAAAATATTTTAGTGGTGGTGGTAGCCCTCACGGTAATACTTCTCTTTTCGGTGTACAGAAGTGGTCAGCGTAGAATCAGGATCAACAAGCTCTTAATTGAGCATCAAAACGAGATTAAGAAAAGAAGTTTAGAACTTGAGCAACTCAACCAGGTAAAGGATAAGTTTTTCTCGGTAATATCCCATGACTTAAGATCGCCTATAAATGCCCTGGCAGGAATTCTGAATCTTATGGCCAAAGGTCAAATTACATCTGAAGAACTACCCAAAGTAATTAAGGAACTTCAACTCCAGTTTAACCACACCAAAAATCTAATCAATAATCTTCTGGATTGGGCACTCCTTCAAATGGACAAATTGAGAATCCAACCTGTAAAAATTGACCTTAGGTCAATGGTTGATGACAATTTTGAGTTACTTAATTCCCTACACATCAAAGAAGTGAAGCTCATCAATAGTATTCCTGAAGACACGGCAGCCTATGCCGACCTCAATATGATTAACCTGGTGTTCCGCAATTTGATCCTTAATGGAATGAAATTTACGGAGGAGGGGGGAGAGATCACCATAGGAGCGAAGGTTCAAGATGAGGAACTTATGGTATGGGTTAAGGATAACGGAGTAGGTATAAGCCCAGAGATACAAAAAATACTTTTTGAAAAAACATCTGGCTATAGTACCCGCGGAACCGCCAATGAAAAGGGTACCGGACTGGGTTTAATTCTTTGTAAAGAGTTTGTAGAACGAAATGGAGGGCGTATTTGGCTGGAAAGTGAAGAAGGAAAAGGAAGCACTTTCTACTTTACAGTTTCCAAATTCAAGGAGCCTGTATTCGCATAGTCATAAAAAAAAGTAATTCTCGTAAATTTTATTGCTCCTATTTTGGTTAGGGTAAATAGCTATCAACTCTCTTTTCTTGATGGGTTATAAATTAATAGAATTAACTTTGTGGCTTAACGAATTCCTATGAGTGATACCATCCTTCACGAATGTGGTATAGCCCTTATCCGCTTGCGCAAGCCGCTATCCTATTACATTGAAAAATACGGGACGAGCTATGCAATGAATAAGATGTACATTTTGATGGAAAAACAGCATAATCGTGGACAAGACGGTGCTGGTGTGGCCAACATTAAAATCGATCAAAAGCCTGGTTTTAGATATATCAGTAGATACCGCAGCATGAAATCGCAACCAGTGGCCGATCTCTTTACAAAAATTAGCAAGAAATATAAAAAAGGACAGAAAAAGGGAGGTGAGCTATACAGAGATGAGCAATGGCTGAAGGAGAATGTCGCCTTTACCGGGGAGCTCTGGCTAGGCCACCTGCGTTATGGCACCCATGGGCACAATAGTATAGAAAATGTACACCCCTTTCTGCGCCAGAACAACTGGAGAAGCCGAAATCTGGTAATGGCCGGCAATTTTAACATGACCAATGTAGACGAGTTGTTTGATATACTTGTGGGCTTGGGGCAGCATCCAAAGGAAAAGGTGGATACAGTAACCGTAATGGAAAAAATTGGTCATTTCTTGGATGAAGAGGTGCAATCGCTATTCACCCAGTATAAAGATAAATTTACGAGTCCCGAGATTTCGGATATTATTGAAAATGAAATCGATCTACAGCGTGTGTTAAAACGAGCCTGTAGGGATTTTGATGGCGGGTATACTATGGCCGGCCTTACTGGATCTGGCTCCGCATTTGTAGTGAGAGACCCCTCTGGAATAAGACCTGCATATTATTATGCTGACGATGAAGTGGTAGTAGTAGCCTCAGAGAAGCCAGCAATAAAAACTGCTTTCAATATTGAGTACAGTCAAATTGAGGAAATCAATCCTGGCCATGGGCTGATCATTACCAAGAGTGGAGACTTTGCCCAACATCCAATCATTCAACAGCAGGAAAAAAGGTCGTGCAGCTTTGAACGAATTTACTTTTCGAGAGGCACTGATCCAGAGATATACAAAGAGCGCAAATCCCTCGGTAGATTATTGGTACCACAAATCTTCAAATCAATTAACTCTGACTTGAAGAATACTATTTTTTCATATATACCCAATACAGCAGAAACCTCCTTTCTCGGCATGATGGGAGGAGTGGAAGATTTTCTTGTCAGTAAACAAAAGGACATTATTATTGACAAAAAACCTTCTGTCGATTCGCATGAAGAGTTACTCAGTTTTAGACCCCGCGTAGAAAAAATTGTACTCAAAGATGCCAAACTGCGAACCTTCATTGCTGATGATGAACACAGAGGAGATTTGGTGGCACACGTATATGACACCACCTATGAAGTTGTAAATAAAGGAAAGGATACCCTGGTTGTTATTGATGACTCCATCGTGCGAGGCACTACACTGGAGAGAAGTATTCTTAGAATGCTGGATCGATTAAATCCTAAAAAAATCGTGGTATTATCCTCCGCACCTCAAATCAGATTTCCTGATTGTTATGGGATCGATATGAGTCGCATGGGTGACTTTGTTGCCTTCCGCGCCATGATTCAATTAATAAAAGATCAAGGGAGAGATTATTTGTTGGGAGAAGTTTATGAACAATGTTTACAGTCAGAAAATGAAAGCGACCCTCAAAACTATGTGAAAAGACTCTATGATCAATTTACTTATGAGGAGATCTCAGATAAAATCACTGACATCGTTCGCCCCGAAGGAATGAAGGCTGAACTGCAAGTTGTATTCCAAACCATTGAAAATCTTCGTAAAGCCATTCCTAATCATACTGGTGACTGGTATTTTACGGGGGATTATCCAACTATAGGCGGTACGCGCGTAGTAAATCGGGCTTATGTAAATTATATGGAAGGTAAACTTGCACGTGCCTATTAAACACTACTCTGAAAGATAAAAATCAAACACTATTTTCTCCATGCATTTAAAGTGTCCCTTCGGACATTTGTTGTATCCGATCTTAGAGCATGGCCTACAGTCCAGTTTGTTATTTTCTAGCACCGTAAACTTGGTACGATAGGGGTACATTCCGAATAATGGTATTGTGTTTCCCCAAATGCTAAACACTTCCTTTTTAAATGCAGCCGCTATATGCATCATGCCCGTGTCATGCGTAAAGACATGGGTGGCTCGTTTTACGATACTTGCAGATTGGTTGAGGTTATATTTTCCACAAGCATTGAAAATAATGGTTTTTTTATTGAACTCAGATTGCAAACCTTCTTCAATCTCTGGTGTAGATCCGTTTTTTTCAAAGAACAGTCTCACTTGCTCACCTTCCGGAAAGTCTTCCTTTCCGCCTAAAAGAATAATCGGACGATTGATCTTATCACATAACTCAATCATCCGATGCACCGGTAATTTTTTTGTATAGTACTGCCCTCCAATTGCGTAGGCTACATAACCTGAATGATGTGTGGGGGGAATCCACTCCAACGGCACCTCATCTGCTTCCCGTAAGAAATAATCAAGTCCCAGAGAATCATTTTTTATACCCAAATGGGACGCAGTTTGGAGATATCGATCAACTATATGGACTGAGGGAAGCTTGTTGATCTTGAGGTTTACCATAAGCCATTTCTCCCAGTTAAGCTTATGAAAACTGGAAGACTTTACTCCCAGCAAAAATTTTATAATTCTGGTGCGCACATTATTGTGAAGATCTATCACATGGTCAAATTTTTCTCTTTTAAGCGCTGCTATTAATACCCAAAGATTATCATCCAATAAATGAAGTTTATCTACATATGGATTCTCTTCCAACAACCCGGAAAACCGCGCCTTGGTAACATAATGAATTTCGGCATTGTCCACCTGCGTTTTGAGCACTCGGACAACCGGGGTAGTGAGCACAATGTCTCCTATGGAGGAGAATCGAATTATTAGTATTTTCATTCCAATATCAAATACTTGTCTAATCTAACTCAATAAGGGTGAGTAAAGCGCCAAGACGAATAAAAATTGTATTCAATTCAAATCAATTTTTTGAAACATTTCGCAACAGCCCTGCTTATGCCGAAAAATACGAATTGTATTCACTATTTTAGAATCGTACATAAATATGTTATAAACAATTAAAACTCAGCGATGAACTATTGGTTAATGAAAACAGAGCCCGGAACCTATTCCTGGGACGACCTTGCTAAAGACAAAAAGACAATTTGGGATGGGATCAGAAACTTTCAGGCACGCAATAACATGAAAGCGATGAAAAAAGGTGATCTGGCATTCATCTATCATAGCAATGAAGGAAAGAACATTGTGGGTGTCGCCAAAATAACAAAGGAACACTTCCCTGATCCATCTGCCACTGACTGGGTAGTAGTTGAAATCTCCCCATTAGAAAAATTAAAAAAATCAATTACACTGGCAGACATAAAAGCCTGCAAAAAACTTGCTAATATGGTGTTGGTAAAAAATTCTCGTCTTTCTGTTCAACCTGTTAAGGAGACGGAATTTGATTTTATCCTAAAGATGAGTCAGGAACAGTAAATGAGTATTAAAGTATTTTTATCAGAGGCACCCTTTATTAGAGCCGTTGCTCTCATTGTTCTTTTTGCTGTTAGCCCCCCAACAGTACACGCACAATTTATTGCATTGGAGCGCTTCGAAAAGGAAGTAAAATTATCTGATAATAACTTTACCATTATTCCATTAGAGAAGAATGGCATTGCACTTATAAGAGAAAAAAATAAATACAAGGAAGGCAATCGATCAAGAGAAGTCACGCTTCTTGATTCTTCATTGAATGAATCATGGCAATCGGATCTTGAAGTAAAGTCGAGTTATGATCTGGTAGGTTATGAATATGGAGGTAATTATATCTATTTGCTTTTTCGTGAAGGCAATGTGGACGGCCGTGAATTTATATTGGTCTCTCTCAATATTGTCAATCATGAAGTAAATCAATTTGAAATAAAACATGAATTCACCCTTCGTCCCACTCATTTTACAATGGTGGGTGAGAATGTAATTTTTGGCGGGTATGTTTCGAACGAACCGGCTATTATGCTCTATGAAACATCAAAAAAACTTTTAAAAGTAGTACCTGGATTTTTTTTAAAAGACGCTGAATTACTTGACGTGCGGGCCAACAAGAACAATACTTTCAATACATTGCTAGTGGAGAAAAATTCTTTGGGCAAACGACACCTAGTGCTTAAAACATTTGATGAACAAGGAGGCTTGCTTTTAGAAGACCAGATAGAAATTAATCAAAACACCAACATACTTACAGGGATCACAAGCAGTCTAGAACGAGAAGAACTCATTTTGCTAGGCACTTACACAGAGGGGGCTGGGCGCGAAGCTCTTGGCTATTATTCGGCATTAGCAGATCCATTTTCTGATCAGAAAATCAACTACATTCCCTTTGCCTCTCTGAACACGCTACTCAACTACCTTCCAAGCAAGCGTGTATCAAGAATAAAATCGAAATCAAAAGAACGAGAAAAAGTTGGAAAGGCACCGGATTATAAAGCCTATGTACTTCCCATTCGTGTGGAAGAGAATGAAGAAGGTTTTTATTTATTATCCGAAATGTACGATCCTGCCTCCTCCTCCGGCAGGTCGCCTCGCAGCAGTTATTACAATCCCTATTACGGATATGGATATTCTCCCTATACGTACGGCCCATTTACAAATAGATATTCCGATTCCCCCTACTCTTTCAATAATAGCAATCAAGGCACGCCTGCCAAAATGATCGAATCAGTTTTAGCATTATTTGACAACCAAGGAAAACTGATTTGGGATAATAGCCTGAAGTATGACAAAGTAAAGAGGTATGTCACTGAACAAGTTTCTGACTTTACAATCAAGAGCAATCTGGTGTTTCTTTCATACAAAAAAGAAAGTAAAATCTTTGTGAGTACAGGATCAATAACTACAGAGCCAGAATTGGATACAATTAACATTCCCTTAAAACGACCTATGGATATAGTTAGAAACGAAACAGAAGAAGATTCAGGAATTCGATACTGGTATGATGATTATTCCTTCGCGTGGGGATATCACTCAGTGAAAGACAATGAAAAAGGAACTGAAGATCCAGTGAGATATGTATTCTACATCAACAAATTCAAAGCTGAATAAACCATTTCCTCAATTTCTAATTATTTTGCAATTGAGTTTTTGCGGGATTTCATTAGCTCAATTACATCAGACAAATCGGCTTGAAATTCCAGTTTCAAATACTGAAAATGCAAATTTTTCTGTGGTGTCTGCGGGCAAAGATGGGCTGATGATTTATCGAAGGTTAAATGATACTCCACTTGATAAACTGGAAATCATTAGGGTCGACACCCTCTTCAAACAGATTTGGAGTAAAGAGCTTGAGATCGCTAAAGGTCTGCGGGCTATAAAAGCACTCGTTCAACAAAACTATCTCTTCGTACTCTTCAAATTTTATAACAATAGATTTGGTGACTTTCTAATAGCAGCCGTTGACATTACTGACGGTGCCTTTACTGTTTACCGAGTGCAAAATCTAATTTCCTTTGATCCCACAGAGTTTTTAATTACCAACGAGGCAGCACTTATCGGAGGATACTATAATTACAGGCCGCTTATTGTGTACTTTAATTTCGCAAGTCAACAATCTAAAGTACTCCCTGGTTTTTTTAATGAAGTGGGGGAGCTGGCACAGGTAAAACCACACATGGATGGCACCGTAGATGTGATTGTAAGCAGCGACAACTATGAAAAGAAAAAGTGTTTGTGGATCAGAAACTATGACGCAAAGGGAGATCTGACCAAAACCATCATTCTTGAACCAGAAAACAAAAAAAATCTAATCTTTGGAAGATCCATTAATATAGGAAATGAAGAACAGGCTGTAGTGGGCGTGTATGGAAGATTTAAGGAATACTCGAGGGGTATTTTTATCGCACGCATTGACCCCGTTGGCGAGTATCAAATTCAATATTATGACTATGGTGACCTTGATCATTTCTTCAGTTATATGAAACCGGCTCGCCAGAAAAGAATCAGACAACGAATAGAAAGGAAAAAAATAAAAGGGAAAAGGGCTAAATTCAATTACCACTTAATTGTGCACGAAGTAATAAAAGCAAAAGATAACTTTGTTATGCTTGGAGAGGCCTTTTATCCAAAATACACCTATGTAAACGGCATGTCTCAGGCCAGGATATTAATTGGATACCAATATACACACGCTGTAGTAATTGGTTTTGACAAAAAAGGCAATCTAACATGGGATAATAGCTTTGAAATAAATGATGTCAAAACATCTACGCTGGATCAATATGTCAAAATCAAGGCACAAGGAGATGAAATCTATCTTCAGTACGTATATGGCAACGAAATTCGGAGCAAAATAATAAGAGGTTCGGAAATTATTGAAGGTAAATCCACTGACGTACTCAAGTTAAAATTTGAAGACGATATATTAAAAAGTACCGAAAACGAAAATGGTAAACTGGACTATTGGTATGATAACAATCTGTTTGTTTACGGTGTCCAACAGGTTAGAAACTATTCCCAGTCGCGAGTCAACAGCAATAGAAGAGTTTTTTTTGTAAACAAAATCAACTATAAATAAAGGTTCAGCACATTTTTAGTATCTTCGTGCCACAGCCTATGCAGAAGAAACTTATTCTCGACTCTGATCTGCTTGATATCACGCTGAATAGGCTTTGCCAGCAACTTATTGAAAATCACGATCGTTTTGAAGAAACTGTGCTCTTGGGACTTCAACCCAGAGGCATTTACCTTGCAGAACTTATCCATCAAAAACTAGAAAATTTAATAAAATCCGAGATTCCTTTCGGATTTCTGGATACCACTTTTCATCGGGATGACTTTAGAAGACGCGACACACCTGCCAAGGCGAGTGAGACCCGAGTAAACTTTATGATTGAAGGAAAAAAAGTAGTATTAATCGATGACGTATTATTTACCGGCAGAACAGTAAGGGCAGCAATGGATGCCATGATTGCTTTTGGTCGACCCGCTAAAGTAGAACTTCTGGTTTTAGTGGACAGAAAGTACAATCGAGACTTACCCATAGCCGCTGATTATGTGGGGAAGTACGTAAATACCATTGCTTCACAACGCGTGCTGGTAGAAATGAAGGCACAAGGTCATAAACAAAATAGAATTTGGTTAATCAACAATGATTAGCATTATGTCTAAACTAAGCCAGCCACATCTACTCGGAATAAAGAATATCACCACAAAGGACATTGAACTCATTTTTGAAACCACTATCAATTTCAAAGAAATAATTAACAGGCCCATCAAAAAGGTACCCTCGCTACGAGACGTTACCATTGCCAACATATTTTTCGAGAACTCTACCAGAACAAGGCTTTCTTTTGAGTTGGCAGAAAAAAGATTGTCTGCCGATATGGTCAATTTTACAGCCTCCAACAGCTCTGTAAAAAAGGGAGAAACCCTGTTGGACACTGTGAATAATGTGTTGGCCATGAAGGTTGATATGGTGGTAATGCGACATTCTAGTGTTGGCGCTCCTCATTTTCTGGCCAAGCACATCAAAGCCAAAATTATAAATGCAGGGGATGGCACGCACGAGCATCCTACCCAGGCTTTACTTGATGCCTTTTCGATATACGAAAAATTGGGAACACTTGCAGGAAAAAAAATAGCCATCATTGGTGATATCCTTCATTCTCGTGTAGCCTTATCTAATATCTTCGCACTACAGAAGATGGGGGCAAAAGTCATGGTCTGCGGCCCTCCTACCTTGTTACCAAAATACATTTCTACCCTGGGTGTTTTAGTAGAATACGATGTGAAGAAAGCCTTAGAGTGGTGTGATGTGGCCAATGTGTTGCGCATTCAATTAGAGAGACAGCAAATAAAATATTTCCCTTCTTTGAGAGAATATTCATTGTACTATGGCATCAACAAAAGACTGCTTGACTCGTTGAACAAAAAGATTGTACTCATGCACCCCGGACCCATTAACAGAGGAGTTGAATTAACCAGTGATGCCGCAGATTCTCATCACTCGATAATTCTTGACCAAGTAGAAAATGGCGTAGCCGTGAGAATGGCTGTTCTCTACCTGCTGGCTGGTGCAGCCTGATTTTGCCCCCTAATTACGTCCTGTCTCTAACATAATTTCATACCTTTGTTGCCCTTAAAGAATTGACAAAATGATCTACAATTCAATTATCGAAACAATAGGGAACACACCTCTTATTCGTTTAAATACTCTCAACAAAGGTATCAAAGGAACCATCCTGGTAAAAGTCGAATACTTCAACCCAGGCAATTCTACCAAAGACAGGATGGCCCTTAAAATGGTTGAAGATGCAGAAAAGGCTGGATTTCTAAAGCCTGGGGGTACGATCATTGAAGGAACTAGTGGCAATACGGGAATGGGTCTTGCCTTAACGGCTATATCACGTGGCTACAAGTGTATTTTCACTATGGCCGATAAACAGTCGCAGGAAAAAATTGATATTTTAAAGGCTGTTGGCGCAGAAGTTATTGTTTGCCCTACAAATGTAGAGCCTGACGATCCTCGCTCTTACTATTCAATTGCCCGGAAACTAAACAAAGAAATTCCTAATTCATTTTATCCCAATCAGTACGACAATGCTTCTAATTCAGCAGCGCATTATGAAACAACCGGGCCAGAAATTTGGGCGCAAACAGGAGGAAAAATTACACATTATGTGGCTACTGTCGGAACAGGTGGCTCCATGAGTGGAACATCCAAATACTTAAAAGAGCAGAATGGGGCGTTGGTAAGTATAGGCATTGATACGTATGGATCGGTTTTTAAAAAATACAAAGAAACTGGTGAGTTTGATCGAAATGAAATTTACCCCTACCTGACCGAAGGCTTTGGTGAGGACATATTGCCTGAGAATGTAAATTTTGCTGTTATTGATCAATTTATCAAAGTGACTGATAAAGATGGCGCAATAATGGCAAGACGCCTTTCACGTGAAGAAGGATTATTTGTAGGATGGAGCAGTGGATCAGCAGTGCATGGTGCGCTTGAGTATGCCAAAGATAATCTTGAAGAGGATGATATCATGGTGATCCTTCTTCCCGATCATGGCACACGCTATCTCAACAAAGTCTATAACGACAATTGGATGAAAGACCATGGCTTTCTTGAAGATAGAACCTACGCAACAGCAAAACGAATTATCCAACAACGTACTGGTAAAGACAGTTTGTTTACGGTAACTAAAAATTCAGCTATTGGTGATGCCATTGCCATCATGAGCAAGGAGGGAATCGACCAAGTACCCGTGGTTGATAAAAATGAGTTTGTTGGGAGTATTTCTTCCTCCAGTCTGTTGGAAAAGGTGATTCAAGATCCAAGCATTACCAGCAAGCCAGTAGGTGAAATAATGGATATGCCAATGACTTTTGTGGCTATGGACAGTACACTGGATGTACTTTCGTCCCTACTCAACAGATCAAACAAGGCCCTGCTTGTACGGGATGAAACCGATAAAGTTCACATCATTACTCAGCATGATATATTGATGGCAATGAGGTAATGGGAATTATTTTCCTTTTTTAATCTCTACTTCAATTCTGTCATTGTAACCAGACAATGTTCCCGCTTGAGGGTAAATCATTACATTTCCGCCCTCGGCTTTGGTCTTAATCCGCTTTGCATCTATTCCCTGATTCACTAAATATTCCTTTACCAGATCCGCTCTGTACTGGGTAAGTTCTTTTGCTGAAACAGTAGCTCTGTTATTCAGTGTACTCGTTTCAAAAAATTCGTTGGAGTTGCCTTTCGTCACCACGTTTCTGGATTGTTTCCCATTGCAATGGCCATGAACCATTATCTTATATTTCGGATTCTCCTTCATTAAATCTACAAGTCCATCCAATTCTATTTTCGATTCAGGTTGAAAGATGGCCGAGTTTCCAAAAAATCGCACCTTATTAAACTCTATATAATCACCTCGCTTAGAACGGACCAGCTCAATGGGGATAATGGTTTCATTTTGCGGACCAAATCCAGAAGAGAATGCAGAAGGATCTTTATAATTTACCGTAACCTCAACGGGTCGATAACCAGGAGCCTGAACAGAGGCAATAAATGCACCCTCACTATTTCCAGGAGAAGCCAGATAAACCACCTCATTGCCATTGAAGGATTGGTATCGTGTCGCATTTGCAGATTCTAATACATGGACTTCTCCGAGCACCTCTTCCCCAGAGCTTAACAGTCTAAACATAAAAGGCTTTCCTTTTGGCTTTTCAACAATGGTCTGAGCGGGAGGTGCTTCAATTACAGAGTCCTGTTCAGTTACTTCTTCAATCATCGGAGTCTCAGGTTTAGGTTGTTCCTTGGGTATTTCCTCCATCACTGGTGTGGGTTTTGGAACTACCTTCTCTTCAGGCTCGATACCCAACTTGCCAGAAAACACCCATGCATCTTTATATTCAGTTTCTACCCTGATTTTCAGCATGAATGAAAATGCCTGGCGCCTGCTTTCTGTCTTGAGGATATAAACATAGTAAAGCTTGCGTGCCTGGTTCAAAGCATACTGCGCATTAAAATTATTTTTGTTAGCTTTATCAGTCCAACGGATAGCATTGTTGTGATTGGCAAATGCACCAATAACCACATAGTGGTCATCGGTAGGTTGCACCTGAGCTTGTATCACCTTTGGTGCGGTAAACACAAATAAAAAACTTAACAGGGTTGCAATTTTCATCACGGTAAAAGGGTTGAATTCATCCGAAATTAAACAATAGAGAGCTAAAAAGCTATTTGGAATATGAAACATATCATGCTATATCATTCATCAAAGGGAACATAAAGGACACCTATTAATTCTCAATTATCTCAACTTCCACCCTTACATTGGCTTGCGCCTGGCTATTTTCTTTGTCATAAAGTGGTCGCTTACCACCCCACGCTTTGATTGTCATCCGGTCTTCAGCTATACCCTGATCAATAAGGTATTCGCGAACAGCCTTAGCTCTTTCCTCTGATAATTTTTTTGCTGATCCCCGTCCTTCAAGTGTCTTTGTAAGTGAGAAAAAGTTCTTAGAGTCACCCATAGTAATAATCTTCCCCGCTGCATTGCCATTGGTATGCCCATGGATCATAATCTTGTATGCGCTATTCTCGTTCATCATCGATAGAAGGTTATTAATTTCATAACGAGATTCTGGTCTCATAATAGCCGCATCTTTAAAGAAGTACACGTTATACATTACAGCAATATCTCCTTTCTGTAATCGCACAAGGCCAAAGGGAACAATTGCTTCCTCATTTTCACCTCGTGTTACTCCATTCGTCAGAAAGGGGTTGTCATAATTCAACTTGAATAAAAGCTTGCGATACCCAAGCACTTCACAAGCCAGGACAATATTACCAGAAGCGTCAGCGCGCATTACCTGTACCGTCTCATTACTCGGATAGGAAACCATCCTCTTTCCACTCTCGTTGACAAGATCTACTTCACCCTTTACCTTCTCGGAGTTCACGGTATTGAATAAGTCAAATCGAAATTTTCTATTCCCTTCTGCATCAAACCCAGTAGCCTCTCTCACAGCAATAGCAAGATTGGTAGCGGTGGTTTTTAAATGTTCACTACTCAGCGCAATATTCACTGACTCTACTCCCAGTGTACTGAGGATTTCCCCCATGAGCAATGCCGTTTGATTTTTTACTTCAGATGAACTATCAAAGTATCCTTGTGCTACATCAGCCATCACACTGGCCAATGCTTCTTCTCCAGTAGCGTAAATTTCACCATAAGTGACGCCACGTAGGGGGTGCTTTATTGTCTTTGCTTTCTCAGCAAAAGACTCAAATTTTTCAGGATCTTTATTCCTCAAGAATTTAATCACAGGCTTCAATCCCTCATGGAAAGGTTCATCGGACTGAGATTCGGTGGCATTGACCGCCAGTATATTATTTTTAGAATCGAAAAATCCAGAGACCGGCTTATCATCAGGAATTTCATAACCAAGCGCCTTCAGTGCCTGCCTGCCTTCATTGTCGTCTTTGAAAACGATTACTTTGGTTTCCTTATTAAGCTTTGCAACCGACTCCTTTACTTCCTTAATTCCTTCATAATATTCTTTTTGTTGCTTTGTCTGTGCATTAGTGATCATTTTATTTATGTCCAGACCAGTCGGTTCAGCAGCCATAGAGTACGCCTTAATTTCTGCTGCCATTACCGTATCTTCCTTCTTTGCTATAAGGGGTTCTTCCTTTGGAAATTTGGAAGTGGTTATTGCATCAGGGGCATCACTCACTTGAGATTCACTTTTAGTGTAATTACTTGCAGCTATTGTTCTTTCTCCAAGAGCCCCATAGTATACCCATACATCACTGTATTTAGATTCTTTTCGTAATCTTCTAGCTTCAGCAAATGCCTGCACTCTATTGTCCGTCTTTATAACATAGACATAGAATAGTTTTCTATCCGGATTAATATTAAACGCAACATCAGGATTATTTTGCCTGGCATTATCCGTAAAACGAATCGCATTTTCCCGACTTGAAAAGGCACCAATTACGACATGATTAGAAAAAGAATCCTCTAAAGATTCACTATTTGGCTGCCCTTGCGCTAATGCAACACAAAAAATAAGGAGCAGTATCAGGTTTACTTTGATTACCATAGACGTACCTGTTTAGCTTAAAAACCCTAAGATAAATACTATTAATTAAAAAATTAAAGAAAATAGATACAAAACATTACCCATCAATCAGTTATGGATTTGAGAGTATGGTGAATGATTGTGTGAGAATTTCACCATCATCATCCACGAGTGTTAAGGAATGATGTCCAAAAGTTGCTGAGAGGCTTATTTGGTGTGTTTTTTTTGTAAATCCAATGTACTCACCATCCAGATGCCAATAGATGGTGGATGAAGAAGATCGGTGAGCGGCCTGAAACAACACCCTTCCCGGGGTGCCATCCAACTCTCTCGGAATAAATATAGAAGCTCCTTGTTTGGGATATACCAAATCCATAGCCACCAATTTTGCCCCGCCTCCACAGTCACTTCTCAAGGGTGGTAAAGGTTTATAGCTAATATTTTTTGACCTGAAGTAATATTCTTGAACTGGTGGTAACACAAACCAATTGGCACTATGAATCTTCTCTGCTTTTTCACAATTAAGGTTCACTTGAAATTTTTCATCCTCCGTCAGGTGAATTTTTTTATGATATTCACACGGTTGCGTTTGAAGGCCCCTATCGGTAACCCAAACTAGATTCGCAGATTCACAATCCGATGAAAGACGCTGGCCACTTTTCGCACAAACTTGTATTTGTTTCATCTCCGATACAGGCTGCTGAAACCAAGGCTGACGCGGCAGCAGTGAAAACAAATCAAACAATATGGGTGCTGCCATCTCAGTGCCTGTTAACCCGGGACGTCCTTCACCATCTGCATTGCCCACCCATACACCCACTGTATATTCCGGATTAGTACCCACAGCCCAACCATCACGAAAACCGAAACTGGTTCCTGTTTTCCATGCAATAGGTTTTGTCGAATTAAAGTATCGCCATCCTGTTTCTTCACCTGGTCGATATAATTCTTTGAGCGTCTCAAATGTGAGCCAAATCCCTGAAGCATTTAACCAACTCGTTTCTGTCAATTGATTATTTATATCCTTACTCTTAGGTACACTCAGGTAAGTAGGAGAATGGAAATCATTCTTATTGTACCGTTTGCTGCCCACTACATTAAAATAATTATTTAGCGTTCGTGCCATTGAAGCATACGATCCTGTTATATCCCAAAGCGTACCTTCAGCGCCTCCCAATACCAATGAAAGCCCATAATGATCTGGAGCTTGTGTCAGGGTGGTAATGCCCACATTTTTTAATACTTCATAAAATTTTTCATATCGGAAGTTCCTCAACTCCTGTACAGCTGGAATATTAAGTGAACGTATCAGCGCTTTATCTGCAGGTACTGCCCCATCATAATCCTTTGAAAAGTTTTTGGGAGAGAATCCACCAATCAAAGTGGGGACATCTGGTATCAAAGTTTGAGGAAGTATTTTTCCGTTGTCCATCATGGCGGCAAACAAAAACGGTTTTAGTATGCTACCTGTGCTCCTTGGCGAATTAACTACATCCACCATTTCACTGTGTTCTCGGCCGGAATCCGTATTTCCTACATAGGCCAATACTTCGCCTGTACTCACTTTCAAAATGATAGCTGCTGCATTAAATACCTGATTACCACTTAGCTTTAAGTAATGCTCATTTAATATTCTTTCAGTTTGTATCTGAATTGCCTCATCAATAGAAGACTTAATTCTTGTTTGTTGATGTCCTTCCTGAGTTGCTCTCGTTAAAAGATGTTTGGCGTGACGAGGCAATGGAAGTGGTTCTATTGGAAGAAGTTCTGCCTTCGCCAGATTTAGTGTAATTTCATCAAGCTGGCCTTCTACCTCCAGCCGATCCAATAACTTATCTCTTTTTTCCTTAAGGCGACCTCTATTCTTACCCAAGTGAATAAGTGATGGATTATTTGGCAACACTGCAAGCATGGCTGATTCAGCCCAACTCAGATCATCCAATTTTCTACCAAAATAACGCCACGAGGCCGCTTCAATGCCCACTACGTTGCCACCAAATGGGGCATGAGCCGCATAGAGCGAAAGAATTTCTTCTTTACTATACGACAACTCCAGTCGTGTAGCCAAAATCATCTCTATGATTTTTTCAAAATAAGTACGCTTGTGATTCTCGCGCGAAAGGCGGATTACCTGCATGGTGATTGTACTAGCTCCACTTACAACACTTCCTGCTTTTACGTTTTGCTGAATGGCCCTAAACGTAGCCAACGGGTCAACTCCAACGTGTGAAAAAAATCTTTTATCTTCAAAAAGAAGAATAGAGGCCTTAAATTTTTCCGGAACATCTGCCTGGCTTGGAAACCTCCATTGGCCATCTACTGCTATTGAGGCTGATAATAGGTTGCCCGTTCTGTCTTCCAATACAGTAGAATAAGGGTTCTCAAAAAGAGGATTCGGCAGACAGAAAATAAAAGCAATTAGTAAAACAGAAATTAGCCCTGTTATCTTCTTATGCTTCTTAATCCAACCCCACCATTTATTCATAGCCACTATGAATTTATGTTCCTCTAACTCAGATTAGAAATGAAAATTACGAGTACCACGGCTGGCGCAATGTACCGAACGAGAAATCTCCAAATATAAAACAGTCGTTCATCTTTGATATTTAACTCCTCCCGGCTTGATTCTTTGGAGAGCACCCATCCGCCTATGATGGCCATTAAAATACCTCCTATTGGCATCAAAATATTAGAACCGAAGTAATCAATTAATCCAAAAATAGTTTTACCCTGCAATGGCTTGATCATATCTAAGGGAGTAAAATCGGCCCAGATATTAAACGAAAAAACGGTTCCTAGTCCCAATATCCACAAAAATATGCCTACCACAATTGATATCCTTTTTCTTCCCCACGAAGACACTTCCTCAAGTCTTGATATAATCGATTCTAATAGAGAGATAGAAGAAGACAAAGCGGCAAACATCAAAAGAATAAAGAAAAGTGCTCCTACAAAACCTCCGCCTGGCATTTGTCCAAAAGCAATGGGCAGCGTCATAAATAGTAATCCTGGGCCTTCTGTAGGCGAAAGCCCATATTGAAATACAATAGGAAATATTGCCAACCCTGATAAAATAGCAGCGAGGCCATCTGCCAATGAAATAGTTACTGCTGAGCGAAGTATGGAGGATTTTCGAGGCATATACGCACCATAAGTTAGCATTACACCTAATCCTATACCCAATGAAAAGAAAGCCTGGCCAAATGCCGTCATGACCACCGCAGGTGTGAGCTTAGAGAAGTCAGGAGCAAACATAAATTTTAATGCCTTGAGAAATTCACCTGTGATTGCAGCGTAAACAAGCAAAACAACAAGGATGATAAATAATGCCGGCATCATCCAACTCACAGATTTTTCCAATCCTCCCTGCACTCCCTTTGCTACAATCCAAACTGTGGCGGCAACAAATAATCCTTGAAAGAACATGATTCGAATGGGACTCCCTAAAACATCATTGTAATAACTTACAGCTGATTGTGCATCCAGATGAGATAATGAACCCATCAATGAAAAGATTGCATAATCAATGGTGAGCCCTGCGATCACACAATAAAAACTAAGAATGAGGAACACACCTAGCAAAGCTATCCAGCCAAAGTATTGCCAATATTTACTAATCCCTTCCTTTTTACTTAACACCAACATACTGCCCACTATGCTCTGCCCGCCTCTTCTTCCAATCATCAGTTCTGCCACCAACACCGGGATACCAATTATCAAAAGGGAAAGCAAATAGACCAACACAAAAGCGCCTCCCCCATTCTCACCCACCAAGTAGGTAAATTTCCAAACATTAGAAAGGCCTACTGTGCTTCCGATAGAAGCGAGTAAAAACAAATAATTGGAAGACCAACCTCTAGCGGTAGTTTTATCAGCCATAAAGTTATACCTGTTGCTGATTCAAATTGTATTTCATGATTGAACCATGAGGCCCCTCCTTGATTCTTTCAATGTCAAATACATCTCCAGGAGGGCCTTTCCGTTGTGATAAAACACCTTCAATCAGATTCATATCACTTTCATCCAATTGAAAAGAGAAAATTTTTAGGTTGGATTTCAAATGAGCAATAGTTCTCGCTCCAATAATTATTCCCCCAACGCTTTTTCTATCAAGTATATATCTGGAAGCCACATTGGTAAGATCGACATTATGTTTAAAGGCAATAATATTTAGTGCATTAAGCAATCGCTGAAACAATTCCCATCCACCGAACTCATCAATCATCAGTTTGTATTTCACTAAGGATCGATTTTCAAAGGGAGCCTTAGGCTCCGATACTCCCAGCCACTGTTTACTGAAAAATCCTCCTGCTACCGTGCCGTAACATAATAGATGCATTCGTTCTTCTTCGCAAAGCGAAATCAACGACTTCTCGGGCCTATTGTCCAAAAGTGAGTATTGTACTTGCAGGGTAGAAAGCTTCACGCCAGCACTCACAATCTCTTTTGTTGATGCCGTGTTAAAGTTGGTAGCAGAGATTAAATTGATCTTCCCTGCTTGTTGTAATTCTTTTAACCAATGCGCAGTTTCAACCCAACCAGGTATATCGTAGGTCCACCAGCTGAATTGAACCATGTCCAACCGCTCCTGACCCAGCCGTTTTAGAGAGCGATTAATAATCTTCTCTACATAGCTTTTACTAATCGATGCAAGATCATCGTAGTCAGGAACAAACTTGGTGAGCACCTTTATGTCCGAGCTGGAACCCAATCTCCTTTTCCTTTCCGCAAGGAACTTACCAATGAGCTCTTCCACTCCTGTGTAGATATCCGCACAATCAAAAGTGGTAATGCCTGCTTCAGCAAAAGCAAACATATCCTCAATAGGATCATTGTTTGCTCCATGGCTATGGCCTTGGGACAACTGCCATCCTCCTTTAACAATTCTTGATATCTGAAACCCGGGGGCTAATTCAATTTTCTCTACTTCCATTAGTTCTCTGTCCAGTCATCATTTTCTTCAGGCAAAGGTACAATCGTAGTGTTCGATCGACTGAAAGTTCGTTTCCCAATTCTACTAATTTTAAATCTCGCACCACAATGGGGATCGGGACATGCAATAATATGATCCGTGGCCATCCAATCAAATTTATTTAATGGCCGTTGTTTTGGAGGCAATAAAGGAAGTAATGCCGCCAAAGCATATAGTGAAAAAGGTTGATCGGATAGAAAGTAAATATTTTCCCCTCTTACCTCAAACGCATCTCCTACTTTATGACTGCATACAAATGGTTTGTCCTCTTCAATGGTTTCTACCTTCAAATCAAACAGTACAAACTCCTGATTACTCATAACTATAGACTATTGATTAACATTCGCTTTTATCACCTCTACTACCTTTCCTTTTTTTCGGGCATACACCGCACGATCGTACATTGCTTCGCAACTTACTGCAGGTAAATAATAGGACCCCACATAACTTGCCGTAAGTAATACCTTAAACGTTTTTCGTTGATTGGGCGCTAAGTCAAAGTGAGTATATACCCTATCATCACGAATATCCTGATAAGTGGGAATATCTCCGTTTAATCTATCTTCCACTTCTTCCAATCTCAAGTTATTAATCTCCCAGCCACTCGGGAATATTTGATTCAAAGCCATATTTTTATACGCGCCCCTTATGCCGGGATTTGCTACTGTCACTGTAGCAATAAATTCCTGACTCTGCTCCAGTTGTGCAGGATCAATTGGATTACCCTTAGTGTCGGCATAGGATATCGTCATTTTTAAATTACTCTCTTCATCCTCTTCTGTACCGCGTGCAGGCACTCCGCTTTGTATGACACTTACATAAAGTGACCCCGCACTGGTATTCGAGAATTGTAAGGCACCAGATTTAATTTGATCAACCGGCAATTCTATCTGAGCGATTGGCAATTCCGTGCTTGTCGAAACCTCTTTTCCATTAAAAGTATAAGTAAACTTGATATTCCCTTTTTGCTCAGCGCTTGCAAACGAGCCCACTGCTTTCAAGCACCATGACAAGGTTTGTGTACTCATCCATGAATTTGAATTGCTCAACTCTTTTGATATTTCCTTAAGAAGTTCAAATCCTTTGGTCTTCTCACCTAACATCAATAGTGTTTCCAAAATAATGGCTTTGTCTCTCAAATCAGATCCATAGGTATACGCCATCTCATTATAAGGCAACACCTTTGTAGGAACATTGGCAATTAAACTTTTTCCAGCTTCAGGTTGTCCAGCCTTTACGTAAGCGGCTGCCAACATCCACTTGGTAGATGCAGATAAGTCTGACATCTCCCTCAATCTATTCATAGCGCTTAATTCCGGATTACCCGCCAACGCCAATGAATACAATCGGTATGCCTGGATGAGTTCACTTCTATCATATTCTTTACTGGGTCGCCACGATTGCGCTTTATCCTTTTGATACTTCTTCCACCTATTCAGCATGTCATTTGGAACAAAATATCCTTTGGATGAGGCTTCCACCAAAAAATGTCCCGCATAAGTCGATCCCCAACTATCCGAATCGTCTCCACCCGGCCAATAAGCGAAGCCCCCATCACGCGTCACAAAAAGACGAAATCTATCTATTGCTGCTTTTATGTTGGCTTGCGTCTTTTCTTTTTGTTGATCGGACACAACCATTATCTGATCAAGGTACAATTGAGGAAATACTGTGGAAGCAGTCTGCTCAATACACCCATACGGATAGTTGAGTAAATATTTCAATCGTTGTCCTAAATTCACAGGCGGCAAATTCGATACTTCCAAAGTAGCAGTATTAGTTCCACTCACGCCAAAAGGAGTTAATGGGGCGCTCCATGATTTTCCCGTGGTGACAAAATTATCCTGTACCTTGGTCACTAGGGGATTAGGGTTTCTTACTTCTATATCAATCACATCGGTAGCCTTATAGCTACCTGACGACACAGTAACTTCCACTTTCGCAAAACCAGTTTCACTCTTTACACCCAATTCAAAATCAGTAGTAAGGTCTGTATTGCCATTCATGTCTACCGACTTGCTGCTGCCGTTAGGCAATGTAAGCGGCCCCGATACTTTTACCTCTACTTTTACATTCCGAATACTTTTCTCCATAGAAAAGAGAGTAATCGGAAGTTTTACTTTTTCTTCCGGACCTAACACACGGGGCAAGGTAGCCAATACCATCAGCGGCTTTCTTACCGGTGTAGCCTTGTCCGTTTTTCCATAAGCACCATTATATCCTGCCACCAACATTGTCTTCACCGAACCAATATACTGTGGCATGATAAATCGATGTTCATTGCTCTTTCCATCAAGTATAATAGGACCGAAAAATTTTACCACAGGCTTGAAGCGATTCGCCTTACTATCATCCTCTTTACTGCTTATCTCACTATCACCACCAATAGCCAAAAGCCTTTCTATCCTCCCTCCAAAGGCACCCATTACCTGATCGTACAAGTCCCAGGTTTTTACCCCCAATGCCTCCCTTGCATAGAATCGCTGCCATGCATCTGGAGTAGTAAACTTGGTAAGGTCTAACAAACCTTCATCTACCACAGCCAGCGTATAGGTCATCTTCCGGTTATTCTTTTCTGATATCTTTATTACTACTTCTTTACCCGGTTCTAATACATCTGGCATTTCAATTAAAGGCTCCAAGTGTGTTTTCGGGTCCTCTACCTGAATTGGAATAACGCCATATAAACGAATGGGTAGATCGTTAATCGTTTGCGAATGGGGTTGCAACAAGGTGGTATGAATAAAAACATTGGGCGCCATCTCAGGAGTAATGTCAATAGCAAATTGATTGTCACCTTTTTGCGTTTCTACCCAATAAGTTTGTATTACCCGGCTTCCACTTTCCACACTTACCAGTGCTCTTCCCTGCCCACTGCCTGGAATAACAAGGTTTGCTTTTTCTCCAATATTATATAATGGTTTGTCTGATGAAAAAGAAAGCATTGTAGCTCCGGATGTATTCTCTCTAGACCTACCTGCCCAACCAGGCCAGTCGATGTACACAAACTTACCAGTGCTGTGACCCGATACCGGATCATATGCCTTTACGAAAAATCTTCCCCACTCAGGGTAGTCAATTTGAAAATCCCAGTTTCCCTTGCCGTTGACCGTATTGATTTTTCCTGTTTTCACAGGCTGTGAATAACTACCCGACATATAATTGGCATTATCTTCTGAATTATCCCACCACCATCTCCACTCTACTTTGTAGAGCGACATCTCTATATTATTGTGAGAAACAGGGTTTCCATCTACATCCACCGTAACTATTTCCGCTCTTTGCATGGTATCCGTGAGTAACATACCTCTCCTATCTCCTTTCGGTAAACGCAAACCCGTAAACGAAGTGTATGGATAATAAGGAATGCTGATACGATCAATGCTAAAATTTCCACTTTCTTCAAAGACCTTTCCTCTGAATACCGCATTGAGTTTTCCAGGCGCTTCTTCAGATACATTAAGAGAAGCATTTACAGTGGCCTTACCCTCTCCATTGGTATAACCTTCAAAAACAGTTTGTGTCTCACTGTTAAAATCAATCGTAGGATCATCAAATGTGTAATCCGGATAACGATCAAATTTTGTTTGGGCCCTGCTTAAGATTACTTCAAACTCTGCTTTCAAATTTTTGCCAGGGGCACCATGCAACCAATTTACCTGAAGGCTTCCTGACACATTGTTATCCCCAGCGGTAAGTTTATCTACACCAAAATCAAGATTGATTTTTAATCGATTGGGCTTAACCGTTTCTATCTTTAGGGTTTTGGTAAATTGTGTGCCTCCCACTTTCACTCTTCCCAACCAATTCCCTGTTGGATCATCTGGGGAGGTTGCTGTCGCGAAATTGTAAAAACCATTTACAGCACTTGACCGCACGAGTCGGTTTGTAATTTGTCCTTGTGGGTTTTGCATTTCAAAGACCACCGGATGATTGGCCGGCAAAAGCTTAAGTTTATCCTCTAATAAGAAAGTGAGGTATAAAGAATCCCCCGGCCTCCACACACCACGCTCACCATATAAAAATCCTTTCAAACCCTTTTCGACATGCTCTCCACCCACATCAAAGTTGCTGAGAGATAATGATTCTCCATCACTTAATTTTAGGTATCCTCTTTGATTTCCATTTTTTGCCAAAAGAACAAATGGCGCCTTCCTTGTAGTAAATGTTGCCTTTCCATCTGCTCCGGTTGTAGCGGTGCCTATTACCTGTTGTTGAAAATCGTAGAGCTCCAACTGAACGTTCGAAACAGGGGCTGTGGTTTTCAAGTCATTTACAAAAACAATAGTATTTTCATCGCCACCGCGCTTGGCAATCAATCCAAGGTCTGAGGCAATCACATTTTGCTTTGCCATACGGCTGCCATTGTAGTAGGAAGAATGACAAGGATTATCTCGCTGACTCCAGTCATAATCATCATCATAATAATACTCTTCGTACGAATCCCAGTAACTTTCTTCATCCATCTGCATAGCATCCCAATTCTCCTCTTCAAATCCAGTCATTTCGTTAGATAGTGAAGTGTCTTCAGTGGTTCCATCACATACATAGGCGAGGTAAGACTTCCTGAAGTTTATCCTTACCTGATAAATGGCCCCAGGCTCCGTTTTGATCAGGGTGGATAGATCAAGCGTGAATCGATTCCATTTTCCAAAGTCAGCGACACTGGCATTATCCAAAGACACTTTCTTTTTTAGAATCGCCCTCCCTACCCTTCTCAATTCTGAATTTCCATCCAGGTTATTTACTTGCAAAAACTGAAGCACATTCCTTTCATATATTTTCAATATCGTAACATCTACCGCTTTCAGATTTACTGCCTCAAATGGCATAATGAGACCATCGGTACTTGGAAGTATAGATCCTTTACCTGTAAACCTCACGGCTGGCTTCACTTGTTCAAATTGTACATCAAATGAATTGCGCTGACTCATCTTATAATCCAAAATATTTCTTATTCCCGCTTCCAGGATAAGGGTTTTGCTTCCGGTTTGTCTGGCGGGTGGATATACCCTGATCTCGTTATCTTTGATTTCATATTCCAGGCTACCTAAGCCTTCAATACGAATCAGTCCATCCAGGTTCTGTTTCTCTTTAAGAGGATCAGAAAACTGAATTACCACTGACTGTGAAGATCCCTGATCCACTTTTACATTGGTCACTGTAAAATCTCCAAGGGCTGGCACTTGTATCTCTTTATCAGCAGTCTGCTTTATACCAATGGCTGCCCCATCCACAGCAAGCCGAACCACAGAAGCTTTTTCTTTTCGAGTCACATCCTCAACAGTAAATGCATGCTGTTTACCATCAGAGGCGTGCGCCCATGATACCGTTAATATTTTTCCGTCTTGCTGCGCAACTAACATTTTTTCAACAGCCTGATTCTCCGCAAAATCGGCCGTTGAAAGCATACCCTCAATCTTCTGTCTGGTCAATTCAGTTTTTACATAGGGCAGCATATTATCAACAGATACTCCAAAGTTTTGAGGTATTACCCGAAAGGAATAGTGAAATGTCTCAAGTCCTTTAGGAACTGACATAAGCTTTGAGAGAAAAAAATCAAGTTCATAAGTCTGGCCGGAAGATAATCGAGTGGAAGGTGTGAACTCCAGTGTCCTCGTATCCAACCACACCGCCTTACCACCCACAGAAGGTTTAAATGAAAACAGCTTGGCCACTTCTTTGCCAACCATATCAAGATCAGCCACATCTTTGGTAAGAATAACACGAATAGGAGATCCTGAACTTATTACACCTGCTGTATAGGAAGATATGTATTCTCCAAAAGCCGGGTTAATAGCACTTGGTTCGTCCTTTTGAGATTTGCCTGTGGTGAAATAAAAAACAAAGGCTAAAATTAAAAGGAGAACCAGCACTCCGTACCCAATTTTTTTATAATGTGCTTTCATATAGGATTAAACAAATTTTATCGTTATCTGAAACTGACAGCTTACTTTATCATCCAATACAGATTTTACAAATATCGATTTTATAGGAATATTATTTTTAGCAAACTTTGAATATCGAAAAATAAATCTAATATAAGATTGAAACGAAACGCATTTTTTCTAATTACTTGAAAAGATCAAAAAACCTTTATTATGAAGGTATTTGCTTGGGATACACCACCATAGCACATAACTTTGATGATTAGAAAATAACCATTAGTTGTGCATGGATTTTTTAAATACTGAATACTACAACAATAATGTTCAAAACTACCTGATCGTAGCCGGTGCGATCGTAGTGGGAACATCCCTCATCCGAATTTTCAGGAAGGGGATTTTACAGCGACTTAAAACGTGGGCCTCCAGTACAGAAACAAACTTTGACGATTATGTAGTCAGTGCAGTAGCGAAGTTTCTACTTCCAATGTTCAATGTGGGAGTTATGTATTTTTCAATTAAATACCTAAACCTCACTGAAAAAGCATCTAAGATATTGGACAACGCCTTCGTTATTGCATTCACCTTCTATGCCATACGATTTCTCACTTCCTCGCTAAAGGCTATACTCGTATCGTATACCAAGAGGCAGGTGGGGGGCGAAGAAAAAGCAAAGCAGTTAAGAGGAATCATGATTGTGATAAACATCGTGATCTGGACGATGGGTGGGGTCTTTCTTTTTGACAACATGGGCTATAATGTAACTGCTATTATTACCGGTTTGGGAATAGGTGGTTTGGCGATAGCCCTCGCGGCCCAGACCATACTGGGAGACCTATTCAATTACTTCGTTATATTCTTTGATCGTCCATTTGAAATTGGAGATTATATTGTTGTGGATGATAAAAAGGGAAATGTAGAATACATAGGAATAAAGACGACCCGAATTAAAAGCCTTACTGGTGAACAAGTCATTATTTCAAATAGCGATTTGACCAAGTCAAGGGTTCACAATTTTAAACGAATGGAAAGAAGAAGAATTGTCTTTACCATCGGAGTTACCTACCAGACCACACCGGAGCAGTTAAGGGCCATCCCTGATATTATTAGAAAAATCATAGTAGATCAAAAAGATGCGCAGATGGACCGTTGTCATTTCTCCACATTTGAGAGCTCAAGTTTGAATTTTGAAACCGTGTATTACGTAACCGAGTCAGATTATACTAAGTATATGGACATTCAGCAATCCATCAATCTTCAACTATTTGATGCTTTCTTTAAAGCGAAAATAGAGTTTGCATATCCTACACAGACACTGTTTATTGAAAAGAATAACTAACCTATACTACAGGAATTCGTAAAATGGTTCTTTTAAAAAGTCACATATATCTCTATAGAATTTAATGAGATATGAGACAAATTGAGCTGTCGTAAAAGAGAATCCAACTCGGTCCAATCTCTCATAGAAATCATATCAAAATCCTTTTTTCACGAACATGTTCATTTTTTTTGCAGGAGACCGTTATTCTTATATGAGATAGTGTACAACTGAACAATTGGCAGCTTATCTTTAAAAAGGCTAAATCTAATTTTCTATGCAATCAAAAGAAGCATTCAACAATTACTACGAGAAGGAATTAAAGAAGAGTATTGAAAAAATGGAAGCTGGCCGTTTGGCCATCAACCAAAAATTTTCCTATAAAAAATATGGCCGGAACCTAAAGTGGATGGCCATACTCTGTGTGCCAATTTTAATTTTAACAACAAACAAATTTATACCCCAGCAAGTTGTATTCTTAGTCCCCTTTACTGCGTTGTATGCTTTATTCGCACCCCTTTATATTCTTATCAGGCGCAATCTTTCGTTTAAAGAAATAAAAAAAGATTACAAACAAACAATCATACCAAAGATTATTTCATTTATTAGTCCTGATCTTACTTATGATCCACTGAAAGGAATATCAGAAAAAGACTTTAGGGCCAGTGATTTATTTGAATCCTATTCCAGTTTTAATGCAGAAGATTTGGTTCAAGGTACGCTTGACAATACCGTTATAAAAATGTCGGATATTAAAGCGGATAGACGAAGTGATAAAAATACATATACCATCTTCATGGGATTGTATGCTATCGTTAAACTCAATAAAAAATTCACTTCGAGGGTAATTATTAAACCCACAAACATTATGAGTGTGGCACTGGAAGCGCTGGGCAACAAATTTCTTGGTAGTCTGTTAACAGAAAAGATTCATTCCAAATTAAATACTAATGATATTAAGACGGGCAACCCTACTTTCGATAAAGATTATGAAATCTATTGTAAATCACCCGAAGTGGCAAGTGCGTTAATAACACCAACCTTCATTCAGTTGATAATGGCGTTTCGAAAAGAAATGAATACACCCATTTCGTTATCCTTTTTTGATAACGAAGTGCACATGGCTTTTCATGGTATCAATCTATTTGAATCCGATGCGCATACTTCTTTTATAGAGAAGGATATTTCTAAGCAGTATTTTGAATACCTTAACCTAGTGATTGGAATTTCTCAGGCATTAAAGGCCACCCAATAAATATAAAAATCAATTCACATTTCTGATTTCCGAAATACAGGTATCCTGGTATTTGCTGCCCGGATAAACATCGATTATTTCAATCATTAGCCAATAATGATAATCCCAGGCTTCATTTTGATAGGGATAAGTTTCCGTCTTGAAAATAGGTAATGACAGTGGTTGATATTCGTTGACATTGCGCAACGTAACCTTTTTAGTAGCAATCAACTTCAATGCATCATAATTTTCACCACATTGACTGGCGCTTCCCGGTTCTGGATGAGCCCTTACTATGTGTACATTGATAGTCTTTGGTCGGTTGTTGGCAGCAAACAGGGCTGCACTTTTTCCAAAACCCGCAAGTATTTCCACCTTACGCGACAAGTCAAGTTGTGTTACCATCAATGCCTCACCCGCCCCATTACCGGCAACTCCTTCCACCCAGGCTGTCGACTTGTTACCATCAACCGCACTTCCCCCAGCATACATGCATGTCCAATTGTCATGCGCATAATCTCCATCGGCCTCTTCCCAATCAGGAGGGGGTTTAAAGTTTGGGTTTTTCACACTCATAGGTGCCTTTCCACTGGCATTAAGAAATGAGCTTACCCTTTGACCACGATCAGGATCACATCCATTGATATACACATCAGCTTTTATCTCCTTTTTTTGCATCAGGCTTTTCAGCAGCAGACTGCCCTTGGCACAAGGATGACCTTCATAACCTTGCGCCAATGAAAATTGACCAACAAGTAACAATGCAGGAATACAAAATATTTTCATTGTATTAATTTTTTATAAACATTCCTCCGTATCATTCTCTATCACAAATGAATCAGGGTTTGATGTATAGGTTTTTTCATCTATTGTATAAATCTCATTATCCTGATCAACAGTCAATATTGTTATCTGACGCCTATTACCTCTCTCCAATTGAATGGTGAGTATATATTTACCGTCACCCTCAGTGATAAAATCAACAATGGCTCCTTCCAACATATCTTGGTAACCGTGCTCACTCCAAATGTCGCCTCCATCACGTTCGAAAATCTCAATGTGTGCTTCACTACCACACAACTGCTGGCGCACCAAACCATCCTCCGATTCGAAAAGAGGAAACCATTTCCTAGGAAAATCCACTAGCGACTGATATGCCTCACTATTATTTTCTGAAGTCGCATCTTCATTTTGATAGTGCCGTATTGCGTTAACCAGCTCGCTCATAAAACCTCCTTCTACATAACTTTGATAAGCCGTATATCCCCCTATCACAATACCAACCACCAAGGCTGTACGCACACCATATACGATTACGTTAGCTACTTTGGTACTTACAGAATTCACATTTTCTTTATATCTCGTTATGAAATCGTTTTCGTTGGCAAGCAATTCAATTACTTTTTGTTCGCTAATTTTTTCTAACATCTGGCCTATCAACTCTTCATCACCCCATACTGTAAAAGAATGAGTTTCATCTTTATTCGATATTATAAGCGTGCACTGTGTGTTTTGATTTCGTCTGGTATAACGATAACGAGTTGCAGCCAGGTCTAATTGAGTGGCTTCAATGATCACCTCATGCAACGTATCGTATTTTAATTGTTGAATACGAAGACCAGAAGGAACGATTTCGATGAGTACGAGTTTTGTGGCCGCTTCTACCCAATGGGCGTGCATAATACCGTAAACTAAAAGAGCAACTATCCCTGCCACTATGTACATTCCAGTAGACATAGGCGGTTTTTCAGTACCCGCAAAATAGAATATGACAGCTCCAAAGCCCGATAATATCCAAGTCCCTGGGCTAATAAATACGGTTAAAAAACGGAGTATGAATGGAGTTTTTCCTTTTTGATAGATTACCATAAATTCAAAATTTTATAATTGTCCAATTCACTATTAATAGGAATACTTCAAATAAGCACTTAACTCATCAAAAGCAAAATCCACGGTAAACACACCCTGATAATAACCCTGCGAGCGCTCACACGGAGAAATAAAGCGAATGCCTTCGCGGGTAACAAGAGTAGACTGATTATCCAACGTATAATCAGCAGCTGAATAGGTATCACCTACTTGTGGGCCACATGCCTCTTTTACTTTCGTTGCAATCATCTCCAGGATTTGATTTTTCGATTCAGGCTTAAAAATGTCTTCAAACTTTAACGAAGCTCCCGTCTTCAGATTCAAGCACTTGTACACTCCGCTCGACCAGCCATCGCCTTCATCTTTTAAATAATAGGTGGTCAATATTCCATTCAGATTATACAGTACCTCACCCTTGTCGTCTTTTGGTTTTTTACCAAACTCAAATTGCCCGTTATTGTTTTCAACACCCACGGGGATAATCTTATGCAAATAAAGATTCATCGATCCGCTGCCATCGGGCTTAGTCCAAGATCCATCAATACGCGGATAAGAAGAAACATCGCAGGTAAATTGACCGGTAATCTCTCCCTTATCATTGCTTTCAGTTAAAAGCAAAACATTGTTTTCCAAATGACCCTCGAGAGAAATAAATTTATTCACTCGTTTGTATAAATACTTGCCTTCAAACTGACCGGGCGTCACCTCTTTCAACAAGAGCAGTATATCATAATGATCACCAATGTATCCATCCAGAATAACTTCATCTGTTCCCTTCAACAGTTTATTCTCAGGCAGAGGGGCTTCCTCTCTTGGTTTTTCCGACATATCTTCTGTGGGAGCATTCTCAGTAGCCACCTCATATTGATCGACATGTGTTGAGTCGGTGGATTGGTTTTTATTTTTTGGTGAACTGCACGAAAACGATAAGAGGAATAAGCAGAAATAAAAGTAGCTAAGGGTATGTTTCATAATTTATTTTTCGTTTAGAAACCTCTAATGATCGTATGTATTGAGTCAAGTCATTTCCATCAAATTTCTTCATACATAGTCACGAATTTGAATCGATCTGGCTTAGATGTATAGCGAATGCCATTGATCGTGAACAAGCCTATCTCCGCATCAATTGTAGATATCGTCTCATAATGAAGTCCATTCTCCTCGTTTTCTCCTTCAAGCAAGCTTTCAATAGTGGGTGAAGAATTAAAACTCTTCGTAATTACCAGGTAATTACCCCCGCCCAAATCTTTACAATCCACAATAAGGTAAAAACCCATATCATTCATGCCTTTATAATCCCAAGTGTAGTAGTCTGTGTAATCCCCGTCTCCAATATACCGGGATTTGATAGAATCTGACACCTCACCCCGCACCCACTCATTGTCGTCTTCCCAAAGTTGAGTCCAACCTTTAGGCAATGCAGAAAAGACAGGATTGTTGATGAGCCCCGGGAACTCAACACCACTCAAGCGAAAGCTATTTATGTCTTTGTCCCATTGATAATGCTTTGTATACTTGATAGCGATATAATCAGCGCAATCGCTCTCTCTTTTCCCCTCCGTGTGGCTTACAACAACACTTCTCGTTTCGTTGTCAACTATTAATTCTTCATAAATACCGATAGACCCCTCGCATACACCATCCTCAAAATCAGAAAAAGCTCCCACTTCTCCCTCTGATAAATAATGTCCTTCATTGAGTAATATCCTAACGCGGCCTTGTGTGTAATTTCTTGTATTTGCTTGATTGTTGAGCAGGAAATCTGGCTGACCATTGTTATCCAAATCTGCAACCAGTTCCAATGAACCTTGATAGAACGAAAAATCCAACCCGAATTGTTTGTTGAAAAAAATCAGCCGGTCTCCCGCAATTCCATCTGGCGTTTCCTTTGTTTGAGAAGATGGGTTCAACAGCAACGCATAGGAATAATTGGAGCTACCAAAGGATTCAGAAAAATTGATTGCACTTATTTTTTCGTTTGACCATACTGTATTACCATTCACAGTGTAATCTGGACTCTCACTATTCAATTTTTTCATTTCCGTTACAAATGAGTCAATTAGTTTTTGGGGCGAGGAGATATCTAGCGCCACAGGTTCTTCGGATTGAATCGAATCAACAGCAGCAGTATCAATTGATGAAGTACTGTTTGTGCTGCCCGTACAATTCCAAAGGAATGGGGCGGTGCATAAAAGGAAAAAAACAGATCGGCTCATTTCAATTGCCTGCGGACACTATTACCGACCTCCTTGGCTGCCTGTTGGCCACACTGAGCTGCTATGGATACAAACTCGTTTTTATCAAAGTCTTTCTTTCGGTATTCATTCAAGTCTTTGTTCTCCCCTTTGATAATTTGAGCAGGGCTTTGAAACGAGGTGAGCCTTTCCTTTTTGTCCCTATTGGCTGTCCACGTTTCTGTTTTTTGGGTGGCTAAGTTCGTGATCGTGCCCGACACTTTCCCATTGGCAATGGCGATATCAAAAACCCTCCCGTTATCAGGTGATCTTTCATCTCTTACCGTGTCCAGGGTACTTATCTCGGTAAGCTCCAGCTTCGTGATAGCAATGCTAAACACAGGATTAGTATTATCGATAATTAGTTTTCTCTCATTCATCGAGGATTTAAGGTAATCTAGAAATGCCTTACGGTAATCCTCTTCGCTGTACAGTGTAATGAAGCGGGTGCCGCTGTCCTTAAAAATTTCGATGGCAACGCTTTCATCCAGAGTCACGCGCACTTCTGTTTCTGGCACTGCCGGAGCACTTACCATACAGGAATACAAACTCAGGGCAAAAGCCGTCCAAATTAAGTTTTTCAATTTTATCATAGTTATCTTAAATTTAGATCAGAAAGTAAATCACCAAGTTGCAAACTACTTCTTCTTCCTTTTGAAGCGAAATTTCTGTTTGTCCCTTACAGAATTTACGTGACCTGGTTCAAAAGTATTCTCATCCTAACCTACTATTTCTAATAAAAGGCCGCCAGCGTAATTTTGCAGGGAGAGTGAAATTCTTTGTGAAATGGGTAAACTATTTCACGAAGCAAATTGAGGTACCCTCATTGTTTGAAAGAACCCTCCTCCCATTTTAAAATAACTTCCTTTGCAAAGGTTTTGTCATTAAGTAATGCTTCCTCCAAATCAATAATCTTCAGGCTTATGTCTTTTCCTTTTTCAGGTAACTGAAGCAAGTAAAACAGTTCATGGTTATTTTTTCCCAACTGAGTTTCAAAAAATCGTGTTCGCTCCGCTTCGCTTGAAATGGCGGTTAGTATGCCCACATCGGTAGACTTCCATTCTCCTTTACTTATCTTATAAAATGCTACCGATTCGGTTATTGGTAAGGTCTCAGTTAGGTAAAGGATTTCATTTACACCTAACAGCACATCGCCACCTGGGAGATTCCACTGCACATATTGCGTTTGTCGCTTTTCGATGCCACTTGAATTACCCACTTCAAAGTAGCCACCGGCTACATTCTTGTTTATTAGGGTAGTCTCGCCCCCGCTGGAATTGGTAAATGTTTCTCCTGCGCTTTTCACAGATATAATTTCGGTTAGGCCATGGTTACCCGACAAAAGCACGTAACAGTCGATTATATTTTTTGGGTTTCCAGCGTCTATTGAACCTGGAGGCAATTCCCTTTTTACTTCTTCATGGAAATAAGTGAGTACTCTTTTTTCCACCGCTCCCTGTGCATTCTTCTTTTCAACCCAGTTGTTTTTGCTATCATATACATAACTTTCAAATGATTGGGGGGATTTAAAGTTTCCCTCAAAGTAACTTGAACGCATCAGGTTGCTATTGTTATCGTAGGTGCGCACATACTTAAATTCGAGATGACCTAGCGGAGCAAAATAATTTTGTTCTACTTCATTTCCTGCCACGTCATATTTATACTCGTAAACGGAAATAATTTCATCTCCTCCATTGTACTCCGCTCGCTCTACGAGTTGGTCGCTATCGTTGAATTTGAATGTGTATTTAAACCTAAAAGACCCATTTAGATTATACCCACGCTCTACAATTTTATTACCACGGCTGTCATACTCATACTGGAAATCAATATGCTCAAGTGCCCGGATCACATTTCCTACTTCATCGTATTCATACGCGTAGATAGCGGATTTACCTCCAGAATAAATTTCCTTATCTCTTAATTGCTTTTTCTCGTTATAATTATTCCGAAGCTGAACCGATTCCGATCCGTCTGCATTTATTCTAACCTGGCTGGTGAGCAACCCCATTCGTTATAGATGTAGCTAAGTTTGTAATTGTATTTGCCGCCACGCCACAGGGACAATTCTTCAAGCAGCTGTCCATCTTCTCTGTAAGAGAAGTTTTCTACCCTGGAATTATTCAATCCAATTCTTTTTGCAACAAGTCCGGCAGGGGTGTATGTATATCTAGTATTGGTTGCAAGCGCACCATCAGGGCTCCAAACAATTTCACTTGTATAATTACCAAATTCGTTAAACACAAATTTTTCCCTGTCCGACTCCATCGACTTTACATCGCCCTTAAGGCCAAGTCGGTCGCGATCGGTTTTAGTGGGCTCTGGCTTAGCCACTTCACTTTCACTGCAGGCTACAAGTGCCAGAAGTGAAAATAGCGGATAAATAATTTTCAGCCTCATTAACGATAGATGTGTTTACCTCAATTAGTTAAAACCTCCACCAATAAATAATCCCAATTTTATGGCAGCGTAGCTGTTTTTCATAGCTAGTTCAGGTGTTACTGGCTCATCACGGCCATAATTATACTCTAGCATTACAACAAAATGACTGGCCTCCAGTCCAAATCGGACAAAATAAACAGGGTGCTTTTCTCCTACGGCATAGTCCGCTGCGGGCCCTATGAAATCGGGATGATAGGTGATGGTTCTATGTGATAAGGTAGCCACTCCGGCCCCCGCACCCATAAAGGTTCGCACTACACGCTTGGAAAAATAGTACTGACCAAACATTGACCAGGAGATAGAGCTCGTAAGCGGGTTGAGTTGTGCGCCAGGTTTAGATAGACTTCGCACGCGCATCATTGCTTCACTTCTTGCGCCAATCAAAATTTTGTCTGTTATTCTAAATGCGGGCTCTAAACTAACTACCGGTCCGCCAGATCCGCCCACACCAAACATATCGCGCATGCCATAGCCTCCCACCAGGGCTATCCTAAGTTTCTTATAGTCTTGTGCTTGAAGGCGAGGGCTGACAAGAAAGCCACAAAGGAAGGCAGCTAGTAAAGCAAGCTTGGTTATTCTCATAATTATAAACAGGGCTTTCGACTTATTTATTTCAATATCCTCAAGGAATTCTGATAGTTATAGAGAGACCAAGGCAACTTCAATATTGGAGATTAAAAAATTAGGGAGTCATCCAAAAAATAACTCCCTGACTCTCTCTATACTTTTTTCAAAGTAGTCACTCGTTTGCAATCACCTGGCTCTTTTTCAGTTACTGTTAAAGTAGATCCAGTAATAGAAAGCTCATAAGTATCTGCTCCTGATCCTGTGCCAAATGTAATCTTGTTGCCATCCATCGAGTATGGCTCAGGTGTATCACCTGCAAAAGTCACTGTATCTTTTGTAAAGATTGTGATTTCACAATTTGTAGTGCATGTATCACTTTCATTGTCAGCAGGATTGGTACATTCTGTAGCCACACTACTTACAAATTGCCAAGATCCAACTATTAGATCAGCAGGATTTGAACTGTCATCATCATCTTTGCATGATGTAGTGAATAAAGAAACGGTGAAGAGTAGTAAGAAAATTGTAAGTAATTTTTTCATTTTATATTTGAGTTGATTTAATTTATTCTATTCTAAAGTAGGCGCGAAAAGTTTTT